>NZ_QOVK01000016.1 GCF_004104075.1 Leeuwenhoekiella polynyae | reverse complement strand
AAGCAGGCTCAACTGAGACTGATGGTCGGTCTTCCAAACAGGTTTTGCTTTCATTCCATGAAATTAAAACATATTCAGAATAAATCCTATAAAAAAAGGCTGCCTTTTTAGACAGCCTCTTCTTGCTTTTCATCAGGAAAATAAACTATTCTATTCCGCGAACTTTCTTCTCCCAATCCCAAGCAGATTTTAATGCATCTGCTAATGATAATTGAGATTTCCAGCCCAATTCGTTATTTGCTTTATCGGTATCTGCGTATGCAGCGACAACGTCTCCTTCGCGTCGATCTACTATTTTATAATTTAATTTTTGACCCGAAACCTCTTCAAAAGTTTCAATTACTTCCAGAACGGAACTACCGGTACCCGTTCCCAAATTAAACACTTCGTAATTAGTTTTATTTTTAGCTTCTACCAATCGCGTAAGCGCCATAACATGAGCCTTAGCCAAATCCACTACGTGAATATAATCGCGTACACAAGTCCCATCAGCGGTAGGATAATCATTTCCAAAAACAGAGAGCTGGTCTCTTAAACCGGCAGCAGTCTGCGTAATAAACGGTACTAAATTTTGTGGAACTCCAAGAGGTAATTCTCCTATTTCAACACTAGGGTGCGCACCTATTGGATTAAAATAACGCAAAGCAATCGCTTTGAATTTATCGTAAACCTTAGTCGTATCTCTTATAATTTCCTCCCCAATTTGCTTAGTGTTTCCATAAGGGGATTCAGCCGGTTTTACCGGTGCGTTTTCAGTTATAGGAAGTTCATCAGCTTGACCATAAACTGTACACGAAGAACTAAAAATAAAGTTAGCGAAATCTTTTGCTGTGAGTTCTTGCAATAAATAAACTAAAGAGCTCAAGTTATTCTCGTAATACAATAAAGGTTTATGCACGCTTTCACCCACTGCTTTAGATGCAGCAAAATGAATTGCTCCCACTACATCTGCGTATTTTTTAAAAAACGCCGAAACTGCATTTTTATCACGAAGATCTAATTTTTCAAAATCCGGCTTTTTTCCGGTTATAGCTTCTATCCCGTCTAAAACTGCTTCTGAAGCATTAGACAAATCATCTATAATAACCACCTCATAGCCCGCATTTTGCAATTCTACAACGGTATGCGACCCTATAAAGCCTAAGCCTCCTGTTACTAGTACTTTCAAAATTCTGCTTTATTATTTTCAACGGAAAGCTTTTCTAAAGCCTCGTCAATGTTAAAATCTTTTAATGAATCTATAATCATATCCGGCCCAAAAGCATAGTTATCAATATGTTTTGCTTTTGAAACCCCAGATAAGGTAAGTATGGTTTTATAACCCATTTGTATAGAGCCTAAAATATCAGTATCCATCGTATCGCCTATAACGATAGTCTGATCTGTGGTAAGTCCTAATTTCTTTCGTGCAGCACGCATCATAACCGGGCTGGGCTTTCCTACTGAAAATGCCTTGCGACCAGTAGCTTCTTCAATCATTTTAACAATCGCCTTGATTCCCAGATTAGACCAACCTATTTTCATTGGAGAAGGGTCTAAGTTAGTCGCGATAAGTTTGGCTCCGCCTAAGATCATATCCACAGCGTTGTTAGCCATTTCTAACGTGAAGTTTCTTCCTTCACCCACTACCACATAATCCGGATCTTGCGTCACCAGACTGTATCCATTCTCGTGTAAGCTGGTTAAAAGTCCGCCCTCTCCTAAAACATAGGCTGTTCCGTTAGGCTTTGTAAAACCTAAAAACCAAGCGGTAGCCATGGCGCTGGTGTAAACATTTTCTTCTTTAATGCTTATGCCCATAGGCTTCAGTTTATTTACAACATCAATAGGGCTGCGCTGACTGTTATTAGTCATAAACAAAAACGGTATTCCACGCTCTTGCAATGTTTTTATAAATGTATCTGCTCCTGGAATTAGGTCATTACCACTGTAAATAACCCCGTCCATATCTATTAAAAATCCTTTATCCATCGGGTAATTTGCTTTAAATGTAAAATTAACTTTTAAAGTTAAGCATGTTGTACTTTTTGAACAAAAATTAAGCTTCTATCTCGTTGTCGTAAAAGTGAGTAGCATCGTAAAGCAACTCATCTAATTTTGCATTTTCGAAGTTTACACGCGCTTCATCCCAATCGAGATAATTGATAAAATCTTCAACAGCTATTTGCCGAAACTGATTGATGGTAGTGATATCAAAATATAGCCTTCCGGTTCGTCGTACAAAGAAATCAGCTAAACTATTTGTCATCTCATAATGCACACTATACCAAAGCTCAGCACGCAATAAACGATCATTTACGTCCCTATTTCTAAAATAATTGATCTTGTTCTTTATAATCTCGGTTTGCTTACCATAAGTCGAAGTTAAATACCAGGCTTTATAAGCAGCATTCTCAATATTTAAGAATGCTAAAACCTCTTGCAGTTGTGCCTGATACTGCTCTACTTCGGTTGAATTACGCATCGCATGAGACGTTAGGGCGATATGCTGTGTACGGGACTCGTCATAAGTCTTGTCGTATTTTTCTTTAAGACGTTTACTAACGGTTTCATTAACCCGCTGTGCCATCTTGCGGTATCCGGTTAACTTTCCACCAGCGATTGAGATCAAGCCGCTTTTGCTTATGAACGTTTCATCTTTTCGCGATAGCTCAGAGGGGTCTTTTTCTTCTTCGTGAATAAGCGGTCGCAAACCTGCCCAACTTGATTCTACATCTGCTTCGGTTAAATTGATATCGGGAAATGTACCATTTACCGCATCAAGCAAATACTTAATATCATCTTTTGTAGCTACGACACGATCTAAATTTCCCGAATAATTGGTATCTGTCGTACCCACATAAGTAACTCTACCACGCGGAATCGCAAAAATCATGCGCCCGTCTGGCACATCAAAATACAGCGACTGATGTACGGGTAATTTTTCCTTCGGAAAAACCAAGTGCACCCCTTTTGTGAGGTGCAGATGTTTATTATTCATCGACTCATCTTTCGCCCGAAGCTTATCTACCCAGGACCCGGCAGCCGAGACAAAAGTTCGGCCTTCTACCTCAAAAGATTGACCGGTGTTGTGATCTAAACAATTTACGCTCGTAATCTTGCCTTTATAGTTGTAGACAAAATCACTCATCTCACAGTAATTGAGACAAACCGCACCAAACCCGGCGGCTTTTTTCATCAATTCTATAGTGAGACGTGCATCGTCTGTGCGATACTCGGCATAATATCCGCCTCCCAAAACTTTAGATTCATCCAGAATAGGTTCGCGCTCCAGCGTTTCTTCTTTAGTAAGCATCTGGCGTTTATCATCGCCTTCAACACTAGCGAGCAAATCATAGACTTTTAGACCTATTGAAGTCAACGTTTTACCATATTGCCCACCTTCAATTAACGGAAGTAACATCTTTTCCGGAACTACCAAATGCGGAGCCAGTTTATGAACAATCGCCCGCTCTGTACCCGATTCTTTTACCAGACCGATTTCCATCTGTTTAAGATAGCGCAAGCCACCGTGAACCAACTTGGTACTTTTATTACTCGTTCCCGAAGCAAAATCATTTTTCTCTACGAGGCACACACTCATTCCACGGGTCGCAGCATCTAGAGCAATCCCAGCTCCGGTGACACCACCCCCTATGATTACCAAATCAAATTTTTTCTTCTTGGCTTTTTTAATGTAGCGTTTACGGTCTATAATACTAAAACGCAGCGGCGTTTTCTCTTTTTCTAAACTTTCGGCATATCCAGAACGGGTTCGCATCACTGCCAGATCCCATCCTTCTTGTTTGTGATTGCGCTCACGAACACCCATTTTTGTGTCAAAAATGCGTTCTACTTTACGCAAGGAAGCGATATCTTTTTGCGTCCAGATTCCTGCTTTTATACCTGCAAGTAGCGCTGCTCCCATTGCAGTTACCTCTAACATTTCCGGGCGATCTACTTTAGCATCAAGCATATCTGCCTGAAACTGCATCAGATAATCATTGGCACAAGCGCCACCGTCAACTTTTAATGTTTTGATTTGCTTACCGCTGTCTTGCTCCATCGCTTTGATCAGATCACTCACCTGATATGCCAAAGCTTCAACAGTAGCTTTTACAAGTTCTTTTCTGCCAGTACTAAAGGTTAAACCTTGAATACTTCCTTTTGCGTTTCCGTCCCAATAAGGAGCACCTAAGCCGTTAAAAGCCGGTACAAAAAACAAATCCTTAAGCGGCGGAATACTTTGACAAATTGCGTTAGTTTCTTCGGCATTCTCAATAATTCCAACCTGGTCGCGCAACCATTGTATAGAAGCTCCCCCAACAAAAACACTTCCTTCTAAAGCATATTTAGGTTTCTTGTCTTCAAGTGTACAGCAAAGCGTGGTAATAAGTCCGCTTTTTGAGAAAGAAGGTTTTTTACCGGTATTGAGCAGCATAAAACATCCGGTACCGTAGGTGTTCTTTGCCATCCCAGATTTATAACCACCCTGACCAAAAAGTGCCGCTTGCTGATCTCCCGCAACACCATAAATAGGAAATGAAGTATTCTGATAGGTAATGCTTCCAAAATCTGATGAGGAAGGTTGTACTTGGGGCAGCATATTTTTGGGGATACCCAACTCCTCAAGCAAGTCATCATCCCAGTCCATCTCTTTAATATTATAAAGCATGGTTCTGCTTGCATTGGTGTGGTCTGTGCGGTGTTTCCCCGTAAATTTAAAAATCAACCAACTGTCTACTGTTCCGAATAGCAGATCCCCGGCTTCTGCTTTTTCACGAGCACCTTCAACATGATCCAGAATCCATTTAATCTTTGTTGCCGAAAAATAACTGTCTATTACAAGTCCTGTATTTTTAGCTATATAGCGAGAGAGACCACGTTCACGCAGTCCCTCACAACTATCTTCAGTTCGTTTATCAAGCCAGCAAATCGCATTGTAGACAGGTTCTCCTGTATGCTTATCCCAAACGATTGTCGTTTCTCGCTGATTGGTAATACCTATAGCTTTTATAGCTTCAAGAGGAACATTTGCTTTTGCAATCACATCTTCAAAAGTCTCCTGCTGATCTTTAAACAATTGCATAGGATCGTGCTCAACCCATCCCGATTGCGGATAATGCTGTGTCAGTTCTTTTTGAGATGTTGCAACAATCCCACCTTTCTCATCAAATAAGATGGCTCGGGTACTGGTTGTTCCCTGATCAAAAGCTATGATATATGAAGTGTTCATCTATAAGAATTTATATCGTATTTCATGACGGTAAACGGCATCAGGTCTTAAAACCGTTGACGGGAAGTTAGGATGGTTAGGAGAATCGGGGAAATATTGAGGCTCTAAACACAGTGCCGGAGACGGTCCTTGTATCTCTCCGTATTTATTTGGCACAGCATCTATACCAGCTGCACTGTAAAACTGAAGCCCAGGTTGTGTGCAATGGACTTCCATCTTAGGAGAACCGCCAGGTGCTGCTAAAATAGCTGCCGGAACCTCATCACTGTATTTTTCCAGCACATAATTATGGTCAAAACCTCCGTCAAGTTTTGATAGCGATCCTGCTAATACTTTCGATTCCTGAAGATCAAAAGGCGTACCTTCTACCTGCAAGACTTTACCAGTTGGTACGTTATTTTCGTTTTTAGGTAATATGCCGCCACCATTTATTTGCAGGGTATGTTCAGCAATACCTTTTCCACTGTGTGGATTCAGATTAAAATACTCGTGACGGGTCAAATTAACTATAGTCTCCTGGTCTGTAGTCGCTTCTAAACGCATAATAAGCTCGTTAGCATCGGTCAGTTTTACAAACATTTTAGTCAACAGATTCCCCGGAAAACCTTCTTCTCCATCCTTACTCATATAGCTAAAAACGACCTCGTCATCCAGTTCGGCAACATTCCAGATTTTTTTTCCAAAACCTTCAAAGCCCCCATGCAATTGGTTAGTACCTTCATTGGCACTTAACGCTACTTTTTTTCCATCTAAAACAACTTCGGCGTGCGCAATTCTATTTGCGTTTCTCCCTATCAATTGCCCCATAAAATACGTGTCATTTTCGTAAGTAATGAGATCATTATAGCCCAAAACCACATCGGTATAATCACCGGCATCCGGCACAATTAAACGTTGTAAAATAGCACCATACGTGATAAAATGTGCTTCCATCCCAGATGGATTTTTTAAAATTACTAAAGAAACGGAGCGCCCGTCTTGCGTGGTATCAAAAGGTTGAATTGTTATCAATGGAAAGTTTTTTATAAAGTTAAATATATAAAATACTGAAGGGATACTAGCCGAATTTGCACGCTCTTTTGTCACTATAACCCAAAACAGATATTATAGAGATTTATTTACAAAACAAACCACAAAAGGTTTTTCTTCGTAGGTTTTACAGCTACCTATAACAACTCAAACCCTTAATGAGATTCGCACTAATTTTCATACTATCGATTCCAATTTGTGGCTTCGGTCAAAAAAAATCCATAGACAAATTACTCGATGTTTACAACACGCGCAGTGTGCCTTATATCTCTGTGCAAGAACTCAAAATGCAACCCGAAGCCTATATTATTCTAGATACACGCAAAAGAGCGGAGTTTAATGTGAGTCATATTCCCAACGCGGTTTGGGTGGGAGAAAAACCTGATGAAGAACTCTTAGATTCTATCCTGAATGCAAAAAAACCAGTAGTAGTCTATTGTACAGTTGGCATTCGCAGTGAAGACTATGGTGAGAAATTAAATAGAACGAGCAAAAAGCAACTCCACAACCTTTACGGCGGCATCTTCGCCTGGAAGGATGCAGGCTATGAAGTGATCGATAATAAAGGTAAATCCACCCAAAAAATACACACGTTTGCAAAAAATTGGGAAGATTATTTAAGAACGGGGATTGCGGTTCATTAAATTTGATCATTATCAATTAACAAATACTAATGGGTCTACTCAGTAAAAAAGACACAAACGAAGATAAAGACTTCGAGGCAGAATTCCATTTCCCTACATCAGATAAAGCTCTTTTAATTTTTACCCGGAATCCGGAATTAGGCAAAGTAAAAACACGTCTTGCCGGCGGAGTGGGTGATCAAGCTGCTCTAGACATTTACAAATTTCTATTACAGCACACCGTTAAGATCACCAGCGGTTTAAGTGCAGACAAGCAGGTTTTTTATTCTGAAAAAATACGCTCTGGAGATTTTTGGGATGAAGAGAAATTTACTAAAAAACTACAACACGGTGAAGATCTGGGCTTACGTATGCAACGTGCATTTCAAGATGCTTTTAAAAGCGGCTATCAGAAAGCAATAATCATAGGCAGTGACATGTATGACCTGTCGCAAAAAGACATTGAGCAGGCATTTGCTGCACTGGATGATCACAATTTTGTAATAGGGCCCGCAGAAGATGGCGGCTACTATTTACTGGGAATGAATGTGCTTAAACCCGAACTCTTTCAGCATAAAGAATGGGGGACAGAAACCGTTCTTAACGATACACTTGCTGATTTGAAAGAAGAATCTGTTAAATTGCTAGAAACCCGTAATGATGTAGATTACTACGAAGACATAAAAGGTATTGAGGCGTTTTTCCCTTTTTTACCACAACATTTGAAATAAACAACCTATGAAAAAATTTATTGAAGAATCTGCGCAATTCTTAAAAGCGCGTGGCTTTGAAGCTCCCGAGATCGGTATCATTTTAGGAACCGGCCTTGGGCAGTTTGTTGACAAAGTTGAAATCATCAGCTCGGTAAGTTATAATCACATTCCTAATTTCCCTACGGCCACGGTAGAATTCCATACCGGAAAATTGATTTACGGTACGCTGGGCGGAAAAAAAGTCATTGTGATGCAGGGGCGTTTTCATATTTACGAGGGCTACACCTTACGTGATGTAAGTTACCCGGTACGGGTTATGAACGAACTGGGCATCAAAAAACTCCTCATTAGTAATGCGGCCGGCGCAATCAACCTCAACTTTAAGAAGGGCGAAATTATGCTCATTGAAGACCACATCAATTTGCAGGGCGGCTCTCCTTTAGCATTTAAAGGGGTTGAGCAATTAGGCTCTCGTTTCACTGATATGAGTGAACCCTATGATGTACCTATGCGGAATATTTTAAAAGAAATCGCTCTAGAAAATAACATCACGTTACACGAAGGTGTTTATACATCTGTGGTAGGACCTCAGTTGGAAACCCGCGCTGAATATCGCTTCTTAAAGATAATAGGTTCTGACACAGTGGGGATGAGTACCGTTCCGGAAGTTATTGTAGCCAATCACCTCGATCTGCCTGTTGCTGCCGTTTCGGTAATTACAGACGAGTGTGACCCTGAGAATCTGGAGCCGGTAAACATTCAGGATATTATGGATGCTGCTGCACTAGCCGAACCGAATATGGTACTGCTTTTTACACAACTCATCGAAAAACTTTAGGATTTTCAGTCTTATAAAAACCATACTTTACAAATCTCCGTAACTACTCATGTAGTTATGAATATTGAATAACTCGAAATAAAAAACAAAATGGCTAATAATTATTACGATCCCGCAGACCTTAGAAAATTTGGTAAAATCACCGAATGGAGTGAAGAACTAGGCACAAAATTCTTTGATTACTACGGAAAAGTTTTTGAAGAAGGAGCTCTTACCGCTCGCGAGAAAGCGCTTATAGCACTCGCTGTTGCGCATACCGAGCAATGTCCCTATTGCATCGATGCCTATACTAAAGACACCTTACAACGCGGAGTTACAAAAGAGCAAATGATGGAAGCAATTCACGTAGGTGCTGCTATTAAAAGCGGCGCGACTTTGGTACATGGTACCATGATGATGAATAAGGTTAATAAGTTAGAAATGTAAGCCTTAGCTAACTGTTTCATTAACTAAACCTTATCTTAGTCACTGCTGAAAAAGAAAAAAATACTGTATGTCTGTAACTAAAACAAAAAAATCCCTTCATAAACGTCACGATGATCTGGCTCAGGCTAATAAACAGCTTGAGATTTTATCGGGTGGTATTTTTGCTGATGGGGAATTACCCACATTTGCAAAAAAAATAAAGGAAACCAATCAGTTTCCCTTACGCCCTAAAAAGCTAGAGATCCTGCAAATCAATGTGGGGTATATGTGTAATCAGGTTTGTGAGCATTGTCACGTAGATGCCGGTCCAGATCGTAAAGAGATCATGACCTGGGAGACGATGGAACAATGTCTCCAAGTGATTAAAAATACAGGTGCACACACACTTGATTTAACCGGTGGCGCTCCTGAGATGAATCCGCATTTCAGACGTTTTGTAGAAGAAGCCAGCAAAGCTGGCATCAAAGATTTTATCGTGCGCAGTAACCTTACCATTATTCGTGCGAATAAAAAATATTACGATTTACCTGATTTTTTTAAAAAACACAATGTTCACGTGGTGAGCTCTATGCCGCACTGGACACGAGGAAAAACCGATAAACAACGCGGCGAAGGTGTTTTTGATCTTTCTATAAAAGCCTTGCAGGAATTGAATGAAAGAGGCTACGGAATGCCCGATAGCGATTTGCGCTTAGACCTGGTTTACAATCCCAATGGCGCGTATTTACCTTCTGACCAGGCCGGAATGGAAAAAGATTTCAAAAAAGCCCTGATGGAAGATTTTGGGATTCAGTTTCACAACCTGTTTGCCATAACCAATTTACCTATCGCCCGTTTTCTGGATTACTTAATCGCTTCAGAAAATTATGAGGATTATATGTATCAACTCGTAGAAGCCTACAATCCGGCTGCAGTTGCAAATGTGATGTGTACCAATACGATTTCGATCAGTTGGGACGGGTGGTTGTATGATTGTGATTTCAACCAAATGTTAGATTTAAAAGTCAACAGTAAGGTGAAGCATATTTCTGATTACAACGAAGATTTGCTTAACGATCGTGACATCATCATCTCACAACATTGCTACGGTTGTACTGCGGGCGCAGGAAGCAGCTGCCAGGGAACAGTTGCTTAACTCAATAGCACGCATTTTTATTGAACACGAAAACTGCCATATTAATTTTTGCCCGTTCGGCGCAGCAAGAAGCATTAGATAAAGGGTTTCGCAATGCGGTCTCTGTTTTTGAAGTGCTCAATGCTCAGGTTTTAAAGACGGTTAAACAAACCGGACTGCCGTATTTTTTATATTCGGAAGAAAAACAGCGAGGAACAACATTTGGCGAGCGGTTTACCCATGCGATACAGGATATTTACAATCTGGGGTTTGACCAGATCATCAGTGTAGGTAATGACAGTCCGCATCTTACTAAAAAGCATTTCATCGCGGCTGAAGAACATTTGAAAACCTACCCGTTAGTTTTAGGGCCGTCAGTAGATGGTGGTTTTTACTTAATGGGGCTGAAAAAGTCGCATTTCAACCCGGTTTCCTTTTTAAAATTACCGTGGCAGACTCAGGGTTTGATGACCAGTATTATTCGTCTGGTTCATTCAAAAAAGATTGAAGCTGCAGTTCTAGAAACGCTTCAGGATCTGGACACCGCTTCAGACATTTCGCAACTTTTACAAGTCAAAAAAAGTCTTCCATTCCAGATTCAACACCTTTTAAAGAAGTACGTTCAGAAAGCCTTTCAAACTTCCTATTATCAAAACCTCTTTTTTCAGAAGGTCTGTTCGCTTACTTATTACAATAAAGGTTCTCCGGTTAGTTTAAGTATTTAAGACAAAATCTAGTTGTCGTGCTGCTCGCTGTACATCTGGCAGCTTTCTTTTACTAATCAGAAACAAAAAAATGAAACACCTTTATCTTGGGCTTATGCTCTTGCTTTATGCATTTGCAAACGGCCAGACTACTATTACCGGTACCGTAACCACATCAAATGATGACTCGACCGTTCCGTTTGTGAACGTTATTGCTGTGGGCACAGATGCTGCAACAATCACCGATGAAAACGGAAACTATCAAATCGAAGTGCCTGAAACAGGATCTCAACTGCGCTTTTCGGCAATAGGATTTAGTACCCAGACTATCGCGATTAACGGGCAAACTACCATTAATATCAGCCTACAAGAATCGACTACAGATTTAGATGAAGTCGTCATCACAGCTTTAGGTCTCGAACGCGAAACCAAAGAGCTGGGCTATGTGGTACAAACCATAGAGGCCGAAGAAGTTTCAGCAGTAAAAGCTCCCAACTTTCTGGATAATCTTGCCGGAAAGCTTGCCGGTGTAACGGTGTCTCAGGGTGCGACCGGAGTAGGATCTTCTTCAAAAATCACCATACGTGGAGAAGCTTCATTTTCTAACAACAATCCGTTGTTTATCGTTGATGGAACGCCCATTAATAACAACACTGTTTTTAACGAAAGTAACGAAGCTGCAGCCGGTTTTCAAGAGATCGATTTTGGTAATGGCGCGATGGAAGTGAATCCTGATGATATCGCTTCGGTAAGTGTTTTAAAAGGCCCCAGTGCTGCTGCACTATACGGTACGCGTGCCTCAAATGGGGTTATTATTATTGAAACCAAAAACGGAAGTCAACGTAAAGGGCTGGGCATTAGCATCAATACTTCCCTGTTTATAGATACACCTTTTAAACTCCCGGAATTTCAAAATCAATACGGTCAGGGAAATTCGGGGCAATTTGAATTTGTTGACGGTTTAGGCGGAGGGATTAATGACCTTATCTCCTATTCCTGGGGACCACGTCTCGATCAAGGTACCTTAATCGCTCAGTTTGATTCACCAGTAACTTTAGCCGATGGAACTGTAGTTCGCGGTGGTGACACTTCGTTATATTCAGGGAACACCATCACCCCTACAGCCTTCAATTCACATCCCAATAATCTGAAGGATTTTTACGAGACCGGAGTCACCACAATAAACAATGTGGCTATCGGCAGTAGTTTTGACAAAGGAAACTACCGCATTTCATTTACCGATCTGCGTAGCGAAGCTATCATTCCAGGTGTCAATCTCGATCGGCAGACTCTAGCTACAAAACTGAACTTTAAGCCAACCGACAAAACAACATTTAATGCCTCAATAAGCTATGTAAATTCGGGGAGCGACAACCGCCCTTCTAATGGGTACGGTAGTGAAAATGTGAATTATGCACTAGTGGCATGGGGACCGCGCTCGCTAGACATAAACAGTTTGCGTCAATACTGGCAACCGGGTCTTGAAGGTGTACAGCACTATTCTTTTAATTACACGTATTTCGACAATCCGTTTTTTACGATGTACGAAAACCGCAACTCGTTTAACCGGGATCGTGTTTTCGGGAATATGTCGATCAAACAAGAAATTACAGACAACCTGAGCATATCACTTCGCTCCGGGATGGATTATTCCAGCGAGACCCGAAAGTTACGCCGGGCTTTCAGTTCTAACCGTTTTAAAAATGGAGGCTACGCCGAGCACGATGTGTTTTATCGAGAGATCAACACCGATTTCCTAGTCAATTACAAAAACATCTTTGGTGCTATTTCTTTAGATGTTTCTTTAGGTGGAAACCGTCTGGATCAAAAAGCATCAACAAAACAATCGCAAACCGTCAATCTTGCGCAACCGGGAATTTTCAATCTGAATAATGCCGCATCGCCTATTGATGTGTTTCAATTTGAATCAAACAAACGTATCAATTCGTTCTACGGAATTGCAAAACTAGGCTACCGCGGGTTTCTATTTCTGGATCTAACCGGACGTAACGACTGGTCGAGTGCTCTGGCAACCCCATTTTCGGTTGACGGTACTTCATTCTTTTATCCTTCGGCTTCTGCTAGTTTTATCCTTTCTGAAGTCACCAAATTACCGAAAGCGTTCTCGTATGCGCAACTTCGTGCAAGTGTGGCGCAGGTGGGTAACGACACGCAGCCCTATCAAACCAGTGGCGCGTTTATTTCTCAGACTTCGTATAACGGACAACCTACGTTCAGTAATCAAAATTTTATCCCGAATGCCAATTTAAAACCGGAGCAAACCACTTCTTATGAAGTAGGAGCAGATATTCGGTTTTTAAAAGACCGCATTCGCCTCGATGCAACTTATTACAATGCGTTGACTAAAGATCAGATCATCTCCTTGCCTATCGCGATTTCTTCAGGTTACAATCAGCAGGTGGTGAATGGCGGTGAAGTTCGTACCCAGGGGGTTGAGCTAATCGCAGCTATGACACCGGTTTTGACTGGTAATTTTAAATGGAATACCACCTTTAATTTCAGCACCAGCACTTCACGGGTAGAAAGCTTACCGCAGTCTGACGGAAGACTGACTCTGGCTTACAGCCGAATCTATGATAGCGCCAATCAAACGGTTTGGTTTCAGGTTGAAGAAGGCGGGAAAATTGGGGATATCTACGGAACCGGGTATCAAAAAACCGAAGACGGTCAATTTATTTTAACCGCAGACGGGAGCTATATCGCAGATAATAATCTAAAGAAAATAGGGAATTACACCCCCGATTTTATGTTGGGTTGGAACAACAGTTTTAATTATAAAAACTGGAATTTGAGTTTCTTATTCGACTGGAGACAAGGTGGCGAACTCGTTTCGCGTACCCGTGCATTAGGAACCGTTGGCGGCCAGCTTGCAGAAACCGCTAATCGCCCTGCAGCAGGTATAATTCCACAAGGAGTTGTAAATATAGGCACTGCTGCAAATCCGCAATACGAACCCAATACTACGGCAGTTTCAGCAGAAACCTATTACCGTCAGTTTTACGATCGCAACCACGAAGAAAATAATATTTATGACGCTTCCTTTTTGAAGCTGCGCCAATTTTCTGTGGGCTACACCTTCAATCTAAAAGATGGCTTTTTAGGCTTATCTAACGGTATGGACATCGATCTGGCACTTGTGGGTCGCAATCTGTTTGCGTTCTCCGAGATTCCACATTTTGATCCTGAGCAACTCGCGGTTCAGGGAACCGGTTTTGTTAGCGGTGTTGAAGATATGAGTTATGCGACTACGCGTAGCATTGGTTTAAAAGCGGGCTTTAATTTCTAAAGCCTTAAAGACTATCTAAACGTTTAAAAAGATGAAAAACACACTATATAAAATACTGATGGTAACGCTGGTTATTTTTACCGGATGTACAGCAGATTTTGAAGAATTAAATACCAATCCCAATGCGCCGGTAAGCGTACAGCCGGGATTGTTGCTTCGGCAGGTGATCTATGATTTTGGGGAGCAAATGAGTTATGAAGGTTTTGCCGCCGGCGATTTGTTATCCCAGCACCGCACCGCATTAGATTTTAATTTATTTGATCGTCACGCGCTAAAATCCCCACAATTGGGCGGAAATCCCTGGCCCATTTTTTACACCAATCTTCGGAATAATGAACTGCTGCTGCAACAGGCTCAAAGCAGCGAGACCTTTAAAGTTTATGAAGGCCCCGCATTGATTTTAAAAGCCTACATGGCACAAGGCCTGACGGATCTTTTTGGCGATGTCCCCTATTTTGAAGCTTTTGATGGTATTAACGGAACAGTTACCGCAGCTTATGACGCGCAAGAAGATATCTATCTCGCCGAAGGCGGAATTCTGGATAATCTGGATCAAGGTATTGCTGCACTCAACGCATACGACGGTGCCGTAGCTTTAGAAGGAGATTTGCTTTTTAACGGAGACTTAGCCAATTGGGTTCAGTTTGCAAATTCGTTAAAGCTGAAAGCTTTGATGCGCATTTCAAGTCGGGAAGATGTGGCAGGTGAAATCGCTTCCATTTTTGCTGCCGGAAATTACATCAGTAACAATTCAGACAATGCGGTTTTTGATTTTACAAATTCGGCTCCTAATAGTTTCCGCTTTGCGCAATTGCGGGCAGGAGATTTCAACAACTTTGTACTTTCTGAAACCATGGAAGAAATCTTAACCGATCTTGATGACCCGCGTATCGCTGTTTTCTTCAGGCCATTTGCAAACTCTACTTCAGGAGCATTTAACGGATTGATCAACGGGATAAACGCCTCGCAAACTTCTATTGAACCCGCAAACTATTCCCTTGCGGGAACGCTTTTTAGAGAAAACACATCTCAACTAGACGCTAATTTTATGACGGCCTGGGAAACACAATTTATTCTTGCAGAAGCAGCAGCAAAAGGATATATCTCAGCAGACGCAGAAACCTTATACAATACAGGTGTTCAACTGGCTTTTGAGTATTGGCTCACCGAATTACCGGCTGATTATTTGACCGGTACTGCAGCATATAACGCAGCAGGCACCACGCCACTGCAACAAATCATTACCCAAAAATGGATTGCCAATATCATCAACGGCTATGAAGGTTGGGTAGAATGGCGTCGCACGGGATTCCCGGAATTTAAACCGGTTGCTGCGAGTTTAAATGATGGCCTTATCCCTTTACGTATGCCTTATCCTGCAGAAGAACAAGCGCTGAATGCAGACAACTATCAAGCTGCGGCAGCAGCGACAAATGATAACAGTCTGAATGCACCGGTATGGTGGGATAATTAATTTTTGAATTTATAAACAACTAACATTGAATATAGCAATCTGGCAATGGGGTTTAATAAGCGTATCAAGTTTGATACTGTTTGTTATTTCGCCATTGGCCAAAACTAAAAGTGACTTCTTCAAAGCTACACACCGTAAAAAAGCACCCAATGTGTTTATGCTTACGGGTAGTCTCATTATCTCCTGGATTTTTGCAAAAAGCATCACCAATGCTGCAAATTTAGGATTAGAATTTGGTATCGTAGGTGGGGTTGCTTATGCAGGCTATTACCTGTCTTTTGCAATCGCCGGGATCTTGATTTATAACATTCGCACGCGGGGTGGTTATGAAAGTTTACATGAGTTTTTTACCTCACGATTTGGTAAAAACGCGATGCGCATCTTCTCCGTTTTAATCGCAATACGACTCTTTAACGAGGTTTGGAGTAACACAATGGTAATCGGTAGTTATTTTGGGGATCTGGGCAGCACCCCCTATTATGCTTCCATAATCGTGTTTACGTTACTTACCCTGGCCTACTCTTTAAAAGGCGGACTCGGCAGTTCGATCTTTACCGATGTAATTCAGATGGGGTTATTCGGGATTTTGCTATTTGTGGTTTTAGCGAGTATTTATTCGACTACAAATTTCACAGTTGAGCAAACGGTAAACAGTGGGATTTGGAGTTTTGATATGGGCTTAAACCTGCTTTTTGCAGCACTTTTGCAATCCTTTAGCTATCCTTTTCATGACCCGGTTTTGACAGATCGGGCATTTTTAAGTTCCCCAAAAGTCACCTTAAGCAGCTTTCTTCTAGCCACTGTTCTCGGTGGGGCTTGTATCATTTTATTTAGTGTGATTGGCGTTTATGCTAAAACTATGGGAATGCAAGGACAGGCGGCTGTAGAAGTGGGTAAAGCCTTTGGAACCGTGATTTTACTCATCATTAATTTTATTATGATCACTTCAGCGGCATCAACTTTAGATTCTACGTTTTCATCGTTTTCTAAGTTGGCTGCTATTGATTTAAAACTGGGCGAAAGCATTTCAGTTGGTAGAATTGCAATGTGTGTTCTGGTCGTCTTAGGAACCGTACCTATTTTTCTGGATGCTGAAATTTTATCAGCAACCACCATCTCCGGAACAATGGTTATCGGCCTTACGCCTATTTTCTTTTTCTGGAAATTACCGGCACCTAAAATCAGTTTTTACCTGAGCATTTTCTGCGGAATCGCTTTTGGTTTTTTATTGATTTTTGACCTCATCCCAAGTTCCTGGATTTTAACCAGCGGCCCGTATGCAGACCTGCTTTGGGTGAATATTTGGGGCATATTTTCGTGTTTAATTTTATATATGATTCCGGCATGGATAAAACTGTGGTAAATAACCTTGAGACAAGCCAGGCTTCAAAGCATTCAAATGGCGAAAATCGCGTAAATCTGGGTTCGCTAAGCGGAAAAGTGTTGTTGTTTGGTGGCGTGTATAGCAATCTTCAGGCATTAGAACAACTCAAGCGTATAGCCGAAGAACAACGCATTCCGCCCGAAAATTGCATCTGTACGGGTGATATTGTAGGCTATTGTGCGCAGCCTGAAGAAGCGGTTCAGCTCTTTAAGATCTGGGGTGCAAAAAGCATTTTGGGGAATGTGGAAATCCAGTTACGGGACGGGGCTGAAGATTGTGGCTGTGACTTTAGAAAAGGATCGCGATGCGATGGCTTTTCGCAGCTGTGGTTTCCGTATGCACAGAGCAAACTGAGCAAAAGTTCACTTGATTTTATAGCCACGTTACCCAATCATATTGACTTCCGCTTTGCGGGAAAAGACATTACAGTAGTTCACGGTGACTATTTCAACGTTTCCGAATTTATATATAAGTCAACCGAGTGGCACATCAAACAAACCAACTTTGATGCAACAAATGCTGATGTAGTTATTGCCGGCCATTGCGGATTGCCCTTTCATCAGGAAAAGGAAGAAAAAATATGGCTCAATCCCGGCGTGATCGGGATGCCGGCAAATGACGGTTCGCCTCAAGTTTGGTACGCGGTTCTTGATGACTCGATGGAAACCTTCCATTTTAAACATCATCAGATGGAGTACAATTACAAACTGGCAAATGCCAGGATGCAAATCGACTTTTTACCACAAGAATATGCCCGTACGCTAATCACAGGAATATGGGATAATACCGAGATTTTGCCGCCTTACGAGAGCGGACTGCAGGGCTTCGGTATTCAATTATAAAAATTTTTAACCCGGGATGGTTTCGGCCGTTTCCATAAAACATGTATTTATGAGCTATTTAGAGACTACCAAAAATGTGTATCGCGATGCCGCTTTAACTCCAGATGTGGGTTTATGCTGCACCACCAACCCGATCTGGGAATTACCGGGTTTAAAAATCCCAAAAATTATGCAGGAGATGAATTACGGTTGTGGAAGCACTGTTAATGCCCGGGATCTTACTAACAATCCGCGTATTTTATATGTAGGTGCCGGCGGAGGAATGGAACTTTTACAGTTCGCCTATTTCTCCCGTCAAAAAAACGGTGTCATCGGTGTGGATGTCGTTGACGAAATGCTGGAAGCTTCGCGTAAAAATTTTATTGAAGCCGAAGCGGTAAACCCCTGGTTTAAGAGTGAGTTTGTAGACCTCAAAAAAGGAGATGCTTTGAGTCTTCCTGTTGAGGATAACAGTATTGATGTGGCTGCACAAAATTGCCTGTTCAATATTTTTAAGACCGAAGAACTCAAGAAAGCTATTGATGAAATGTACCGTGTTTTAAAACCTCACGGAAGGTTGGTTATGAGTGACCCTACATGTGAGCAGGAAATGAACGAAACTTTGCGTAACGATGAGCGCTTGCGTGCGCTGTGTCTCAGCGGAAGCTTACCCATAAAAGAATATGTAAAAGCATTAACCGATGCTGGTTTTGGAACGATTGAAATACGTGCCCGCAAACCCTACCGTATTCTCGATCCCAAACACTACCCAACAGATGAACTCATCTATATTGAATCTATTGAGGTAGCTGCCATAAAAGACCCGATGCCGGAAGATGGGCCATGTATTTTCACCGGTAAAGCCGCGATTTATTACGGTTCTGAAAATCATTTTGATGATAATAAAGGGCACGTTCTGGTCAAAAACCAACCGCTTGCGGTTTGTGATAAAACTGCAGGGGCGCTAGCTGCTTTAGGTCGTGATGATATTTTTATCAGTGAGAGCACGTTTCACTACGATGGCGGTGGCTGTTGCTAACCGGCTCCGCCTAGCAGCCGGAGGCGAAAATTAATAAAGCCCCGCATTGCGGGGCTTTATTAATTATAAATAGTTACTTATTTCAAGATCATAAACTGACGTTGATTAAGGGCACCACCCATCATCAAAAAGGTATTATTTTCATAAGTTCCGTTATGTGGGTAATATTTAGTTGACCCCTTGTTATCCTGAATTTTATTATAAGATACATTTCCTTCAGTATCATATTCAAAATCATATAAAGATGATGATTCAAACCAACCCTTTGAGGCTTTGGTACGCCCGTCATCTTTTTCTGAAAGATTTTTGCCAGAATTCAATAATACATGGAGCTTATCATCTTTCACAAAAGCATTATATGATGGAATTGTGGAACGTTTAAAAATACTTCTTCCCCATAGCAACTTACCATCACTGTCGTATTTAAGAATAATAATATTATCATAATGCGGTGTAGTTACCATCATACCTCCTGCCATACCAGTCGATACGTAGTTTGAACTTATATAAAATTCCTCGGCTAGAATATATATATTTCCGTTAGCATCGTTTAAGAAGTGATCTATAGTAAAATTAGAAAGCTCTTTCTCACTTTTATCTTTTCCCTTATCGTCCCCAAATAAATCCTCATATACAACTACTGGTAGCGGATCTTTACTTTTAGAAACTAAATCAAAACTAGATTTATTTATTGTAAAATTACAGCTACCTTTTATACGTCGTGCTCTACGTTCTGAATAAAAACCAATTAAAAACAATTGATCCTCTTTATTAGAAATATTTAGCGACTGCACAAATTCATCCTCTAGAGCTATAACTAACTTTTGACTTTCTTGAGAGGTTATTTTATTCAGGATAAACTCATAATTTGCCTCTTTTTTTCTTTTTTGAGCACGCCCTTCTTTAAAAAATTTACCCACAACATAAACCGCTGCTTCATTATCTACAAAAATATCATTTGGCTCAAAATAACGATCGTTATCATTTTGATATGATCTTTTAAAATTCAACGCTAAAGTTTCAGTATCAAACTGACGTATGGTGTAGGAGTTTGTGTTTTTGTTATAATCGTCTGTAGCAATAGCTATGTATTTACCGTTAGGTGAGATTGCCACACTAGTTTGCCTCTTATTACTAACATAGAATAGCTCTTGCTTTCTATCTACACTGCTCTTAAACAACAACTGTTTATCTAGCGTTTTTGTTTTTAAATTGAAGTTATGACAATAGACTTCCCGATCATTTCGATTAACTTTTAGAACAGTGATTATTTTTAATTCATTCTCATAAAATACGTCACCAATGTATTTTTCCTTTTTATGAATTTTGACAACTTCTGAAAAAACATTTTGATGTTGCGCATCATATATATCAAAAGAAAGATCTCTTTTACCCTGACGAACAAGCCCTGTTATATCTTCCTTAGTAGTTTTAATAGCTATAACCTTATCACTATGACTCTTATCTCTAAACGGAGTTGTTTCAACAACAGACAGACTAGATTCAGATTGAGCAAAACTTGTAAAAGATAGCCCTAAAAACAAGTAGCAAAAAAATTTCTTCATAAAAATTGATTGGGTAAATTATAAATTAGTCACAATACTACTAAATCTCAAAATCATTTAAAGACAGAATCCTGTTATTTAGATAAAGCACATTTTTTTCTAACTTTTTTTGACAATTAAAAAAGCCTCGCAGTGCGAAGCTTTTATTAGTTCTATCCTAAATTAATATAGGATTATATATAATTGCCTGAGGCGCTGCCTCTCTATTTCCCATTATACCCAAAGCGACGCAATTCACGTTCGCTGCTTCTCCAGTTTTTATTGACTTTAACGTAGAGTTCCATATGTACTTTTTTGCCAAAAAACACTTCAAGGTCTTTACGAGCCTCTATACCCACACGTTTTAGAGCAGCACCTTTATGACCGATGATGATTCCTTTTTGACTCTCTCGCTCTACCATAATGACACTGCGCATTCTAATGATGTTATCTTCTTCAAAAAACTCTTCAGTATCTATTTCTACCGAGTAGGGAATCTCTTTTTTGTAATGCATCAGGATCTTTTCGCGAATGATCTCGTTTACAAAAAAGCGTTCGGGTTTGTCGGTTAGTGCATCTTTAGGATAGAACGGCGGAGAAACCGGTAAGGCTTCGAGAATACGGTTGAATACTTCGGCTACGCCAAAATTTTCTAAAGCTGAAATCGCAAAAATCTCTGCATTAGGCACCTGCTCTTTCCAGTGTGTACGGGCGGCTTCCAGCAACTCTTCATTACCCTTATCTATTTTATTGATCAGCAACAAAACCGGAATATCTGTATTTCTGATCTTATTGAAAAAAGCTTCGTCTTTCAATTCTTTTTCGCCCAGTTCGACCATATAAATCAGCACATCTGCATCTTCAAAAGCCGACTTTACAAAGTCCATCATCGAAGCTTGCAGTTCGTAAGCCGGTTTAATGATCCCGGGCGTATCGCTCAAAATTGCCTGAAAGTCGTCTCCGTTTACAATGCCCAAAATACGATGCCGTGTGGTTTGTGCTTTAGAAGTAATGATCGAGAGACGCTCCCCTACCAATGCATTCATCAAGGTTGATTTACCCACATTAGGATTCCCTATGATGTTTACAAAACCGGCTTTGTGCGGTTTTTCTTCTGATGATTCTGTGCGTAACGGATTGTTATGTGATGCTTCCAAATGGGAAAATTTTGAGGTTTATGCCGCAAAGATACGGTTAAAAATCAGCGAATGGGATTTTCGCCTTCGCGGAATTATAACCCCTCCGTTTTCGGTATAACCGAAAACACCTCCCCTTAAAAATGGGAGGAGCCTATGAGATTTCCGACTTCGCGGAAATGACCAAAACGCTTTGCGCTATTGGAAAATTAATCGCCCTGTATACGTCTCTTCAACCTCAACAAGAGGCGGGCGGTTGATCGAGATCAAATCACCTGTACTCAACACACTTCCGCGCAAGGACTGAATAGGGTTGACAATAACCTTATTGGTCCCACGGTGGTAGATGTTTGCGTTTTGAATTAAAAAATCTGCTCCTTCAAAGCGAATATCGCCTTCTAAAAACTCAATATTAGCCGTTTCGGCTGCGCCGGAAATATAGAAATTAGTGAGTCCGTTTGCGGTTATATTGAGTTCGTTTACATCCAACTCTAAACGGAAATCACCATCTTTATGATACACATCTTCTTCTTCAAGATCCTCGCTGGTAAGGGTTAAGGAATCATAGGCAAGAACGCCATCACTTTGAACCTCATATCCAGAAGCATTGCGTATTTCAGTTAGATTAGGCGATGTCACGTAGACCGTGCTGATGTTGTAATCACGCACCAGGTTGCATCCGTTCTCATTAAGAACCGTAAGTACCCCATTGGTCACACTTACTTCAATATCGTTGATAAGATTTTCTCCTGTAGCAATAACCACTTTTTGTTCTGCTCCTTGTTTTACGATGAGTTGCAAACGCTCTTCAACTACAACAGCAGTAAAATCTTCTACCGGAAATACGCGCTCGATGCGATCGCCTTCTGCCTGAAAACAGTTGAGCCCTTTTTCTGAATTACACGAAAGCAAAAAGATAAAGCTAAACGATAGAAGTAAGTAGTTTTTCACAGCGCATGATTAGGAATGCTAAAAGTAAGCAATCATCCCAAAAATTATTCTTTTTACAAATAGTCTTTTAGTATTTTTTCTATTTTGCTCTGGTCAAATCCGGACTCTAGAAAAACAACATTTCCTTTCTTATCAAGAATCATAAATGTTGGTGCTGCACCTATAGAAAAATTAGTTGCGATCTCTTTGCCTTTGTAAAGTGTGGAATAATTCATCCCTATTTTAGAAATATACTCCAGTAAGTTTTTTCTCGGATCATTTTCGTGAAATTCAACACCGTACATTAAAAAGTCTTCATTTTTATATTTTTCATTCATTGAATTCAATTGAGGTACAGCTTGAACACAAGGCCCACAGAACTTAAACCAAAATTCCAGTAAAACTACTTTTCCTTCGAATGTAGAAAAGTCAATTAATTCGTCGGTTTTTAAATTTGGTATTTTCCAATCTGTAATTTTTCTTTTGCCGATTTCATTTTTATTTCCTTTTGAGTTTAAAGTCATTTTTGCTTGCATACGATTATTATATTCTTCAAACGTGATTTTTTCATAATCAGACGAAAACTGATTTCCAGACCATATGTCTTCATCAACTACATAATTGAAATCTAAATTATCATATGTCCTACTTATGCTACCAGTATCGCCATTTGGCATAATCATTTTTGTGGGTAAATAACTTAACTTATCTACCATTAATAAGTAATTGGACTGAAAATTTGCCTCAGGAAAATACGTTAACGTTAATTTATTAAAATCCAGATAACCATTTTTGAAGCTGAGTTCAAACACATAATTTTTCGAATTATTTATTAGAGTGTCCTTTTTTCTAGAAATCGTAACATTTTTATTTTGTAGCATTTGAGGTAATAATACCTTAATAGAATACAAACTTAAAAGCAAAGGGTTGTTGACATTGGGCTTATTATTTGTAACTATTATTTTTTCATCTGATAGCGACATAATATGCCTCTGACCATCAAAAATTAATTCCATTTCATCTTGTTCAAGATAATATCTTGGAGTAGTTGTTGTATTTCTAAAATCAAAAAATACCGAAGCATCGAATTCTTGAAATGTAACACCACTTTCAATAGACTCATTCTTGGTTTGATAATGAACTGTTTCAATTTTGTTTAATTCGTCTATAGTTGTCATTAAAATTTGACGATCAGATTTTTGACAGTAACCACTTAAGGTAAGTATGAGGGCTGCCAAGCAACTTAATTTCTTCATTGGATTCAGTTGTGTTTTGATTTTATCTAAAAAAGAACTGTATTTAAGTGTGATTTTTTTTAAAGACAATTTTCTTTTTCGAAAGTTGCAAAATTCAACACTGAGAAATTATCAAAAGTATCTCGGCTATTTATTCTTCTTCCTCGCCATCTGCCATAAAGATCTCCCTATTGAGTTTATCGCGGCGTTCCCGGGCCAGCCTTAAAGTAGGATCGTACTTCGCATATTTTCCGTCCTCGTATTTTTGTATGAATTCTTCATAAAGTTTTAAAACAGTACGGCGGTCTTCATAATAATTATCTGCGATAACGACTTTAGTGTATTCCGCTTTTTGATTTCTGGGATTTTCTTCTAGAGACCGGTTTACATACTTCATCGCATTTTTCCAATCTTTCTTCATCTCATACGTGCGAGAAAGTGTGTAATATTCTTCAAAAAGCGGCTGATCTTTATATAGAATTGCCAATAAACCGTGGGTTTCAGCAGCCTTTAAATCTTTTGTAAAATTATATAATTTGGCAAGTGTCGCATGCACATAATCATCTTCCGGAGAAAAATTTAAAGCTCCTAAATACTGTTCTATCGCATCTTCATAACGGCGCTTTTTATAATACAAATTGCCTAGCTTTTCTCTTATAAATTGGGTGTCTTGCCCCAGTTCTAAGAGTTTTTCAAACCATTCGATTCCTTCTTCATTCCAACCTTTGTGGTAATAGCTTTGTGCAAGTGTGCTTATAATTTCAACATTTGTGGGGTAGCTCTCTAAAGCTTTGAAGGCTAGTTTTTCGACTAATTTATAATCCTTCCGTTTTAGATAAAACACGGCTAACTCTCCTAATGCTTTTTGATGGGTACTGTCTAAAGCAACAGCTTGTTTGTAATCCTGTATGTAAGGATAAAGATTTTCTTCTGCAGTCGTGGTAGAATCGGTAGCGTCTATTTTGATATTTCGCGGTATCAATTCCTTTGCCCTCCCACGCTGATAATAAAAATCCGGGTTGGTATTGTAAACTGAAATCAATTCTGAAAAGACGCTGTCTGCCGCTGCAAATTTACGTTTAGTGATGAGCAACTTTCCATACTCGTTCATAGCAATTGCTTCATCAGTGCTGGTTGCGGCTAATTTGTAATTAGCCAAAGCATCGTCAAGTGTGCCTTTGGCCTGATGTGCACGTGCCAACTTCAGATAGACTGATTCCTTTTTATTTTTAATCTGCTCATAGTTAGCTATTGCCTTGCTATAGTTTCCCAAAGCATATAGACTATCACCAACGGCCAAAGCCGACACGTTTTGAGCTTCGGCTCGGCTGGCTAGTACTAAAAATACAACTAGATAAAAACTTCGCATGTATTCTTTTTAAGGCTTTACATTATAAATTATAGGTTGCGTATACAGTGCTGCCATGGGCTTACCCTTGTGTTTACCGGGTTTCATTTGTGGTAAACTTTCTAACACACGCTTAGCTTCAGCACTTAAGGCCTTATTAGAATCATTTCTGATTTTTACATCTTGAATGTTTCCTTCGGTGTCGATTAAAAAGCTGGCTGTCATTTCATAACGACCGCTTACCTTAGAATTCTTATATACTTCCGGACTAAAATAAGTGTTTACATAAGCTGCGACTGCCTCTTCTGTGCAAGCGCGTCTTAGTTCCATATCTGTGTTGTCGCACGAACTATAGTAGGGCGGTTCTGTTATGGAATTAAATTCTACCCGATCACGGCCCAAGTCATTAAAATTAAAAGAGTGATTGGGATCACTCGCTTTTATGGAAGGCTTAAAAGCTTTATTGGTAATCAGATCATTTAAATTCTTCAAATGAGCTTGCTCTTCCTGAGTTAATTCTGATTTTGCTGCTAAAGTTGCTTCAAGATTGGATACCTTATCTTCAAAAGAAAGCTGAGCAATATCTTTTTTCTCAGATTCTGAAGTGCAAGAAAGGATAGCACAAATAAAGCTTAAACCAACTATTTTACTAACTAATCTCATCTTCCCGAATTTTAGTTTGTTTGAAATACAATCGGAAGCGAATACAGTACATTTACGGCTTCTCCACGTTGCTTACCAGGAGTCATTTTAGGCAACAAACTTATCACGCGAACGGCTTCTTCCTCCAATTTTGGGTGAGAAGCACGAGATTGAACATCTACGATATTACCTTGAATGTCAATCTTAAAGCGCACATAAATACGATTGATACCTGTAAGTCCTAGTTCTTTACCTAGATTGGTATTAAAATTTTTATTGACGAATTGCGAAACTAAATTGGACATACACTCTTTTTTAGCCTTCTGACCATAGGATTCACATCCCGGAAAAACAGGAACCTCCTCAATAACTGCGAAAGGGATATCATTTAATTCTTGATCATTTATATTAAATTCTGACACTTCTATAATCTTATCATCAGGTGATCCATATCCTACAATAACTGTTTCATCAAGCTTCTGATTATTTGATTCTTCCCATTCTGTAACTTCAATAACTTTTCCTTGAGTGTCAATTTTAAACCGTTTACTTCCTTTCATACCGGCCATAGCAATACGCCCAAGCTGGTTCCTTTCTTCTTCGGTGAGACTTTCTTTAGCATCAATGGTAGCTTGTAAATCTGCTAACTGTTCTTCTAATGTAAGTGCTGTATTATTCGGAGCGACTTCATTTTCATCGGTACAGCCTACATAAGTTAGAATTCCGGCTATAAGTGGAACCACTATTAAATACTTCCATTTTGCCTTCTTTTTAGATTGTGTTTGTAACATAAGAATTCGTTTTTTGATTAATGAATGATTGAAAAATGTATTGATGAATGAGATTTCGTGTGTACCAAAAGCGGTATTGAGCAACTGATTGTAATAGGATTTCTTTTCGGTCTTTTTAGTAGCCTGAGCATCGGCAATAAACTCGTGCAACTCGGCTACTTTATTCTGATAGATATACACCAGCGGATTGAACCAAAACACAACTCTCAACATTTCAAAAAGAAACAAGTCAAGACCGTGATGTTGTTTTAAATGCACTTCTTCATGCGCCAGAATATGTTCTTTGGCTTCTGGTGAAATATTATTTCCTAGGAATATGGTCCCCATAAAGGTAAATGCAGCATCACTGTTAGGGATATTGATTATACGATGGTCTGCCTTTTGCCTGAACCGAAAGTAGCGTTGAACTTCCTGATATTTTCTAAATAACATTCCCGTGCTAAAGAACACACCCGCTGCATATAATAACAAATAAATACTCCAATCTGTCTCTTGCTGAACAGGGTCTACAGCAACATTTTGATTTTCTGCAGATACTACAACCTCTGGCAGAAAATAAATGTTTTGAGCTATGGGAAGTTGGTTCTGAAAAATTTCAAACTCCATAAAAGGTAACGCAAAAGCAAGTAATGCAGTGCTGATCAGATAGACGCGATTGACATTAAAAAACGTCTCTTTACGCAACCAAAACTGGTACACTGCCAGAAATAAGGCCTGAAAAGCGATAACTTCAATTAAATACTTTAGCATAACTCCTCTTTTTTAGTTCTTTTATAAGATAGATTCAAATTTGCCGGAACTCAATCCAAATAAGCTACTTTATGCTCTTATCACAAAGGTGATAGGCAGTGAATATTGAATCGCTACAGGTTCTCCTAGTTGCGTAGCCGGAGTCATCTTTGGCAGCGTACTAATTACACGCTTCGCTTCCTGTTCTAATTCAGGGTAGTCTGCACGCGTACCAATTTTGGTCACTTTACCTTGTGCATCAATTACAAAGCGCACATAAATTCGATTCACCCCTTCTAATTTAAGCTCTTCACCAAGACCAGAATTAAAGTTAATATTCACGAGTTGATTCATTTTGCTTGACATACATTCCAGACGTTCCTGATTATTTAGTCCTTCACACCCCGTAAAAACAGGCACCTCATCTACAAATGCTACAGGTATTTCTGAAGCTGCATAAGCCGGCTCATTTAACTTAATTGATTCTTTCTGTTTAGATTCTGGAGTAGCATTTTGCGTTTGCTCAGCTTCGTTACTGACGTCACGATACCCTACCATGACTAATTCATTAAGGGCTAATGTAGGTGCTAAGTCAAGCTGATCACGGTACTGGTCTTCGAGTTTCTTTAGCTCCTTTAATTCTTCCTGAGAAGGATTGGCTTTAGCTTTGAGTTCATCTTTTAAGGCTACGATTTGCATTTCCAAATCTTCTTTAGCGGCGCTTTGCGTCGTTTTTGTATCATTGGTACAACCTACATAGGTGAGAACACCAGCAACAAGTGGAAGCAGTAAGAGGTACTTCCATTTGGCTTTACTTTTTGATTGTTTCTGTAACATAAGAATTCGTTTTTTGATTAATGAATGATTAAAAAAGGTATTGATGAATGAAATGTGTTGCGTACCAAAAGCACTATTGAGCAATTGATTGTAATACACTTTCTTTTCGGTCGTTTGAGTGGCGTGAGCATCAGCGATGAACTCATGGAGTTCGGCAATTTTAGTCTGATAGATGTAGACCAGCGGATTAAACCAAAACACCAATCGAAGTATTTCAAAAACCAACAGATCAAAACCATGTTTCTCTTTTAAATGCACTTCTTCGTGTGCCAGAATATGCTTTTTAGCTTCGTCATTAATATTATCACCTATAAAAATGGTATTCAAAAAGGTAAAAGCAATATCACTATCAGGCACTGTAATAACCTTTTGACCAGAGACCTTTCTATATTTATAATAGCAACTGATTTTTAGGTATTTACGAATGAATAATAAAAGAGCAAACAGTAAACCACTACAATAAATTAAAAGTGCTATAAATGGCCAGTTTGTTTTTTGAGGGGCTAGAATTTCCGCAGCATTAACAGGTTGGACACCAATAATGACTTCTGGTAATACTTGAATATTTTCGCGAAGCGGAATTTGATTTTGAAAGAATTCAAACTGCATAAACGGTAATGCGAAAGCTAATAGTACACTGCCTATTAAGTAGAGCCTGTTGACATTGAAAAAGGTTTCTTTACGCAACCAGAACTGGTAGACACTCAGAAACAACGCCTGAATCACAAAAACTTCAAGTAGATACCGCACCATACTACTCTTTTTTATTAATTTCTTTTAAAATAGACTCCAGTTCGCTGGCACTCATTTCTTTTTTCTTGACGAAAAAAGAAACCATACTCTTAAAACTTCCATTAAAATAATCATTGACCATCTTAGACATCGAAGCACTGCTGTAATCTGATTTTTTAACCAACGGAAAGTAGATATGCCCTCTACCCTCTTTTCTAAATCCTACAAAAGATTTAGTCTCTAAAATTCGCACGATCGTAGATACCGTATTGTAGGCCGGCTTAGGCTCTGGCATTTCGTCAAGAACAGCTGCTACATTAGCTTCTCCCAGATCCCATAGAATCTGCATTACCTCTTCTTCTGCTTTGGTTAATTGTTTCATAATTTTAAACTAGTTAGGGATTAGTAATTGTTTTGATTCATTCAAATATAACTGATTTATTAGTTAAACTAACAAGTTAGTTATAAAAAATTTTAAAATACTTTATTTGAGGTGTCAGTTTTATTAACTACAACTCTTTCAATTTAAGAAAATTACGGGAAATCTAAGCACCTACAGTAATACTTACTACATAGCCTTCAGAATTGCGTACGTTAAAAACCGTACCATCCTCAAATAGCAAATATTGACCTTTTATACCTTTAAGCATTCCTTGGTATTCTGGTGTTTTTTCCAGGTTAAGGCTTTTTAATTTTGTAGGATACTGCAATACCGGAAATTCAATATTGGTTTCAGAATTACTCGCTATATAATACTCTAGTGCTTCTTCTGGGATGTATTGCTTGAGCGCATCGCGTTGCGCAACCAGATCTTCATCTTCAATCTCATTTTTTAACATTTTACGCCAATTCGTTTTATCGGCTATATGCTCTTTAAGCGCGACTTCAGTAATACCTGCAAGGTAGCGGTTAGGCACTTCAACAATTTCTATCGCCTCATGGGCCCCCTGATCTATCCATCGGGTAGGCACTTGCGTTTTACGCGTCACTCCTACTTTTACATTACTCGAATTAGCGAGGTATACAATATGCGGTTGCAACTGTACCCTTTTCTCATATTCCAGATCGCGATCTTCTTCATCTAGATGTGCTTTACTAAGTTCCGGACGCATAATCCAATCTGCTGCCTGCGGCACTTTATAAAAATCGTCATAACAAAAACCCTGACGGTAAATCTTCTTATTTTTTCCGCAAGCCAGACACTGATATTTTAAAAATTCAATACGTATTTCTTTATCGAGTAACTGATTTACGTGAATAAAATCGTTCTCAAAAACCAGATAATATTGAATAGGGTTATCAAGTTCGGTTTGCATTTTTGTAAGTACGCCTTGGTATTGCATAAAATTGAAAGCTATTGAATTGTTTCAGTTAAAAAAACGGTATTTTTAGACCTGATTTTTTGTTGAAAATGAAATTTTTTAGTCTTAGGTTTTTCTCAAAAACGCAAAATCATTGAGATCAAACTGCCTGAGAAAAATAGATTGATTTTGAAATAATCCACCTAAATTAGCACTCAAATATACTAACAAAATGCCGATACCTTTAGTCAATTCTATTGCCAGCTGGTTTCTTAAAAAGAGAATTCATCAGATGGAATTGTTTCTAAAATATCCTCACGATGTTCAAAATGAACTGCTTCTAAAATTGGTTCAAAAAGCTAAAAATACCGAGATCGGTAAAAAATATGGCTTTAAAGACATTCGCAGTTATAAAGATTTTGCAGAGCAAGTACCGATTACCAATTATGAAGCTTCTCACGATCTTATAGAACGCGCAAGACGCGGTGAGAACAACATCTTCTGGCCTTCACCCGTAAAACTCTTTGCACAAAGTAGCGGTACTACAAATGCAAAGAGTAAATACATTCCGGTTAGTCCGGAATCTTTAGAAGACTGTCATTATGCAGCCAGTAAAGATTTACTCTGCACCTATTTGAACAACAATCCTGATTCTCAATTATTCACAGGCAAAAGTTTACGCCTGGGCGGCAGCAAACGCTTATATGAAAGCAACGGTACTTCTTATGGAGATCTATCTGCGATCCTGATAGACAATATGCCTTTTTGGGCAGAATTTAGCAGTACTCCGGGTAATGAAGTCTCTTTAATGAGTGACTGGGAAGTCAAAATGCAAGCGATTGTTCAAGAAACCATACAAGAAAAAGTTACGAGTCTTGCCGGCGTTCCCTCCTGGATGTTGGTTTTATTAAACAACACGCTTGAGACCACCGGTAAAGATCATTTATTTGAAATCTGGCCCAATCTGGAAGTATACTTTCATGGCGGTGTGAGCTTTGAACCGTATCGCGATCAATATCGAAAAATTTTACCCAGACACAACTTTAAGTATTACGAGATCTATAATGCCTCAGAAGGCTTCTTTGCGATTCAAGACAAAAACGGATCGAGTGACCTTTTATTGATGCTGGATTATGGTATTTTTTACGAGTTCATCCCGATGAATTCTTACGGACAACCCGATCAAAAAATCATTCCGCTTTGTGAAGTTGAAAAAGGGAAAAACTATGCGATTGTTATCACTACAAATTCTGGTTTGTGGCGTTATCGGGTAGGCGACACTGTTCGGTTTACATCTACAAATCCATATCGTATTCGTGTAAGTGGCAGAACGAAGCATCACATCAATGCCTTTGGTGAAGAGTTGATTATAGAGAATGCAGAACAAGCACTTAAAAAAGCTACTGCACTTACAAATTCTGAGATTGTAGACTATACCGCAGCCCCTATTTTTATGCATGGTAAAGAAAAAGGGGCACATGAGTGGTTTATAGAATTTAAAGAGCTTCCTGCAGATAAAGAAGAATTTGACAGACTGTTTGACAAAGCACTTCAAGAGATCAACAGTGATTATGAAGCTAAGCGAAAAAATAATATGACTCTAAATCCACCAACGATTCACTATGCACGTACCAATCTATTTTACGACTGGTTAAAATCAAAAAACAAGCTGGGCGGACAACATAAAGTACCTCGCCTTAGCAACAGTAGAGAACTTGTTGAAGAACTGCTTACTTTAAATAACTGTTATACAGAAAGTTAAATTTAAGGTTTTCTTTTCAACGAATTTTAAACTCGCTTTAGCTAAAAAATTAGCCTAAATACTCCTCCTACCCTAAATTGACAATAACAAATCACAACTCATAATACTTTCACTCGAAGTTAATAGCTTTGATTCTGGCAACAACTCTAAATACAGGGTTGTTGCCAGCCCAAAGCACCCCTCTTAAAAAATTACAACCTGAGTAACATCGTTAATCTTAGCCCTGAAATAAACACGGCTTCAGATGACAATCTTCCTACACTAACAGCGACAAGAGCAAATTGTTTTTATCTCAAACATCAAAGGTGGTTACGGCGGTTTTGATTTGTTTCAGGTTTTTTCGCTAGTTGAATATTATAGCAATCTTTTAAATTTAGGTGAAGGTTTAAATTCAAAACACGACGAAGTAGCTCTTTCTTATCAAAATAAAAAAACAGGATATTTTTAGTAGTACTACAAATTCTTTGAGCAAAAGATTGAATGTCTACAGCTTTTCTCTGCAATAATATAACAACCTGTAACAAAAAATCGCCTTACCAAGCGGCAAGACGATTTTATTTTTTATCTAACGAATTGATATTAAGAAACTGCTTTTAGCTTTTTAATAGTTGATTTTTCCAACTTAAACTGTGCATATTCTTTATCTACTTTGAATGAACTTAAATCTGAACTCGGTAGATCAAACATCGCATCTGTAAAAATTGCTTCACATAGCGAGCGCAATCCACGAGCTCCTAATTTATATTCTATCGCTTTTTCTACAATATAATCCAGAGCGGGTGAAGTGATCTCAAATTCGATATCATCCATCTCAAACAACTTCTCATATTGTTTTATAATCGCATTTTTAGGCTGCGTTAAGATAGCTCGTAACGTCTCTTTATCAAGAGGATCCATATGTGTAAGAACCGGTAAGCGACCTATGATTTCAGGAATCAAGCCAAAATCTTTTAAGTCTTTTGGAATGATATATTTAAGCAAATTATCACGCTCTATATGCTCATCGCTCATACTAGCGCTAAAACCTACAGCCTGCATATTTAATCGCTTGCTGATCACGCGCTCTATACCGTCAAAAGCTCCACCGGCGATAAACAAAATATGCTCAGTATTGACCTCTATAAACTTTTGATCGGGATGCTTACGCCCACCCTTTGGCGGAACGTTTACAGTAGTCCCCTCAAGAAGCTTTAATAAAGCCTGCTGAACACCTTCTCCGCTCACATCACGAGTGATTGAAGGATTATCCCCTTTACGAGCAATTTTATCGATCTCATCAATAAACACAATTCCACGCTCAGCTTTCTCCAGATTGTAATCTGCTGCTTGTAATAAACGTGTAAGAATACTCTCTACATCTTCACCCACATAACCGGCTTCGGTAAGAACAGTAGCATCTACAATTGCTAGCGGAACATTAAGCATACGCGCAATAGTCTTTGCCATTAAAGTTTTACCCGTACCAGTCTGCCCTACCATAACGATATTACTTTTCTGAATCTCAATATCATCATCAGATTCCGGCTGAAGCAAACGCTTGTAGTGATTATAAACCGCTACAGCCATTACCTTCTTGGTAAAATCTTGCCCAATGATATACTCGTCTAAGAAATCTTTTATTTCTTTAGGTTTCTTCAGAGTAAGGTCACTGTCTAAACCATTTTTATTGATGTCTTTTGCTTCTTCAAGCACAATACCATGAGCCTGCTCAATACAACGATCACAAATATGTGCATCCAGCCCTGCAATAAGCAAACTAGTTTCCGGCTTTTTCCTGCCGCAAAAGGAACATTCTAATTCTTCTTTCGCCATAATTCATTCTATTTTCATTTTGAATACTTCCGCATTCAAAATCTCTTTATTCAACAACTTTAAAGCTGTCTAGACTATTCTCTTGCAAGAATTTCGTCAATCATTCCATATTCTAAAGCTTTGTCAGCTTTCATCCAGTAGTCACGATCACTATCTTCATAAACTTTATCGTAAGTCTGCCCAGAATGTTTTGCTATAATTTTGTACAGCTCTTCTTTTAAAGTAAGGATCTCACGTGCTGTGATCTCTATATCACTTGCTTGTCCCTGAGCACCTCCTAAAGGCTGGTGAATCATCACGCGAGAGTGTGTTAAACCACTACGTTTCCCTTTTGCACCTGCACATAGCAGTACGGCACCCATAGATGCAGCCATACCCGTACAAATAGTTGCTACATCTGGCTTGATGAACTGCATGGTATCGTAAATACCTAAACCGGCATACACGCTACCTCCCGGAGAGTTGATGTAAATCTGAATATCTTTTGAAGCATCTGTACTTTCTAAAAACAGCAATTGTGCCTGTACGATGTTTGCCACCTGATCGTTAATACCCGTTCCAAGAAAGATAATACGATCCATCATTAAACGTGAAAACACGTCCATTGCAACGGCGTTCATCTGGCGTTCTTCAATAATATTTGGCGTTAAACCTACAGGATACATGCTACTCATAATTTTATCGTAGTACATGCTATTAACACCCTGATCTTTAATCGCGTATTTTTTAAATTCGTCTGCGTAGTTCATAGTATTTTTTTCAAATTCTTTAGAGTTGTCTTTACCCTAAAATACAATTTCAATAAAAAAGGTGTAAAAAACACCTTGATGATTTTTAAGTAAAAAGGCGTTTTAACTCTCGGTTAAAACGCCTTAAAGATACTATATAATTTAGAGAATTACTAGTTGTAAACTTCTTTGACAAACTCGTCAAAAGTCACTTCTTTCTCTTTTAATTTTACATTTTCTTTAAAGAAATCAAGCAATTTTGTATTCATCAATTGCTCAGACAATCTTTTAACTTCGTCCTGGTTGCTCAAGATACGTGCTGCGATACCTTCTAACTCTTCGTCTTTAGGATCATTTTGACCAAACTGAGCCATTTGTCCCTTGATCATTTCTTTAGCGTATGCTTTAATCTCTTCAAAAGTGATTTGCAATTCATTATCTGCGATGATTTTACCTTCAATCAACTGGTAGCGCAATCCTTTTTCAGAACGCTCGTATTCTTCAGCAGCTTCTTCAGCAGTCAATTCTTTTTCTCCGCTGCGCTGAATCCATTTCTTTAAAAATTCTGCAGGAAGATCAAATTTTGTATTCTCGATCAATTTTTCGGTTACATCATTAAGCAATTGCTGATCGCTCTGTTGCTTGAATTGACCTTCACCTTCTTCTTTAATCTTATCTTTAAGTTCAGTCACAGAACTGATTACTCCGGGACCATATAATTTATCAAAAAGATCCTGGTCTAAATCTGCAGGTTCTCTATGATTAACTTCTTCTATTGTAAAAGATACTTCAAGGTTTTTTTCTTTAGCTTCTTCTTCAGAAAGACCTAAGAACGATCTGTAATCTCCAGCTTCCTTAAAAAGACCTTTAGTTGAAACCGTAACCGTATCGCCAACTTTGGCTCCTACAAATGCAGCATTGTTTGCTTTACCTTTAAGTTTTGCTACTTCAAAAGTAGTTTTCTTATCAAACGCTGCTTCTTCATTTACAAAGCTACCAGAAACCTCATCATCTTTTTCTACTTCTTGCTTGTTGGTAATTTTACCGTACTGCTTTTGAATAGTAGTAATCTGGTTATCTACCAATTTATCATCAACTACAATGGTGTAGCTTGTAACAGCCTCTTTAGGCTTTAAATCAACATCAAATTTAGGCGCCAGACCTAATTCAAATTCGAAAGAATAATCAGCAGCATCCCAATTTAAGTCTTCCTGATCTTTAGGAAGTGGATTCCCTAAAACATCAAGTTTTTCTTCAGTAAGATATTTCTGTAAACTGTCTTGTAAAAGTTTATTTACCTCATCTACCAAAACCGCTTTCCCATACTGCTTTTGAACAAGTCCCATTGGTACGTGACCTTTTCTAAAACCAGGAATGTTTGCAGACTTTCTATAATCTTTAAGTACTTTTTGCACTTTCTCGCTATAGTCGTCTTTTGCAATATCTACTTTGATTACTGCATTTAAATCATCAATATTCTCTCGTGTAATATTCATCTTCTAGTGGAATTTTCCTATAAAATTTGGAGTGCAAAAGTACATCTTTTTTAAATCCCTGCAAAGTTTATAATACTTTGAAATTCAGCAAGCTTCTATTCTTCTTTTATAAGTGCAAATAGGACGGACTGAAACAGCGAAAGTAATAAACTAAAAATCAAGGCCCACCAGATACCATCTACAGAAAAACCACCTACAAAATAATCTGCCATCAATATAATTATCGCATTGATAAACAATAGAAAAATACCGAAGGTTACTATAGTTATAGGCAATGTAAGAATCACCAAAATAGGTTTTATTATCAATCGTAAAAGCGCTAAAACAATAGCTACAATAAAGGCGGTAAAAAACGAAGTTACCGTCGCACCGGGAAGTAAATAGCACAATAAAATCACTGCAAGGGCAGTAAGCAAGAGTTTGATTAAGGTTTTCATAAGGCTAGATTTTTAAAAAATTGGTTTTGAAGCTCCTTCCCCCAATTTTGAAAGCTTAGTAAACTACTTCGCGGCATGCCTGTCTGCCGACAAAGGCAGGCCCGAGAAGCATTACCGAACAATACATTTTAGAAGGAGACAAGTCTCGGAGCATTTAAATCTGGATTATCGAGTAAAAATAAAAAAATCGCTACCAGCAAGTGGCAGCGATTTGTATAAAGAAAACTTAAGATTTTTAATTACTGATATTTACCGTTCCATAACTCCCAATATTAACCTTAGGAATTGTAGAACCGTATGTTGTATTAATAGCATCAATTGCTTGATTTGCTAAATATGCATATCCGCGAGGAGTTGGATGCACACCGTCTAAAGAAAATGCTCCACCAGTGGCAAAAGTTGAAGTCAACGTACCCGCATCAAAGGAGATCCCTGTATCTGCCAACTGATTTAATATCGCTCTTGAATCAACAAAAGCTAAACCATTCGCTTGTGCCAGACCTTGAATTGTTGCATTATAAGATGCCTGTGCAGTTGCTATTAGAGTCTGCTCTTCTGGAATCAAAACATCTGCATCCCCTAAAGCTACTCCCACTCCAATCACAGAACTTGGATTGCCAGGATCTGCTAAAGTTCCTAACTTACTTGAAGTTGTAAGCAATAGCAAATCTGCTGCTGTTGCCTGTCTTATATTTGGTAATGTTCCACCAGCAGGATTTGGCAATGTAGTAAGCGTTTCGTCTTCAATCACTACTGCATTTTGACCTTCTTGAAAATTAATAGTACGTGCATCACGTTCTTCAGTAGTTATAACTCCTGCCGTCGCATAGAGCGCTAATGCACCATTGTATTGTGCATAAGCCTGATTAACACCAGCTGCCGTAGTTGCATCTAAAGGAATTGCATTAAATGGTACTGTTGTAAAAAACGGAATTGACGTCACATCGGGTATATTGAAAACAACTCCACCTGTAGCAGAAGCCGTTAATGCCTGAATTTCCGAATTGTAAACACTTGCAAAGACATTAGGGTCTGTGATATCATTAGCTCCATACGTCGAAGGATCCAAATTTCCGGTCTGATCAACACCCGTTCCTCCACTTGTCGCGAAACTTAAAATATCGTTATTACCAATCCATAACGAGAAGAACGTAGGATTTTGAGCTGCTGCATCCCTTATAACTGTTGCATCTGTAGCCGAAGCGAAACGCACAAAATAAGGATTAGAAGCACCCGTTGCAACACCTGCAATATTTCCATAACCCGGTGCTACCAAATGAAAACTTTTAGCTCCAGGCACCCCCATATTATTAAAAGGTCCAGAAAGCACGTTAGTAATATCTGTAGTAGCCGTACCTTCTAAACGGACAGGCTCCGGATTTCCATCAGCATCTAATGCTAACACAAAACGATTCGGTTGAATTTGAGTACCTCCTGCCAATAGACCTCCTGTGTTATCATCAACTAAGGGCTGTGTAAACTCACCCCCACCAGCTAAAGCAAACTGTCCGGCTAAAATTTTAGGAAAACTATTTTGTTGGCCACTTATATACAACGCCCCATCAGCATAACCAGAAGTCAGCGAGTTACCTACCGCTATATAATTTGAGAAATCTGCTTCCCCAATGGTATACACACCACCATCTTCAATAGGATTGTCTAATTCAGCTTCACAAGCAGTTAAAAGCACGGCTGACAAAGCCATATATTTAATATAATTTTTCATCGTCTAGCTCTTTTTTAAAGTTTATAAGTCAACCCAATTCCAGGAACAAATGCACTTGATTTATAGGCCCCTCCAAAAGATGATCCATCATCTACATAGTCATAAGACTCATTAATTTCTTTAAATCTTACATATAGAAAAGAAGCATCTATTGCAAAACTATCTGAAATCACATAAGACAAACCTGCCGTAAACCCGTTACTGTCGTTACGTGGAGTTTCTGGAGCGAAATATCCTGATCTAACCGGAGATTCATCAAAATAATATCCAGCACGCAACATAATACGCTCACTCGCAGAATACCCAAACCCTACTTTATAGATTGAAGAGTTCTTATAATTACGAGGATTTATAGATTCTTGACCATTACTAAATACAATATCTAAATCTTCATAAACATCCCAAAATGTACGGGTGTAATCAAAATTAACCACCCATTTGTCTTTACTATAAGATCCACCAACGGTAAGTTCCGCTGGCAGGGGTAATGATGCTGTAAAGCCTGTTGTTCCATTAGAAGGAATGGTTGTTGTACCTACTGTTATAGGCGCTCCACTATCGTTAGGGAAGTTTGCAAAAGTGGCAGTACCGTCTTTAGAATCTAAAATAATTTCTGAACGGTAATTTGCACCCAAAGTAAAATCTTCAGTCACCTTGAACATTGCTCCTACTGAATATCCCCAGTTTGTAACACCACTATCATCTATTGTTACATTAGAACGATTGCCTTCAAGATCTGTCAAAAACCGATTAGCATTTCTATTGAAGTTCACATTACCCGTAACGAAGATTGGCCCACCACCTACACTAAACTTATCGCTGATTTTAAAAGAAACTAAGGGTTGAATAAAGATCGCAGCAAGCTCTATATTATTTACTAAATGTGAACCTGCCCAATCTGTTGGCCATTCCACTGTACTTCCGTAAGGTGTATAAACCGCCAATCCTAGACTTAGATTTTCATTTAATGCATAAGAACCATATAAGTAAAAGGGTGTACTCATTGGACTATCTGTCTGAGCATATTGCCCTGTTCCTTCATTTTGCCAAGCTACACTTGAAAAAACGCCAAAACCACCTGCCGAAGCATTGATCTTATTTTCTAAAAACACTAAACCGGCCGGGTTAAAAAATGCCAGTTCGGCACTATTAACATAAGCTACACCGGTATGTCCCATTGCCAGGGCTCGTTGTCCCTGAAGTCCAACTCTATAACCTCCCGCAAACGTTATCGCAGAAGCTAATAAGAATAAAGACGTAACTAAAACTCTCTTCATACTCTAAAAGGGAATAAAATTATAATTTAATAATTGAGGTTGAATTTTTTAAGAATACATCAAAAATAGAGCTTATTTGTTGTGCATGCATAATAAATTTCACTAACAATGTTATAAAAATTTATTGAGTCTCCGTGAGATTTATATCGATTTTATGATTACAAATCAACTAATTCGATTAATCCACAATGCTGACTAAGCTATTTTTTTATTCTTAGTTATATATTATTTAAGAAGCGAATATATCTTTTCAACGGATACAACCGCAGATTAACCTAGAAATTTCATTACTTCCGCGTAAAAATCTTTAGGATTCTCCGCGTGTAACCAGTGACCTGCATCTGGAATACCTATTACCTCTGAATTGGGAAAATGTGCCTGTATTAACGCTGTGTCTTCTTTAGTTATGTAATCAGACTTGAGACCGTTTAAAAACAGGGTTTCCCCTTCGTAAACAGTTTGAGTTGGCAGCCCTTCACCAATAGCTTCTACTTTATTTGTAAGCACCGGGAGATTTACACGTAGCGCAAGGGTTTTATCTTTTTGCCAGTATAGGTTTTTCAATAAAAATTGTCGCGTACCCCAATCTGCAATATACTTTTCCAAAAAAGCATCAGCATCTCCGCGAGATTTTCTGGCTTCTTCATTTTCTGACAAAGCATTTAAGCCTTCTAAAATAGTCTGATGATGTGGCGCATAATATTTAGGCGCAATATCAGCTATGACGAGTTTCTCTAGCAACTCCGGGTAGCGCATTGCAAAAAGCATTGCAGTTTTACCTCCCATGGAATGACCTAACAAAATAACATCTGTTAACTCATGCTCATCACAATAAGCTTTTAAGTCATCAGCTAAAACCTCATAATTAAACGTGTCACTGTGAAAACTGCGACCGTGATTGCGCTGATCTACAAGATGCATCTCATAACCAGATTCAGCGAATTGATTGGCTAAAGTTTTCCAGTTATCTCCCATCCCTAAGAAACCATGTAAAATTAGAAATGGCTTCCCAGAACCTGTAATGCTGCTGTGTAAAATCATATTAAGATAAAGCTTCTAAGTAAGACTGTATTGTTTTTTCCAGACCGTCATAAAGTGCTTCGGCGATAAGTGCATGACCTATAGAAACTTCTAAAAGTCCGGGCAAACTATCCGCAAAAAACTTTACATTCTCTAATGACAAATCGTGCCCAGCATTTAGCCCTAAATCAAGATCCTGAGCCAGAAGGGCAGCCTCAACATAAGGCTTCACAGCATTAGGACGCCCCTCTTTAAAACCTACCGCAAAAGCTTCGGTATATAATTCAATTCTATCTGTACCGGTTTCTTTAGCACCTTCTATCATTTCTGCTACCGGATCTACGAATATGGAAGTACGAATGCCTTTCGATTTAAATTCAGCAATAACTTCTTTTAAAAAAGCCCGGTTTTTAATCGTATCCCAACCCGCATTTGAAGTAATTGCATCTACAGAATCTGGCACCAAAGTAACCTGAGCAGGTTGCACTTCTAAAACCAGATTGATAAACTTCTCTACAGGATTCCCTTCTATGTTTAATTCTGTCTTAACTATAGCTTTTAAATCCCGTGCATCCTGATAGCGAATGTGACGCTCATCTGGCCTGGGATGAATGGTAATTCCCTGCGCTCCAAAAGATTCTATATCTTTTACTGTTTTTACCAAGTCAGGAACATTACCACCTCTGGCGTTACGTAATGTTGCGATCTTATTAACATTTACACTTAATTTTGTCATCTCAATAATTGTAACTTTGCCTGCAAAAATACGAAGTAACACAGGCTCTGCCCCTACTTTTTTAATTAAATTGCATCAAACAAGCTATGAAAATCACTGACTACATCATAAAAGACATTGATCCGCTTGACGAGCAATTGCTCATGGGCGATGCGCAAGAACTTTTTTCTCAAACCACATATTCTCACGTTCCTATTTTAAGAGACAATACCTATGTAGGATGTTTAAATGAGAGCGATGTGCATTGTCACGCTTCTGAAGAGATCATTGCAGACAATAGCCACATGTATGAAGTTTTCTTTGTGCGTACCGATACGAATTGGCTTAATGTCATTGAAGCTTTTGCTCAAAATAATGCGAATCTAATGCCGGTTCTTGATGAAGAAACCGCTAATTATTTAGGATACTATGAGCTGGCAGACGTGATGACCTATTTTAACAACACTCCTTTTTTAAATGAAAACGGAAGCATCATTGTAATCGAGCATGGTATACACGATTATAGCTTTAGCGAAGTTTGCCAGATTGTAGAGTCTAATGATGGAAAAATTTTAGGCGCATTCATCTCACAAATAAAAAATGAGGTTGCGCAGATTTCAGTAAAGATAGGTGCAGACACAAGCTTCAATACTATTCTTCAAGCTTTTAGAAGGTATGGCTATGTTATAGTTTCAGAACATCAGGAGGATGCTTTTATAAAAGATTTACAAGAACGCTCACACTATTTAGACAAATACCTCAACATTTAAGATAGCAAAGTCAACACGTATGAAAGTAGGGATCTACGGTCAATTTTATCACGAAAATTCTGGGAAATATGTTCAGCAATTACTCGACTTGCTTCATCAAAAAGGAGTCGAAGTTATTATTGAAGAAAACTTCTTAAAACTCATTCACGAGAACGAAGATATCAGTAAAACCTATTCGCATTTCAGCACTTTTGAAGAACTTGACAAAAGCTACGATCTATTTTTTAGCATTGGTGGTGACGGCACTATACTTCAAACCGTTACTTACGTCAGAGATCTCGACATACCTATAGTTGGCATAAACACTGGTCGATTAGGATTTTTAGCCACTGTAAACAAAGAGAAACTCGTAAGTTCTGTTGAAGAAATACTCAAAAATAATTACAGCATTACCGAGCGGTCTCTTATAAGCATTAAGACTTCGGCTCCTAATGAAAATTTTGACGATCTCAATTTTGCCCTTAATGAAATTACGGTAAGTAGAAAAAACTCTACTTCGATGATCTCTGTAGAAACTTCACTTAACGGAGAACGCCTGACCAATTACTGGGCAGATGGACTTATAATTTCTACACCTACCGGTTCAACCGGTTACTCTCTAAGCTGTGGCGGACCGGTAATTATGCCGAAAACCTCCAGTTTTATTTTAACGCCTATCGCACCACATAACTTAAACGCGAGACCTATTGTAGTACCAGATTCTACAGAAATAAAGCTCAAAGTAAGCGGAAGAGAAGAAGATCATTTAGTCTCTTTAGACTCTCGCATTGCCACACTACCGGTAGAAACCGAAATCACACTGACAAAAGCTCACTTCAACATCAAGCTGGTTTTGCTTGAAGAAGATACTTTTTTAACCACCTTACGCAAGAAATTACTTTGGGGCGAAGACAAGCGCAACTAGACAATAAATCCACAGTTATTTTGTTTACCAAAAACACGCTTCATTATTAATAATGAGCAGCTAAACAATATTGTTATATTTGCAAACTTTTAAAAGCCTATGAGAATATTCCTAATCTTCACATTTGCCTTGCTCGCTACCGTTACTGGAATAAGTCAAACTTATGAGGTTGGGGTATATGCAGGTGGTAGTAATTTTATAGGTGATGTAGGTAAATCTAATTATATAGCTCCTAATTCTGTTGTATTTGGCGGTATCGCAAAATGGAATCGCAGCGCAAGACACGCTTTTAGAGCTTCAGTGCTTTTCGCTAACCTTGATGCTTCAGACACAGACAGCAACGATAGCAGAAGACAGCAGCGCGGTTATGAATTCAGCAGCACGCTAATTGAAGGTTCGCTAGGAATAGAATACAACTTTTGGGATTTTGATATGCATCAAGGCTTTGATAAACCTGCAACTCCTTATTTATATACGGGTTTTACTTACTTTTACCACGATTCTTTTGCGCTTGATCCGGTACAAGATGCACTCGTAAGTGCAGATTCAGAATGGGACCTAGCAATACCTATGGTTATAGGGTTTAAAGCAATGGTGAATACCAATTTTGTTTTAGCATTAGAACTGGGCGCACGCTATACATTTACAGATAATTTAGATGGAAGCTATCCCGGTACTGAAGATAATAATTATGCCAATTTTGGTAATATAAATAATAATGACTGGTATATGTTTACAGGTTTAACCTTAACCTATACCTTTGGCAGGCAACCGTGTTATTGCGGTTTTTAATTTTTAGAAATGGATTTTTTAAACGAAATAGATCAAGATAAGCTTCCTCAGCATATTGCCGTCATTATGGATGGTAACGGGCGCTGGGCTAAAAATCAGGGACTTCTTCGTATCAACGGGCACAAAAAAGGAACCAAAGCCGTACGCGAAACCATTGAAGCTTGCGCAGAATTAGGAGTGCCATTTGTTACTTTGTATGCATTCTCTACCGAAAACTGGAATCGCCCAAAGCTTGAAGTAGATACCTTAATGAATCTTCTGGTCTCATCCCTTAAAAAAGAAATTAAAACACTACAAGACAATAACATTTCACTCGCTGCAATAGGAAGCTTAACCAGTCTACCAAGCAAAGCACAGCGGGAGCTGCAAGAAGTAATTACAAAAACTAAAGATAATACGCGCTTAAAACTTACTTTAGCGCTCAGTTACGGCTCACGGGAGGAGCTGGTAAAAACTGTTCAGGAAATCAGTGATAAAGTTAAAAAAAACTTAATTTCGCCACATTTAATAAACGAGGCAGTCATTAAGGAGCATTTATACACCCATGATATGCCTGATGTTGATTTACTTATTCGCACAAGCGGAGAACAGCGTATAAGTAATTTTTTATTATGGCAAATAGCATACGCAGAATTGTATTTCACACCTGTGTTATGGCCCGATTTTACAAGAAAACATCTGTACGAAGCAATTTATAATTATCAGAAAAGAGAACGACGATTTGGAAAGACGAGTGAGCAAATTAATTAAGCAGATGCCTAAACAAGCAGGCCTGATACTGGCCTTTTTACTAAGCTGCCTTACCCACACCATTGCAACAGCCCAACAAGATTTACCGGTTTCTAACGGAAAACAGTATGAAATTGGCGAAATATCTGTTGTAGGTGCAAAACAATATAACGAGCAAACGGTAATTGCTTTTACACGTCTAAGGAGCGGGGACCTGGTTTATTTACCGGGTGATCGCATTAGTAACGTAATTAAAAAATTGTGGGATCTAGATTTATTTAGCGACATCAATCTGTATGCTACTATTAATGGCGATAAAGTTGATCTTAAATTTGAGATTGAAGAAGTACCCGAGTTGAATAAGGTCACTATTAATGGCATCAAAGAGAAGAAAGCAAAAGATATCATTAAAGACAACGACCTTAACAAAGGAACGAAGGTAACCGAGAACTTGATCACTAAGACTAAATTTTATATTGAAAATAAATATAAAAAAGAAGGTTATTTAAATTCTAAAGTAACAATCATTACCCGCCCTACAACAGACACCGTAGAAACTCAAAAGGTTGACATGCTCGTGAATGTTGAGCTTAGTGACCGGGTTAAGATTGAGGATATTGAATTTATAGGCAATGAAAAGCTTTCTGATGCGAAGCTTCGCAAGCAGATGAAAAATACAAAACAGAAAAACATCATTCGCTTTTGGAAACGCTCTAAATACATCGCAGAGAATTTTGCAGAAGATAAAGTATCTGTTGTTGACAAATACAAAGAAAATGGTTTTAGAGATGCCAGAATAGTTTCTGACACACTCATACACAGTGGCGAAGATTTAATCACACTCAAGCTATACGTAGAAGAAGGCAACAAATATCATATAGGAGATATTGATTTCTTAGGTAACACCGTTTATTCAGACAAAGAGTTAGCACGTCAACTTGGTCTTGAAAAAGGAGACGTTTACAATGGTGTTCTTTTAAAAGAGCGCATTTCTAAAGATGGTGACCCTAATGCTGATGATCTTTCCAACCTATATAAAAACAGTGGTTACTTATTTTCTACGATCAACCCGGTAGAAACTAAAGTTGAAAATGACACCATTGATTTTGAAATTAGAATTACAGAAGGTAAACTAGCGTACTTTGACCGTATTACCATAACCGGTAACGACAAGACAAAAGATCGTGTAATCTACCGTAATTTACGTACCAGACCTGGGCAGCGCTACAGTCAGGCTGCAGTACTTCAAACAACACGTGAATTAGGTCAGACTGGTTTCTTTGACCCGGAACAGCTGAATCCTCAGTTCTTGAATGCAAATCCTTATGACGGCACTATTGACATCAACTATGCATTAGTAGAACAAGGTGCTAGCCAAATCGAACTACAAGGTGGTTACGGTGGTGGTGGTTTTGTAGGAACCCTCGGGCTTTCTTTCAACAACTTCTCTATTCAGAATTTATTCAACAAAGATGCTTACCAACCTTTACCTATGGGTGACGGTCAGAAATTTAGCTTAAGAGCGCAAGCCAGTACTTTTTACCAAACGTATAGCGCTTCTTTAACTGAACCGTGGTTGGGTGGCAAAAAACCAGTACAACTTCAATTAAGTTTTTCCCACAGTATTCAGTATAGATTTGACTTCAATAACCGCAGCAGAGGAAGGCCAGATAAAGATAGTAGGTTTTTAATAACAGGAGGATCTATTGGTCTTGCAAAAAGATTAGAAGTACCTGACAACTATTTTACCATTTCGCATGCTATCAGTTTTCAGCATTTTGACCTTAAGAATTATAATGTTGGGCTGTTTACCTTTGGTAACGGTTCATCAGAAAATTTAGCATATACAGTGGGTATTTCTCGTAACGAGACCGATGTCAACCCAATTTTCCCAAGAACAGGGTCTAAATTTAGCCTTACCGCTAAACTTACCCCTCCTTATTCTCTTTGGAACGGTACCGATTATAAAGCACTCGCTGATGAGCGTGCTGCAGCTTCTAGTGAAGGTACTCAATCTGGTACAGAACGTGTTGCAGAAATAGATCAGGAGAGGTTCAATTGGCTTGAGTATTACAAAGTTAAATTTGAAGGTCAATGGTTTACCTCTTTAGTAGGGAAGCTAGTGTTAAGCTCTAAAGTTGATTTTGGTTTCCTCGGTGCCTATAACAACGATCGGGGCATCCCTCCTTTTGACCGGTTCTACTTAGGAGGTGATGGTTTAGGCGGTTATGCCCTAGATGGGCGTGAAGTCATTAGATTGAGAGGATACCCTAATCAATCTGTGCTACCACAAGACCGTAGCCAAACCACAACTAGTTTAGATCGTAACGATGGTGCCACAATTTTTAATAAATTTGAATTTGAATTAAGATATCCTATTACTCTAAAACCATCAGCATCTATTTATGCGTTAATGTTTGCAGAAGCTGGGGCTTCTTTTGACAATTTTAGAAATTACAATCCGTTCTTAATGAACAGATCAGCGGGTGCAGGTGTGCGTATTTATATGCCGGCATTTGGTCTATTAGGTATTGATTTTGGCTATGGGTTTGATCCAATTCCGGGCACCGTTGGTGGTCCTAACGGATGGGAAACTCACTTTATAATTGGTCAGCAATTTTAATTTGGCACGATATTTTCTAATATCACTATAAACTATGAGAAACTACGTTATAACTCTTTGTATTTCCCTATTAAGTTTTGGGGCATCACAAGCGCAACGTAGTATTCGTTTAGGGTATGTTGATATGAATTATATCTTAGAAAATGTACCGGAATATAAAGAAGCGCAAGCTCAGTTAGATCAGCGCGTAGCAGGCTGGAAAAACGAGATTGAAAAACGGAATAAAGAAATTGATCAAATGAAGAAGACTCTTGACAATGAGCGGGTATTGCTTACTCAGGAGTTGATTAAGGAGCGGGAAGATGAAATTCGTTTTATGCAAAATGAAATTTTAGAATACCAGCAAAAGCGTTTTGGTCCTGAAGGAGATTTAATGAAGCAGCGCAGCATATTAGTTGAGCCTATTCAAGATCAGGTTTTTAATGCAGTTCAAGAGATTGCTAAAGCACGCCAATATGACTTTATTTTAGATAAGTCTTCAGACCTAGTGATGCTGTATGCAGATAAGAGACACGACATCAGTGATCAAATATTATTAAGTATTAAGCGTTCATCAAAACGCAATCAAATAAATTCGCGAACTGATAAACAGGAATTAGAAGAGACTGAAGCATTAACATTAGATCAGGTTGAAGAACGCGAAGAGCGAGAAGCTGAAGCTAATGCTAAACAAACTGAAAGAGAACGCTTAATAGCAGAACGCAAAGCAACAAGAGACTCTATACAAGCTGCTAAAAAAGCAGAATTTGAGGCGCGCAGACAAAAACTTTTAGATGAGAGACAGCGCAGAAGAGATTCAATATTAGAAGCAAGACAAAAAATAAAAGACTCAATAAATTAAACCCAGACCTTGCCAATAGGTTATAATTGGCGAATTAAAACTTAAATAATTATAACACTTAATATTACTAAAATGAAACACGTTAAAACCCTAGTTGTAGCCTTAGCCCTAATCTTAGGAACGACAGGATTTATGCAGGCTCAAGATCTTAAAGTAGCTCATATCGCAACTCAAGAGTTATTAACTTCGATGCCACAGTACAAACAAGCTCAAGCTGACTTAGAAAAACTTCAAAGCTCTTATGATGCTGAGATGAACACCATGGCAAATGAGCTTAAAAAGACTATGGAGCGTTACGGTAATGAAGCTGCAAGTCAAACTGACGAAACTAACTTACAGCGTCAGGCTGAAGTAGAGCAAACGCGTAATAAAATCATGGAATATCGTCAAAATGCATTAAGAGACTTACAGAAAAAAGAATCTGAAGCTTTGCAACCTATCGTTGAGAAAGCGCGCGTAGCTATCCAGAAAGTAGCTCGTGCAAAAGGTTTTAAATATGTATTAGACAGCACCACAGGTACTGGTCTTATCTTAGCTGATGGTTATGATTTAATGCCAGACGTTAAAAAAGAATTAGGTATTTAAATTTAACGAAATAACTAATTTAAAAACTGCCCTCCTGAATGATTCAGGAGGGCAGTTTTTTTATATTTGGATTATGCAAATTACAAATCCAATAGGTGTTTTTGACAGCGGTGTTGGCGGCACTTCTATTCTAAAAGAAATCATTCATACGCTCCCATTTGAAGATACTATCTATCTGGCGGATATAAAAAACGCTCCTTATGGTGAGCGTACACCAAACGAGATTCTTCAACTCTCCATAAAAAACACAGAACGCCTCATTGATCATGGCTCTAAACTAATAGTTGTTGCCTGCAATACCGCCACTACAAATGCAATAGACACACTACGGAATACGTATAACATTCCTTTTATTGGAATTGAACCTGCGATTAAACCTGCAGCTTTAGCATCAAAAACAAAATCGATAGGAATTTTAGCCACAAAAGGAACACTTAGCAGCGCTCTATTTGCTCGCACTTCAAGCTTATACACAAGTGGCTTAAATGTAATTGAAGTAATAGGAAAAGGGCTGGTAGAGCTTATTGAAGGTGGAAAATTACAGTCTGAAGAACTGCATCAGCTTTTAACAAGCTACCTCAATCCAATGATCGCTCAGAATATAGATTACCTTGTGCTAGGTTGCAGCCATTATCCTTATCTCATCCCTATACTAAAACAAATACTTCCTGAAGGTGTGACCATAATAGATAGTGGGCAAGCGGTTGCTTTGCAAACCAAACGCATTCTCGAAAAGAATAATTTATTAAATCAAAGTCACAAAGCGGGAGCTCATAAATTATACAGCAATGCCACTACAACCGTTTTAGAACAGCTAACGTCTGAAGCTTTTCAGAATAAAGAAATAAGCTATTTAGATTTTTAATTTACAGCAGGGCAATTACACTCATAAGGCTCTCTGCGCTCACCAAAATCATAACCCAAGGTAATTTGGTGAAAACCATTGGCAAGCACAATATCATTGCGCTGATAGGTATAGGTGTAACCAACTAAGAATCTGTTGTAGGTTATACCTAAAAATGGAGTAATGTATTGAGATTTTTGACTGGTGATGCTTCCATCTGAATTGAGATATTGTGCACCGTCAAGATTACGACGATAAGACAAACCTGCCCATAGTTTTCCCCAATCAAATTTGCGATAAACTTTTCCGTTTACATCTATTGTAACTTCCTGGGTCTCATCAGTCGCCTGGAACATAATAGATGGCTCGTAACTCCACGGATTATTTAATTTTCCGAAGACATAACCTGCTGATGCTAAATAGCGACGCTGATTAGTAGATTCTAATTGTGGAGTGAAAATAGCTCGATTCCGCGGTAAAACATTTTTAACCGTAGCGTGGGCATAGAAATCTAAAAAATAATAAGACATCCCAATATCTACGTTGAAGTAATTATCAGTCTGACTTCCACCGGAAATAACAGGATCAAAATCGGTGAGATCAAAAGCACTTTCATCAAGCGTATTCTGCATTAAACCCACACTTAACCCAAAAGAAAGCTGATTGAGGTCCACATAATTTCTAGAAAGCAAAAGGTGATATGCAAAAGTCCCAAAAACACCACGTTGTGAAAAGTTACCATTTTCATCAGAAAATAAAATAGCTCCAAGTCCTACCTTATCTCCCACTCTACCATTTACCGCTGCGGTATATAAATTAGGTGCATCTTCTACATCAAACCACTGCTGTCTTCCGGTAAGTCTTATTTGATTAGAATTTGCCGCCCCAGCCATTGACGGATGCAACAAATACAGATTTTCGGTAAGATAATCCCAGTAAACCGGGATGCCTTCTTGTGCTCTGGAAACCAGACCAGATAACAATAAAATTAAAAGTAAAAATCTCTTCAAAATTTAGCGCTCAAATTATACCTCTGAGTTATTAAAGGCAAACACCGTAAATCTAATTAAATTATAAAAGAGAAACAGGTTTACTCCGCTTAAAAATCTCAAATCAGACGTAAATTAGCTAAATTTGCACAAAATAAAATCATGAGTACATTCAGTATCACTATAGAGCCTACGTCTAACCCTGCTATTAAAAAATTTCAGGCAAATTCATTCCTTGTAAATCACAACAGTTATGAGTTTAAAAACATTGACGAAGCCAAAAATTCGCCACTAGCGCAACAATTATTCTATTTACCCTTCGTCAAAACAGTTTACATTTCACAGAATTTTATCGCGGTTGAAAAATTCAATATTGTTGATTGGATCGATATTCAAGATGAATTATCACAACAAATAGAGAACTTCTTAAATGATAATGGGGTTGTTATTATTGAAGATGCCAGCACAGCTAAAAAAGTACCGGTAACAGTTTATGCAGAAAGTACACCAAACCCGGCAACTCTTAAATTTGTAACTAATAAAAAGATTGTTACCGAAACATTAGAGTTTAAAAATATCGACGAAGCTAAAAATGCACCTCTTGCCTTAGCTCTTTTCCATTTTCCATTTGTAAAGGAAGTTTTTATGGACTCAAATTACGTGAGTATTCAGAAATTTGAGGTTGCAGAATGGGATGATGTTTTTCAAGAAGTACGTGAGTTTATCAAGAACTATATTGAAGACGGAAAAGAAATTCTAGCTAAAAATTTCAAGAAAACTCCAGATGTTGTTGAGCAAGAAAAAGAAAATCAATTTGAAACTCTCGATGATACTTCAAAAGAGATTGCTAACATCATTGAAGAATATGTGAAGCCGGCAGTAGCAAGTGATGGCGGAAACATTTTGTTTAAGCATTATGATCCTGAAACTAAAAATGTAAAAGTAATTTTACAGGGTGCTTGCAGCGGATGCCCATCTTCGACATTCACTTTAAAGAATGGTATTGAGACGATGCTTAAAGAAATGCTGCAAGGAAAAATTAATAGTGTAGAAGCTATAAACGGATAACCAGATTAACACATTAATAAATTTGTAGTTTTTAAAACCGCCTTTATTATCGTATCTTCAACGATAAACAATAAAATAAATAAAACTAATAATTATGGCAGTTTTAAAAGTAATAGAAGTATTAGCAAGTTCTAACAAAAGTTGGGAGCAAGCTACAGCTAACGCAGTAAAAGAAGCTTCAAAATCAATAAAGAATATTCGCTCTGTTTATGTAAATGAGCAAAGTGCAGTTGTTACCGGAGATACGGTTTCAGAATTTAGAGTTAATGTCAAAATCACTTTTGAAGTAAAATAAGAGATTCTATTCTCAGAAAAATCCCGTAATGAAATCTTAAATTACGGGATTTTTTATTGGTGAAAATATAAGATTATTTAGATCTATAAATACCTAGTAAAACCAAGCTACATAAAGAATTAACGATATTTAAACATAAGTATTTTTTATTTATGATGCTTAACCATGACCTTTGCACAAATTAAAATTATACTATGAATTTTGACATTACTCAATACGAGGACTACGCCAAACAATTTGGTGAAAAAATTATTGATTTCCTTCCCAGTCTTATTGGTGCGATTTTAACACTAGTAATCGGTTTTTGGATCATCAAGGTGATTAATCGTCTGGTCAAAAAATTTTTTGATAAAAAAGATTATGACTTAACTCTTGAAAAATTTATTGCTGATTTAATCAACTGGACACTTAAAATTCTACTTTTTGTTCTGGTTATCACACAGCTTGGTGTTGAATCTGCTTCATTAGTTGCAGTAATTGGTGCCGCTGGTTTGGCTGTTGGTTTAGCGCTACAAGGTTCATTAGCAAACTTTGCAGGTGGAGTACTTATTCTGCTTTTAAGACCATTTAAAGTTGGTGACTGGATCTCTGCTCAAGGGGTAGATGGTTCTGTAAAAGAAATTTCAATATTCAATACAAGATTAATTACATTCGGAAATCAGGAAGCCGTTATACCTAACGGAAAACTTTCTAATGACAACATCATCAATTACACTTCTCAAGGAATACGTAGAAATGCACAGACCTGGGGAATTTCTTACGATTGCGATATAAAACTTGCTAAAGAAATTTTATTAAAACTGGTCAATGAGCAAGATACTGTTTTACACGATCCGCATCCTGAACCGATGATTGTAGTTACTGAACTTGCAGATAGTTCTGTAAATATGTCGCTACGTTTCTGGGCTACAAATGATGACTACTGGGCACTACACTGGTATGTACTAGAAGAAGGTAAACGCCGTCTTGAAGAACAAGGTATTGTTATACCGTTTCCACAACGCGACGTACACGTTTTCAATGAAAGCGGAGCTAGTTTTAGCGCAAAACAATAAGCCTTTTAATCAGAGGTTTAAATCTACTTTTTAGGTTTATTTACTAAGAAGTCTTTTAGATAAAAAGGTTCAAAATAGGCGACATCTTCGGTGTCGCCTATTTTATATTTGGTCTCTGCCAGCACAACCATTTCTCTTGCAGAAGGTAAAGCTTCAGTTTGAAAAAATGCATTTTCGTGGGTTATTACCGGCTTCAACTTTTCGGCACCGTTTCCTATAAAAATAGTCTTTCCTTGCGCTAAAGCGGAAGCAAAAGAGTTTTCATCAACAATCTGTGCTTGTATTTCTCGCAACTCTTTCAGGTCTGAAGAATAGATAGCACTATACACTTCCATTCTACGCGCATCAAGAACCGGAATTATATTTTGAATAGCTTCTCCCTTTGACTGGAGTGCCAAAGCCTCAAGCGTATTTGTTGAAATCAAAGGAATATTTAGTGCAAAACACAAGCCCTTTGCACTACTTACACCTATGCGTAGCCCGGTATAAGAACCAGGACCTTTACTCACGGCAATAGCATCTAACTCATTTTGTTTTACTCCAGCCTGAAGTAAAACTTCTTCGATATAAGCGTGTAAACGTTCTGCATGAGAATAATTTAATCCCATGTCTTCCTTTAATCCAAGGATATCCCCATCTTTAGCTAGGGCAACAGAACAATTTGTAGTAGTAGTCTCTATGCAGAGTATTAAAGCCATAATTTAGTCTTCTTCTGAAGCCCCAAATTTAGCATCTTTTTTAACCTCTACCAGATCTCCTTCCTTAAGTAATTTTGTAACAGTATTGTACGGGCCAGTAATTACCTCATCACCAGTCTCTAAACCTTCAGTAATCACAATATTAGCATCATCTTGTATCCCGGTTTTAATTCTGCGTAAAACAGCTTTATCACCATCTTTTACAAACACCGCTTCATATTGATTGTTCTCAAAGGCAGAGTTCCCGGAAATAGTATCATTTTTGATCACAATAGCACTAATAGGCACGGCAATAGCATCTTTTACACTATTTGTAATGATATCTACGGTTGCCGTCATTCCAGGTCTAAAAGGTGAATATGCTTCAGATTTACCTTCAATTAAATCCCGATAAGACTCTTCAAGAATGCGCACTTTAACTTTAAAGTTAGTAACCTGATCTGCAGTCAGATTGCTTTCTGCTGAATTTGCGATTTCAGTAACCTGACCTCTAAAAGGCTTTTTGAGATAAGCATCAACTTCAACTCGGGTTGAATCTCCGATATTGATTTTAACAATATCATTTTCATTAACATCAACCTCAACTTCCATATTACCCAAGTCTGCAACTCGCATCATTTCGGTCCCTGCCATTTGCTGCGTTCCTACCACACGCTCTCCTAATTCTACATCAAGACTTGATATCGTTCCGCTAAGCGGCGCATAAATAGTTGTACGAGATAAGTTATCCCGAGATTGATTTACGTTAGCTGCAGAGCTCTGAACGCTATAATAAGCAGATTTCACAGTGGCCTGAGCTACCTCATAATCTGACACAGACTGATCCCATGCTGATTTAGAAATAACCCCTTTATCAAACAAGGCTTTGTTACGCTCGTAATTTGCTTTTGCATTTTTTAATGTGGCTTCAGCCTGAGCAAGGTTTGCTTGTACATTTTGTAAAGACGCTTGCGCTTGTGTCAATGCAGACTGAATTAAATCTGGATTGATACGTGCTAAAAGATCACCTTTTTCTACCTGCTGACCTTCAACCACAGGAAGCTCAATGATTTCTCCTGAAACTTCTGACGAAATTTTAACCTCGGTTTCTGGCTGAATCTTTCCGGTTGCAGCAACGGTCTCAATAACTGTAGAACGCTCTACAATCTTTGTCTCGACAGGCTTAAACTCTCCGGTTTTACCAAACCAACCGGCCTTCTTACCACCTATCAATATTAGAATGAGTACTACAGCAACACTAAGAATGATTATTAAGGTCTTTTTTTTCATCATCAAAAAAATTACAGCTACACGAATAGAGATCGGTATATTCCCTAGAATTTAAGTTCGCTCACGGGAACACCAAAATACAACTCGAGTACTTTAAGTTTAAATATATAATCGTATTTCGCACGATTCAAATCGATCATGGCGTTATCATAACGTTGCTTAGATTGACTGAAATCAAAAGCGTTGATTAAGCCTACTTCATAACGATCTTGAGAATAAGAGTATGCCAACTCCTGAGATTCTACAGCAGTTTCTGCAGCTTCATAAGCCTTAAGCGCACCCTGAGCATCTAAATAAGCCTGATACACATTAGACTCTAAATCTAATTGTGCTTGCTCCAGGTTAATTGCAGCACGGTCTGCAGCAATTTTACTTCTTCGCACATTATTACGCGTCTGAAAACCATTTAGAACAGGAACATTTAATCTCAAACCATAAGAAATACCATCATTTAAATACAACTGCTCTTGAAAACTGTTAACGGGATCTTGTTCTGAATAGCGGGTGCTATATCCAAAGAAAGCAGATAATGTAGGCCATCTAGCTCCTTTTGCAATCTCAACATCTTTTTCAGCGATATCTAAATTGTTTTCGGCAATCTTAACCTCGTACCGCTCTTCTTTGGCAGACTCTGTAATTTCTTGTGGCGTTTTTAGCAATACATCTTCACCATATATCTGATAATCACCATCTGCGATATCAAAATTCTTATAATCTCTAATCAATAAAGTTTGAGCCAGACTGATCAACGAAATCTGAACAGTATTTTCTGCTGCAACAATACTTTGAATTTCACTGGCATTTTGAGCTTGTACTTCGAGTAAATCCCCTCGTGGGGAAACACCGCCATCTACAAGATCCTTTGTTTGCTGCAACTGTTGCTTGGTAACTTCGTTTTGAGATCTTAAAACTTTTAAATTTTCTTTATTTAAGATAACTTGTAAATAACCATTCGCTACAGTTAAAGCTATGTCGTCTTCCAGCTTTTCAAAACTATACTGAGCAGAAAGAGCAGTTAATTTTGCGCGTTGTACTTGTTTAAAATTGCGTAGACCATCAAAGAGATTGTAGCTTGTATTAATACCTCCGCTGGCAGACAAGAACTGTGTTGTAGTTGCTAAGTTACTCGTTGGGTCAAAGTTTAGACCTGTGTTTTTAGAAACACTCGCATTTGCATTAAGCGTAGGTAAAAAATTACCATCAGCATCAGATTTATCAAGCTCAGCAACATCAATATCTAATTGCGCCTGACGTACCTGAATATTCTCATCAAGAGCCCGCTGAATACATTCCTGCAGTGTCCATTTTTGCTGAGCAAAGCCAGAAGTCACAGAGAAAACCAAAATAAAAAAGAGTATTGAATTCTTCATAATTAAAATTCTGTATAATAAGTAGTACTTCAATGTAAAGTGTTACACCAAAGGTTTTATATTTCTTTAAAAACTTTGTGCAGGCTTAATAGCATTCCACACTTTGATCTTAGAATCTTCAGTAATTCCATCTAAAATTTCAACATAAATACCATCGCTAACACCGAGCTTTACATCGCGACGTTCAAAATTTTGTTCACTGGTTTCAACCTCTACAAATGGATCTTGTGTTTTAGGATCATATTGCACCAAAGCTTCTTTTATAGCCAACACATCATCTGCTCGTTCTAAGATAATTGAAGCATTTGCACTCAATCCCGCTCTAATAAATGTGGAATCTTTTTTTGCTAATGTTCCTTTTATCTCAAACTGAATCGCTCCGTTTTCAGCGACTCCTTTAGGGGCTATATAATCTAGTGTAGCGTCAAACTTCTTATTTTCAATAGCACCTACTGTAATTTCAAGCGGAAGATCTTCAGTAATTTTACCCACTTCGCTTTCATCTACTTTTCCTTCAAAAATCATATCGTTCACATTAGCCAGCGAAGCGATAGTTGTACCATCATTAAAGTTATTAGACTCTATAACCTGATTACCTTCCTTAACAGGAACTTCTAAAACCATCCCCGTTATTGTTGCGCGTACAGATGTAGTTGCGTTGCTGCCTAAACCGGTTGTAGTTCCCGTTCTTACAATGTCATAATTCTGTTGAGAACTTGACAAACTCACCTGTTGCTGTTTGTAATTCTGAACCGCCTGGTTGTATTCTCTCTGACTGTTATCAAAATCATTAGCACTAACAACACCCTTATCATACAAGGCCTTTTGTCTCTCGTAAATACTTTCTTGATTTTCTAAAGTAAGTTTTGCAGTCTCCAGATTAGTTCGTGCACTTTGTATGTTATTACGAGCACTCACTAGAGAAGATGCGTTAGGCACCACTTCTATCTGCGCCAATAATTGACCCGCCTCTACAAACTCACCGGCTTCAACTAATATCTCTTTTATAATACCCGATATGTTAGGTTTTATAAGAACCTCTTCCCGCGGAACAATACTTCCTGTAGCTACCGTTTTTTTAACAATAGTTTGTTTTGACGGAGTTTCGGTCGTGTAAACAACAGGATCTTCAAGGTTTTTTTGATACAAATAATAGAGTGATCCTATAAATATAACTGCGATCACAGCAAGGATAACAATGGTAACTGATTTTTTCATATGATTGATGTTCGTATTTAAGATGAAAGTTTTATTCGTTGCGTAAGGCGTCTATTGGTTTTACTTTAATTGCATTTTGAGCCGGAATAAAACCAGCTAATAAGCCTGAAAAGATCAAGATAAAAAGTGCCGTAATCACAGTACCTAAATCTACACTCGGATTAGCAAACATTTCTACAGGGCCGTTTGCATCTAGAATTTTGTTTAAGATATAGATAAGCGCAGCTCCCAATGAAATGCCCATCATCCCTGAAATGATAGTAAGAAATACAGATTCCATTAAAATCTGACCTCGAATTGACCAAGGGCTCGCACCTAAAGCACGACGGATTCCTATTTCCTTTGTTCGCTCTTTTACGACAATCAGCATAATATTACTGATACCTATGATACCAGAAAGCAATACTAGAATGCCCACAAAATAGGCAACAATCTTAAGCGCTATAAACAGACCATCTACCTTTTGAAACTCTTCGTAGAGGTCAAAATTACCTATTGCACGGTCATCTTCCGGATGTATAGAATGCCTGTTTTTTACAATATCAAAAACTTCAGATTTAAGCTGAGTTATAGAATAACCATCTTTTGCGGTCACCGCCATCCACCCTACCCGATTACCCATATTAAAGGCCTGAGAAAACGCCGTGAAGGGAACGTAAATCTGTTTCTCATCTTCTTCGGCATTACCATTACTCGATACCATTGAATAAGTACCTACCACCATAAAATTAACCCCGTTTATTTTAACGTACGTACCTATATGCTCTTCACCTTTATCGTATAACGCTTTGCGAACACCTTCACCTATTACAGCTATTTTACGTTTACCTTCAATATCCCCGTAATTTATAAAACGCCCCGAAGTAATATTCATAGGTTGCTGCTCAATATATTCAGGATAATCCCCATAAACGTTAAAAGCTCCGGAATTCAAACCACGCACTACATTATTTGCACCTCCAAAACCTCCTAATTGGTTCCGTGGAGAAACAAAGCGTAACTGCGGCATATTTTCTTTAATAGCCGCAACATCATCCAGATCATAATTGAATCTTCTTCCTTTAGGCAAACCTTTATAGGATTTAGAGACAGTTTGCGTCCACATAAACATACTGTTGGTTGCTATCCCTCCAAAACCTTTTTTTACACCATTTTCAAGCCCTTTACCTGCAGCAAGCAAAACAACCAAAATAAATATTCCCCAAAGCACACCAAAGGCTGTAAGCGCCGTTCTAAACCAGTTTCGGCTTAGCGCTTCTATAATTTCATCCCAACGATCTCTATTAAACATTTCTTTGATTTATTCTTCGCGTAAAGCGGTTATAGGTTTAATTCGAGCAGCTCTCCATGCCGGCACAAAACCAGCCAAAGCTCCAGCAAGTATCAAGATAAAAACAGTTGTTAGTGCTACATTAAAATTCACAGATGGATTTTTTATAAAGTCCATATCAAGATTAGGACCTACAACTTCTAACAAAGCCATACTCAATATAAGACCAGTAAACCCTGCTATTGCAGTCACAAAAATAGACTCGTGCAAAATCATCGTAATTATAGAAAGTGGTTGTGCTCCCAAAGCTTTACGTATACCTATTTCTTTGGTTCGTTCTTTTACGATGATCAGCATTATATTGCTCACACCTACTACTCCGGCGATAATAGTACAAATACCTACTACCCAGAAAAACGTCTTTATCATCCCGATTAAATCATAAAAACGCTTTGTACCTTCCAATGTATTATTAATACCTATTGCGCTGGTATCATCTGGAGCTATTAAATGACGCTCTTTTAAAAAGGATTCAATTTCTGAAGAAAATCGAACAGACTGCTCTAGTGTTTTTTGAAAAGTTTCTTTTGGCTTTAGTGTAAATCCTAGATTACCTACTTTATCAGCTCCACCAAAAACACGCTGTGATGTAGATAAAGGTACAAATACACGAGTTTCTTCACGCTCCCCGCCGGGATCAGTATACACGCCCACAACCTTAAAATTGATCCCATTAATTTGAACCTGCTGCCCTATTGGATCTTGATTGTTAAATAAGTCTTGCTTTACCTTATTACCAATCACCATGACCTTAGACTTCTTCTCCTGATCATCATAATTAATATAACGGCCAGCTACCATGTCCTCATTCTCCAAAAATTGATAGTCGGGATAAACACCTTCTACACGATAACTTCCTGACTCATTTCCAAAATTTAACGTACCACTCCATATTCTGTAAACTGAAGATTTAAACTCCAGATCATCTTCATATTTTTTGATTAGATAGTTGTAATCTTCATTAGTCATCTCAATAAACCTCCCCGGATTTAAACCTTTATACCCTTTAGATGTAACCCCGGTATAAACCGAAATTCTACTTGAAGCATCACGTTGAAACTGAGCACTGATACCGTTTTGCATTCCCTGACCAAAACCCAAAAGAATCACTAGAATAAAAATTCCGGAAGCAACAGAAAGCCCCGTCAAAAAAGTACGCAGTTTGTTTTTTGAAATAGTCTCTAATATTTCTTGCCAGCGCTCGAGATCAAACATGGCTTAAGGCTCTTACTTGATCAACTGCTGTATCATCTATAATTAAACCATCTTTAAGATTAACAATACGCTTAGTCATATGAGCGATATCATCTTCGTGTGTAACAATCAAAATAGTTTTTCCTTCATCATTAATTCCCTGAATGAGATCCATAACCTCATAACTGGTTTTAGTATCCAATGCACCAGTTGGTTCATCTGCAAGTAAGACTTTAGGATCACTGGCCAATGCGCGTGCTATAGCAACACGCTGCTTTTGCCCTCCTGAAAGTTCGTTAGGCATATGATGCGCCCAGTTTGCCAGACCCACCTTCTCGAGGTAAGCCATCGCTTTTTCGGTGCGTTCTTTACGCTTCATACCTTGATAATATAAAGGCATACCCACGTTATCAAGCGCACTTTTATAATTAATAAGATTAAAAGATTGAAAAATAAATCCTAAAAACTTATTACGATATTGAGCTGCAATTTTTTCGTTTAGATTTTTGATAGGGACACCATCTAATGTATAAGAACCTTCGTCAGCCTCATCAAGCATCCCTAAAATATTAAGCAATGTTGACTTTCCGGATCCTGAAGAACCCATTATAGAGACGAGTTCACCTTCCTGAACAGAAAAATTTATACCCTTGAGAACGTGAAGTGAGTTTGTTCCCATGGTATAAGATTTATGCAAATCTTTAATGGTAATCATAAACAGCGATGGTTTTGTGTCTAGAAAAAAGTTAATTTTTTAACTCTCACCTGTTTAATAGACCCAAAAACGTCAAAGTTGTTACAAGATTAAGCTAATAAATTTATAGTAAAAGAATTCTAAGACTCCTGTCTGGCTTTTTTTCGGCTTCTGTAAATAAACCAAATTACGCCTCCCATCAAGATATAAGGTATCGCTGCAAGATAGACAATACCATTGTTCACTCCTTCTGCCATGCTATTATCAGTCTCACTTTCTAACACAGCGCGACACATTGCACATTGAGCCTGACTTGCAAAAGTGATGAAAAATAAAAACAGAAAAGAGATATAACGTTTCATAGTATTTTTTAAGCCGGATAATATGGGAAAATCATAAAATAAACCACTACACCAGTTACAGCCACATACAGCCATATAGGAAATGTAATTCTGGCGATTTTTCTATGCAGTGGAAATTTACCTAGCATCGCTCGTACATAAGTAATCAAAACGAAAGGAATAACACCAATCGAAAGCAGAATGTGTGTAATAAGAATAAAATAATAAACATACTTAAACACTCCTACAGCAGCATTTTCAGCATCAGAAACTACTCCATCCAAATTAGCATCGCCAAATTTTGTAGAGTCTGATGTTGCGTGATAAACGACATACAGTACTAAAAATACCAAAGAAAGCCCAATACAAACCTTCATCAGTTTTTCGTGAAGATCACGATTACCTTTTTTAATCTGAATTACAGCAGTAAAAAGCAATACAGCTGTTAAGGCATTAATAGTCGCATAAATAGGTGGTAAAAAACCCAAACGCTCAACACCGGGAATACGAATCGTAAATAAAACCGCTACCGCTACCGGTATCGCAATAGACAAAACTATAATCCACCTGTTGTATAGTTTCTCTTTTTGTGCAATATTTTTCATTTACTAGTTAGTTATTCTTATTAAGCAATTTTTTGATGTCTTCAATCAAAATATCTATTTGAGAAGTCTCTTCTCCTTCAATTTCTGGCGCCCCTTGCGGAATAAAACCCCGATAATAAATCAACGGATTACCAAACTCGTCTTTTCTAGATCTGATAAAACCATTCTGATCAACTAAGGCAAATAATCCTGAATGCTGAAAGTTGCCTTCTATATTAGGATTTTCCTGAGCTAAAAGGTTAAAACCTACATTAGCCAACTCATAAATCTTTTCACGGTCACCAGTCATTAAATTCCAATCTGGGTCTGTGATGCCATAGCTCTCTGTATATTCTTTTAAAACTTCAGGAGTATCATGCTCCGGATCTATACTAAAACTTGCGATACCAAAATCTGGATTGTCTTTAAACTTATTTTGAATAAGTACGAGATTTTTGTTCATCGGGATGCAAATAGTAGGACATCTTGTAAAGAAAAATTCTACAAGAAACACCTTCCCTTTGTATAAGTCTTCGGTAATGGTATCTCCGTCTTGATTTATAAATTCAAAACGAGGCACTTTTCGATCTTCACCATTAATATTGATATATGCAAGTGCATCTTCATTTTCAACAGTGTCTAAATTTGCAACATTGAGCCTATCGTTCTCAACGACTTCACCATTCATCAAACGATCTATAATTTTAGGGATTACAATTACTCCAAAAATCAAAACAATTACTGCTATCCCTATATAAGTCTTCTTCTTATTCATCACTTCTATTTTTAACGATCTGCGTTATTCTTCTTAAGTGCCAGACGGTATTCTGCCAAAATGATTTTAACATCATCTTTCATCTTATTAGATAACTCAGCTATATCAGAACTGTCATAGCCATACAAAACACCAGAATCTTCATCATCGTCCCTCCCTCTAAGTTTTCTTTTTTTATCTATTATAAAAATATAAGGTGAACCACCGTCTTCGGTTAGTTCGTATGGAGTCCTTAAGCTTTTAAAAACAGTGTTTATATTCTCTTGAGATGTTAGCACAAAATGCCAATTAGAAAGGTTAACCCCTAAGCTTAATTCGTGTTTCACACGATCTAATTCATCTAAATTGATATCCTCCGGAACAAGGTATAAAAACTGAAAATCTTTGAATTCAGCAAATGATTTGAATATTTTTTGATTGAGATTAAAGAGGTCTCCTCCTTCGCGCTCTATATTAGTCCCTAAAAAACCAAGTACTGTTATTTTATCTTCAAGTTGAACATTTTCGCCAAGTTGAAGTTCTGGGATATTCTCTTCAAGAATAGGAAGTTTTGCAAAATTATGTATTCCGGAAGCAAAGAAAAGGTATGCAACAATTGGTAAAATAAACAAAACGCCTAAAACTAAAAACTTCTTCATAACCTAGCCTTGTTATGCTATTTTGTAATAGCGATTGCAAAGGTAAGCTACAGAAAGTTTTCAGTAAAAAAGAGGCATAAAAAAAGACAGCAAATGCTGTCTTTTTTTATTTTTCATCTGTTATTAAAAATCCCAGCTGATATAACCATCGTGATACACATCAAATATATAATCACCTTCGGTTAACAGGATAAAAATCAAATAACAAACCAAAAAGATCCCTGTCCACACCACTGCTCTACGCAGACCTTTTGTTTCCTGTTCCATGTGCATAAATGCCCAGGTAATATAATATGCTTTATAAAGGGTTAAAACAATGAATACCCAGTTAAGCAAGTGCATTCTAAACAAATGTGTTTCTACAAGAAATTCTGGTCTTACAATACCTAGAAATACTTCAACAATAGTTACAACAGAAAGGATTGCAAAAACCGTCCAAATTCTTTTTGTGGCTGAACCGTGATTTGATGTTTCGTGTGCCATTTTTATATTTTTAATTTTCGCTTTGCGAAATAATTATTAAACCAAATAGAAGAATGTAAATACAAATACCCACACTAAATCTACAAAGTGCCAGTATAACCCGACTTTTTCTACCATCTCATAGCTTCCTCTACGCTCGTACGTACCAAGAATTACATTAATAAATATAATGATATTGATGATTACACCAGAGAATACGTGAAAACCATGAAAACCGGTAATGAAGAAAAAGAAATCTGCAAAAAGTGGTGGTCCGTATTCGTTATGTACCAGATTTGCACCCTGCACAACGCCAACCGCGTCACTTTCTAATTTTGCAAGAGAAGCTTCTCTAGACAATATTGTTTTTTCTCCGCTTTCTGTAAGTATCTGAGTACGGATTAATAAATCTGGATTTGCTTTAAAGCCTTCTACTACTTCAGCTAAATCGTAATCTGGCATAGAGCTTTCTGACTCATACCATAATGCTTCGTTTCTAGTAAGTCTTGTTCTATCATTAGGTAGGCTAGCAGCAAATGACTCAATAGCAACCTGCTCACCTTCGGCATTTACAAACTGTAATATCTTACCACCTTTAGTTTCTACAGCACCAAACTCACCTGAAATGAAGTTAGACCATTCCCAGGCTTGAGATCCCACGAAAATAACACCGCCTATTATTGTAAAGAACATATACCAGATTACTTTGTTCTTCTTCATATGGTGACCAGCATCTACAGCAAGAACCATTGTTACAGAAGAGAAAATAAGTATAAAGGTCATTAATGCTACGTAATACATAGGTGCATCAACACCATGTAAAAACGGAAAGTGGGTAAACACCTCGTCGGCTATAGGCCACTGGTTAACAAATTTAAATCTTGAGAATCCGTAAGCAGCAAGAAATCCTGAGAAAGTAAGTGCATCAGAAAGGATGAAAAACCACATCATCATCTTCCCGTAACTTGCTTTTAGAGGCTCGTTATCTCCGCCCCAAATCTTGCCTTCTGTGCCTGTTGTAACAGCAGTAGCGTCCATATTTTAATAAAGGTTTATAAGCGTTGCAAAAATAGGTATTTTAAAAATGCTTTTCAAAGCAATAATCAGTATTTATAACCATTCAAAAAAACGATTTTTTAATGAATTCTTAGCATTTAGAGCTAATTAATCTATTTGATTAATTCATCAGCAAACATAAAGAACAAGAATAGGTATACCCAGAGTATATCTACAAAGTGCCAAAATGTAGCACCCAACTCCATACCAAGTATCTGATTCTTAGAATATTTACCGCGTATTTGCTGAACAACTATAACCAAAAGCACCAGAATTCCTGCCGCTACGTGAACGATATGACTAATTACAAAAGCATAAATAAATGAAGTTGTAACCGTGCTTTCGCTACCGGTAAAAAAATAACCTTCAGCAATTATTTGATCAAAACCTACAAACTGGAGCACCACAAATGCAATACCCAGTCCCAAAGTCACAAACAAAGATCCTGTTGCAAGGGTATTCTTTCCGCTTTTAACAGCGCTTTTTGCGATAAGCATACTTAAACTACTCAACACAATAACAAGTGTACTGATGTAGAATGCCTGCGGAAGCTCAAAATCTCGTAACCAATCACGACGTTCTGCACTTACAATGTAAGCGCTTGTTAAGCCGGCAAACATCATCGAAAGGCTCACGATACCAAACCACATCATCATCTTTTTTGATCGCGCAATCTTAATTTGTTCTGTTTGCGAAGTATAATCCATTATCGTAAAAATTTATCAGCAACATAAATAATCTGTATTAATGTGATATAACTCACACTGGACAACATTAAACGTTTTGCAGTAACATTATTCTTAAATCTAAAAAGTCTAATTGCATAATATAGCAGGATCAATCCTAAAACACCTACTAAAACAGCAGAAACCGGAGTCAAGTACAATCTACCAGTAACTCCAAAAACTGGAATTAAGGAAATTAAAATCGTCCATATGGTATATAAGACAACTTGTACAGCTGTACCGCGATCTCTTTTCCCGGTGGGAAGCATAAAAAATCCTCCTTTTTTATAATCATCATACAAGAACCAACCTATCGCCCAAAAATGTGGAAATTGCCAAAAAAACTGAAGCATAAAAAGCGTTCCGGCTTCTATACCAAAATCGCCGGTTGCCGCAACCCATCCCATCATAAAAGGTATAGCCCCGGGAAATGCACCAACAAATACAGAGAGTGGAGTCTTTGTCTTTAAAGGCGTATAGACGCAGACATAAAGAAATATAGAAACCGCTCCAAAAACTGCGGTGATGGGGTTAATTATATAAAGTGTGATGAGACCTAAAACTGTAAAAACAGTCGCAATAATCAATGCAGTTTTTACAGACATCCTTCCGGAAGGAACCGGACGATTCTTGGTACGATCCATCAAAACATCAAGATCCTTCTCTATTATTTGATTAAAAGCGTTAGAAGCCCCCACCATTAAATAACCGCCCACTGCAAGCAATAAAATAGTCAACCAGTCTAAAGTATAAGCACCCAGTAGATAACCCGCCATGCTAGAAAAAACAACACTAATAGCAAGACGCATCTTAGTGATTTCTTTAAAATCAATCCAGATTGATGTGTGTGGTTTATGGGTTTCTGTGGAGCTCAAAAGCGTGTTTTCAAGGGCTTTAAAAAGTCGTGCAAAGATACTGCACGAAACACTTCTAAACAACCTAATTAAAAGTTATTCCAGACAGAAGAACTCTTAATCTCAAAATCGACAAGAAACTGCTTTATAAAGCAGGAGATACAAGCCTCTAATCTAAAGACCTACCGAGTCATAAACCTGAACTTTCTCCCATAAATGCTCAGATTCTTCAATAAATTTAAGATGCACGGGCTCTTGTTGATATTTATCCTGTATTTCTTTTGAAGGAAAAGTTAATATAATCGAATAAGTCCAACTATTATCTACAACTTCTCGTGGAGTATTTGCCGGCTTGCCTATAAACTTGGTCTTCGCATATTCACTTGTAGATAAAAACTTTTTTAATGAAGCTTCAAAAGCTTTGCAATCCTCCTGACTATCTGGATTTTTAAGCCAAAAATAAACTACGTGAGCAAAGTTGGAGTCAAACTCTTTTGGGTTTGAAGATTTGTTAGCACAAGAACCAGTCATAAAACATAAAATTAATAGCGATAAAAAAAATCTCATAAAGCTTCAGATTAAAAAATTAATAGTCAAAATACCAATTAAAAATATCGGTGCGAATTCCAAAATTTACCCAAACCGTACTTTCTTCAAGATTAACCGCATCAAATTCTGCGATAGCATTATTTCGGTATAAGACATTGGTATATATCTTAAAATTAGTAGAAGGATTTACAATATACCCCAATTCAACATTCCCTATAAATGTATTAGCTGCATTTCCCTGACCAATTTCTATCCCAAATTCACTCGGAATATTCTCATCATTACCGTAAATACTACCCCCATAATAGATATTATCTATATCTCCTACTTCAAATCCGCGTTTACCATATACTGCTTTTGCAGCACCATACCATCGGTCGTTTTGATAGCGGGCAATCGCGATAAACTCTCTAAAATTTGCGCCCCATAAATGCGCCATAGATTGATTGTTATGACCGTAGTTGAGCACAATCTCGTTATTACTATACACATACGGTCTCACTTGATTAAACTCAAACTGAAGTTGTAAATTTTCAATATTAAAAGCATCATAATATTTAAATCCTACCTGAACACCCTGCTTATTCTGATAACTTTTAGTAGAACTAAAAACTGCTCCTGTAGAAAATTCATCTATAATAACTTGCGCATAGGCATTAAAGTGATCACTAAATTTATACTTAGCACTCAAGCCTATTAAAGCATTACCTCCTCTGGAACCCGTAGAAAACTCAATAGCACGGTAAAAAATTATGGGATTCAGATAATTAAGATCAACCCCCCTGTCATTATCATTAGTCCAGATCACATTTTCAAACAGCCCTATATTCAAGCGTTTTGTAGCGTTGAAACTCAAATAGTGATTGGCCATAAATTTGGTTCTAAACGATCCATCCTCAACCACATCTGAGCGCACATCACGCAATGACATCCAAGTATTGGTGTATTTAAATTTCCAAAAAGTCGTACTCATTTTAAAAAATGGGTATGGACTCGCATTATCACTCAGCAACAAAGAGCGATAGCCGTCGCCGATAAAATTCTTACCATGCCCAAATTGAAAATTGAAATACTGGCTGGGAGAATAGGATAAATATGCTTCTGCTACAGGATAATCAAAATTACCATCAGCAGCTTCTGCTGCTATCCCACGCCCCGGAACAATCGCCGGGTTACCCCCATCTGGTGCGATAGATCGCGCATATCGATTAAAATAACCCGCAAAACTACCTTGGCTTTCGTAGAAAACCGTGTAAAAATTTAATTTCTTCCCCAAGCCTCCCTGAAATATAACTGCCCGGGTATTGTTATACGTAAAACTCTGGTCCTCATTATCTGCGGTTTCAAAACCCAATTGCAAATCTGCAGCCGGGTCTAGTGTAAACCAGTAATCATCACCCTGCAAAGTGACCATATGCTCATTCCATAATTTGCGACCAAACCACGAACGCTTCTCTTTATAAAGATTCTCTCTTTTTTCCTTAAAATTATAATAGCGATTGACATCGCTATAAATAAAAGGTTTAGTAGAAGTATGAGAATTTGTACCCACCGCATTCATCTCTTTATCAAACCTACTGTAAGTCTGATGTGAAAACGGAATAAACAATTGAGAATCATACTCTCTATTTTCAAACGGAAATGTTTTTATTGAGTCGTATTCTGAAGCTAACTGATCTATCGGTTTTGCTTCACTTAAATTTTCAGTTGAACCATATTTCAAATCTGAATTTTCCTTATCAAGCAAAGCGCTAATAGGAATCGGCATGCTAAACTGCATATATGTTGCTCTTCCATTATATGTGGCAGGCTTAACCTGAGGCAAGCTATTAAAGATTTTCTTTATTTCCTCACGTAAATCCTCATAGACCGCTGTTACATTGAGTACTTCAAAATCTCCTTCTTTTGTAACCTCAAAAAGAACTACAATATCTCCTGAATACTTTTCGTCAATAACATATTGCGGAACTTTAAAATCTGCTTTTATTTTACTGATCAAAGTTTGATTAAAACAGCTTTTAGCAGCCGAAGCATCAATGCCTTCACATTCTTTAAAAACAGGATATTTTTCAAAATTCCCATTTATAATTTGAGAATAACCAAGAGTTGAAAGAAACAAACTAACAGCAAAAACTGCCAAAGTCTTTAATTTCATAAATTGAAAAGATTTAGGTTGCGGAAATATACCACTTTTTAAACATCCTTAAGCTGAACAAGCAATCCCAAAATAAAAGCCCGTGCATTACACACAGGCCTTTATACTAATTAAGTTTTAAAAATTAACCTAAATCCTATTAGGCAAGCTTTTAAAAGTAGTTTTCTACATTAGTTCTGCACTTTAAATCTAATGGGTTGATAATAGATCACCCTTACATTTTTATCTCGCTGTTTTCCCGGAGTCATTTGTGGTAATTTTTGCATAATTCGCTCAGCTTCTTGCTCAAGAGCAGGGTGTGGTGCACGGGTTTTAAGCTCAGTCACCTTGCCATGCTCATCAATTGTAAACTGAACATCAACTTTATTCATTCCGGTTAACCCATATTCCTCACCCAATGAAGTATTAAAGTTTTTACTAATAAATTCACCCATCTTCTCTTGAAGACAAGCCTTACGTTCTGCATTGGTTTGCAAACCCTCACAACCCGGAAAAACAGGTACAACTTCAACTCCTAAAACCGAAAATGTTTCAATTTCCGGCTCAGGGATATCAACTAGACTTTCTAAATCTGGAATATCAGTCTCTGGAGTAAAGTCGTCCACAGGAAGATCAATCTCAGGCACATCTGGCTCTGCAATTTTAGGAGGTAAAACTTTAGAAACCTCTTGTTTAGGTTCTACAGGTTTCTTTTTCTCTTCTCTCCTCACAGGTTCATTCCACATATCATTCATAGATATTGTAGCAACATCTTCTTGCGGAGGCGGAATAAAAGCTGTCACCGGTGATTTAATCTCAATCACCATAATAGCGAGAATGAGTGCGACGATAAGACCTAATTGAAAAAAGACGACGTTGTTTTTTTGTAGATTTACATCGTGCTTGCTTGTTTTGCGAGTAACGCTTTGCCGAGCGTTTACTTCGCTTTTTTGTGAATCATTCATGAATCATGTTTTAATGGTTACTATTCATTAAAACTTTAACAATAAGCTTGCCAAAAAAAAATCCCGACTCGCTTTAGCGGTCGGGATTTTGAATTCTATAAAGATTCAGAATTAATCCTGAACTTGGAATACAATAGGAAGCGAATATAATACACCTACTGCTTTACCTCGCTGCATACCAGGAGTCATTTGTGGCAGTAACTTAATTACACGAGCTGCTTCTTGCTCTAAACGCGGGTGTGGCCCACGAGATCCTATATCTACTATATTACCTTTTTGATCAATTTTAAATCGCACATAGATACGATTTATACCAGATAAACCTAGTTCACTACCTAACTCAGTATTAAACTTTCTGTTTACAAACTGGCTGATTTTCTCAGACATACACGCTTTTTTAGCATCGTTTCCTTTTTCGTTCTCGCAACCAGGGTAAACCGGCACGTTCTCGATAACTGCAAACGGTACGTCTTCAATAACTTCTTCCTCTGCAAAAGAAACTTCTTCAACCTCTACAATCTCATCTTCCTGACTGGTTTCTGTAGATTCTATTACGGTTTCTTCAATTTCTTTATCATCTTCTACAACCTCAATAACTTCCGGTGCTGGTGGTGGCGGTGGTGGCGGTGGTGGCGGTGGAGGTGTGTTCAATTCAGTAATTGGCACATCTTCTTCAATCATATCGTCCATCTGTAATTGTCCGATATCAATGGCCTCTTTTTCATACGTCTTCCACTCGATAGCCAGATAACTCAGCCCGAGTATCAAAATAAGACCTAACTGAAAGAAGAGTACACTTCTTTTGTTCAGATCTGCTTTGGGATTTTTCTTAGGTTCCATGAATCTTTAGTTATTAAGGATTGCTAATTTAATTAAAAATAGTATCAACTCGAAATTAAAATTTTGATTTCAGCCTTCTAAATTGAGTTTTCGCTAGAAAAATAAACAGTACTCCAACAAAAATCCCAACTGAATTTGCAATCAAATCTTTAAAATCGCCTGACCTAGAGGTCGTTAACGACTCTTGTAATACTTCAATAATTATACCATAAACAAAAGCAAGGCTACAAGATTTTATCAAAGATGTTGAGAAATTGTCTTTTTTTAGCTTCAAAACATAAAAATAACAAAACCACAACCCGGTAAAAATAGAATACACCAGAAGATGAACGATCTTATCGCTATTTTCTGGTGCATCACTTATATGCGGCATAGGCATCAAGCAAATAAATGCTATAAATGCCGTGTAAAAATAAACTGCTATTTTAAGCAGCTTAACCACCTATTATTTCCTGATAAGCTGCTACGTCAAGCAATGATTCTAATTCGCTCTCATCGCTAAATTTAATCTTAATCATCCATCCTTTACCATAAGGGTCTTCATTTACCGCTTCTGGCTCAGACTCCAAATCTGCATTAAACTCAACAATCTCTCCTGTTAATGGCAAAAACAAGTCAGAAACCGTTTTTACTGCTTCAACTGTACCAAAAACCTCTTCTTTATCTAAAGTCTCACCTTCGGTTTCTACTTCAACATAAACGATATCTCCTAATTCGCCTTGAGCGAAATCTGTAATTCCCACAGTGGCAATATCACCTTCTATACGCACCCACTCGTGGTCTTTAGTATATTTTAAATCTGCTGGTAAACTCATAATTTGTATTTAATTTAATTTCCGAAATTATATCTCAATGTTATTCCTGAGCGTATTGTTGTTTGCGGATATGCAGTTGAAATCGCATACGTCGCAAAAGAATGGTCATAATAGAAAATCGCCGTTAGATTTTTACTCAATGCATAATCTGCCTTAAAGGTCAACCCATAAATATCTTGACCAGCTGTGATCTGACTATTCTCAAGATCTAAATAGCGCACAATTGTCTCATTCTGTCTCAAAGACAAATCTGCTCTAAAGTTTAAATCACTCTTTAAAATAGTTTGTCTCCCGCCTATTCGTGTCGCAAATCTAATATCTTTTAATCGATATCCTAATCCTATTATATATTCATTTCCGTGAATTTCCGTAAGCAGATTGTTATCAAAGCTTAGAGACAAGGTGCGGTCTTTTCGTAATTCTGCAAGAATTTTGATCGAATTCTGCATTTCAAAATCAAGCCGTATTAAGGGCGAAAATAATTCGGTAAGATTTATGTTTGAATACAAGGTAGGGCTTATAAAATCGCCAGCTTGATTGGTTTGCACATCATCAACATTATTATTAAGAGAACGATCGTAATTCAAATTTGTACGAAACTGATTTATAGTATATCCCGACTGATATCCATGATTAACTGAAAAACGTTTGAATCGCTTTTTGAACCAGTCTAATTTCATCAGACCGGTATATTTTAAATTCCAGTTAGGTAACGGAAAACTTCTAAAAGCTCCCAGAGAAACATTTGATGCATTCCCCGGTGTATAAGCAGAAAGAAATGCCGGAAGCAACACCCGCTGACTCGTACGACCAAAACCTACCGGGTATCCAAATTCGTCACGGGCATACTGATCGTTGCCATAAAAATCTTCTGCGAGTCGTTCTGCAATAACCAATCTATTAGATCTAAACTGATTAAAATTAGCTGAAGATTCTAAAGAACTTGAGTTGAAGGCGGTGCCTATCATCAATGTTGAGATACTGTAATTTCCTAAGGTATTTCCGGTAAGACTGTTGTATTGTAAAGTGGTAGGGTCAACACGATAATTCTCGTTATAAGTCTCCTGATAAATACGATTCATATTAACATCAATCGTAAGATCTTCTAGAAAACTGGTCTGTATCTGCATGTCTAAGTTTCGGTTCTCTACCTCGCTATACTGCTCATTATACTCTTGATACAATGTTAACCAACCTTGTCTTGCTGCATAATCGCGCACCTCAGCCTGACTACCAAAGACAAAAGCGGTAGTAGGCCTTACCGTGCCTAAAAATCCTACTCCAGGCAAATAACCGGGAAGATAAGTACCATTATTTTGCTCATAATTAATCTGGATACGCTTGATTCCGGTAGCAATACCTATCAACGTGTTTTTTGCTTTATCTGCAGCACTTAACTTATTTTCTTCAGGTATTGGTCTTGGTTGAGTAGGTGTTCCTAAAGTAGGTACCGCACGACTGCGATCTGATTTTGATGAAGGCCCTGCTGTTTTCTTAGACAATCCCAAAGCATCATAAAGCGTTTTCATATCTAAAGTAGTCTGCAATGCATGTGTATTTGCATTCTGAATCGAGTTTCCTAAATCTGGTATTCCATCAAGTGTTTGCAATTGATACGAGCCACGCGTCCACTGAAAATCTGCGCTATAAGAATACGTAGATTTAATAAACTCCAAATACGGCAACTTATTAACTGGCAGATCATAGTTCAACTGCATCGTCTGGTTATGACGATCTGGTGTACCTACATCAAAAAAGCTGGAATAAACCCCACCTGCATTTTCATCTAAAGAACTATCTGGGTTTAGATAATTACGTACAATCCTATTTTGATATTGATCTAGATTTATCCGCAGGGATTTTGTTACAGGAAAATTAACCGTAAAGTTTCGATCAAATTGATAGTTACGCTGCAGATATTCCGGGATTGGAATTGAGTTTTCATTTGCTAATAAATCTCTAAACTTCTGACGACTATATTGACGCGTTATATTTGAAGAGATGTTTACACTTGCTGGTAAATAATTAAAATTGAAATCCTTCAACAACTTCCAATACTTGCCGGCAAAAAGCGAATCATTTTTATTGAAAGGCTCAACTGTTTTAGGCTTAAAAGCAAAAGCATATGTAGCCCCTGCCCTCACATTTTGACTCACAGCTTCTTCAATTTCAAAATCTTTATGATCTTCCTGATTATGGCTATAAGCTAAAGTCAAATTTTCGATATCCCAAGGCATTGGCTTTTTATCACCCGTTCGTTCTTTACGCACACCAATAAAGTTGATGCTCTCCCGGTTTGTACGTTCAATAGCAATATCATTAATACGCTCACGCTCTACTTCACTACTAGCAGCTGCTAACCTTTTATCAAGCTCTAAGTCTGTATACAGTGGATCATATTGTGGAGTTATAGTTTGCCCACCTCTCGCATAATTAAAAGGTAATTTAACACCCCATTTCTTAGGCATGAGCTGTCCCAAGTTTAGGTTTGTAACCATATCAAAAGATTTTACATCTTCTCTGTTACGCTGGTTAGGACCTGCATCTATACCTCCAAAACCTATAGTAGATTGGCGCGCTGTTCCTGAGACCGTAGCAAAATCAGCCAGATTTGCATCCATATTAATGATACCTGCCCAGCCTCCTTGATTTTGCAATCCTGACAAGCGCAATTCATTAAACCAAGCTTCTGCACAAACAGTGTTACGCCCCTCATCATTTCCGTTTTTAAGCCCAAGCATTAACACCCGCACATCACCAAAACTAGGATTACCCTGTATACCTACTCGCACTCTACCTGATTCATAAGGAGTACTGGCTGGATCAGCAATCACATTTCCGTCTTGGTCAAAATAAGTGATCTCATCTAAAAGTGTATTAAACGCTCCATTAAAGAAAGTAGCTTTTACTGTTTGAAGCACCTCTAAAGGAAGTTTAAGCTGATTGACATCTGGCCAAATCAAATCTGGGCTACTTGTACCAAAAGCAGTTGGACTTAATGGCAATTCTATTTGATAGAAGTTACGCGTAAGATCTGTACCCATACGTATAATTGCCACCACTTCATTATCCTGTACTGGCGTTTCATTTAGTAAAGATTCTAAATGAATAAACATTTCCAGATTTTTATACTGACGCATATCCAACCTGAAATTCTTATAAACCGCTCTGGCATCTTGAGTCTCTAGATCACAAACTCTCAAAGAAAGAGACTGTTCATTTTGACGAATATTATTATTGTTATTAATCAATTCTTCCCTAAAAACTCCCGGAGGCAGAACATAAGGTATAGGATTACGGTTATTGTTTTCTTCAATATTAACTGAAGTCACTTCAAAACGCGTACTTTCTGTAGTAGGGTCAGATTCATCAGGATCTAAGGTGTACAAATAACGACGGTAATCCCCACGCACCAGATCAAAAGCACCAAATCGCAAAACTGTAGGGTCTTGCCAGCCACTCATGAACATTCTCATAAATCGAATAGATCTAAAATCACTAATCCCTCCCTGACTGCCTGTAGACTGACTAATAGGAATTTTAAATTGATACCAAGTAACCGGTAAACTATTCCCATTCTGAAGCGTTACTTCAATATCACGTTGATCAACAATGAACTCATTTTCAATATTCAAACTCTGCGGAGTTATATCCAACTCATACTCATAATAACTATCAACGGTATTCATGGTAAAGTCCCGGTTAAAATCTTCAACGTCAGGAACTGTTGTAGAACCGCGATCTGTTTGTGACACATTAACAGGAGAATTACCCTCTAAACCATTATAATTCTTATATCGGTTTAATACCGAACCCGTAGCGGCAACAAAATATTGATAGTTATCCCCTGAAGGATCTTCTAAACCTGCAAAACCCGGAAACTTTTCAGCCTCTTGCTCATCACTAAGACCATCATAACCCACGTCTTGATTAGTTCTTTGTTCACCTTCAGTATCAAAAGCATAAATCAACGCCTGATTGGTAGGCACTTTCCCCCATACCGTAGAAACCGTATTTGATGTAGAACCGTCCTGCGGCAAACCGTTTTCATATTGCTTTCTACCGTCTTTAAGCACATCTTCAGAGATATTACCCAAATTCAGCGTTAATCGACCACCAGTATTGGTTGCGTTCTCAGCATATATAAAGGGATCCATCACCCAGAACTCTATAAACTCTACATTAGATTGCTCAAAGTCTGTAGAGGCAAAAGATCGCATGATACCTCCAAAATTTTGTTCAGGATTTTCTAGAATTCCATCTTGAGCATCTAGACTAAAATTATAAGGTCCGCGCTCACCTGGATAATATGCTAAATCTAACGTAAACAAAGCCTGTGTTGTTCCGGCAATAATATCTTGCTCCGGAAAAATCTCGTCTCTAAAAACTCTTCGGGTTGCATACGTTGAAACATCTGCATCGGTAATCCCATCAGGTCGCTGACTGGTATAAAAAATAGGGTCTATACTGTACCACGCTAATTTTGCACGCTTGTAACCTGCTGCTAAATCCCCATTTGTTAATTCCCCACCTAATCCTATAGGCGCTGAAGACAAAAACCACTGTAAAGGCGAACTGATATCTAGGGAGGTTTGAGTTCCCTCAAAATCATCTATATAAGAAGCAGCCTCTCCTCCAAAATCGGTAGCCTTTGGCTGTCCCGGAAGTAAATAAGCTACTTCTCCTCTAAGCGAAATATTAGAAGGTACATCAGTGTCTATATTAGGAAGTTTATTGACCAGCCTGGTCAAGAACGGAACTTCTGTTGAGAAATTTGCATTCATACCAAAAATGGTATTATTAATAGGTTCAAAGCTGTAGGTTGCCTTTTGGGTCAACGGTCTTTCATTAACGTTGAGCAACGTACCGCCTATCATAAAATCCTCACTGAATTGATGCTCTACATTTAAACCTGTAAAACGCTTGGTTTGCTGTCCGAAAAGCGAATTATTTTCAGTCGAAACCTGAATAGGTACTCCAGAACCTTTAAGAGCCTGATCAAGAATAATAACCCGTCCTCGCTGATAATCTACCGAATAATCTAAGCCTTCCTGAAGCACTCGCCCTCCAGCAGTAACGGTAACAGATCCTTGTGGTATATTGAATCCACCTATTGGAATACCTTCTTCTTGCTTGGATTTAAAAGTTCCCTGAAGTTGAAACACGTTTTTATCTGCATTATCCTGAGCTACTGTTTTTGTAGAATTATAAAGCGAGCGATACACATACTTTTCCTGATTTGCATTATATGAGTCGTCATTCTCATAAGTCTCCCCGCCAGCACTTCTGAGCTTATTGAATAAGTATTCACCAAAAGGTTCTACAGATGTAAAAATGATGCTCCCATTTCGCACGTTAACGGTTGTTCCTTCTACAAAATCAAAAAAACCATCACCACCGGTTTGCGGATCTCCGTTTTGGGTAAGTCTGTCTAAGTTGAAAACGTTTAATAAAGGAGTATTTGCAACATCATCTGGTAAAGCAGGACCACCATCTGCCGCAGTAATGTAATTTATAGGAGATGGTGAATTGTAAACGATATTCATCCTAAAACCATCAGGCTCCAACTGCCCCACGCCAAGACCATAAATATTTTTCATCATCAAGTCCCAAACCGGTTCGTTGACATCTGTAATATTACTTTTAAGTAATTTCACAACAAGAGCTTGTGAAGTACCGCCTTGACCTGGCGTAATGAAGCTATCTAATATTCCATCATTATTAATATCCCTTCCGTTTGTCTGGTCTGGATCTGCAGCATCTGCAATCTGATCTCCATCAGCATCCTGCCCATTTTCATTTACTCCATCTCCGTCAGCATCTACATCAACAATATCTGGGACACCATCACCGTCTGTATCTACATAGGCTCCGCTAGTTGCATCTACTCCATCATTACCAAATTCACCAACTTGATACACCTCGCCATTTACAGTATATTGAAAAGCAACAGCTAAAACCTCATCGTTATTTAAACGTTGATTTAAAGATATATACCCCAATTGTGTATCTAAGGTATATTCTGAAGGTGTAAGCTGTCGGGCATTTTCTAAAGAAACATAATCAGATCCATCTGCCACCTGAACTCCGCCGAAACCTTGATCAACTGTTGCGACATCACGTATCGCAGAGGTTAAAACAGACTGACCGGTACCGTCTATACCAAAAGGATTAAAATCATTACTAGCATTTCTTGGGTAAGCCCCAGACGGTAAGTTCACAAAACCACCTGGAATATTTGGCAATCCTATTTTTGAAGGATCTGACTCTCCAATATCTTGTATCGCTACAATGTTACGCGTATTCTCAAAACGCTGCGTACGGTTTGTTACCCATACTTCTATACGCGTAATCTGAATATTAGAATTTTTAAAAGGATAGTTAGCAAGGGCTCTATCATAAGTATCTCTAAAATACTGTGCTAAGAAGTAATGCCTGTTCTCATCATACTCTAAAGCAAAAATCTCAAAATCCTGAATGGTTCCATCTCCCTGAGCCAACACCTGATTGGTTTGGGACTGCTGCTCTGAAAAAACACCGGTAATGGTAGTTTTACCAAACTGCAACTGAGCTTTAACTCCAAAAAGACTTTGTGATCCCTGAATAAGCGCACTATTAAGTGGCATACTTACATTTCCTACCTCAATCTTTTGTACAATATCATCCTCATCAGGAGTATATTCTAACTTGATCTGATTCTGAAAGTTGAATGTAGACTCGGTGTCATAAACCGCATTTACCTGAAGTCGCGTCCCCACTTTACCAAGTAAACTTAAGCTGATACGCTGATCAAAGTCAAAACTGAAATTAGAACGGTTACGCGGAGAAAAACTAGGATTATCTTGTTTGGTAAACAGTCCGCCAATATCCATCTCTACAGAACCTTGAGGAATGAATTCAATAGAATTTCCGCCGAATATAGACTCAAACAATCCTGAGTTTACATAGAAGTTAGGTAAAAGACTTTTTTGGTCTTCCTTTCCTTCTTCGGTACGACCATCTACAGCGGCTATCTTCTGTTGAAAATAAGCACGCATCCGTTCTTTTTTAACCAGTTCTTTAAATTCGTCTGGCGTTAAAATACGTGGATAATTAATGTTGTATTGACCCAGACTTTCTGTATAAACATACCGGTCTGTTAAAGGATCATAAGTATATTTTGAAATTATAGAATTAGGGTTCTTAAGGTTCAAACGCCCAAGAGAAACACCGGTTTGCGTACTATCTTGCTCTTCTTCCTGAGCAAGCATAGGCATAGAACACAGAAGCGTCCCTGATAGCAATAGCATTTGTAAGGAAAACCAGCGTAGTTTTGTAACCAATGTCTATTATAGTTTTTTAAGTGCCAACTTTATAATTGTTTCTACAGAAGCTTGAGGATCTTCGCGCACAATACCATCACACACTTTCTCTGCTTGCTTTCGCGCAAAACCAAGCGTCTCTAAAGCTGATAACGCTTCATCTTTGTTGGTATTGCTTGCAACAGGAGAAACTTCATTAATATCATACACTTTAAGAATCTTATCTTTTAGGTCTAAAATGACACGCTGCGCCGTTTTAGCTCCAATCCCTTTGACTCCCTGTATCGTTCTCACATCTCCGTTAGCAATAGCCTGTTTGACCTGACTGGGATCTAATGAAGACAACATCGTACGGGCGATACTTGTACCTACACCACTTACAGAAATAAGCAGTTTAAAAATCTCTCGTTCAGATTTATGAGAAAAGCCATAAAGGGTATGAGAATCTTCTTTGATATGGAGATAGGTATACAACATAATGCCCTCTCCTTCAGGAAGAAGCGAAAAAGTATGTAAAGATATATTTACAAAATACCCTACCCCGTTACACTCGATAACAACATCGGTATGATTTTTTTCGACTAACTTACCTCTTAAGAATGTAATCATGTGCTATAAAAAACGTTAAGGCTTCAAATGTACTAAAATAATTGAGCACACCTGAAGCCTAAAATTTAAGAAACTTATGCTTTAACGCTATCTCCTAGAAGCTCTTCCTGAAGTCTTTTTCCTTTTTGTTGAGCATCAATTACTGCAACGGCAGACATATTTACAATCTCATCTACACTTGCTCCTAGCTGAAGCACGTGAACGGGTTTCTTCATCCCCATCATAATAGGCCCAATATTATCTGCTTTATTGAGTTCTTTGATCATTTTATAGGTAATATTTGCTGAATCTATATTAGAAAAAACAAGCGTATTTACCTTTCTACCAGCCAGCTTAGAAAACGGGAATTTGCTTTTTAGCATATCAGAATTTAACGCAAAATCTGCCTGCAACTCGCCGTCTACAGCTAATTCCGGATAAAATTTATGTAAATAAGAGACCGCTTCACGCACTTTATCTGCCTGAGGATTTTTTGAAGAACCAAAGTTTGAATACGAGATCATTGCGATTACAGGTTCCATCCCAAACAAACGCACCGTACGGGCGGTCATCAATGCAATCTTAGCTAGTTCTTTTGCTGAAGGTTCAATATTGATAGAAGTATCAGCTAAAAACAAGGGTCCTCTGTTTGTATTCATCAAGTTTGCTGCAGCAACCTTCTGAACATTAGGCGCAGAACCTATAACTTCTAAAACCGGTTTAACTGCAGAAGGGTAACTACTACTATACCCCGTGATCATAGCATCTACATCTCCTTGCTTCACCATCATTGATGCATAATAATTACGCTGTCTCAACAACTTCTGAGCATCATACAAAGTCACACCTTTACGCTTACGCTCTTGCCAATACAGATGTGCATATTCGTTAAGTTTCGGTTTTTCTTCGGGGGTTTTAGGATCTATAATCTGAATATCTGCATCAAAATCAAGTTCTTCCATTAATTCAACGATTGTCTCGCGATTCCCTAATAAAACCGGAGTTCCAATTCCGTCATCATATACAATCTGAGCAGCCTTAAGCACATCAAGTTGGTCTGCTTCGGCATATACAATACGTTTAGGTTCCGTTTTAGCACGGTTGAGTATAAGACGTACAATTTTGTTATCTGAGCCCATGCGCTCTAAGAGTTCATCTTCATATTTTACCCAATCTGTAATAGGCTCTCTTGCAACCCCACTTTCCATTGCGGCTTTTGCCACTGCTGGCGGAACCTTTGTAATCAATCTAGGATCAAAAGGTTTTGGAATAATATATTCTTTACTAAAGTTCAATCGGGTTTCACCATAAGCAATATTCACCTGCTCAGGCACAGATTCTTTTGCGAGCTCGGCAAGGGCTTTAACCGCTGCCATTTTCATTTCTTCATTAATTTTAGTAGCACGTACATCTAACGCTCCTCTAAAAATAAACGGGAAACCAAGCACATTATTTACTTGGTTAGGGTGATCAGAACGGCCAGTCGCCATTATGATATCGTCACGCGTATCCATCGCAAGATTGTAATCAATCTCAGGATTAGGGTTCGCCATTGCAAATACAATTGCATTAGGCGCCATAGCTTTTAGCATTTCTGGCGAAACGATATCTGCTATAGAAAGACCTATAAACACATCTGCATCTACCATCGCCTCATCAAGCGTATCTATTTTTCGGTCTGAAGCAAACTCTGCTTTCTCAGAAGAAAGACTTTCGCGATCGCTACGAATTACCCCTTTACTGTCTAGCATTACAATATTCTCTGATTTTGCACCAAAAGCTTTGTAAAGTCTGGTACAGGAAACAGCCGCAGCTCCAGCTCCACTCACAACAATGCGAATTTCATCCATCTTTTTACCTGTAAGCTCTACTGCGTTTAGTAAAGCTGCCGCAGAAATAATCGCAGTACCATGCTGATCATCATGCATCACCGGAATATCTAATTCCTCTTTTAGTCTTCGTTCTATCTCAAAAGCTTCGGGAGCCTTAATGTCTTCAAGATTGATTCCTCCGAAAGTGGGCGCAATATTTTTAACCGTTGCAATAAACTCATCTACATTTTTAGTATCTACTTCAATATCAAAAACGTCAATACCCGCAAAAATCTTAAAAAGCAAGCCTTTACCTTCCATCACGGGTTTTGAAGCTTCGGGGCCTATATCTCCCAGACCCAAAACTGCTGTTCCGTTAGAAATTACAGCAACAAGATTTCCTTTTGCAGTGTATTTGTAAGCATTCTCTTTATCTTTTTCAATCTCAAGACAAGGCTCTGCAACTCCCGGCGAATAAGCTAATGACAAGTCGCGTTGTGAAGAATATTTTTTAGTAGGAACTACTGCAATTTTACCTGGTGTAGGTTTTGCGTGATAGACTAAAGCCTCTCGGCGCTTACTTTCTTTGCTCATATTTAAGTTGTTTACTCGTATTACAAAAGTAAACCTATTATTGAATCAGACTAAGAATTTACAAGGTTTCCTTTAGCTAATTTCTGTCAAAACATCAATATCTGAAGGAATAACTCCTAAATGCTGAAGTTTTAAAGCTGCCAGTTTTAAAGCTGTTTCGGCAGCTTTTTTATCTGAAACTTTCTGCAAGTAACTGTATAGGAATCCAGACCAAAATGCATCGCCTGCACCAGTTGCATCAGCTAAAAATTCTAGTTTTAACGCCGGAAGTGTTATCACAGCATTTCCTTTTCTCGATAGTTTTACTCCCTCTGCACCTAAGGTTAAGCACACCAGATCAACACCATTGGTATGAAAAAAATCAAAAATCTCTTGGTGTGGTTTATGTTCTGCAAAAAGTCTAAACATATCGTCCTCACTTATTTTGACCAAAGGGTTATAGCTGCAATACACTTTGATCACCCTTAGGCCTTCTTCACGATCTGGCCAGATCCGCTCGCTATAATTGACATCGATACTCAACTGCAATCCTAACTCTGAAGCTTCTTTTGCTGCTCTTAAAATTGCTTGCTGTGCCGGGATTTTACTAAGCGCAAAACACGTGGTATGAAAAATTTTAGCTTGTTTCAATAAAGCTGTTGGCAGTTGTTCTGAAACCAACTCCTTGTCTGCTTCACGATAGGCTATAAAATCTGGTGTTCCGGTGGTTTTTGACACGAATATCACGCTGGTAGGAAAATCATCTAGTATCGCTACTCCTTCCGTATTCAGATTTAAATCGTTTAATTTTTGCAGAACAAAATCTCCCAGTCCATCTTTACCTATCGCACAAATCAATCTGGAATTTAAGCCGAGTCGTTTTGTATTAACCGCAACATTTGTGGGACTTCCGCCTAAAAAACGCTGAAAGCTTTCGGTCTCTGAGAGAGATACATTTTCTTGAATCCCTATAAAATCTAGGAGAATTTCCCCAACACAAATAATGTCTATTTCCTTTTTCATAAAAAAAGTGTGTTTCCTTGCAGCGCCTGATGCACTAATACTGCTCCCGCCGCACTCCATGTACAATATGGCACTCCATTAGGCTCACCGGTTTTAGAATTGAAATTTTCATAAAAAGACCATTTCTCTTTTGCATTCAGCTTGTCAATCTGGCTCAAAACCTCTTCGGCAAGCTCTTTTTTTTCCTGCTCAACGAGTCCCATAGCATAAAAACCATTTACCATCTGCCACGTTCCTCCATTATGGAATTCGTATGGGTAATTCCTAAATTCGTATTTACAATTGTTAATTAAAAATCTCCAGTCGTCATCGCCTTCTTTGATTACCGGCCAAAATGCAGGCAATAATTGCGTAGTCAAGCTTTTACGCGTAGCCTCAGTATAATCTACAAGTTGCGTTTTATCTTCATCATTGCCTAAGTCTAGCATCAGCGCAAGGCTATTTGCAAAAGCATCAAATTGTGTTTGATAACCAGCAGGCTCTAATGATGCAACCCAATATGGCTTCTCATTTAAAGCAGCATACGCTTTAGGATGATATACTCCCTCTTGTGAACCTCGTTGTTTATAATTCTTAGTGAGTTTTGCTGTAATAGCCTCCAGTTTATTTGAAAGAACAGTATCAGCGTGCAGCTTCAAATACGACCGCATTGCCCAAACCCGAAGTAATTGATCATATAAAATAAAACCCTGAGTAGGATATTCATCCGCCCAGTTTCCGCTTCGCGGAACATACATCAAATCCCCATCGTTATATTCCCAACTGTGCATCAATTCAAAACCTCTTAAAACGTGCGGCTTCATCATTCTCATAAATGCTGAATCTTCTGTTTTGAGTACATATTGACACACACCTATTATAAACCACGACACCGTATCAACACGGCCAGCAAGACCACCAAAACTGAGTTCGGCTTTTGCTTCTGTAAAATACACATTAGAAGGTATATTACCCAGATCATGCTGATGTTCTGCCAGAGTAATGAGCGTTTGCTTAAAGACTTCTACCAGTTTTGAATCTCCATCAACCAAACCGGCAAGGCCACATATCACGCCGTCTCTTGCCCAAACCCTGCGATAATTTGCAATATCATTTGCACTGGCAAGAAATCCTTTTTCCGTGGCAACTCTATGGAGTAAATCTATTGCTTGAGAATATGCTGTTGTCATTTAGTTCATCTTAATTTCATCTGAAGAATAGCTCTTTTTTAACCGCAAAGCTAGTATTGCAGCAATGATAAAGAACACTCCTCCAAGAAGAATTGCATTAATTGCATCGTTACCCAAAAGATTTTTAATTATAGGACCAAAGGTTACTGTTTGTATCAACATAGGGATCACGATCATCATATTTACAATTCCCATATAAACGCCGCGCTTTTCTTCGGGAATTACTTTAGAAACCATCGCATACGGTATTCCCATCATTGCCGCCCAACCTATACCAAACAAGATCATCGGGATGAGTAATGCATATTCATTTTTAATATATGGCATACTTAACATAGCTATACCGGTAAAAACCAGACTCATCACATAAACGTTGCGCGAGCCGTATTTCTTAGCGAAAGGAACTAATGCGAGTGCCACAATCATGGTTACAAAATTATAAGTCCCATTCATCAAACCAGTTTGAGCCAGGGCTTGCTCAGAAACCATCTGAAAGTTTTGCGCAAAAGCCGTATCACCTGTACCTACTACTCCACCGCTGCGGCAGGCTTCCATAACACCTTCAAAACGCTGATTATCTTCTTCTGTTATTCCATAAATACTGCTTCGCAACATCGGGGTTATAAACTGCCAATACACAAACAATGCATACCATTGAAAGAAATAAACTGTCGCCAGTTTTTGCATCATCTTTGGCATTTTACCTATCGCTGCAATAATTTCAGTAAAAGGTTCTTTTATGCGATCAACAAAATTAGACTCTCGTTTTTCGCGTTTAAGCTCTGCTAAAGCTTCCTCAGAAGGCGGAATTTCTGGTGTTTTCCATACTGACCAGGATATAGTTCCTACTGAAGCGATTGCTCCTAAAAAGAAGGAATAATAAACCCAGGTTGGGATATTGGAAACAGTTTCTGTTGCGGTGCTACACAATGCAGCACTTTGATCTGCCGGAGCTCCAAACCAATCCTGAAACAAAAACAGTGAGAAGTTAGCAATGGTTATACCAGCACCTACAAAGAGACTTTGCATTTGATAACCAAAGGTAATCTGATCATCATTCAATTTATCACCCACAAAAGCGCGATACGGTTCCATTGCAGTATTATTTGCCACATCAAGAATCCACAAAAGACCTACTGCAAACCATAACTCTGGACTGAATGGAAAAGCAAAGAGACATAAACTACCTAAAATTGCTCCTATTAAAAAGAAAGGTTTTCTTCGTCCGCCCCATTTAGGCAACCAGGTTTTATCTGAAATCGCACCAATTATAGGCTGAATCAAAAGTCCGGTAACGGGACCTGCAAGATTTAACAAGGGTAAATCTGCGTGGTCCGCACCCAGAAAAGAAAATATAGGATTGATAGCTGTTTGCTGCAGCCCGAAACTAAACTGAATACCAAAAAAACCGACATTCATATTCCAAATCTGCCAAAAGGAAAGATTCGGTTTCTTTAAAGCACTTAAAAATTTATTCATAAGTGGATGTAATAAACTAAAAGATCATTTTAGCTTGAGAAGAGTATTTTGCCTTTTTACTAATTTCAAACGTTTTCGCTAATTATAAGAACAATTCAGGCTTTCAATATACAAGAATACAGAAATATATTCCTTAAAAACTTAAGAAAATATTAACTATTGTTTATTATCTAAAAACTCAATATTCCGCATCAATCCTGAATACTTAGTGCGTTTTACAGGAGATTTTCTAAATATTTCAGAAAACACCTCTTGTGTTAACTCACGCCATTCTTTTTTAGAATTCTCCAGAATTTGAGTTTTAGGGTTGAAAAGAGGTTCAGAGTGCGGCTTAGAAAATCGGTTCCATGGACAAACATCTTGACATACATCACAACCAAACATCCAATCGTCCAGCTTATCCTGAGCATAATCTGGGATTTCATTTCTAAGTTCTATCGTATAATAACTGATGCACTTACTACCATCTACAATATACGGATCAACAATAGCTTGTGTGGGACACGCATCTATACATGCAGTACATGAACCACAATGATCTGTCACTGGTGTATCATACTCAAGATCCAAGTCAATAATCAATTCTGCGATAAAATAAAACGACCCCGCTTGTTTAGTGAGTAAATTGCTGTGTTTACCTACCCAGCCTAATCCGCTTTTTGCCGCCCAGGCTTTATCGAGAACCGGGGCTGAGTCAACAAAAGCTCTTCCATCTACTTCGCCAATAGTCTCTCTGATATATTCTAAAAACTCTTTCAGCTTATCTTTAATGACAAAATGATAATCTGTACCATAAGCATATTTAGAGATCTTAAAGGAATCTTCTCGTTGTTGTTCTTCCGGAAAATAATTAAGTAATAAGGAAACTACGCTTTTAGCCCCGGGAACAAGCAACCTAGGATCAAGACGCTTATCAAAATGGTTTTCCATATAGCGCATTTCACCGTTCATATTTTTCTTCAGCCAGTTCTCTAGTCGCGGAGCTTCTTCCTCTAAAAAACCTGCTTTAGAAATACCACAAGACATAAAGCCAAGACGTTTTGCTTCGGCTTTAATTAATCTGGTATATTCGGCTTTTTTAGAATTCAAATGTCGCGCGGAGTAAAATTTAAGATAGAATTTTTAGGCTTTAATGTTATCAACGGATTGACCTCTATGGGCTCAGGTTCATAGGTTATTTTGAATTTTTTAAGGAGTTGAGCTACCGCCAAAATCATTTCATACATCGCAAAATTATTACCGATACACATTCTAGGACCTGCACCAAAAGGATAATAATAGGGCGAATATTTCAAACTTTCATCTTCAAAACGATCGGGATTAAAATCCTCTGGGTTCTCCCAAAAATCTTCTTGTCTGTGGATCTCAAAAATGGAAAACAAGATATTAGCTCCCGCTTCAATCTTAAATCCCGAAATAAAATCCTCTTCTAAACTAATACGGTCAATAAAGTATGCAGGTGGATATAAACGCATCGACTCATTTACCACATTATTTATAAATTTCATTCCTTTCAATTGCTCCAGTAAGTCAACCTCTTCTATTTGCTGAACTTCTTTAAAAACTCGCTCCTGAACCTCTTGATGCCTGGCTAGTAATTCTGCAGTAAAGGTCAACGCATTAGAAGTTGTCTCATGACCAGCAATAAATAAAATCAGAATCTCATCAATTAATTGCTCTCGCTCTATTGCTGTGCCGTCATCATAACGTGCATCAAGCAACATATCTAAAACATCATTCTCTTTTTGTCCACTGGCGATTCGCTCATCTACTAATTTGTCAAGAATTTGACGTGCTTCTTGTGTAAGTTTTAGATTATCTCTCAGCTTACCAGATACCTTAAACCACCAGCCCAAATAAGGCTGACGTAATTCTCTCACCATCATTTTCTGAGCAGACTCCGTTATATACTGCAAGCGATTGATATTTTTCTGATCAACCGCACTACTGAATAAAGACTGAACCACGGTTTGAAAAGTTAGATCATTAAACACCGGAAAAATATCGAAGGGTTCATTGACAACCACTTTATTCAATTCTGTAGTAATAGCTTGATCTATTTTAGCAATTATTTGCGCCAATTGCTTTTTATGAAAAGCAGGCTGAATAAGCTTACGCTGCTTAGCCCAATGCTTTCCGTTTGAAGTCAACAAACCACGACCTACATACTTTGCCAGATCTTTAGTCTGAATGGGAGATTTATGATAATTCTTTTGATTTTTCTGTAGTGCATGTTGTGCAAATAAAGCATCTCTACTAAAAATAACACTTTTGGAAAAACTGAGATTCAGTCGAAAAGTATCACCTTTTTCTCTAAAGTTTTTATGATGAAAAGGTAACGGATTTTTTAAAATTTTAAGTGCAGATCTAAAAAACTGCAGGATAGAAACTTCTGGAATCTTTTGCATAGCTTAAAACAAACCTCCCTGAACAGGACCTTTGACTCGATTAAGATGTTTATAAGCTGCTTCAGTAACCTCTCGCCCACGTGGAGTACGTATAATAAATCCTTGCTGAATCAGGAACGGCTCATAAACTTCTTCGATGGTTTCGCCACTTTCAGAAACAGCTGTTGCGAGAGTGCTAATCCCAACCGGACCGCCCTTAAATTTATCGATTATAGTTGCGAGAATCTTGTTGTCCATTTCATCTAAACCGTGCGCATCTACATTTAAAGCTATTAGACCAAAACGTGCAATTTCAATATCTATAGTTCCATTACCTTTAATCTCTGCAAAGTCACGCACACGACGCAACAAGGCGTTTGCAATACGAGGTGTACCGCGGCTTCTACCTGCAATTTCAATAGCGGCTTCCATACCTATAGGTACTTGTAAAATATCTGCACTACGTTGAACAATAGTAGTTAGCAACTCTGTATTATAATACTGAAGACGCGAAGAAATACCGAACCGCGCTCGCATAGGAGCAGTTAATAGGCCTGAACGAGTAGTTGCTCCAATGAGTGTAAAAGGATTCAAATTGATCTGAACGGTCCGGGCATTCGGTCCGCTTTCGATCATAATATCAATTTTGTAATCTTCCATAGCCGAGTATAAGTACTCTTCAACTATAGGGCTCAATCTGTGAATTTCGTCTATAAATAAAACATCACGTTCTTCTAAATTGGTAAGCAATCCTGCAAGATCACCAGGCTTATCTAAAACAGGACCAGAAGTTACCTTGATGCTAACACCTAATTCATTTGCTAAGATATTTGCTAAAGTTGTTTTACCTAACCCAGGAGGACCGTGAAAGAGCGTGTGATCTAATGCCTCTCCCCTTCGATTCGCAGCTTGAACAAATATCTCTAGATTTTCAATAACCTGCTCTTGACCGGTAAAATCTCCAAAACTAAGCGGCCGTAAGGCACGCTCTACGTCATACTCTTCAGGAGTGAACCCCTCTCCACTTGCATCTAAATTCTCATTCATAACGCAAAGATACTAAATAGGCTTTTTGAAAATATAAGCAACTTCTCAAAAGCAGAAATAAAAACATTCATAAATAAAAAGCCCGCTAATTAGCGGGCTTTTTAGTGTATTTTATTTGAATCTAGTGATTCATTTCTTCTTCATTTTCCTGAAGTGGAACAGTCTGCGGAACAAAATCCTGACCAGCTATTACATAGTCTGTCTCATCTTCATTCAATTTACTATAGTCATAAGGCCAACGGTAAACTGAAGGTATCTCTCCAACCCAGTTACCATGTATATGCTTTAATTCTGTAGTCCATTCTAATGTATTGGATTTCCAAGGGTTTTTAGGTCCTTTCTTTCCGTAGAAAATAGAAGAAATAAAGTTATATAAGAATACAAGTTGTACAGCAGCTGTAATAATTGCAGCAACCGTAATCATCATATTCACATCTGCCAAATCATCAAAGTAAGGGAAAGCAGTGTTTGAGTAATAACGTCTTGGTAAACCAGCCATACCTATAAAGTGCATCGGGAAAAACACCGCGTAAGAACCTATCGCCGTCACCCAGAAGTGAACATAACCTAAATTCTTATTAAGCATTTTACCTTCAAACATTTTAGGGAACCAGTGATACACTCCAGCAAACAGACCATAAAGTGCAGATATACCCATTACCAAGTGGAAATGCGCTACTACGAAATACGTATCGTGAACGTTAATATCTAACGTACTATCACCTAAAATAATACCGGTTAAACCACCAGTAATAAAAGTTGAAACTAAACCTATTGAAAATAACATCGCAGGGTTCATCTGGAGGTTACCCTTCCATAAAGTAGTTATATAGTTAAACGCTTTTACAGCAGATGGAATCGCAATCAACAATGTTGTAAAGGTAAATACAGAACCTAAGAACGGATTCATACCTGATACAAACATATGGTGACCCCATACAATAGTTGATAAGAATGCAATTGCAAGAATTGATGCAATCATCGCTCTATAACCAAAAATAGGTTTACGTGCGTTTGTAGCTATAACTTCTGATGAAATACCTAAAGCAGGTAACAATACAATGTAAACTTCAGGGTGCCCTAAGAACCAGAATAAGTGTTCAAATAAGACCGGAGAACCACCACTATTATGTAATACTTCACCACCTATATATATATCTGAAAGAAAGAAAGAAGTACCAAAACTTCTATCCATAATTAAAAGTAAAGCTGCAGATAATAAAACCGGAAACGACACAATACCAATAATTGCAGTAACAAAAAATGCCCATATAGTTAAAGGAAGTCTCGTCATAGACATACCTTTTGTACGCATATTAATTACTGTAACGACATAGTTTAATGAACCTAATAAAGAAGATGCTATAAAAATTGCCATTGAAACCAACCAAAGCGTCATCCCTGCACCAGATGCAGAAATAGATTCAGGAAGTGCACTTAATGGCGGATAAATCGTCCAACCAGCAGCTGCCGGTCCTGCTTCAACAAATAAAGAAGAACACATTATTACAGCAGAGAGAAAGAATAACCAATAAGAAACCATGTTCAAGAAACCAGAAGCCATATCACGCGCTCCAATTTGTAATGGTATTAATAAGTTACTAAATGTACCACTCAGACCAGCTGTAAGTACAAAGAATACCATTATAGTACCGTGAATGGTTACAAGTGAAAGATAAATACTTGGGTCCATCACTCCGTCTGGAGCCCATTTACCCAAAAACACCTCAAAAATTGTAAAACTTTTTTCAGGCCAAGCTAATTGCATTCTAAATAGTATAGACATTGCAATACCAATGAAGCCCATTATTAAGCCAGTAATTAAATACTGCTTGGAGATCATTTTATGATCTGTACTGAAAATATATTTTGTTATAAAAGTCTGGTGATGGTCATGATGTGCGTGATCATCGTGAGCATGTTCCAAAGCTGTTGCGTTTGCTGACATATCTAGTTTCGTTTAAATAACAATTTTTATTGAGCTACACTAGCCTCAAAGGTTTTCTGAGTCTTAATCCACTTCTCATAATCTTCCTGAGACTCAACAATAATTTTCATTTGCATGTTATAATGGCTTTCTCCACAAATCTTATTACACAATAAGTAGTAATCAAACTCGTCATAATCATCTAAAGCAGGTTCACCAGCAGCTACCAGCTCTTTGCTTTTTTCTTTACGTATCTCTTGAATTGTACGCATTTTTTCTTGCATATAATCCGTTTTACGTATCTCTTCTGTTGTTACTGTAGGAGTAAATGAGAATTGAGTAATCATCCCAGGTACAACATTCATTTGAGCTCTAAAGTGAGGCATGTAAGCAGAATGCAGAACGTCTTGTGATCTTAATTTAAAAATTACCTGACGCCCTACAGGCAAGTGTAATTCTTGGGTAACTACATCATCCTGACCATCTACATCACTAGGATCTATACCTAATTGATTAATACCTTCTATAAAACGAACATTTGCATCTCCCAAGATATTATCTTCCCCAGCATAACGTGCTTTCCAGTTAAAGCGCTGTGCGTATAACTCTACTACTAATGCATCCTCATCTTCGTCAAAGTTCATAATATCAGACCAAGTAAATAGCCCGTAGATAATTAAACCAGCCAATACAATTACTGGAATAATCGTCCATATGAATTCTAACTTGTCGTTGTCTGCATAAAAAAGAGCACGTTGACCCTTTTTCCCTTTGTATTTGTATGCAAAGAAATGCAATAAGAATTGTGTTATGATCTGCACTACCATAATCAAAGCAATAGATATGAACATCAAATTGTCATATTTACTACCGTGTGCAGATGAAGCTTCAGGCAAATAGAACTTAGAGTAGTGCCAGAAACAATAGAACATTAAGAAGTAAAGGAAAACCATAAACATAACCATCAATTTGGCATTGATTCGGTTATCCTTTCCGTTAGCAACTTCACCAGATTCTCCTGAAGAGTTTCCTTTAGAAAGCGCATATATTTTATTCATTTGCCATATTGCTACAGCAAAAAGAATGATTACAATAAGTACTAAAAAAACGGTCATTGTTGTGTTTTTTCTGTTCGTTGATATTAATAGTGAAAATGCTCGCTCTCTACTAAGAATGGGTTATTCTTAGGCCTCAACGATACTTTAGCTAATCCCATACCTACCATTAAGATAAATAGACCCAAGAAGAAAAGTAACGCAGCGAATTCTGTAATTCCGAATGACCAGTAAGGCCCAACAGTTGATGGCATAACCAAAAGGAATATATCTATGTAGTGACCTACAAGGATAATAACACCAGCTATTACCACAAACCAGGATACACGTTTGAAATCACTATTCATCAAAATAACAATAGGGAATACAAAGTTAATGATAATCATTCCGAAGAAGATAGGGTTGTATTCTTGTATTCTTAAGATAAAGTATGTTACTTCTTCAGGTATATTAGCGTACCAAATCAACATAAATTGACCAAACCATAAATAGGTCCAGAACACACTAAACCCAAACATAAACTTCGCTAGATCATGTAAGTGGCTATCATTTACAAAATCTAATTTACCAATAGCTTTTAAAGAAACAGTTACAATAGCTATAACAGTTACTGCAGATACAATAATACTTGCGAAAATGTACCATGCAAATAGTGTACTATACCAGTGTGGTGTCATAGACATAAACCAGTCCCAAGCCATTGTTGATTCAGTTACTATAAAGAATGCTAAGAAGTAAACTGAATATTTAAATAAGTTTTTATAAGGCTTTAAATCTTCTGCATCATCCATTGCAAGAGAGTTCTTTCTTGCGAAGTGACGATATAAATTCCATCCTATAATATAGATTATACCTCTAATTAACCAAAATGGAAAATTTAAATAGCCTGATTTTTCCTGAAGAATAGAATCTTCTGCGACTAACTCGTGATTTTGCCAAGGATAAAAATGTTCTCCCGCGAATATTACTATAAGTAAAACAATTACAGATCCCGGAAGTAAATAATTGGTGATACCTTCCATCACTCTAAAGAGAACAGGAGACCAACCCGCTTGTGCTGCGGTTTGTATTGCATAAAAAACTAAAGTTCCTAAAGCGATCATCATAAAGAAAAAAGCAGCAACAAAAGCAGCAGACCAAGGTTTGGCTTGCATTTGATGTAAAACGTGCTCCATATGCTCACCATCTTCGTGCGCATCGTGTCCCAAATCTTTATCTTGAGCCATTGCGTGTTCAGAATATCCATGCTCCTGACGAACTTCGTCAACAAAATTTGCTTCCTCGTGACTCGCTTCTTCACCAGAACTGTGATGCTCCTCATGAGAAGCCAGGATTTCGCTTGCTTCTTCAACTGTGCTGGGTACAGATAAAAATCCAAATACCAAACCTATCAGTCCAAGAACCATACAAACTATGGCGAAAAGTCTTAATTTACTTGATAACGTGTACATAATTTTGAAATATCCTGCCTTTATTATTCTTCAGTTTGCGCTTCTTCAGTCATTTGATGCTCTTCAACAGGCTCATCAGCAGCAACTGTTTCAGAAGATTCTGCATTTTCAAATGCTCTTTTAGGTTTTCCGTCAAGTGCATCTTTCAAATCAATAACATAATGATTAATCAACCACAATTCTTCTTCCGTAGTTTGAGATGCATATGACCCCATTGTGTTCAGACCATAATAAGTAACGTGATATACACTTCCTTCTGTAATAGCACGACCCTGATCATTATATGCAGGAACACCTAAAACTTTTTCTCGCTTAGCTAATGTTCCCTTTCCATCACCTTTATCACCGTGGCAAATTGCACAGTAAATAGTATAAAGAGCTTTTCCTTTATTGAGATTATCTTCTGTGTAGGGTACGGGATTTTTAAGATTCGCTTTTGCTGCCTCATAACCTTCCGTAGTATTTTCATAACCATAAGGCATCCAACCTCGAGAAACACTACCTTCTGCAGGTTGCATTGCTTCCATTCCGTTAGGGAATACATCATAATTACCATAAGTCTCATAACTTACTTCTTCATACATGTTAGGCATGTACTGGTAATTTCTATAGTCTTTATCTTGACAAGAGGCCACTAAAACCAGCATTACCAATGAACCTAATATTTGAATACTATTTCTCATTTGTTAAGCGTGTTCTTCATTATGAATTAGACTTATCTCAGATGCACCTGTATCGTATAAAAACTTAGAAAGTGTATCAAGATCGTGATCAGCTGCATCTACTTCAATTAGAAAATGATCATCTGTTGTTCTAACATCAGGATTTTCAGCTTTTTTAAAAGGCCATATTCTACTTCTCATATAGAACGTAATAACCATCAAGTGAGCTGCAAAAAACACAGTCAATTCAAACATAATTGGCACAAAAGCAGGCATATTCTGTAAATAAGAGAAACTAGGCTTACCACCTATGTTTCTTGGCCAGTCTTCGATCATTATAAAGTTCATCATCAAAGTTGCCACACTAAGACCTATAAGTCCATAAATAAACGAGCATATAGCAAGACGTGTATGAGGAAGCCCCATTGCCTTATCTAATCCGTGAACCGGAAAAGGTGTGTATACCTCAATAATTCTATAATGCTTAGAACGCAACTCTTTAACCGCTTTCATGAGAATATCATCATCATTGTAAAGCACGTGTAATACGTTTCCTGATGCCATAATTATTGTTTAAGATTTTGTGCCTGACCTGCCCAATCATCACGCTCTGCTCTACCAGGAAACGCATCGATAATCTCATCTAGAAGGTCATATTCTGTTTTTGTCATTTTACTCACCTGATCGTAGGTATAAATACCTAACTGATGTAGTTTTTGCTCCAGTACTGGACCTACCCCACTGATCTTTTTCAAATCATCTGCCGTTTGTGTTGCAGGATCATAAGTACCAATTTTAGCAAGCATTAAATCGATCTCAGATTTTTTAGCTTCGGTATCAACTAATGCATCTGCATGAACAGTAGACTGATGATACGTATCAGCAGCATTTGATGCTGAAGCTAAACTTGTTCTTTCAGCATATTTAGAAGTACGAGCATCTGCAGCCGTACCTGCCAAATCTTCACCAGATTCTCTTATTCTCTTATAACGTGCTCCAGAAGACTTAAGAATACTCTTAACCTCTGCTTGTGCAATTACAGGGAATGTTCTTGCATATAATAAGAACAATACAAAGAAGAATCCTATTGTCCCCACAAACACACCTATATCTACAAAGGTAGGCTGAAACATTGACCAAGATGAAGCCAAGCGGTCTTTACTCAAACAGATTACAATGATATCAAAACGCTCAAACCACATACCTATATTGATGACCAGAGCTACGATGAAAGTCCAAACTATATTTCTCCTCCATTTCTTGACCCAAAGTGTAAGTGGCACAATAAGGTTACAAATAATAAGAGCCCAAAATGCCCACCAGTAAGGACCAGTTGCCGCACCAAAAGAAAGGTATGTGTAATTCTCATAAGGAACACCAGAATACCATCCGATAAAATATTCAGTCAAATAAGCAACCGTTACAATACCACCGGTAAGCAAGATTACTTTGTTCATAAATTCAATATGAACGATTGTTATATAATTTTCAAGATTGACAACCTTACGCATAACAAGAAGCAAGGTCTGCACCATTGCGAATCCTGAAAAAATTGCACCCGCCACAAAATACGGAGGGAAAATTGTACTATGCCATCCAGGTACCACCGAAGTCGCAAAGTCAAAAGATACAATAGTATGCACCGAAAGTACAAGCGGTGTTGCAAGACCCGCAAGAACTAATGACACTTCTTCAAAACGTTGCCAATCTTTTGCACGCCCACTCCAACCGAAACTTAATATTCCGTAGATTTTTTGTTGAAAAGGACTCTTAGTACGGTCTCTGATCATTGCAAAATCTGGTAATAAACCTGTCCACCAGAAAACCAATGACACAGAAAGATAAGTAGATATTGCAAATACATCCCAGAGCAGAGGTGAATTGAAGTTCACCCAAAGTGAACCAAATTGGTTAGGAATAGGCAATACCCAATATGCTAACCAAGGACGTCCCATGTGAATTATAGGAAATAAACCAGCTTGAACAACCGCAAAAATAGTCATCGCTTCCGCAGAACGGTTAATTGCCATACGCCACTTTTGACGGAATAAAAGTAATACCGCAGAAATAAGTGTACCGGCGTGACCAATACCTACCCACCAAACGAAATTGGTAATATCCCAGGCCCAGCCTATAGTTTTGTTAAGACCCCATACTCCAATACCTGTAGACACTGTATAAACAATACAGCCAAGACCCCACAAGAATGCGATTAGCGCTATAGAAAAAACAATCCACCAAGATTTATTGGCCTTTCCTAAGATAGGAGCACCTACGTCCACGCTGATGTCGTGGTAAGATTTCTCTCCAAGAATCAAAGGCTCTCTTATGGGTGCTTCGTAGTGTGACGACATATTAATATATTGATATTTATTTTAAACTAAATTTAAGCTTCAGCAGTATTCTTAACTTTTACATGGTAGAATACATTAGGCTTCACACCTATATCTTCCAGTAAATAATACTTACGTTTATCGTTTTTCAACGCTACAATTTCAGAATCTTCCATGTTTACATCTCCAAACTTAATAGCACCATTATCACAAGCGTTACTACAAGCAGTTGCAAACTCACCATCCTCAACAGCTCTACCCTCACGTTTAGCATCAAGAATAGTCTTCTGAGTCATTTGAATACAAAAAGAACATTTCTCCATCACACCACGAGAACGTACAGTCACGTCTGGATTAAGAACCATACGACCTAAGTCATTGTTCATATTATAATCAAACTCATCATTCTCACTATACAAGAACCAGTTGAATCGACGTACTTTATAAGGACAGTTATTCGCACAGTAACGGGTACCTACACAGCGGTTATAAGTCATTTGGTTTTGACCCTGTCTACCGTGACCAATTGCAGCAACCGGGCAAACAGTTTCACAAGGAGCGTGATTACAATGCTGACACATTACAGGCTGAAATGCAACCTCTGGATTGTCGTAAGATTGCTTCTCAACAACAGAATAGCTATCGAAAGCCGGAAGCTCCTCAAGAGCTTTAGTTTCCTCTTCAAAAGTATCAGCAGAAGAATAGTAACGATCTATACGCAACCAGTGCATATCTCTAAAGTTTCTAACCTCTTGTTTACCCACTACAGGAACATTGTTTTCTGCGTGACAAGCAATAACACAAGCACCACAACCAGTACAAGCATTCAAGTCAATAGAAAGATTAAAATGAGGCCCCATGGTGTCATCAAAAGACTCCCAAATGTCCGCATTCTTATCACGAACAGAAATCTCAGAATGATTGTAATCAACTTCTCCTACCGGATTCCAAGCGTGAATATCTTTAGTATTAAAAATCTCTAAAGTAGTTTCACGAACAATATCATCCGCACGACCAGCCATTGTATTTTGCATCTGAACACAAGCAAACTCATGCCACCCGCTAGCCTTCTCAATCTGAATAGATTGAGTAGCATTAAATTCTTTATATAATGGGTAAGCATTAACACCTACCTGCATTTCTTCTTGTACAGCTGCTTTTTTACCATAACCCAAAGCCAAACCAACCGAACCAGGAGCTTGACCAGGCTGAATGTAAACCGGTACATTTTCTAAAGTAACACCATCTAAAGTAACATTAACATAGCTACCATTTAGAGCACCTTTAGATGTAATCTCATTCTCAACACCTAACTTATCAGCATCAATTTTTGACATAGTCAAATAGTTATCCCAAGAAGTTCTGGTGATAGGATCTGGAAATTCCTGCAACCAAGGATTATTCGCTTGCTGACCATCACCAAGACCCGTACTAGAATACAGAGTCAATTCATAACCAGAAGCACCACCATCTTGATTTAATGCAGCTAAAGCACTTGCTAAAGAAATAGCTCCATTTTCAGAAGAACTAGACATCTCTGAAGTTTCCTCTCCTGTTGATGCCTCTACAGTACCAGCAACAAAACCATCATGTAAAGCTTGATTCCAACTTACAGAAGTATTACTCCAGTTATTTTTAAGATAATCGTAATATTTCACATCTTGACCAACCCAAGCCAACAAAGTGTCTTGAAATTGTCTCGTATTAAACAACGGTCTAATTGTAGGCTGAGTTAAACAGATCTGACCTTTTTTTATTTCCACATCACCCCAAGATTCTAAATAATGAGGAGCAGGAGCCAAATAATTACACAACAAACCAGTCTCATCTTCTTTCATATTGAAAGAAATCTTCACATCAACCTTTTCTAAACCAGTTTTAAACTCTTCAACATTTGGTAAACTATAAGCAGGATTAACACCAGCAATAAGAATCGCCCCCACAGCACCAGCATTCATATCCTGAACCAGTTGCTGAACTGCCTGAGCATCACCTTCACGAGTCATTTTTGGGGCTTGCGTATCAATAATAGAACTACCTAAAGTCTCATTTATTGAAAGTGCAACAGTCTGAGCATTCACATCTTGCACACCGGTAACAAAAACACCTTTACTTCCGGCATTTTTTAACTGCTTTGCAGCACTCTTTACCGCCTCATCAAGCTCTGGAGAAAGACCTGTATTAGAATTACCTCCAGCAACAATGCTTTGTATTGCAGCAACGGCCTTCTTCTGTTCGCTAGGCGTCATCGGCACTCTCTTATCTGCATTTGCACCAGATAATGTCATATTTGCCTCAAACTGAACGTGACGTGACATTTTACCATTCTTTGGAACACGGCTTCTTGAATAGCTTGGCCCGAAACCACCACCTTGCCAGTCACCAAGAATATCAGCACCTACAGAGATGATTACTTCAGCTTCAGAAAAATCATAATCTGGCAATGCACGCATTCCATACTTACTTTCAAAAGCATCCAAAGCATCAGTTTCTGAAATCGCATCATAAACCACATGTTTAACATTTGGATAAGCTGCGCTAAATTCAGAAATCAATTTTGAAGTTGAAGGACTAGCAAAAGTCTGCGTTAACAACACAATACTCTTACCTCCTAAATTATTTAATTTATCACCCAACTGACTATCTAATTCTTCCCAAGAAGCATCAGCACCATCAATTTTAGGCCCTTGTAAACGCTTAGTATCGTACATTGACAATACAGAAGCATGAACCCTTGCATTATTACCCCCTAAAGAAGCTGCAAGTTTGTTATTTTCAATTTTAATAGGTCTTCCTTCACGTGTTTTTACCAAAACACTCGCAAAATCAAAACCATCTGCCATTGTTGTAGCATAATAATCTGCTTTACCAGGAGTAATACGCTCTGGAGCAACCACGTAAGGAATTGATTTATTCACAGGCCCTTCACACGCAGCAAGTGTTGCGGCAGCAGTAGAAAAACCTACATACTTTAAGAAATCACGACGCGTAGTAGATGAAGCATCTAACGAATCTTTATCGCCAAGAAATTCATCCATCGGAATCTCTTGCGCAAACTCATTCTGTTTAAGCGCCTCAACAATAGAGCTATTTTCATTTAGCTCCTCAACACTTTTCCAGTATTTCTTGTTTGATGACATAAAATCTATTGTTATTTATTTTGGAACGCGAGTTAGACTACACGTATTCTTAAACTCTATTAATAGTGACACTTACCACACTCAAGTCCTCCCATTTGAGCCGCAGTCAATTGCTCAACTCCATACTTCTTAGAAAGCTCTTCGTGAATTTTCTCGTAATACGGATTACCATCCATTTTTACGTTAGTCTCACGGTGACAGTTAATACACCACCCCATCGTCAATGGAGCATTTTGATACATAATTTCCATCTCCTCAACAGGACCGTGACACGTTTGACACTGCACACCCGCTACACTCACGTGCTGAGAGTGATTAAAATATGCAAAGTCAGGAAGCTTATGAATTCGCACCCATTCTACCGCCTGAGTTTCCCCAGAATAAGATTGAGTTGCAGGATCCCATCCTGTTGCTTTATATAATTTCTGAATCTCCTTATCGTAGAATTCTTTTGAGTAATCTTCAGTAACAGAACTAAATTCTGAAGTTTGATCTGCAACCTCACTAATACTCTTATGACAATTCATACAAACATTAAGAGAAGGTATACCTGAAGTTTTACTAGTTCTAGCAGAAGAGTGACAATACTTACACTCAATCTGATTATCACCTGCGTGAATTCTATGCGAATAATGAATTGGCTGAATTGGCTGATAACCCTGATCAACACCCACCTGCATCATCCATCCGTAAGCGAAATAAGCTCCACCTAATAAAAGAACAATCACAGAAACTAAAACAAGGAATTGATTTTCAACAAACGCTTTCCAGATTGGCTTGCGAGATTCTTTAACAGGAAGCTCAACACCTTGCGCTACCGCAAACTTTCTAAGCGTATTATTCACAAGAAACAGCACTGCCACAAGCATCACCAACACAACAGCAAGAATAGCCAGTATGATCGTGCTTGAAACTCCACCGCCTCCACCTTGACCGGCACCTCCAGATGCATTAGCAGGAGCAACAGGCTCTGGTTTAGGAGTATCAGTATACGCTAAGATATCATCAATATCAGCATTAGTCAATTGCGGAAACAAGTTCATCGCAGTCCCACCATACTCTTCATAAATAGCTATAGCCTCAGGATCTCCTGAATCTCTCAACTCTTTATTGTTTTTGATCCATCGATATAACCAATCTCTGTCGCGACGTTCAGTAACATCATACAAAGCCGGCCCAGTTGCACGACTGTATAATTTATGACACGCAGCACAGTTAGCGTTAAACAAAGCCTTTCCGGCAGCAGCATCACCACCCTGAGCAGCAGCTGTGGTTTCTGACTCAGCAGCACCTTCATCAGTTGTTGCATCTTGAGCAAACACAATTGATGAAAAAGAAAGCAATAATGCTAAAGTGATTAAAGAAAATCGAGAAGCTGAATTAAGGTATTTACCCTGTTTCATAGTATGATAGAATTGTCATCTTAGCGCGGCACCAATCTGAGTGATTAAAAGCATCTACAAACTAGAAATAATGCCGACAAATTTGATGGCAAAAGTAAGACTTAGAAGTGGATTTTTGAAGTGTTAGTAAAGCGTTAAAAGGTAATTTATATAAGTTCTAAATAATAAAAAGCACGCATTTTGAGTTATAACTTTTACTTTTGCTTAAACATTTTTTCTTATGAAAAGAACCCTTATAAAGCTTACTATATCATGCCTTTTTGGTGGATTTTTAACAACCTCAACATACAGTCAATCAGCAAACTCACGTATTATTCAAGATGACAGACTAACTGAATTACTGAGACTTAAGTCTGAAATGACTGTTAATGACGAATTGACAGATCGCTATAAAATTCAGCTATTTTATGGCAATATTACCGAAGCAAACAAGATACACAGCAAGTACACTTCTCAGTATCCCGAATGGAAGCCTAAAATCGTTTATGAAAGTCCCAACTACAAAGTCTGGGTAGGAAACTTCAGAAACCGCCTTGAAGCAGACCAAGCGCTTCTACAGATTCAAAAAAACTTCCCAAACGCTTTTGTAATGAAACCAGAACGTTAGAAGCAACAAAAAAGAACAGTAAATAAAAAGCCCGATCAAATGATCGGGCTTTTTTATTATTATAATGTCCCGTCCTGAAATAGCGATACACTAAAACCTTAGTGTAATGAAAACACCCTCAAAGAGTGGTTATGCAAAAAGAACCCAAAAAGACTACTCGCTTTCTTTTAAGCTTCAGGTTGTCCAA
>NZ_QOVK01000015.1 GCF_004104075.1 Leeuwenhoekiella polynyae | reverse complement strand
AAATAATTCCTCTTTCTTCATAATGGTGTAAAATTTAAAGTTAAAAAAATAGCGGGGGCATGCCCCCGCTATTTTTAGTTACACATTTTATGAGATAGTGCTAAAATCCGCTATAATCTTTTTTACAGCGGATTTTTTGTATTGGATAATCTTTATCAAAATACTCAAAAGCTTCCATCAGACCTGGTCTAAAAAAGATGAAAATTGAAATTTGGTTCTATTTTCATTCAAAATTCCTCTACGATTTTATAAAAGTATCTAAAATCCATCTATAAAAGTTACAGTTATAAGGTTTTTAGTGATAAATTAGTTTTATTTATAAACAAGGCTTAAGAGTTTGAGGTTTCAGTATTTGTGATAAATCATTTTTTTACTTACAATACTGTATTCAATTGCATTAATAACTAACTAAAACCTTGTAGAACTAATTTTTACTCCCGTAATTGTGATCAAATCAATTATTAACAATCAAAAATCACAGTTATGGTCACATTAATTTTAACAATCATCGAGACAATTTTTGGATAATCACAAATTAGTCTTAACACCTTCTGTAAGCGCGCGCAGAATCGTGTTAAAACATTAAATTTGAGAGAATACCAGAATTAATGTAGAAATTAAAAGACTCTTAAATTATGAAGAAAAGTTTTTTTAAGGCATTAGCTAAAGTCAATAAAAAGATACTTCCCAGCTTGACTAAAAAAGAAGTTGATCTGGCAAAAGCCAGCAAATTACAATTGGCACTTTTTGGCTATAAACTTTGGGTTACTAAAAATGCTTTAGACTAGTAATGAAGAAGACTGTGTAATGCATAGTTTTCAAGTTTTTTACGTCCTTCTAGAAATCCCAATTCCATTAAAAAATTACACTGAACGACAGTTCCTCCACACTTTTCAATCAATTCACAAGCAGCAGCAGCAGTACCACCGGTAGCTAATACATCATCATGTACAATTACCAGATCACCTTCAGAAATACTGTTCTGTTGAATTTCTATTGAATCATCACCGTATTCTAGGGCATAGGTTTGTTTTTCAATTTTTCCCGGTAGTTTTCCCGGTTTCCTAATAGGAACAAATCCCAAACCCATTTTTTGAGCCAATAGGATACCCAGTAAAAAACCACGACTTTCTATTCCTACAATTTTTGTAGCATTAAAACCGTACAGACCTTTAGCTAATAGATTTATCGCTTGGGCAGTTGCCTCGGGATTAGCAAGTAGCGGATTGATATCTTTAAAGATTACTCCAGGTTTTGGGAAGTCTGGAATGTCTTGAATATATTTTTTTAAATTCATTTTTTGAAGATATAGTATTTAAGCTGAAAATAAATATAAATACGCAGTATTAGAAAAATTATAACTTCTCTTTAGGTTAGAAATGCTAATAAACTTAGTAAAGGTTTTAGCATTTCGAGTTGTAGTTTTGTGTCACATTATAATTAAGAAAATTTATGCAGGTTATATTACTAAGTCAAATATTCGCGGCATTTTATGGTTTTTTAGGAATCGTTTTGGGTGCTTTTGGAGCTCACGCGCTAAAGAAAAAATTTACACCTGAGCAGATGGCCAGCTTTGAAACCGGAGTAAAATACCAGATGTATCACGCAATTGTACTTTTGGTTCTAAGTTTCAATTTAGGCTTTAGTAGCACATTAGATCAGACTATTATTATTTGTTTTATAGTCGGCACTTTTTTGTTTTCATTCTCTATTTATGGGTTGTGTTTAACCGGAGCGTTTGGTAATAAGTTGAGGTTGCTTGGGCCTGTAACCCCTTTGGGCGGTTTGTTTTTGGCTACCGGCTGGTTATTACTGCTTTATTCATTTCTAGAAAATTTTATATAAAAAAAGACCTCACGAGGAGGTCTTTTTAAAATGATTTGGGATCAAGGCTTAATTATTATAAAGATATAATGAAGATGCATTCACTAGTATATTATTCACACTTGGAGCAACATTACCACTTGTAGTAAGCGCATTGTTAAAACCTAAAACAGCTCCTGTTGCAATATCTGCAACAAATACTGTTTTTGTTTTATGATCATAAGCTACATCAATTGGGTTGTTCATTAGAGTGCTTATCCCTTCAATGATATTCTGATCAGCAAGACCTATAGTTCCACCATCTGTTGTAGCTGTAATTACAGTACTAAAATCTTGAATTACATTAATACCACCATCTATAGCTCCACCGGCTGCAAGACCTATATCTGTCATTACTAAAACATCATCAGACGCACTATATGTGATACCGTGAGTTCTGGTTATACCTGCTATGCTCACTCGTTTAGTTGGAGTAAGGCTTCCATCCATAGTATTTGTAAAGAAGTCTTCAAATATTGCTAAATCACTTGTTGTATCAACAACGGCTAAAAGATCATCACCTTTAAATGTGATTCCCCAAACCGGGAAACCAGGGTCAAAAGTGTTCTCTAATGTGAATGAACTTCCTGTATAAGAGTATACATAGAACATATTTGCAGGATTATCTGCGACAACTACTTTGTTTCCGTATACAGCAATTTCTCGAGGACTAGAAGTTGCTAAATCGCCTGTAAAAGCTGAAGTAGCACTTGCTCCACTCATTATAGACATAAAGTCGCTGTAATATTGAATTTCACCTTCAGATCTTGAACCTTGTAATAACGCATCATTTAATGCATTATAATAAATCCCCTCTGTAGAGGATGAAGCAGTAGTTACTGTTTTAAGCATTGAACCAGTACCGTCATAAACAGTTACATCACCATTTAAAGTTGATGTAGTATACAATCTTGTAGTTTGATTCATAGAAGCCATACCCGTATTACCGTCAGTTTCTTCACTAGAGAAATAAATAGAAGAAGCAGTAGGAAGATCCATGTTAAAAGACGGTGTTAAATCTCCACCGTCGCCTATATCAGTAAAACCAAGAACTTTCCCGTTTCCTACTTCAGCGATATAAATTGCACCAGTTTCTGAATCGTAAGCTACGTCAATAGGATTCCCCATCAATGTGGAAGAACCTGCCACGCGAGTTTGCATATCCACTGGCAAAACACCACCATCAGAAAGCGCATCAAATTTTGTTGAAAAGTCATTGATCACGTGAAAACCACCATCATCTGTTGCATTAGATGCAGCACCTATATCTGTCATTATCATAACGTCATCAGAGCCGTTGTATGTTAAACCGTGAGTTCTCACGATACCTTCAATGGTAACACGTTTAGAAGGTCTCATAGTTCCGTCCATAGCATTAGCTATAAAGTTAGAGAATACCGCTAGATCACTAGATTCATCAACCACTGCATAAAGATCATTTCCTTTAAAAGTGATTCCCCATACTGGAAATGGTATATCGATTGTGTAGTAAAGAGAAAAACTGTTTCCTGCTTTGTAATAAACAAAGAACTTGTTTTCACCATTATCAGAAACCACATAATAATCTCCACTTACGGCTAATTCACGAGGACTATTTAAGTCTGTAAATGTGCTGAAAGAACTATTAATAGTGGCGTTTCCTAGTGTACTTGTGCCTGCGTATGCGTCTAGCATTAAACCCGAGCGTGAAGCTTGTACCAAAAGATCAGACTCCGCGTCATAATGAATACCTTCTGCAGCAGTTGATGCCGTAGTGTAATTAACTAAAGAATCTCCAGAAATACTATATTTAAAAATATTGCCATCTGTATTATTAGTCACATATAGATCTGCCCTTCTGCCAGGGTTAGAGATTACCTCGCAAGGACCACAAAAGCCACCGCAATCAACACCAGTTTCATCTCCGTTCATAATACCGTCATTACATGTAGGTTCTATAACTACCACGGTGTTGTCATCATCATTGTTACAAGCTGTAAAAGCCACAAGTAACATTGTGAGAATACTAAATTTTGTAAAAATTGTTTTCATAAATGGTTAATTTGGATTTTAATGAGACAGTTTATCTGTCAGATTTATAAGTATTTACGAAAAGAGTAAGGAGGATGGTTTTTATGATTTTGCCAAATATTCGTTAAAGTAATTTTTAACGTTTGACACAGAAGATTTTTTAATCAAAAAAAAAGTCCTAAACAATTTGCTTAGGACTTTAGTATATAATTAACGTTGAATTTTTCACTATTGAAGGCGGCTAATCCAAATAAATAAATGAAAACATTTTTTCAAACGCTACTATTATAATAGACGATAGTATTTTTGAAGTGTTACAAGTATTTTTGAATTAATGTAAAATTAACGTTTAAAAAGTTTAGAAAGGCCATTTCCTTAAGTTTGTAGCACTATCCCAAAACATAAATTCAAGTTTAGTTGCTTCTAAAAAAGCTTCGTGCATGCGTTCTTGTTGCGCAGTGGTACAGGTTGCAGCTACACGGTCACAAGTGTTGATTGCTTGATTGACTAGGATTTCAAATTCTTCTCCAGAATATGTTTCAATCCATTTTTTATACGGGTTTTCTAGGTCATTCTGATTGTTAAAAATCACGTCGCCAACAGCTTTATAGATCCAAAAGCAGGGGAGGACGGCTGCCATTGCTACTTCTACCTGATCAAGAGCAGCGGTACTTTTTAAGTAATGCGTGTAATGATGCGTTACCGGACTTGTTTCAGTATTCTTCTCAATATTATATGCTTTAAAAAACGATTCGTGCAATGCATTTTCTACCACAATTGCGCCTTCTGCAAAACGGCTAAAGCTCAGTATGTCTTCGACTTCGTGAGCTCTTGCAGCGATAAGAGATAAAGCTCTTCCGAAGTTTTCGAGATAGGCAGAATCTTGTCTGATATAATATTGAAATTGCTCCAAAGGGAGACTGCCGTCAGTCAATTGTTTGATAAACGGCATTTCTAAAATTTTAGAATATATGGGTTGAATGCGGTGCCAGGTGGTTTCACTCCATTTCATTTTTAATAAGCTTTTGAGGATTAAAAAAGTGATTTAACGGTCCGTTGCCTTTACCTATTTTCACATCTTTTGAATGAAAAATAGCCTGATGCACATAATCTTGACCAAGCGTTACGGCTTCTAATAAAGATTTTCCTTGAGCAATATAAGAAGCAATTGCTGAAGAAAGTGTACATCCTGAACCATGCATATTTTGGGTTTCAAATTTTTCAAACTCAAACTCGTGAATGTTTCCGGAAGTGTCAAAATACAGAGAAGTGAGAACATTAGTTTTTAAATGCCCACCTTTTAATAGAACAGATTTACAACCTAACTCCATGATCTTTTGGCCGGCCTCGCGCATATCCTTTAGATTTTCAACATTCATTTCAGCCAGAATAGCAGCTTCATCCATATTAGGAGTAATGATCGATGCTAAAGGAAATAAATCGTCAACCAACTTTTTAATAGTAGGGTTTTCAATAAGTTTATGACCACTTGTAGCCACCATTACCGGGTCAAAAACAACCGGAATATTTTGATGTTTCTTTAATTTTTCGGCAATAGTAGTTGCCAATTGTGGAGTATGAACCATTCCTATTTTTACTGCGGAAGGGATAATATCGTCAAAAATAGAATCCAGCTGTTCTTTAACGACATCATTAGGAATTGAGAAAATAGATTGTACGCCTTGTGTATTTTGAATCGGAAGAGCTGTGAGTACCGTAGTTGCATAGCAACCTAATGCGGATATGGTTTTAAGATCTGCCTGTATACCAGCACCACCGCTTCCATCAAAACCTGCAATACTTAAAACAGATGGATATTTATAAATACTCATAAACTAAATTTTATGAGCTGTAGCTCTATTATTAATTCCTTGATCAATTTCCTGCTTGAGTAGTTGTGCAGCTTTAAGCGGATTTGAATTGCTACAAATAGCCGAAACCACCGCGATACAATCTGCGCCAGCTTCAACTACTTTTTTAGCATTTGAAGCTTTCATATTTCCTATTGCTACCAGCGGTTTTTCTGTTTTTGAACGTATACTTTGAACTCCATCGATACCCCAAGTTGTTACGGTGTCGGTTTTAGTATCAGTATTGTAAACAGGACTAATTCCTAAATAATCTGAAGAATAGGTTTGCTCATTATATAGTTGTTCCAGATATTCAATAGAATATCCTAAAATTTCACATTGAGGCCATTGCTTTCTAATTTCGGTAGGAGGTAGGTCTGTATTTCCTACGTGAATTCCTGCTGCACCACTTTTTATAGCAACCTCAAGATTATCATTAATTATTAATGGAACCTGATAGCGATCTAAAACCTTTTTAAGCGCTACCGCTTTCTTTAGAAACTGAGGTGTAGCGTCCTTTTTTTCGCGGAGCTGAATAATATCAACACCACCTTTTATAGCTTCTTCAGCTACTTTTATAAAGTCATAATGGTTACAAGCTTCTTCAGAAATCACAAGATATAACCGGTAAGGAAAAGACTTTGCTTTCATTTAAATTGAAATTTTTAAGGTTTCCTCAAATTCTTGTTCTTTTATAGAATGCAATTTATCTAGAATATTCACTTGAAGACTACCTGGCCCGTTACTGTATCTAGCAGCTAATTCTCCAGAAATACTCATCAAAGCTGTAGCAGCAACAGCAGCTTCAGTTTTGTTAGGTATAACCGCTATAAAAGCTGCAAGGATTGCGGTTGCTGAGCAACCCATTCCTGTAATTTTTGTCATTAAGGCATTTCCATTATGAATTTTAACCTGTTGATCCCCATCAATAATGATATCAGTTTCTCCAGAAATCACAATAATGGCTCCGTAAGTTTTATTTAGAATTTGCCCTGCCTGCACAGCTTCAGTACTGACCGATGTACTGTCTACACCTTTTGTTTGAGTTTTATTCAGCTTAGCTAAAGCCTGTATTTCAGAGGCATTTCCGCGAATTGCAGTCGGTTTTAGTTCAATAAGTCTGCTTAAAACTTCATCGCGGTAAGGAGTTGCTCCTGCACCTACAGGATCCAGAATCCAAGGTTTGTTATTATGGTTTGCTTCAGTAGCAGCGATGAGCATAGATTCTACCCAGTATTCATCTAGTGTACCGATATTGATAACCAGTGCATTGCATATTTTTTGCATTGCAGCCATTTCAGGATGCGCGTGCGCCATAATGGGTGATGCGCCAATAGCTAATAAAGCATTAGCAGTATTATTCATCACTACATAATTAGTAATGTTTTGTACTAATGGTGCTTGTTTTCTAACTGTTGATATGTGGGAATAGAGTGACTCTTTCATTAAGTATAATTTTTAAAATGATACGGCTAAAGAGTTCCTCTAAAAAAGGAAGTGAAATAAAATACTTTTCCCTACGCCGGTGTTAACCATACAGGTTCAAAGGGACTGTCTCAATTCTAAAAATTTAGAATACCCCTAAAGCCAAATCAAAGATAAAAGTTCTTTGCAGAACTTAAGTAAATGAATTCTTGTTATTTTTAATATGTGTAAGCTAATTCATTGACGGGTTGGTTGTCTTCAAAATCAAATAATCTAGAATAATCCATCACATTAGATATTCCGTCTAACTTGCACAATACAGCAACCGCTTCGCACATTCCATTAAACATAACTTCTTTAGAATTGCGGTCAACAAGCTTATTTGTTTTGTGAGATAAGGGGAGTTTATAGCCACAGCCTTTTAAAAATGCAGATTCAATTTGAAGCAACTCAAATGGAGTGTAGCCATTTAATTTTTTGCCAAGCGCTTCGTTTACTTTCCCTACGTAGGAGAGTTTTAAAGAGCCATGACCATCTGTGAGATGCTTCCAGATATCTGTGTTATTTAGAATGTTACCAACAGCACAAGTCTTGCAGCATTCAGGATTGAGTGAATCGCTGTGAAAAGCTGAGTAAAGCTTACTTATAGCCTGTTCCAGGCGCGGGGGAGTTTTCATAACAAACATTTTATTTAAAATTACAAAATAAGCGGCTAGTGGTTTAATATAAAATCAATAGAATTTTTTGTAAAGTAATTTATTTTTCTAGCTTTAACATAAATATAACAAATACAGTTTAGAGTGACTAAAATGAAGTACACCTTAGTTTTTTTCTTTCTTACATTCAGTATTTCTACTTCTCTTTCCGCAAACATTTTTCGGCAAAATATTGATAGAGATCTTGTTTATAAACAAATAGAAGAATCAAAAGAACTTGTATACAAAGACTATTCTGGTGCTCTGGGATTATTAAGTAAAGCTTATAAGGAATCTCTTGAACTAAAAGACTCTTCGCTAACTGCGGAAGTTTTATACGCTGCTGGATGGATTTATTATATCAAAGGTGAGTACGATGATTCTCTTACACATTTTTTAGATGCTTTAGACTTATACAGAAAGTCAAAAAATGGTGAAGGAATTGCTAAATCATTGAAGGGGCAGGGATTAGTAATTCAAGCGATAGATAGACATACTGAGGCGCTAAAGATATTCGAGCAAGTTTTACGCATTTATGAAAAAATAGAGAAACCTCAATTGACAGGCTCTGCGTATATAAATCAGGGAATTTCTTATTTGGAATTGAATGATTATGCGAATGCAGAGAAAGTACTCAATAAGGCTTTTGTAGTCGCAGAGCGTTATGATCTAACCGGGATTAAACATCACTATTACAATAAATCAGGAGAAGTTGCATTTCAGCAAAAAAAATATTCTAAAGCTTTAAACTATCATCAGGAGGTTATAAAAGATAGTATGAATGCTAATGATTGGGAGAAATCTTATGCTTATGCCGGGGTAGCTCAAGCTTATCTAGAACTTGGTGAAATAAATCTTGCAGAAAAATATGCTCTGCGAGCTGTAGCCTTTGCTAAAGGATCAGAATCAATATGGGATTTAGAAAGAAATACCGCAATATTATCAAATATCTACAAAGCTCAAAATAATCTGGAAGCGGCATTTGAATCGCTCAGTATAAACCAAAAATACCGGGATTCGCTATATAGCATAAAAACTGCACAGCAGGTTAATATTATGCATCTTGAAGAAAAAGAGTTAGAAAATAAGCGACTAAACGATGAGGTCATTTTAAAAGAAAAAGAACTTGCACTTACACGATTACAGCTTTTTGGAGTTATACTATTGGCGATTCTACTTGTGGTAATCCTTTTTCTAATTTGGAAAAATTCAAGGCAAAAGGAAGTTTTTTCAGAAGAATTACGTCAAAAGAATGAAGTTATTGAACGAAATCACGAGATCATTCTCAAGCGCAACATAGCTTTAGATAGTCTTAACGCAAATAAGGATAAACTTTTTGCGATAATATCTCACGATTTAAGATCGCCCATACTCTCCATTCAGCAATTACTAGCTATGAATGAATCTGAGATGATAAGTCCGGAGGATTTTAAAATTCTTAACAGTAAGTTGAAAGAACAGGTCAATGCGACTTTAGTGATGATAGACAATTTATTACAGTGGTCTCATTCGCAATTAGACGGAGTTTTGGTAAATCCCGTTGTGGTAGATTTACCCTCTAACGTGTTGACCGTTATAGAAATTTATAAAGCAGGAGCAAACTTTAAAGACATAAAGATTAAGGTTGAAGAACCAGAGTTTATACCTAAAATAAAAGTTGATAAGGGACATTTATCTGTGATTTTACACAATTTGATCTCAAATGCCCTGAAATTCTCTTACAGCGGTAAGGATATTTTTATAAAATATCTGGTAGATGAAAATTTTGTTACCCTTATCATTATAGATCAAGGTACCGGTATCTCAAAAGAAAAGATCGAAGAATTAAAGTTGTCGCAAGAGCAGATTCTATCTAATTTAGGTACAGGTATGGAAACTGGAACTGGGCTGGGGCTTATGATGGTTAAGCAATTTTTAGAGCTGAATGAAGCTAAATTAGATATCAAGAGTAATCCGGGAAAAGGAACAGAATTTAGAATATCATTCAAAAAAGATTGAGTTTTAGCTTGCTTGAGTTTGTTATTGAATAGCTCGCGGTTGTTCATCGTTTTGAACCAAAATTACTAAGCGAAAGGAAGAGTATAGTTCGAGTAGATTTATTAGGGCTTTAGCGTAAAAAATAAGTTTTAACTGTCTTCCTTATGGAAACATATCGCAACGACAGGCGTACCATTGTTTTGTGAATTTCTCGAGCTCGTCAAGATATTTATTAATAGCTTCTAAGCCTTCCGTGATATGTTTATCGTCCTGTAATTTAGGGTATAGTAGTGTTGAAACAACGCTGATTTCAGAAGGAATGAGCATGCTTTTGACACGCTCTTCTAAAATATTAAACTCATTATGATTGGGTAATTGTAGCTGAAGCATTTTTTTAATTCTGAGTGAAGCTTAAAGGTAATTAATCAAAAGCGTTTCAAGAAAGGATACATATCGTGATTAAAAATCTTAACAAGATCATTTTTAAATTATGTACTACATATTAATTTCTTTTATTTATTTTTATAGAAAATATCATTTCAATTCTTATGAAGCAGATTATTACCGCTTTACTGATCACAAATATATTAGCTGGTTGTAAAACTGAAAAAAAGGAAGCACAAGAGTCACAAGTTGTCACTGACACAATAATTGCGAACCCCATCCTTGATGGCTATTATGCAGATCCTTCAATAGTTCAGGAAGATGGCAAATTTTACATATACGCTACTAAAGATCCTTGGGGAAAAGATGATTTAGCTTTTTTAGAATCTTCAGATTTTAAGAGTTGGGAATTAAAAGAATTAAACTGGCCTACTAAAGAAGCTTGTACCAGTCCTACTTCAAACGGGTCTATGGTCTGGGCTCCTTCGGTTGTTAAAGCTAAAAATGGGAATTACTATATGTATGTTTCTGTAGGTAGTGAAGTCTGGGCAGGAGTGGCTAAAAGCCCTGAAGGACCTTGGCAAAATGCAAAGGAAGATAATACACCTTTGATTACACGAGATCTATTTCCGGAGTATCATATGATAGATGCGGAAGCATTTATTGATGATGACGGGCAAGCTTATTTATACTGGGGCTCTGGGCTGAATTGGGTGAACGGTCATTGTTTTGTGGTTAAGCTCAAAGAAGATATGATCACATTTGATGGAGAAATTAAGGATGTTACACCAGAAAATTATTTTGAAGCTCCAGTAATGATAAAAAGAAATGGTATCTACTATTTAATGTATTCTGACGGAAAAGTTATCGAAGACACCTACAAAGTGCGTTATGCAATGGGGGATAATCCGTTTGGCCCATTTAAGGAGGCTGAAACAAGCCCTATCTTAAGTACTGCTTCAGATTCTATAACCTATAGTCCTGGGCATCATACGGTATTTTCAAAAGAAGGACAGGATTATATCCTTTACCACAGGCATTCTGCAAACTCACCAGAATCTACAGATTTGCTTCGCGAATTGTGTGTTGATAGTTTGAACTTTACTAAAGACGGACTTATTGAAAAAGTAAAACCATCAGGGATAGCACCGTTTTAATCCTGAATAATGGACTGGGTTAATTGGTCTATAGGACTTTTAATAAATGTACCTATCTGATAATCCCTATTTTTAAACTCCTCGATAATAAGATCTTGAGTGTAATACGCTATAGATCCTATAAAGTGTGTAGGGTATTTTTTAAGCTCTTCCTGATAGGCATACAATTGCTTATCTATAAATTTTTTAAGTTCTTGGTTTAACATCAAGTTTATAAAAGGCTTATTCCTGTTTTCTATAGCAAATCTCGCAAATCCTGCCAGATATTTATTAGGAAACGGTCTCTGATATAATTGTATCAAAACCTCTTCCAATTGCGGAGTAAAAGTGGTTTCAAATTTAGCTTGAAGTGTTACAGGCATCAACTGGTTAAAATAGGCTTTAAGTAAAGCTTTACCGATTGCGTTCCCGCTACCTTCGTCTCCTAGCATATATCCTAAAGAAGGGTTTTTCTGAATTATTTTGGTTCCATCAAAAAAGCAGCAGTTAGATCCCGTTCCTAAAATACAAACGATACCGGATTGGGTAGTAGCTGCTTCTACAGCAGCATCGAGATCACCTTTTATCTGAATTTGGATATCAGGACTGAAAAAATCTTGAAGAATCTTTTTTAGTTTTTCGTCGGTCTCCGGCGTTCCGCAACCGGCACCAAAAAAATAGATTTTTTCAATTTGCTCCTTATTATTAGCTAATGCTTTTTCGTTTTCTAAGACCTTTTTAAGTTCTCTAGAACCCAATACCATAGGGTTAATGCCCAAAGTCTGAAATTGATGCAGGACTGATTTAGTTTTATCAATTATCCGCCAGTCACATTTGGTAGATCCACTTTCGGCAATTAAAATCATTAAAGAAAAATTAGATTAATAATAAAAGGGCGCCATTTTTTGCAGACGCCCTCTTTTCACCAGAAACAATTTAAAAAAACTCAAAAAACTCTCGTTTTAATGCGCTGCCATAGTTTCACCAGAACTACAGTTGCAATCAGCGTGAGTAGCGTTAGGATGCTGGCCTTGGTATAATAACCATAGATCCAGTATCCGGTGCTGAACAGTGCACCATATATTGTAACACAACCTACAAGGGTAGCCAATATTCCTGCCGGTACAGACCATTTTTGATTGGTCGTTACTAAAGCAGCTCCCGCACTACGCGCTTTTGTAAGAATGCGCGCCCAACCGGGACCACCGGGCTGTGTCTGTTTGTAAAAATCAAATAGAGTCTTGTCTTTCTCAGGTTTGGTCAAAAAGGTAACCGAAAGCCAAACAACAGAAGTAAGCAATACAATAACAGGATAGGTAGACCAATTAGGCAACACACCATCTGCTTCTGCTGTACCGAAAAGAACGACACCTAGAGAAGTAAAGTTGAACAGGATGGAGATAATCCCTGAAGAGAACATCGCTGAAATCTCACTCCAGGCATTGATGCGCCACCAGAACCAGCGTAAAATAAAAATGAGACCGGTACCTGCCCCGAACATCAAAATTATATTGAACAACTGATAAGCATTAGTAAGCACCAGTGCCAAGGCAGAACTTACTACCATCAACAGTACCGTTGAAATTCGTCCTACATTAACCAGTTCTTTTTGGGAAGCTTTAGGCTTTACATAACGGGCATAAAAATCATTGACCACATACGATGACCCCCAGTTTAAATGGGTGGATATTGTAGACATATAAGCCGCAATAAGCGAGGCCATAACCAGACCTAAAAGTCCGGTTGGTAGCTTCGTCAGCATTGCTGAATAGGCTAAATCATCTCCCAGTTTACTTTCTACAATATTGGGAAAAGCTTCGTGAATACTGGCTATATCCGGATAAACCACCAGCGAAGCCAGAGCTACCAGAATCCACGGCCATGGGCGCAAAGCGTAATGCAATGCGTTAAAGAAAAAGGTGGCGCCTATGGCGTGATTCTCATCCTTTGCAGCCAGCATACGCTGGGCGATATACCCACCGCCACCGGGCTCAGCTCCCGGATACCAGGCGCTCCACCATTGTACGGCAAGCGGAATAATCAGCAGGGTTATCAACGTACTGGTATCATCAAAATCAGGCAAAATATTGATCTTATCTATCACCTGCGGACTATTCATCAGTCCGGTCATACCGCCTACTTCCGGCAGGTTGACACAATAATACGCTGCACCGATACCCCCGGCCATCGCTGCAAAAAACAGTATGAAATCGGTATACACCACGCCTTTAAATCCACCAATGGTACTGAATATCACGGTTACCAATCCGGCATAACCTATGGTTTCCAGGGGTGTTAATCCCAGCATAATCTGCCCGATCTTGATCGCAGCTAAAGTCACGGCACTCATCGCAAGCACGTTAAAAATCACACCTAAATACACAGCCCGAAAACCACGTAAAAACTTCGCAGGTTTTCCGCCGTAACGCAATTCGTAAAATTCAATATCGGTATTGACTTCAGACTTCCTCCAGAGTTTAGCGTATACAAAAACGGTAAGTAAACCGGTGATCAAAAACGCCCACCACACCCAGTTACCGCTTACGCCCTGATTCCGTACAATATCGGTTACCAGGTTTGGAGTATCGGTTGAAAAGGTGGTAGCTACCATAGAAATACCTAAAAGCCACCACGGCATATTTCTACCCGAAAGAAAATATTCTGAGGAGCTCTTACCCGATTTTTTTGCAACCAAAAGCCCAATAATCAAGGTTATTGCAAAAAAGCCAATGATAATGGCATAATCAAGTGTTTCTAGAGCTACCATACTTTACTTATTATTTCTATTATTATTGTTATTACTATTACTATCTGGGGCAGTAAGGTACTTTTAATTTTTAGAAATGATAGCGCATAAAGGCTTCCATCGCGGCATACTCTGCAAGACCTAACGCCCGATACTTCTGTGCGGTTTCTTTATTTCTATCTTCAGCACGTACCCAGAATTCTCGTAAATCTTCCCCCTGAAACATCACCCCGTCTTTTTGGGACTGGTGGTAAAAAATGGCCTGACGTTTTTTAAGTACCTGATCCGGACTCATCGGCACAGCCATTTCGATCTCGTGCATCTCAAACTCATGCCACGCGCCGCGGTATAACCACACCCAGCAATCGTTCATATACTTTTCCTGTTTGAGTTGCTCCAGCGATTCAAAAATGATATTGAGGCATACTTTATGCGTCCCGTGTGGATCAGCGAGGTCGCCGGCAGCATAAATCTGATGGGGTTTTACCGTTGAAATAAGTTCGTTTACAATATTTACATCTTCCTGAGACATCGGGTTCTTCTTGATTCCACCGGTTTCGTAAAACGGAAGGTCTAAAAAGTGTACCTGCTCATCAGGAACGCCTTCAAAACGCGTGGCACCCAGTGATTCGCAACGTCTGATCAGGCCTTTTAACTGACGTACTTCAACCGGATCGATCTCGTTACGTTGTTTGTTCTTAATCTGTTCTGCAATTTTACTGAAACGCTCGCAGTCGTTATTACCCATTAGCGCGGAAACTTCAGCAAATTTTAGGGCCTCAGTATCGCTTACGGCTATATTTCCTGAAGTCTGGTAGGCGATATGTACTTCGTGGCCCTGCTCTACCAGGCGGTCAAAGGTACCTCCCATAGAGATCACATCATCATCAGGGTGCGGACTGAAGATAATCACCCGTTTCTTTGCCGGTTCGGCACGCTCCGGTCTATTGGTGTCATCAGCCCCGGGTTTACCGCCGGGCCATCCGGTGATGGTATGCTGCAGCTTATTGAACATCTCAATGTTCAGGTTGTATGCAGAACCTTGCAAGGCAAGCAGATCAGACATTCCGTGGTCGTTATAATCTTTGTCGGTAAGGCTTAAAATTGTTTTGTTGGTCTTTTGACACAACCAGAAAACAGCCTTTGCTGTCAATTCTTTGGTCCAGTCACAAGTACCTACCAACCACGGGGTTTTAACACGGGTCAATTCTGAAGCAGCTGCATCATCGAGTACAAAAGTGGTATTCTCGTGTTCCTGCAAATAGGTTGCCGGAACAATTGAAGATATCTCACCTTCTATAGTTTCTTTTAAAATTTCGGCTTTATTCTGACCCCATCCCAATAGCACAATGCGTTTGGCATTCAATACGGTATTGATCCCCATTGTAATCGCCTTTTTAGGAACGTTGGAAATTCCTCTAAACGATCCCGCCGCATCGGCACGGGTTAAGTAATCCAAAGTAATCATTCGGGTACCCGAGTTGAAATGCGAACCCGGTTCATTAAAACCAATATGCCCCGTACGACCAATTCCCAAAAGTTGAAAATCCAGTCCGCCGGCTGCTTTTATTTTAGCTTCGTAAGCAATGCAAAACGGCTTAACCTCTTCCTGAGCGATAGTTCCGTCCGGAATGTTTACCTGATCGGCAGGAATATCCACGTGGTTGAATAAATGCTCGTGCATAAAATACTGGTAACTCTGCACATCAGACTTATCCATCGGCCAGTATTCATCCAGATTGAAGGTGATCACATTCTTAAAACTCAACCCTTCTTCTTTATGCATACGCACCAGTTCGGCATACACATTTATTGGGGACGATCCCGTAGCAAGACCCAATACGCATTTCTCACCGGCAGCTTCTTTGCTGCGGATCAAATCAGCGATCTCCTGAGCTACAATAGCCGAAGCCTGTGTTGATTGTTCAAAACTGATGTTGTGTATCTTCTCAAAACGAGTCTCCTCAAACTTACCAGCGGGTTCATATTTAATCAACGTCGAATCTTTAACCTTTAGTTCCATATCTATTGAATAACTTTTCAATCTTTAACTACCCAGAAAACCCACTATTTTTCAAAATTTTACATCTTCTAACGACACTATCAGGCTTTCTGAAGATGAAATTCCCAATTTTATTAACTATTTCAAAAAAGATTCGATAGACAACGGCTTTAAGAAGCTAAATAACACCTTAAAGTTGTACTAGTAGGAGTTACTCAAAAATAATCTCCCCGGCTTCTACCCAGTTTTTATGCATCACCTGACTATTGTTCAGCGCTTTACCGTTTACTTTAAAAGTCGCTGTTTTATAGTTATTTCTTGTAGATTGGTTTTTAATAGTTAGCGTTTTGTTACTGTAAAAATCAGGGTTTAAATGAATTCTCACCGTATCAAATTGCGGTTCAGACAAAGTATAAGTCGCTTCTCCCGGAGTCATTGGATAAAAGCCCATCATCGCATAAACAAGCCAAGCACTCATAGTCCCCGTATCATCATTACCAGGAAGACCTGCAGGTTTATTGGTGAAATACGTATCGATTAGTTCTGCTACTTTCTCACGAGTCTTATAACTTTTACCCGGTAGATAATTATACAAAAACGGGTATGAAATATCAGGTTCGTTTGCCATATCAAACTGATCTTCGGCGAAAAGAGCGTCTAGTTTTTCTTCAAACTTCTTTTCACCACTCATTAACTTAATCATCCCCTTAATATCGTGAGGTTGCATAAATAAATATTGCCACGCATTCCCTTCTATAAAACCAGGATTTTCTGTAAAGTTTGCACCGGCTAATGGGTCAAAAGGTTCGTACCAACTGCCATCACTCATTTTAGGCTGTAAAAAGCGGGAGTCCTTATTGTACATTTTCTTATAAGAAAGTGCGCGTTTTGTAAACCGCTTTGCATCCTGTTTCTTGCCTAATATTTCCGCTAATTGAGCTATCGCATAATCTGCAATATTGTATTCCTGCGTCGTAGAAACGGGGCCTGCAACATCAGAATCAACACTTACATATCCATTATCAATGTATTCTCCCAATCCCGGTCTCAACGGATTTCCTTCGCGAGTATCGGCACTTTTCAGCATTGCTTTATAGGCTTTATCAACATCAAAATCTGTGATTCCGCGTGCATAGGTATCTGCTAAAACCACTGCAGCCGGGTCACCCACCATTGTGAACGTTTCGGTGGCATTAAGTTCCCACTTGGGCAACCAAGCATTCTGATCGTAAATATCCAACATTGAATTTACCATATCTAATTGCTCCTGTGGATACAATAAACTCATCAACTGATGATAATTGCGGTACGTGTCCCAAAGAGAAAAAACGGTGTAGCGCGTTCCTTCAGTATGTTTTACTGCGCGGGTTTTCATCGCGGGGTATTCGCCATTGCTATCATTTAAGATACTAGGAGCAATCTGAGTGTGATACAAACCCGTGTAGAAAATAGTTTTATCATCTACACTTCCGCCTTCAACTTCAACAACGCTTAATTTATCATTCCAGGCCTGTTTTGTTTGCTTATAAACCGCATCAAAAGAAGCGTCACCCACTTCTTCATCCAGGTTTTCACGTGCATTAGCAACACTCACATACGAGATACCAATCTTCATAACAACCTGTGTAGGCTTATCAAAATCATACTTAAAATAAGCTCCTATACTATCACCTACCACCTCGCGCATAAATTGCTCTTTAAGACGTGTTTTGCCGTTGTAGCCCATCCATTGTGCTTCTACCCCGTCGTATTTTGCAGGTTTATCCCAAATCCCGTAATTAGCCGGTGTTTCAGAAATGCGGGCTACAAAATAAATAGGATATGCACTCTCGACATTGTTGTAACAAAATGAACCTACCATGCGATAACCTTCTACTTCCGTAGGTGAATTAAATTTAAGCACAGCGCCTTGCTCGTTAGTTAAACCCAGCCCAAGATTGAGTAGTAGATTTGCTTTCCCGGCAGGAAAACTATAACGACTTACACCTACGCGGGTGCTGGCCGTTAATTCGGTTTTTACGTTGTACTTATCCAATTCAACCGAATAATAACCGGGCTTTGCAACTTCATTGGTATAAGTGGTTCCGTATTCTAAATGATCTGTTTGAAGTTCTCCGGTAGTAGGTATACTTAGGATCACCCCAAGATCTGGGCAACCAACTCCACTCATATTTACGTGACTAAAACCGGTTAAAAAGGTATTTTCATTCACATAGGGGTTAGACAACCAGCGACTGTCTTTTTCTAAAACATTTTGCCTTCCTGCCACATTAAATGGCGAAACACTCGCCATACCTCGTGGAGCAATCGCTCCAGGATTAGTCGCTCCAAAATTTGAAGTCCCGATAAATGGATTCACGTAGTGTGTAAAATCTTGTGTTTGCGCTTTCGCGAAAAAGCCAATCAACAATCCTATAAAAAGAGTTGCTTTTTTATGTAAAATCATACTGTTGTATTTCTCTTAGTTAACTAGAATTTCATCTAAAAATAACCAGGCTCCACCTCCATTTGGGGTCTTTGCCAGGGGCTCTACAGTCACCCGAATAAATTGAATGCCTTTTCTGGTCTCAAATTTCAGTTTAAAATTCTCAATCTTTGCTTCTGAATTGGATTCAAAAGCGCGTTCCATTTTCGCTACATCTTCAAAGGTTTTACCATCCTGAGAAACTTCAACCTGTATTTGTTGTGGAAAATAAATTCCCGTTCCTTGTTCCTCAAGGCTTCCTATAGTTATCTCGCGTACTTTTTTTGCTTTCTCAAGATCTATGGTAATTACCGCAGGATCACCAATCCACCCCTGCCAGCGACCGTCTTTAAAATATTTGCTTCCGCGCAGCACATCTACAAGTGCGGTTTTACCAGTTGACGGATAACTCGCATTGTATTCAAATTTATAGGTAACTGGCTTTGCAACCGCTTCATGAAAGTCAAAATATTTTTGCATTTTAGCACCCATAAGCTTCCCGTCTTCAAAAACTGCTGCACTAACCGAAGTCGTACTATCAAAAGATATAGGGTTGCTGTAAACTTCTGAGTCAGCATTCAACTCTGAATCTCCCAAAGCGAATCTAATTTGAGTATTCGGAAATTCAGATTGCAACGCGATTGTAATTTTACCGGTCTCTAAATTAATCTCTGATTCTGGCTGAACCGCAAAGGCACTTTTTGCATAATTGATCCCCATCACATCAAACCGTTGCATCAGTTTACGAACGCGTTGAGAAAAAGCATTCCAATCCAATTTTTCTTCAGGACTCCACAAGGTTTCAGACAAAGCAAATAGCCGAGGAAACAACATATATTCTGAATGCGATTCTGTAGTAACATATTCTGACCAAAGATTGGCCTGACCGCCTAAAACGTGCTTCTTCTGCTCCACGCTCATAGAATCTATCGTCGGGCGAAATTCATACACTTTTTCTAACGGAAGAAAGGCATTAAACGCCACCGGCTCGTTATCAGGATTACCCTGATAATAATCAAAATACATATAACTCACCGGTGTCATGATCACATCGTGCCCAGCTTTTGTAGCTTCCCATCCGCCTTGAAACCCCCTCCAACTCATCACGGTTGCTTTTTCAGGTAAACCACCTTCTAAGATCTCGTCCCAACCAATTAAGGTTTTGTTGTGCTCGCTTAGAAAGCCCTCCATACGTTTCATAAAATAGCTTTGCAACTCGCCGGTATCAGCAAGATCTTCTTCTCGCATACGCTGCTGACAATGCGGACAAGTTTCCCAATTTGTTTTTGTCGCTTCGTCACCTCCCACATGAATATATTCATCAGGAAAAAGTTCCATTACTTCAGTCAAAACATCTTCTAGAAATTCAAAAGTAGATTCTTTTCCTGCGCAATAAATATCGGTTATAGGCCACACGCCGCCAGACGGAACCGCAATAGGCTCGTCTTTACAAGACAACCACGGGTAAGCAGCAATCGCGCTCATCACGTGGGCAGGCATTTCAATCTCCGGGATCACGCGAATACCTTTATCGCTGGCATAAGAAACAATCTCTTTAATATCTTCTTGGGTATAAAATCCCCCGTAAGTCGCTTCGTTTTCCGGATCATTTTGAGTACGCGCGTTCCAAGGTTTATTTTCCTGATCTACCCGAAAACCGCCAACTTCAGTAAGCTTTGGGTATTTTTTAATTTCGATTCTCCAACCTTGATCATCTACCAGATGAAAATGGAAGGTATTCAGTTTTAAAAAAGCCATTCGATCTAAATGCTTTTTGATGTATTCTTTCCCAAAGAAATGACGGGAAACATCTAAGTGACTTCCACGATAGGGGTATAGCGGAGTATCGGCAATACTCACATTAGGAATATAAAGTTTAAGATCTGAAACTTTAGAACTGCTTTCAATCGCTGCAGGAAGCAACTGACGAATGGTCTCTAGCCCATAAACAAAACCCAGTCTAGAATTGGCTTCCAGAATTACTTTTTCACGCGTAACATCAAGTTTGTAAGCTTCTTCTTCAAGCTCAGTATTTTGCAACAATTGAATGGTATTTTCATCACCGGTGTTTGATATATCTAATTTGAAACCTGCAGACTTCTCAAACAAATCATTTAAAATCCCGGTTACCACCTGCAAACTATCATCAGCAATTACAAATTGTGTGTGAGCATCTATTTTAAAACTACCGGAATTTAACGTTAAAGATTTAGGCTGCGGAATCAAAACCAGATCATTTTGTGTAAACGACGGATTCTCTTTTTCGGCACAGCTAATTAAGACTGAAGCTACAACGACAACTACTAGTTTAATCCATTTCATATATTTTGAATTCTATTTTTACCCTTCAATTTTTAAGAACTCGGCTCTCTCAATTAAGATAAAAAGCCCGGACATTTGCCCAGGCTTAAAAGCAAAGCCAATCGGCTTTTTTAGTTTGCTGCTTTGATCACTGCAAGTTGCGCATCTGTAAGCGCGTTTCCGTCAAAGAATGCCGCTCCTTTTGCACCGTTATCTTTTGCGAGTTGAATTGCTTTCTCCAAATCTTCCGGACTCATTTCCGGAACATAAATACCGGTGTGTAACTCGGTATCGGTTCCTTCAAGGTCCTTTACACCTTGACCGGTTGCAAACCCAATCCAGTCTATTTCTTCATTATAAAAGTTGTGGTAGATCATAGGTAAAACCACATCTATATTCCATTTATCCCAACGCTGACGCACCATATGGTCTGCCATTTCTGGATACGGAAAAACCGCTCCTGTTAACAACTTTCCGTTTTTATGCGCCACTTCATAAGCCTCATCAACCACCGCTTTGATCTGATTTAAACGGAATTGCTTCCACTCCATATCAATCGCTGTATTGTGTGACTCTAATGGGTTTTTGTGATGCTCTTCTTCAAATTTAGCAATACACGCATCGCAATAACAGAAATCAAATTCAGGAAGCTCAGTATCTTGTACCAAATCATATTTAGGCAATAAACCTATGGGCAAATAAACATCAGGATAGCGAATGTAATCCAGGTGAAAACTAGTAATCCCTTCTACCTTACTCATTTTGTCGACCAGGCTCAAGACGTGCTCACGTGATTCTTTACGTGTAGGACATAAAAACTGATAATAGTCTACATAAGGGCGCTTTTCAAAACTCGATTCACCGTTGCGATTAACCACATACCATTCGGGATGCTTCATAGCGATACTATCTCCCGGGCGGTTCATCGTAAACATCCAGGCGTGTACTTCGAGACCTTCGGCAGTTGCTAAAGGTGTCATACGCGCCAGCAAATCTGCATCTGCATTGGTGTTGATCAACACCGCATCAAGACCGTTAGCTGCATATTTTTTAAACTCTTCAGTATACGATTCATCAGTTCTTGAAGCATCGGCGGTCATCCACGTCCACAATTTAAAATCCTCAGAGACTTCAGCTGTTTTTTCGTTCTCTTTTTTGCTACCTGCAGGATGTATATTATCTATGCAAGAAGTTGTAGCCACTACTGCTACAAGTATTAAAAATAAGTGTTTAAATTTCATAGTATTATTGATTTATTTCTGAATATTTCCCGTCTTCTCTAATGCTATACAGCTTACCCGAAAATGGACTTTTTACGGTTATCACCCAACCTTGACTGTAGTTTTCTAGAGATGGGATAAGTTCTTTTCCTTCAAGGTCAAAACGGGTTGTACCAATTGCTTTTAAATCTGTTGCCCAAGATTTATGAGTTGACCAATACGCTTTTTGAGCGCGGTAGGATTCGTATAATTTCCAACGGATTTGCTCATCCTGCGGAATACTAAAGCTTACTTTTTCTGAAACTGGTTTTGATGAGAAATACACATACCCCCAATGCTCAGGCTCATGCATATTGATGACTCCTTGTGGAGACCAAACCCAGTTGTATTCTGGTAAAAAATTACTCGATTCATCTTTTTTACGGCTGTAAACTCCGTTATCCAACTCATGATCCCAGTTAACCCGAGAGAAGTTAATACGCCAAAACTTCTCTACCGGCAATTCATTACTACCACTAGCTTCTTTTAAAACTTCCCACGGCATCGCGATCTCTACACTCCAGCTTTTATCTATATCAGAAGCATCATTCAACGTTCCATTTATAGAAACCGCTGTTTTTAACCCCTGTATATCCCAGCTGTCTAGAACCGGAGCTGATTCCCGATAGGGTTTCACCAACAGTAAATCCCATACCGTGTTGAGCGCATTCATCTCAAACTCATAGTAATTATGGGTATCGCCATCAGGATCTATAAAGATCTCAAAGTCATTATTGTAAAAAATAACGGTGTCGCGTTGCTTTAAAGTCGCCCAGATATGCGGCTCTTTCAGCTCTGCATAGAAATACAGATTCTCATCATCCCAAAGTATTTTTACTTGCGTTTGATACTTTGGGATTTTGACGCCTTCTATGTCTATAAATGATTCTGAAAAAGGTGCCTCTTTCCAAACTTCCTCATTAGCCTTACCATCTATCTGAAGCGGCATATCTATGTGATGCGCTACATAAGAACGTGGTGGCGTTTGCTGGGCAAAGCCAAAAAATCCTATCAAAAGAAGCAGAAGAGCAATCCTGTTTTCCATCATTTATAAACTATTATTTTTTACGAAATCTAATATTTCGCTCAATTTACCAAAAGCCACCGAAGTTACCGTATCTGCAGCCCCATAGTATAAAGCAACTTTATCTTCTTCTACTGAATGTAAGGTCGCACAAGGAAACAAAACATTAGGTACATCTCCCACCAACTCATAGGGTGCTGCCGGTCCCAATAAATAAGGTTGACTTCGGTATAATACGTTGTCCGGACTGTCTTTATCTAAAATTGCAGCTCCTACTGAATATCTGAAACCGTTACAGGTATTGATCACCCCGTGATAAAATAACAACCAACCTTCGTCAGTCAAAATAGGTACCGGCCCTGCGCCGATCTTTGTACACTGCCAGGCACTTTCTGTAAACGGAGCTACCTTCATCACACAACGGTGCTCGCCCCAATATTTCATATCTGGACTGTAGCTGATGTAAATATCTCCAAAAGGTGTATGCCCATTATCACTTGGGCGGCTCAACATGGCGTATTTTCCGTCTATTTTCTGCGGAAGCAAAACACCATTACGGTTAAAGGGAAGAAAGGCGTTCTCACACTGAAAGAATTCTTTAAAATCAAACGTGTAACCAATTCCTATAGTTGGCCCGTGATAGCCATTACACCAGGTAATCCAGTACCGGTCTTCAATAAAACAAACCCGGGGATCGTATTTGTAATCAGACTCGAGCATTTCTGTATTTCCGGCTCCAAACTCAATAGGATCGTGATTGATATCCCAGTTGATTCCGTCTTTACTAAAACCGGCAAAGATATTCATCTGCACCGCCTTGTTATCGCATCTAAAGACTCCGGCAAATCCATCTTCAAAAGGAACTACAGCAGAGTTAAAAATACTGTTAGAACTCGGGATCGCGTAACGATCTATAATAGGATTTGCATCATAACGCCACATCACATCTGTGCTGTTTGCAGGTCTCTCTTGCCAAGGAATTTGCGTTGTACTCATAAAAAAGGATTCTATTTTTTAGCCTAAAAAGGCGTCTATTTGTTTTATTTAATTTTCTAGTTTTTTGACTCTATCAAGCCATGTAAATTTTAGAATAAGGCTGGTTAATCCAAAAGCCAATAAACTAATTGCTGTTTTTTCATAATCACGAACTATCAGGAAAATAGGCAGTAAGATCATACTAGATTGCCAGACGATTCCCACCAGACAGTTAAACATATCCAGCCCAAAATCTTTGTTCTTCCCTACTTGCTCTTCTGCTGTTAATTGCTCACGCACCGGTTTCCACCACCCCCACGGATGCACCGAAGTGTAAAAACTCTTCAAAGTCGCTAAAGCTGTAGGCGGAGTTAACCAAGTTCCTAAAAACGAACCTACAAGTGAGAATATTAAGATCACCGGAAATAAATAAATTGCCGGAATATGTGAATACCAGTACAAGAAACTCCCTTCTGCATAACTCGATGCGCCCTGATCTATCAAAAACTGAAGCGTGGCAATGATCAACCCGCTCAACATTCCCCAGAAATATCCCCAGCCGTTAAAACGCCACCAGATCCATTTTAAAAAGTTAGCAGCCACATAACCCCCGTAAAGCGAACTTGTGATCCATAAGGTAATCGAGTTGATTGAATCTGCAAAAAAGCCCATTATCACACCTAAAATAACCACGGCAAAAGAAGCGACGTGGCTTGCTTTAACATAGTGCTTATCAGTTGCTGCCGGTTTGAAATATTTTTTATAAATATCGTTAACAATATATGCAGGTCCTGCATTTACAAAGGCCGAGAAGGTAGACATAAAGGCTGCAAGAAGCCCCGCTAACAAAAGTCCTTTTATTCCTACGGGTACGTGATTATTAATAACCTGCGGAAGAATCACCTCTAAGTCGTTACTGCTAATTCCTCCTGCTTTTACTAGTTCTGGAGCGATATAGACCAACCCTAAAATCACGATTGCCGCAATCATTAAATATCTTGGAATGAACAAAACCAAATTTGTAAAACCACTCATATAAGCAGCATCTTTTGCCGTTTTGGTCGATAAAATACGTTGCATATCATAACTAGGTGTAGGACCGGCGATACTTGCAAAAAACCCTTTAAAAAGGCTCATCCCCACAAAAGCGCCAAACATCTTATAGCCTTGGGTATCTATCAGTTTATTAAAGCTTTCAAAGTCACCCTTCCAGAAGGCAGGAAGTTCTGCACCAAAACCTATATTAGTCCATTCATTAGGAATCAATGCCGTGATCTCTGCATCGGTAAACTTAAAAAAGGTATAGCCTGCAACGAGTATTCCCGCGAGCACCATAATACCAAACTGTAAGACTTCGGTAGAAACCACAGAGAACATCCCACCCTTAATGGTATAAATCGTAGTTAATACGATAATTATAAGCGCATATACCTGTTCAGAATTTAACAACATAAAATCATTGATGACAAGGCTCACATCCCAAGGAAGAATAACCGTCATAAATTTACCTACTCCTTCAAAGAAATACGCTATAAATCCTACCGAGGCAACAACTGCAAAAATGGCAACAATCAGGTGAGAAGCACGCCCGGCTTTATCATCTCCAAAACGAGATAAAATCCACTCAGAACCAGTCATTACATTAGATCTTCTGATCCAGACGGCAAGAAACATCATCACAAAGACCTGATTAAAAATGGGCCACATCCACATAAACATAAAACTCTTTACGCCGTAGAGAAAGAGAATCCCCACCATCCAGGCAGTCCCAGACACATCAAACATCCCAGAACCATTACTCAGCCCCAAGTAATACCACTTGATACTTTTACCACCTAAAAAGTAAGAATCTAAACCCTTTGAAGCTTTTTTAGCCACATATACACCAATCGCAATGGTAAGCAGCAGATAAAGCGCAATAATTATAACATCAATACTATCCATATTATTCTGCCTGCGTGACTACACCCCAACTTTTGTTAGGCCTCGCTCCCATTACTAATTTAAGTTCACCACCGGCGATAATTTGCTTGTGGGTGATACTGGTTTGGTTAAAATCTTTCCCGTTAAGAGTTGCTGATTGTATGTAAAAATTCTCTTGAGAAACCCCCTCAGCAACTATGGTAAAGGTTTTTCCGGAAGGAAGGTTAATTGTTGATTTCTCATAAACCGGACTCCCTATTTCATATGCCGCACTTGCCGGATTAAACGGGTAAAGCCCCATAGAACTCCATACATACCAGGCAGACATCTGTCCCGCATCTTCATTACCACTCAAGCCATTAGGCGTTGTGTTGTATTGTGTTTTTAAAATCTGATTTATCCAGTACTGTGTTCTCCAGGGCTTGCCTGCACGGTTAAATAAATAAGCGATATGATGACTAGGCTCATTGCCATGAGCATATTGACCAATTAAGCCAGAAATATCATTAGAAATATGATCCCCGGTGATCTCAGAACTCTCTGTAAACAATTGCTCAAGCATTGCTGTAAATGGTTCTGAACCGCCGTGAAGCTTTATAAAATTATCAGTATCGTGAAGTACAAACCAACTGTGTTGCCACGCATTCCCTTCGGTATAATCTGTATTCTCGCGGTGTCTTGAAAACTTAGGATCAAAAGGCTCATGCCAGGCTCCTGCAGAAGATTTACCACGCATAAAACCGGTCTCAGGATCGTATAATTTTTCATAAGATCTGGAGCGCTCAGCGAAATACTCATAATCTTTATCGTGACCCAGTGCTTTAGCCATTTGTGCCACACACCAGTCGTTGTAAGCGTATTCCAGGTTAAAAGTGACGCTTTCGTCAATTTTATCATAAGGAATATAACCGTACTCTTTTAAGAATTTAAGCCCGCGCTCATCACGCATTTGCGTGTTTTTCATCGCTTCAAATGCTTGCTCCGCATCAAAACCTTTTATTCCCTTAAAATAGGCTTCAGCAATCACAGGTATTGCGTGATTACCCGTCATGGTGTTGGTTTCATTTCCGTAGAGTGTCCATACCGGTAAACTCTTATGTACTTGGTAATACATCAACATCGAATTTACAATGTCACTTACTTTTTCGGGCTCTAAAAGAGTTAGTAGCGGATTTTCGGCACGGAAAGTATCCCAAAGAGAAAGTGTGGAGTATGCTGTAAAATCTGCTTTTATAATACTGTCATTCTCCTGACGAAACTCTCCATTCACATCACTAAACGTTACCGGAGCAATCTGTGTGTGATACAATGCCGAATAAAAAATGGTTTTTAAAGAATCTGTAGGTGTCTCTACAACAACATGCTCTAATTGATCTTCCCAAAGTTTCTTTGCATCCGTTTTTGCAGTTTCAAAATCTGTAGTTTCAGAAACCGCAAAATTTTCTTTAGCATTTGCTAAACTTACCGAAGAAACCGAAACTTTCACGATCACATCGCGGCTTCCGTCAATATTGAAAAAGAATTGCGCTGCGGTAGTTTTTCCGGCAACGCTATCTGCAGCAACAACTTTTTTATCTTGAATCAAATTGTGACGAGCAATAGGTTTAGAGAACTCTGCAACAAAAAACACTTTTTGATTTTTTGCCCAGCCGGTACTGTGGCGGTATCCGCTTATTGTGGTTTCATTTTCTATTTTGATAGCGGTTTCTGTAGGCGCATCCCAATTAATCGCAAAGCCCAGATCAAGTACTACTGATGCTTCACCTGCACCCTCATAATTGTATTGCTGATAACCGGTTCTCTTTGTAGCGGTAAGTCCTACTTTAATCTGTGGATCTTCTAAATAAACCGAATAATAACCGGGTTCTGCGCGCTCGCGCTTATGGGAATATGTTGATGCGTAGGGACGATCCTGAGGATTTTCATAGGTTCCGGTAAGGTCTAATTCTTCTGCTACCGGCATAAATAAGATATCAGCAAGATCACCAATACCTGTGCCGCTCAAATGTAAATTGCTAAAACCGGACACTATAGAATCCGAGTAGTGATAACCTGAGCACCAGTCCCACCCGTTTCTCCCATTATCAGGACTTACCTGTACCATCCCAAAAGGTACTGTTGCACCAGGATAAGTATGCCCGTGACCACCGGTACCGATAAAAGGATCTACAAAAGCTGTAAGATTTAAGTCTTCTTTTTCGTTAGAAGAAGGTTCCTGATTTTCTTTACACGAAAAAAGTGTAATTAAACCCAGTAAAAAAATTGTTTTAGTTAACATTTGTACGCTTATTTTAGCCCCTAACGGCATAATATGTTAAGATTTTTAATAAATATGTGATATATTATCGCGGTCTTTGTCTTTTATTAGACAAACAACAGTTCTGAAAAGCTAAACGGCTCAAAACCCATCTTTAGATCTATGCCTATAAGTGCTTCATTTAAAAATAATTTTCTGCTTAATGCTAATACCGGCTACAAAGTAAACGTGACGCATCACGCTATTTTCTGGTTGGTTTATTTCCTGTTCAACTTTTTACGTTGGGGCAGTTATTACAACGACTACCTCTACTCGTTTAAAGCAAACCTACTGGGTTTTCCCATACACATGTCTCTCACCTATTTTACGGTGTATGTGCTCATTCCCACTTTTATTTATAAGCGGAAATACATCCTTTTTTCACTGAGCCTTATCGCTACTATTTTTGTTATGGTGATCATAAAATATGAGCTCACCTATTTTTTAATAAGCAATAATGTGTGGCCCGAAGGACCCGAGGAAACCACTAGCTTAAACACCAATTATGTGATCGTTATGATGCTTGGGGAATTGTATGTAATCTCATTTGGAGCAGCCATTAAGATCACGATAGACTGGCTTAGAGAACGACAACTTGCCGCAAATTTGGCTAAGTCAAATCTGGAGACTGAATTACGCTTTTTACGCTCTCAGATCTCTCCTCATTTTTTCTTTAACACCTTAAATAACATTTATTCTCTAAGCTTAGAAAAGTCTGAAAACACACCGGAAACGATCTTAAAGCTTTCTGACCTGATGCGGTATTTACTTTATGAAACTAAAGAAAAACGACAATCACTCAATAAGGAAATTAAGTTCATCAAGAACTATCTGGACCTGGAACGCATCAGATATAACAAAAAGCTGGATCTTAATTTTGATGTAGAAGGAAACACGAAAGGAAAGAAAATCGCTCCCATGCTCCTGATTCATTTTATTGAAAACGGGTTTAAACACGGAGCAAGTAAAAATATTGGTGATGTAAACATCTCTATACATCTTAAGATTGATGAAGATTTTCTCTATTTTAAAATGAGTAACACCCTGCCTCAAAAGGACTTAAAAAACAACCTAAATGAAGCCGGAGGGATAGGTCTTGAGAATGTTGAAAAACGACTTAAATTGGGCTATAAACCCGAAGAATATGACCTCAGGATTTTTGAAGCCGACGGCGCATATAATGTACATTTAAAATTAAAATTATTATGAACCTAAGATGTGTAATCATAGACGATGAACCCCTAGCCATCAATGTGATTAAAAATCATATTGCACAGCTAAAAGGTCTCGAAATCATTCAAACTTTTGATAATGCCATAGACAGTCTTGAATTCATCAGAACTACTGAAGTAGACTTACTTTTTTTGGATATCAACATGCCTGTTTTAGACGGATTGAGCTTTTTAAAAAGCCTTGATCAAAAACCTATGGTTATTCTCACCACTGCCCATGAGGAATATGCCGTACAAGGTTTTGACCTTGAAGTATTAGATTATTTGGTTAAGCCCATCCCACTGCCTCGTTTCTTAAAAGCAACAAACAAGGCCCTGGCTAAAATACAGGAAGCTCCTAAACCAATTGTTGAAAATAACAGCATATTTGTAAAAGTTGATAAGAAAAAAATGAAGAAAATATATCTGGATGACATTCTTCTTGTGGAAAGCCTCAAAGATTATATCAAAATCATCACCACGACCGTCAACTATGTTGTGCACCAGACTTTAGGTAGTTTCACAGATGAATTACCAAGCTCTCAGTTTGTGCGTATTCACCGCTCTTACACTGCAAACATAAAACGGGTTGATGCTGTTGAAGGCAATAGTGTTGAGATTGCAAACAAGCGATATACCATAGGGCGTAACTATCTCGAAGATGCTAAAAACGCAATTCTTAAAAACCAATCCAATAATTAAAATGATTAATTACACGCACATTTAAAAAGACTCATTTTAAGAAATAGAGTAGACCTAAAGAGTTAACAGTTTTCCAAAACTTATTTTGCTATTTTTGGTTAAAACTATAATTGTATGAATTACATTCAACGCATATACTTGTTTATATGCTGCTCGCTACTAGCACTTAGTGTACAAGCTCAGGATCAGGTTTCAGCACAAATCATAAAGGAGCGGGACTCTCTTTTACTCAACCTCAACAAACAACTTGAGGATAATGCTGTAAAACTAAAATCACTTCAGGGAGAGTTCTCAGATCTCAACCCCAACCGCACAAGTCAGCGACTGGGAAGTTTAGACAGTATCATTTCTAAACAAGAAAACCGAATCACACTACTTGAGAATTCCAGAAAAATTCAGCTTAAATTAAACGGTCAACTTGCTTTTACCGAGTTGATGAGTATTCACCGCGATATCAAACCCAGCAACCTGCTTCTTTCATCTCAAGAGTTCTTCAGCAAAATTGCTGCGATTAATAATCCTATGAATTACCCGGCTTACGAAAGTTGGTTTAAAGAATATCAAGACTGGTACGAACGCAAAAAAGGTAAAGACAACTGGATGGACCTCATCAATAAAAGCATCACATTATTGAATGAGCCCGCAAGCAACGTACCGCTTTACGGTTCGTTATATCAAACCTTTTCTACCGGAATTACTTCGGCATTAGAGATCGTAGGTGGGGCTGGCAGAGACTTACGAGATAAAACGCCTCAAATGCTCAATGTTCTAAACACAGCGAGTCAATTTAGTCAACAACAGAGCATTATAGATAATGAATGGAAAAGCATCAACGAAGAACTCAATAAGCTAGAAAACGAATATAACAGACTACTTGAAGAGCAAGCTAATTATTACGGACTTTCCCTGAGTGCTGTAAAGCAATATCAAAATGCCACCTTAGACAGTGAGCGAGAGCTCATAAAAAACAAGTTTAGAAAAGCAATTAATGATAAAATTGCCGCCTGGGAGGCGCAGCATAACAAAAACTGGCTTACCGAAGTAGAACGTTTTATGGTAAAAACGCAATCGTTACGTCAACGTTTTGGACAGCTCACCTTACGTATGAAAAGTAATATTGCCAAATACAAAGAGTTGATTACTCAGTTTTCTAAAAATGACAATTTTGCTGATGAATTCCGAACCAAACTTAAAGAATTACAAAGCAGCATAGATCAGGTTGACGCCAATTTTGATGCGGTTTTTAACCCTTCGAAGTATATAGAAGACTCTGCTGTGATGTATATTACACAATAATTTAAAAAACTTCAGTTATGAGAACGCTTAAAAAAGAAGATATCAAGCAGGAAGTTTTTGATTTATATGACGCTTATGCTCACAACAAGCTGGAGCGCCGGGAGTTTGTAGAAAAGCTGTCTCTATTTGCCGCAGGAAGTGTGACCGTACCAGCCTTAATGAGTTTTCTGATGCCCGATTATAAAAACACGATGCTGGTAGATCCTCAGGATCCCAATCTGGATTCTAAGTTCATCACCTACGATTCTCCAAAAGGAGGCGGTGAGATCAAAGCCTTACTTTCAAAACCCAAAGACGCCACCCGAAAACTGGGAGGTATTGTGGTGGTTCACGAAAACCGCGGACTCAACCCATACATAGAAGACACTGCACGAAGAGCAGCACTTGATGGTTTTATTACCCTTGCGCCAGACGCTTTGAGTCCGTTAGGAGGTTATCCCGGCAATGATGATGAAGGTCGTGCGATGCAACGCAAACGGGATGGTGCAGAAATGCTGGAAGATTTTATTGCAGGATACGAATTACTTAAAAGCCATCCTGAGTGTAACGGAAAAGTAGGTGTGGTTGGTTTTTGCTTTGGCGGTTCCATCTCCAATATGATGGCAGTCAAAGTTCCTGACCTTTCGGCTTCAGTACCTTTTTATGGTGGGCAACCCACTGAAGATATTGATCAGATTCAAGCTCCGCTTTTATTACAATATGCCGGTCTTGACGAGCGCATTAACAGCGGCTGGCCGGCTTATGAAGCCAAGCTAAAAGAATTCAACAAAGAGTATGGGATGTTTATGTATCCCGGCATAAACCATGGGTTTCACAATACCACGACTCCTCGTTACGACGCAGAAGCCGCAGAACTTGCCTGGGAACGTACCATAGCGTTTTTCAAGGAGCACTTGGGGTAATTTACTTAGCATATCTCATACTTAACATTCAATTTAAAAATCGCAATACACCGAGCGATTCACTTTCATTTATTAGTCAGAAAGCGCTATTAGTCGAATTAGTTCTCATGTTTTAAGATGCTTTATCATATTTATAGAACGCTATAAAACAACCATCTCATGAGTCTAAAATTTCTAGTTGTAAAAACCTGTGTCTTTCTGCTTTTTAGTATTCACATTGCACAAGCTCAAAACCGGTATGAATTGAATTCAGATTGGTTTTGTAACCCTATAAAAGAAACCAAAGCAAACGGCTATCAACTTTCTAAAACTTCCTATAAACTAAAAAAGTGGATGCCGGCTACCGTACCCGGAACAGTGCTAACAACACTTTTAAATAACGAAGAGATACCCGATCCTTTTTATGGGATGAATAATGAGAAAATCAAAGATATCTATGATACCGGTCGGGAATATTACACCTACTGGTTTGTTAAGGACTTTAAAGAAAGTGCTAAATCTGGAGAACAGGTTTGGCTGAATTTTAGAGGAATTAATTATAGCGTTGATGTTTTTATAAACGGAGAAAAAGTAAACAAAGAGCTTTTTAAAGGAATGTACCTACGGAAGCAGTTCAACATCACAAAATTATTGGCTGCTAATGGGGAGAACCGTTTAGCTGTTTTGGTACATCCGGCGGACGCCGTGGGTAATCCTAACGGCGGTCAGGGTGGTGACGGCACTATCGCCAAGGGTGTAGCCTTACAATATACCGCAGGCTGGGATTGGATACAGCCTGTACGCGATCGCAATACTGGTATTTGGGATAAAGTTTTTATTGAAAAAACACAGGCTGTTAATTTAAAAAATCCACATATAGTGACATTGGTCCCTGGAAAACGTACTCCCGGAACAGAACAAAAACCCGCTACTATTCAAGTGTCAGCAGAATTGCAAAACACACAGGCAACCCCCATTAGCGGAACTCTTCAATATGAATTAGACGGAAAAACTATAAGCAGCCCGGTTACACTTTCCGCAAATGAGATCAAAGAAATTTCCTTACCTGATTTTACTTTAGAGAATCCTAAATTATGGTGGCCAAATGGCTATGGAGAACAAAACCTGTATGACCTTGACCTGAAATTTTCTATAAACGGAACGGTTTCCGATAGTGAAAAATTGAGCATTGGTGTGCGTGAAATACAAACCAGTTGGAACGAACATACCCGAAGCAAGCAAATAGCTGTAAACGGTCAAAAATTATTTATAAAAGGCGGAAACTGGATTATTTCTGACGCTATGCTTCGATTCTCTCAAGCACGTTACGATGCAGAGATTCGTTTTCATAGAGATATGAACCTGAATCTAATCCGTATTTGGGGCGGTGCCTTACCCGAGCGACCTGAGTTTTATGAATCTTGCGACAAATACGGGTTGCTCGTTATTCAGGATTTCTGGATGTCTGGTGATTGCAACGGGCGCTGGGTAGACCCGATGAAAAAAGAAGATCAGTGGACGCGCAGGCAATATCCTGATGATCATGAGCTCTTTATACAATCTGCAACAGACGCCGTTAAAATGTTACGCAACTATGCATCTCTTGCCATCTGGTGCGGTGGTAACGAGATCACTCCACCGGCAGATATTCTAAGCGCTTTAAAAGATTCTATTCTGCCTAAATACGACAATACCCGCTGGTTTATAGACTATTCTAATTCAGACGAAATGTCATATAATTTTAAAGGCGGAAACGGTGACGGCCCTTACGGAATACAAAACATACACAACTTTTGGGAAGAGCGTACTTGGCCTTTTAATTCTGAAATTGGCTCGATAGGAACCGGTGATGCAGTTTCTTTAAAACGCTTTTTACCGAAAGAAAATCAGGTAATCCCGCAAGAATTAGAAGGCACTGAAAAAGTAGAAGACAAGGTATGGAGCTACCATAAATATATTGACTACGCCAATTTTTTAGAACCCTATGGCACTCCTACAGATATGGAAGATTTCGCGACCAAAGCACAATTAGTAAACTACAACCAATACCGCGGTTTGATAGAAGGTTTTTCTTCACACATGTGGGACTGGTACACCGGTGTGATCATCTGGAAAACACAAAATCCTTGGACTGCATTACGCGGGCAGATGTATGATTATTATCTAGATCCTAATGCGTGTTTATACGGTTTACGCAGTGGCAGCGAACCGATACATGCAATGTACGACCCTGTAAAACACAACATTATGATCGCCAACAACTCGTTTGAACAACAACACGATCTGATGTTACGCCTTACCGCTTATGATATGGAAGGTAATAGTAAACTGATCACTCAGGTTTTTAATTATATCGAACCTTCAAGTGTGCGCCAGATTATGTCTGTTGAAAGATATATTGAAGAATTAGGCACAGAAAACGGGATATTTTTATCGGTACAATTACTCGATGTTAATCAGGAATTAGTGAGTGATAATTTTTACTGGTTACCCGATGCTACCGGAAACTATTCGGGTTTGCAGAGCCTAAAAAAAACAAGCCTCACGGCTGAGGCAAAAAAGACTTCTGCTACGCAAATTGAACTTATACTTACTGTTCCTGAAGAAAATACAGTTGCCTTTTTTAACAGAATATCATTGATTGACACTAAAACCGGTGAGCGGTTGTTGCCTACATTTTTCAGTGACAATTATGTTTCAGTAACACCGGGTGGTAAAAAGAAAATCACGCTGAGTTATGATAAACTAAAAACTACAAGCGCACAAATAGAGATTGAAGGTTGGAATGTGCCGAAGCAGATGCTAGACATAAACTGATTTTAAAAACAATACTAACTTTTAAAAGCCGGCAGAACGTCGGTTTTTTTTACACCCAAATTTTAACCTCAATTTAAAACAGAAAAAACCCACGCTGCCTAACTTTAAGAAAAAACAAACATCATGAAATTTAATTATGTAGGCGATACCGGACTCATGGTATCTGAGTTGTGTTTTGGCACCATGACCTTTGGCGGTGAAGATGCCGGAATGTGGGGCAAGATCGCATCTGTAGATCAGAAAGGAGTTAATGAAATGTTGAAAGCCGTGCTGGATAGCGGAATCAATTTTATAGATACCGCAAACGTGTATTCTTTCGGGCAGTCTGAACAACTTTTGGGTCAGGGACTCAAAGATTTAGGAACCAAAAGAGACGATGTCGTCATTGCGACTAAAGTGTTGGGACCCATGAGTGAAAAACCAAATGATGTAGGTCTTTCACGCTATCATATCTTCAATTCGGTAGATGCCAGTTTAAAGCGTTTGCAAGTAGATCATATTGATATTTTATACGTCCACGGGGTAGACCCTAAAGTTCCGGTAGAAGAAATTTTACGCAGCTTAAATGACATTGTTGCAACCGGTAAAGTACGTTACATTGCGATTTGCAACTGGCCGGCCTGGATGGTTGCAAAAGCACAGGCCATCGCAAAGCACAACAACTGGCAAAAGTTTATAGGTCTGCAATATTTTTATTCTGCGGTCACCCGCGATATAGAAACCGAATTGGTGCCTATGGCAGCAGATCATAACCTGAGCATTTTCCCGTGGAGTCCGCTTGCGGGTGGTTTCCTTACCGGAAAGTATTCCCGAGAAGGAAGTAGTGAAAAAGGATCGCGCCGGGCAGATTTTGACTTTCCGCCCATAGACAAGGGCAAGGCTTTTGACCTGGTCGATGTGATGCAGGATTTAGCTAAAAAACATAATGTTTCTGTAGCAGAAATCGCGCTGGCGTGGGTGCGTCACCAAAAAGGAGTGACCAGCACCATTATAGGAGCAAAAACGCTCAAACAATTGCATTCGAATATAAAATCGACGGAGATTGATTTAAGTAAAGAAGATCTTGATAAGATAGATGCTGTTAGCAGCAAACCACATTTTTACCCGGGCTGGATGGTAGAACGTCAATCTGAATATCGAAAGTAAAAAAGGATCACAAACACAAAACCTCTGATGTGAGTCAGAGGTTTTTCGTTGTATAAAATGAAAGCGCAAAGTATCCGGACTTCCTTTTGAAAATGAAAATTTAAAATAAGGAAGATCTGTTTTTTCTAAAATGACAGGTTATTTTTTTACACTGTAAATTTATATACCATATTGGGTGTTCTATAGTCTAAAAGATAAGTATAATCGCAATATATTATGTAGATTACTGCATTGTTGTAGCTCTCTTAGCGTATTGCAGGCTATTAAAGGTCCTCTAGAGATAGAACTCGTCTTTTGCATGCCATTTTCGCGTTTTTGTAGCAATGGCTCTTCTGTGTGATACTGCTTTTTATGTTATTTCAAACTTTATCATATTCGTTTCTATCTTCTTTTAGTTGTAACAAAATATTCTGCAAATCTGACCCCCTTATTTCTTCTTTTCAATCTGATTTAAATATTTTTTTTATTGACTACTGTATCAGGATTTTCATTAATTAGTATGTAATTATATTTTGGTTCATTATTAAAAGAAGCTAATAAAATCAAAAAGAGGAATTGGATTATTTTTTTCATTGGTGTTTGTTTTGGTTCTGACTGTTCCCAAATTACTGGCAACTCGTTATATCAACACTTTAAAGTTTCGCTTTGAAAATCTTAGAAGCAGCCTACAGAATATAGTAATCCATTAAAAATACAGCTACTTCAGTATTTAGATTTTAAAGGGTAGAACTATACCCGGATTAAGACCTTCACAATAGAGCAAAAGACGGCAAAACTGGGGCTCAGGCAGGGCAACTCCCAGGCAAAGCCTAGGCATCCCCTAGGATAGTGTATGAAGAGTGTATGAAAACGGTATTTCAAAAGAGTAAATTTAAGATTTCCTTAACAGGATGATGAATGCTCTCTTTTGTGGCAAATGTCTTTCAAACTCGTGACTAAAAAAACTGATTCTTTTTAAGTCATTCTTTTAAATATACCACTTTATCTTTCTCCGCCTGAACCAAACGCTCGTAAAGCTCTACAGCTTTACCTAATGGATTCAAGTTATAGGTATGTTATGCTCCTATAAGACCTTGATTAACACTATTATCACTAAAACTATTGAAATAATTAAATACAGCTTCATCAGAAAAATTAACAATAGCCTCCTTCGTTACGTCAAGTACTTTTGCCACTTCTTCCAACTTCGCATCGTTCAGGGTTTCACTTTGTTCAATATGCAAAACGCTCTGCTCACTGTTACCCAATTCGTGAGCCAGAGCTTCCTGCTTCATCCCGCACAGTTCGCGTATTCGGAGATTTTCACTGCCATAGTTGTAATATTTTCATGCTCATAATCCGTTGTAAAACACTAGGCCAAATGGGTCTTGTACTATACAGTCAGTCTAGTCCGGAACTGCCGGTAACTTTCTAAAAATCAAAACTTAAACAATGACAACCTATTTAAATATTCCGTGTGATTTTGACCATAAAGAACGCTTAGCACAGCTTTCGCACACAATTTCAAATGCAGGAGATTTAAGTTATTATTTTCTTACAAGTTTTATCGATCTGAATATAGATCCAATCCTAATGAAATCTTAGCTCTTCCGAGGACAAAAAATTTATAATTAACCGGGTCTCTGTAGATATCTTATTCATAACAATCTAAAATAAAGAGTGGTCTTAATTCAAATGAATAAAAAGATGAAAAAAAGTTTAAAACAAAAAAACCTCTGATTTTCATCAGAGGTTTCTTGTTGTACAGGCGGAGAGACTCGAACTCTCACACCTTGCGGCACTAGATCCTAAGTCTAGCGTACATTTGCCCAAACAGCACCAAAGCCACTCATTTTCAATTGATTATATAATATGTCATTTTCTTTGATATCATCTAATATCAATTGATTTCAACATTTGTTGTACCTATGTTGTACCCAGAGAAACTAATAAATTTGTATCTTTAGGGAAACTTTTTGGTAAACTAAACATTCAAAATTGAATGTTGTACCTATGTTGTACCTGATTTGGCTTTCGTACGCAAAACTAGGTCAATTATGTCATCAAACGCTAAAATAGTTCTTCGCAAAAAGCCTAATAAAGAAGGCTTGTATCCTCTTGCCATACGTATTACAAAAAATCGTCGCTCAACATACCAATATATAGGTCACTACATTGAATTGGAAGATTGGGATGAAAAGAATATTCGGGTTAAGAAATCACACATAAATTTCAAAACCTTGAACAATTTGTTATCCTTGAAACTTTCTGAATTAAACAATGCTCTTATTACGCTTCAATCCGAACAAAAAGATGCTTCTGCCAATCAAATTAAGAAGGAAATATATTCCTCCGGTATCAATGCTTCATTCTTTGAATTAGCACAAGAACATCTTGACGATTTAGAAAGTACAGAAAAGCTAAATCGTTTATCTACTGATAAAGCGTGGTTGAGCTTTATTATAAAATATCACAATTCGAAACAATTGTCTTTTCAAGAAATTGATGAACGTTTTCTTAAAAAACTGATGTTAACTTTAAAAGTTAAGTACTCCCTGTCTGAAACCTCAATAATGAACATTTTGGTATTTGTAAGGCTATTATTTAACAGAGCAATTAAATACAAAATTGTAAGCAGAGAATTATATCCCTTCGGTGGCGATAAAATAAAAATCAAATTTCCTGAAACTACCAAAGTCGGACTAAATATTTTAGAGATTCAACAAATTGAAAATTTGATAAATCTCAAACCTTCTGAAATACATACTAGAAATGTTTGGCTTTTTAGTTTCAATTTTGCTGGTATGAGGGTTTCTGATGTTCTACGAACCAAATGGTCAGATATTTATGATAACAGGCTGCATTATAGAATGCATAAAAACGCAAAACTTCTATCATTAAAAATTCCTGAAAAAGTACTAAAGATTTTAGACCAATATAAAGATGATAAAAGAAGTGATGATGATTTTGTTTTCCCTGAATTGAAAAAGGCAGACCCTGAAAATGCGAAAGATTTATATAACAAGAGAAAAACTGCTACAAAGAGGTTTAATGACAATCTAAAATCAATCTCTAAAAAGGCTAAAATAAATAAGAAAATAACGATGCACATAGCACGGCATAGTTTTGGAAATATTGCTGGGGATGCCATTCATCCGTTGATGCTACAGAAATTATATCGCCATAGTGATTTGAAAACCACCTTGAACTATCAAGCCAATTTCATCCATAAAGAGGCAGATGATGCATTGGATAGTGTTATAAACTTTTGAGGAAATAAATAATTGAAGAGCGGATATTTTATTGCTATAAGTAGTTTAGCATATTCAAAATATCCGCTCTTTACGATTTTCAATTACAGATTTAATCTCTCCTAAATAGAAACTAATTTTTAATTGGATTTGCTAATTTTTGATTGAAGCATTTAACTAACATTTTATAAAGTTCTGGATGTTTCTTTTTGAGCAAATCTGGGCGCTCGAAGAAATATTCTGAAGCTACTGCAAAGAATTCTGCTTGGTTTGTACCACCATATTTTCTGATATCAGAATGGTTGTCGTTTATGGCTTCTATTTCCTTATGAATTAAATTCAGCCAAGGTATTGCATATTGATGTTCTAATAATCGCTCTGGAACGCCATCTGTTCTATCATCCAGCTTATCAATAAGGTGTACAAATTCGTGTATGCCTGTATTGCTTTTATCTGTTGTGTTTCTAAAACCGTGATACAATGCTTTTTTAGATAAAATCATTTGTTTCTCAAAACGTCCGTTCCCGACTATCCCACCAATATTGCGCGAGTTATCCTTACTGCTAAATTGCATATCTTCATTAAAATTATCTGGGTATAAGAGGATTCCACTTAAATTAGTGTAATGCCATTCTTTAAAGCCGAAAACAGGAATTACCGCACTTGCTGCAATTAAAATTTTGTCTAATTCTTCCAATTCAAACTGCACGCCATCTATATAAACCTCACTTAAAAACTGCATCATTTTTTGTTGAAAAACAAGTTGCCTGCCTTTTGAAAGATTTTTATAATAAAGAACATTCTCCATTAATAATTTGTGCCAATGCTCTGGAAATGGCTTTACGCTATGCCGTTTCTCTTTTCGATAAAAATGAATAGCAAACAGAAGAATCACAACCAAAATTAAAATATAAACCATATTATAGCGAGGTATTAATCTACAGGTTCCGCTTTAAAGCCTACCTTTTGCAAGGTAGCCTTTACATCTTCTTCTGAAGCACCATCGCTTTCTATGGTTAAAATTTTATCAGGATTAGCGGTATCCACTTCCCAACTTTCGACACCTTCTTGCTTGTTTAAAAAAGGGGTCACTTTTGATACACAACCACCACAATTGATATTTGTTTTAAATTTTAAAGTTTTCATTGTATTTGAATTTATAATTAATATTAAAGTTTTACTCCTTTAAGCCTTAAACTATTTAGAACTACAGATACGCTACTGAAAGCCATTGCCATTCCCGCAATCATTGGGTCCAATAAAAATCCATTTACGGGATACAAAACGCCTGCTGCAATTGGAATACCAATAAGATTATAAATGAATGCCCAAAATAGATTCTGACGTATGCCCAACACGGTTCTTTTCGATAGTTCCAAAGCTTTGGGAATAGATTGCAAATCTGACGTTATCAATGTCATTTTCGCGACGTCCATTGCTATATCAGACCCTTTACCCATTGCTATACTTACATTGGCCTGTGCCAAAGCGTGCGAATCGTTGATACCATCGCCCACCATTGCGACTATCTTTCCATCAGCTTGCAATTTTTCAACAAAAGCTGCTTTCTGTGAAGGCATCACTTCTCCTTGGTAATTTGTTATTCCTACTTGTTTTGCGACAGCAGATGCGGTTTTATTGTTATCTCCAGTAAGCATATAGACTTCGATGCCTCTGTCTTGAAGTGTTTCTATAGCTTTTTTTGAAGTTTCTTTAATCTTGTCAGCAATGGCGAGTATCGCCAGCACTTGTTTTTCATTGCCAAAGAAAATGACCGTTTTAGCCTGCTCTTCGAGACTTTCTGCCGTTTGCATTAAGGAAGCGTCGATTTGAATATTCTTTTCAACCATTAGCTTATGGTTTCCAACATAGTATTTTGAACCATTTTCTGTTTGAGCTTTTACCCCCTTTCCTGTGATACTTTCGAAGGAAGCCATTTCAGTTTGTTCAACATTTTCATCTTTTAAGTGGTTGACTACAGCCCCTGCCAAGGGATGTTCTGACTGTGCTTCGATAGCCAAAAGAATTTCCTTGTAATCGTTCTGATTTTCAAGCTTGTCCTTCCAAAGTATGTCGGTTACCAAAGGTTTTCCTTCAGTAATCGTACCCGTTTTATCAAGGATTACTGCATTCACTTTATGGCCAAGCTCTAAACTTTCGGCATCCTTTATCAAAATATTATTTTCAGCGCCTTTACCGATACCCACCATAATGGCAGTAGGTGTGGCCAATCCCAATGCGCAAGGACAAGCGATAACCAACACGGCTACAGAAGTTAATAAGGCTTGTGAAAAACCATTATCGCCTCCAATTGATATCCATACAATAAAGGTAATAATGGAAATAGCCAACACAACGGGAACAAATATTCCAGCAATTTTATCGACCAGTTTCTGAACAGGCGCCTTGCTTCCTTGAGCTTCCTGAACCATTTTAATGATTTGTGATAGTAAGGTTTCTCCACCTACTTTTTCGGCAGTAAATTGAAAGCTCCCTTTTTGATTTACCGTGCCTGCAAATACTTTTTCATCAGTTGATTTTTCTACTGGAACAGGTTCTCCCGTAATCATACTTTCATCTACATACGAGCTTCCCTTGGAAACTTCTCCATCCACAGGAATCTTTTCTCCGGGACGCACCAAAATGGTCTGGCCAACTTGCACGGATGAAATAGGAATTTCCTTTTCTTCTCCATTCTCAATGATTTTAAGGGTTTTAGGCTGAAGACCCATTAATTTTTTGATGGCTGAAGACGTATTGGATTTTGCCTTTTCTTCCAATAGTTTCCCCAAGGAAATAAAGGTTATAATTACCGTAGCCGCTTCATAATAAACGTGAGGTTCAATACCACGACTCAACCAAGATTCTGGAAAAAAGGTATTGAATACACTAAAGATAAAAGCGATTCCTGTGCTCAAAGCTACCAAGGTATCCATATTTGCTTTACCGTGTTTGGCTTGCTTGAAAGCATTGATGAAAAAGCTACGACCGAACCAAAAAAGAATTGGAAAAGTTAACACCAAAGAAATCCACTTACCTGGTTCCCATTGCATAAAAAACATTCCTAATACAAAAATGGGTAGCGTAAGTATAGCCGACCAGATAGTACGGCTTTTTATGTCCTGATAATGTTTTTGCTGAAGTTCTTGTTGTACTTCCGAAGGATTTTCTGTATCTATAATAATATCATAGCCTACCTCGCGAAGTGCATTTTGAAGTTGATTAGGACTCAACGCTTTGTCGTATTCCACAAGAACAGAACTATTAGCGAAATTGACGCTGGCATCAAACACTCCTTCTGTGTGTTTTAAAACAGATTCAACGCTCGCTGCACACGATGCGCAGGTCATTCCCGTAACAGGAAATGATTCTTTTATTCCCTGTTTTTGCTTCTTTTCTTTGGTTTCAAATATGTTGATTGTCTCCATAATCGTATTCATCTTAATACATCACAAATTTTAGGATTTAAAGTTTTTAATATATTACGTTATATGCTGAATGAATTGTAGAATTTGCTTGTTAAGGGTCACCAATATGTAATTTTCCCAAGTTTCCGATACAAACAAGATAACTTATACCCGATTTTTTATAAAACAAAAGACTACAATGTGAGTTGTAGCCTTTCGGAATTTGAGGTTGTTGCACCTCACTATAATGAATTGAGATAAGTTGTATTATTTTAAATATTCGTTACAAGCTTCCTCACATTTTCTACAGGCATCTGCACATTCTTGACAGTGTTTGTGGTCGTGCTTGGCACATACATCAGCGCATTTTTTACAGATATCACGGCATTGTTCTACCATACCTCTAACATCTTTATAATTTGACGCAAGCAAATTTGCTGTTGCACTACAGATTGCAGCACAAGCCCTATCAGTTCTTATACAATCTACCATCATCTTGACGTTTTCTTCGCCAAGACAAGCATCTGCACAGTAATTACAATGTGCTACACAATTGTTTAAAGCTTCGATTAATTTTGAATTTTTCATAAATATATTAGAATTTAAATTGTTAAAAATAGTCCACTACTATAGCGGATATTACTAAAGACAATTTAATGTATGTAATATCGTTTTTTGTTATAAAATATGCCGAATGATTTGTAAAATTTTCGGATTAACAGAATTTAACATCATATTTTATCCAAATATTTACGATTCTGATTTGTGCTTTTTTTAAACTGTGTAGGTGTCATTCCTGTAACCTTTTTAAATTGATTGCTTAAGTATGCAACACTACTATAATGAAGTTTAAATGCTATTTCACTCAAGGTTAATTCATCGTAAACTATAAGTTCTTTAACACGTTCAATTTTCTGGTTTATGATGTACTGCTCGAACGTAATATTTTCTACCGACGAAAAAAGTGAACTTAAATATTTGTAGTCCAAGTGAAGTTCGCCTGTAACAATATCTGCCCATTTGAAATCGAGCTCCTCGGAAGAATGATGGATTTTATCTACAACCAATGTTTTCATTTGTTCAATAAGTTGACTTTTACGGTCGTCAATCAAACTAAAACCTGAATTTTGAAGCGCTTTGGAAAGACTATTTTTTGTGTTGGGACTTAACGATGAAACTAATTTAACCTCCCCCAATTTTATAGAAACATACAGTATTTTAAGTTGTTCCAAAATATTGGAAACTGCTGAGATACATCTTGGGCAGACCATATTTTTAATATGGATAGTCTCATTCATATAGTACTTGTTTCAAAATAATTTTAATCCAGATTTGTATAGAGAATAATAAACGGCAGCTGTTGCAGCAACTACAAAAATCAATACTATCACAACTAAAGCTATAATTTTATCTTTTTTTGGAATATCACTTTTAGGCTGATGTTTCTTTCTGTCATTTTTTCTTCTATTTCTTCTACTCTCACTCATCCTCGTTCTCCTTCAAAAAATCAAGATGACTAATTTAAACTACCCAATTAAGTATAGTTTTAAACTATTGTACGGTTTCTGTTACTTCACCACAGTTTAGCATTGCTTGTCCGTAGTAGGGATTTTGTATTTCTTTTTCCGTGCTCAACCAATATGCGCCTTCATTATTATTTGCCATTGGACAAAAATCTATGTAAATTTCTTGGTTGATGCCAAACGCTTTCATTGCATTTATGAGGTGTGCTGAAAGACTGATAAAATGATTTCTCTGGGTTTTAATATCGGATGTCTGGGCAATTTCATTTGAGGAAGCCTTCAATTCTTTTTCAAGTTGCGCCCAGTGGTTATTCGCATTTTTATCCTTTAGCAAAGCAAGGTCAACTTGTGTTAAACTTTTCTGTAAGGTCTGTGCGGCCGTTTTTGCTTTTTCACTTTGGTCGTTTGTCAATGCTGTTTTAAGCATAATATAATCATCAAAAACTGTTTTGAGCTGCTCTTGGAATTTGGAAGCTACATCCATACGTTTGGCGGCATCAACTGTGTTGTTTAAATTTTCCATTCCCAAATGCCCTTCGTGACCTGTCATTGTTTTACCACCTGATGCATTCATCATAGATTTTTTTCCTTGTAACTGTGCAGCGGCATCTACGGTAAATGTTCCGTTGGTTACCACTTCATCGCCGTTAGAAAGCCCTTCGATAATGGTATAGTTCTCACCATTTTTCGTTCCCAAAGTCACTTCTTGCATTTCAAAAACGGGTTCATTGGGATTGGTCTTTACGTACACCAATGAGCGCTCGCCTGTCCACATTACTGCCGTTGCAGGTATGCTTATCGCAATTTCCATAGTATTGCCTTTTGTCATTGCCACTTTTGCGGTTACGAACATTCCTGGTTTTAATAGATTTTCCTTATTGTTCAATGTGGCGCGCACTGAAACAGTTCTGGACTTTGTATTCAAAGTAGGGTCGATAAATGAAACTGATGCTTCAAATTCTTTATTGGGATAAGCGTTACTAGTGATTGTTACCTTTTGACCTTCCTTTAGTTGCGAGATTTGTCTTTCGTAGGCGTCAAACATTGCCCAAACAGTACCCAAATCACTTACTTTAACAATGGGCTGGCCTTGTTTTACATAGTCGCCTTCTTCTGCCATTTTTTGGGAAACGGTGCCTGAAACAGTTGCATAAATCGGAAAATTTTCCCGCACCTTGCCAGAACTTTCTATTTGGTCTATTTGGCTTTCAGAAAGTTTCCACAATTTTAATTTGTTTCGAACTGCTTTGTATAAACCTGGTTGTGATTCTTTCAGGTCAGAAGCAGTTAAAAGTTCTTGTTGGGCAGCAACGAGCGTTGGTGCATAAATCGTTGCCAACAACTGTCCTTTTCGTACTTCTTCGCCCGTGAAATTGACATTCAACTTTTCAATACGTCCTTCAAAATAGCTTGCCTGTACCGCATTGGCTTCTTCGTTGGCCATTATTTTTCCGGAAAGTGTTATTTTGTTATCGTCGGTTCCTGAAATATTTCCTACAATTGTAGTTTGGATATTCGCCAGTGCCATTGCATTGTCGCTCATTTTTATTTCGTTCATTGCAAGCCCTTCCGCACCAGTTTCGGCGGGAATTAAATCCATACCGCATATTGGGCAGTCGCCAGGTTCTGGTTGCATAATCTGTGGGTGCATTGAACAGGTCCACATTTGATGTTCTTCGGAGTGGTTAACGTCTTCGCTCAAATCTGTTACTTTCTTGCTGTTTACGGAACCTTCCGCAGAAGGGCCAAAAAAGACATAGCCCAAGACCAATCCTATGGCTAAAATTGCGGTATAAATGATGTATTTTTTCATAGTATATTTTTTTATTTCTTTATAAAACCCAACAGATTTTAAGACCAGTTAGGTTTTGGTAATTATTATTATTCTGCTTGCAAACGCTTTATCATTGCTTTCATTTCTCCAATTTCTTTACGTTGTGCTTTGATAATATCATCAGCCAGTTTGCGCACTTCAGGGTCTTTGATATCGGCTCTTTCACTTGTTAAAATTGCAATTGAGTGATGGGGAATCATTGCTTTCATCCACAGAATATCGCCAATGATTGGGCTTTGTGCCCTAACCAAACCAAGTGCGCCTAAAAATAGCACCAAGCTACCTAATAAAATAGCGATGTTCTTTTTCTTGTTTTGATACATTTTCCGCATAAAAAACCACATTATTACTGCCATTGCTGCAATACCCAAACAACTCATATAGAATCTGGTTAAACTAAAATATACGTGGTCTAACGCATAACTATTTAGATACATCGTGATGTACATTGCAATAAAAGATGCGACAAGCATCAAAATAAATTTTGTGTAATTGCCTTTGTTTGTGTGTTGATTTGAATTTTTCATTGTTTTAGAGTTTTTGGTTATGATTTAATTATTTTCTTTTTTAATTTTCTAATGGTTGGCGAGGAGGTGTACCACAGCAGGAATCCGCTTAACACCGTAATCAATCCCAAGAGCGAAAACGCCCTTAATACAATGGTATTGAAATTGTCGCGCGTGTCATAATCCATTGTGTGGGTCATCCATAAAAAGTCGAACCAACGCCACGCTCGATGCCTTACAGTCTGGAATTTTCCGTCTGTTACCGAAACATAAGCATTAAGAGCTTCATCGGTATCATATGAAATAACATAGGCTGGCAATAGCTTTTCCCGATATTCGTGATAGTCGTCCACTTCGGTTATTTTTTCGATGTTGGCGACTTTCAAACCATCTTTCATATAGTTTTTGGCAACAGACAAGGCCTCTTCTTCCGTAATATTTTTTTTTGCTTTCCCAGTTTTTGCACTGTACAATTTTTGATTGTTTATCCAGTAATAAGGCTCGTTGTTGATGTCCCTAATTTCGATACTTCCAATGCCTTCAGGATTGTTTATTTGTGAAGGACTTATTAAATCATCAAAGGCTTTGGGCACGTAATCTAAATTACAGAATTGGTCACCGTGAATGTCGTCTATGTTTGTCCAACTGAAATACATTCCGCTAATGGTCCAAAACAGGAACTGTACCCCCAAAAAGAGCCCCAAATATCTGTGGGTCTTTCGTATTTTTAGTGCGGTTTTCCTTTTCACCATCTTTAAAGTTTTAACGAACGTAACCGCAAAGCGTTCATAATAACGGAAACTGAACTAAAGCTCATTGCCAAAGCCGCTATCATTGGTGATAATAACAACCCGAAAATAGGGAACAAAACACCTGCTGCGATTGGGATTCCTAAAATGTTATATCCTAAAGCCCAAAATAGGTTTTGCTTGATGTTACGCATTACACCGTCGCTCAATTCCCGTGCCTTGACAATACCGTGCAAATCGCCTTTTACCAAGGTTATCATTGCACTTTCAATGGCAACATCTGTTCCTGTTCCCATTGCGATACCAACATCACTTTTTGCCAAGGCTGGCGCATCATTGATGCCGTCGCCTGCCATTGCTACAACTTTTCCGCTGTTCTGTAATTTTTCTACTTCCTGAAGTTTGTTTTCGGGCAACATTCCTGCTTTAAAATCAGCAAGATTTAATTCTTTTGCGACCGCTTGGGCAGTATCGTGATTGTCGCCAGTAAGCATTATTACTGCGATACCTTTGTCTTGAAGTGCTTTGATCGCTTTGGCGCTGGTCGCCTTTATTTTGTCGCCAATGACAACATATCCCACAACTTTTGAATCGATGGATAGGTATGAAACTGTTTTTCCTTGCTTTTGAAAACTTTGTGCTTCGGTTTCCATTTCCGAAGTTAATTCAGCCTTGGCGTATGCCATCATTTTGGAATTCCCTAAATCCACTTTTTTCCCGTTGATGTTTCCTTCAACACCTTTTCCGGTAACTGCGCTAAACTTTTCAGCGCTCAAAAACTCAACATTCTTTTCTTTACCATATTTTACAGTTGCTTCGGCAAGCGGATGCTCGCTTTTGCTGTTTAGGGAAACGATGTATTGAAGCACTTCTTTTTCTGAAAAATTAGTTCCGAAGGCTCCGACTTTTTCAACCGTTGGTTTGCCTTCTGTTATGGTTCCTGTTTTATCGATAATAAGTGTATCCACCTTGTCCATTTTTTCCAAAGCTTCGGCATTTTTTATGAGCACACCATTTTGTGCGCCCTTACCAACACCGACCATAATGGACATTGGTGTTGCCAAGCCCAAGGCACAGGGACAGGCGATAATCAATACTGCAATTGCATTTACAAAGGCATAAACATAGACGGGTTCCGGACCAAAAATAGCCCAAACCACAAATGTGATAATGGAAATAAGGACAACTATGGGTACAAAATATCCCGAGACGGTATCCGCCAATTTTTGGATTGGTGCACGACTGCGACTGGCATTATTGACCATTTGGATAATTTGGGACAGTAGGGTATCTGCACCCACCTTTTCGGCTTTCATCAAAAAAGATTGGTTGCCGTTGATGGTGCCACTGGTAACTTTGTCATTTGCCGCTTTGTTTACGGGAATAGGTTCGCCTGTAATCATAGATTCATCGACCGTTGTACTACCTTCGGAAATCACGCCATCAACTGGAATTTTTTCGCCTGGTTTCACCCGTAGGATATCGCCCAATTTAATGCTATCAATCGTAACCTCTTCTTCCTTGCCATCTTTGACTAGTATGGCCTTGTTTGGCGCGAGCTTTAGCAATTCCTTTATTGCTGAATTGGTTTTGCCGTGGGCACGTGCTTCCAAAACCTGACCCAAGAGCACCAAGGTCAAAATAATAGTGGATACTTCATAATATACGTGAACGGCACCAGATTCTGTTTTGAACTGTGCCGGGAAAAAATCGGGAAAAAGCATACCGAATACGCTGAATAACCACGCTGCGCCAGCACCAATGCCGATTAGGGTAAACATATTGAGGTTCCAGGTTTTGATGCTTTTATAGGCACGTTCAAAGAACATCCACGTAGCATAAAACACCACAGGAATTGAAAGTGCAAGCTGAATCCAGTTCCAGTTTTTTTGCTTCATTACCGTATATAACGGATTATTCGGAATCATATCGCTCATTGCGATTAAGAAAATAGGTAAGGTAAAGGCGACTGCAATCCAGAATTTCTTGAGTAATTTGTTATAGGTCTTTTCTTCGGCTGAACTATCTGCTTCCATTGGGACTAAGTCCATCCCACAGATTGGGCAGGCTCCAGGTTCATCTTTTACAATTTCCGGGTGCATTGGGCAAGTCCATTGTTCAGAAGTTTTTGCAGATAAATTTTGCTCTTCAACTAAATCCATTCCGCAGACAGGACAGTCTCCAGTTTTTTCATATGTTTTGTCTCCCTCACAATGCATCGGACAGTAAAAAGTGCCAGTTCCTTTACCTTTAGGTTTTTCATTTTTTGCTTTCGTACTTCGACTACGCTCAGCATCAACTCCGGCGGTATCGTTTTGATGATGTCGCTCTCCAGATTTGTGGATAGAATAAGTACCACCTTCTTTTTTAAGGGCATCTTGGAATTTCTCAATAGGAATATGTGATTCCATTTCAATGGTAGCTTCAGCTTTTGCTAAATTCACAGTAGCCTTTGAGACACCTTTCACTTTGGAAAGTGTTCCTTCTACGTGATTTCGACAACCATTGCAGGTCATTCCGTGTATTTTATAGGTGTGTTTCATAGTATCTGTTATTTTTACATTTTCATTTGTTCTTTTTCACTGTTTTCCATTCCCATATTCATATTTCCGTCTTTATCTGTATGCGATTTCATAAAAATAAATTGAGAAAGAAAAATGAGGGCAATACCAATTGCAGCAACTATTAGTACAAATGGGTCGTTTACATATTTTAAATAGATAAATGCTGCCAAAATAACAACATCCAACAGTATGGCAATTATTGGAATAATCGGGTTGAATTTTACTTCCTTTTTCAAATATTTAAAAAGTCCCCAATGAATAGCAATGTCCATTATCAAATAGAAAATAGCACCAATGGAAGCTATGCGAGTTAAATCGAACAAAACAGTCAAAAGTATCGCTAAAGAAACAGTAAAAATCAGCGAAGGATTTTTAAGTTGCTTCATTCTGTTCATATCAGGAACTTGTTTCATATTGCTTAACATACCCAACATTCGCGAGGCAGAATATACGCTGGCAATTACACCGGAAACTGTTGCAACAATGGCTAGTAAAATAGTTAGCGTTGAACCCCATTCGCCAAATAGAGGTTTTGCTGCTGCTGCGAGAGCATAATCTTTTGCTATTATAATTTCTTCAATACTCAATCCGCCAGCAACCGATAATGCCAAAACAACATAGATAACCGTACAAACGATTATTGATATAATTATGGAACGCCCTACATTTTTATGAGGATTTTTTATATCGCCACCTTGATTGGTAATGGTCGTAAATCCTTTGTATGCAAGGATAGACAAGGCCAATGCGGCAATAAATCCAAAACCTTCAGGCAGGGATTGGCCATTGGCAGCACTATAAGTACCTGTGATTGTGGGTAAACCAGAAATAACCAATCCTGATATAGCAAGAACTGCAATACCCACTACTTTAATAATTGCAGTAATGGTAGCGGTAGTCTCAATAATCTTGTTACCCGAAATATTGATGATATATGCAGCAACAATAAGCAATACACCCAATGCAGATGCATAACCTTCATATCCTTGCGGAAACAGTCGTAACGCATACGCCCCAAAAGTACCTGCCACTAAACTTTCTGAGACAACCATTGATACATACATCAGCAAAGAAAATGAACCAGCAAGTGTACCTGGTAAATAGGCCTTTGTCAAAAATTTAGCAACACCTCCAGAAGAAGGATAGGCGTTTGAAAATTTAACATACGAATAGGAGCTAAAGCCTACTACAACTGCGCCTGCGATAAAAGCAATAGGAAATAAATCGCCGACTAATTCGGCTATCTGCCCCATTAAAACAAAAATACCTGCACCAATCATTACGCCTGTACCTAAAGATACAGAGCCTAATAATGAGAGCTTTTGGGTATTTATTTTTAATGGTTTCATCTCGAAATTTCTATTTAATCTGATTACAATATTGGTTGCGGGTCACTTTTTATATGTTATATATATGTTTCAAATTACCTTAATTTTTTTCGGATTGCCTCAGAAATATTTTCAGAGTAAACCCCATAAGCATCCACCAATAAGCCTTTTATTCCATTTTTGGAAGAAATGGCATATAGTACACTATTGTCATCTGTGCTACTCATTCCTTCAAAACGATGCATCTCGTCCACCTCAAAATCTTCTGGATGGAATTTCAACTTTAGAGCATTACATTCCAGATGTTTCTCTTTCAAATTGAAATCAACAGTGTAGCCTTTAGCCTGTAAATGAGCCATAGTTTCAGAAAGTGTATCGTAGCTTTTCATATTATAATAGTGCCCGACTTGGGAAGGAGTTTTAACTAATCAACAATGAAAAATTTTCCATTCCCTTCCCACATCAGGACTTATTTTATGTTCTCTTGGCCTGTTTTAAATATCATAAATACTCTTATCATTCTTTTTGAATATAGAAAACACATAGTTATTCCAATTTCAGCACCAATTGTGCAAATTGCACATTTATTGTTTTATCCAAACCTTGCATTAAAGAATCTAACCCCGTATCTGAAACCAAAACCTGTCCCGTTGCACTTATCAGACAAGACATATTTATGCCCTGTTCTATATGGGTAATGGTTGCTTTAAACTGTGATTTATAGGTTTCCCCTTGATATAAAACATCAACCAGCCAATTAAAATTGATAGGGTCGTGCCGTTTTGATAAAAAATCAACGGATGGAATAGTACCTGTAAACCGAAGAATTGCAGGTGCTTCCCCTTCTTGTATAATGGCATTTAATTCAGGAAGGTCTGTTACTAAAGTTTTAAGGTCTAGAACACCATTTACTACTTTAGAATTGTAATCAAGATATAGTGCCAGACTATGGCTTTCTGCCTTGATAGTCTTACCGTCCACCAAAGTCATCATCTCAATATGGCCATCATCGGTTCTATATATTTTTTGAGCCGAAACCTCGAAATATGTTATTAAAAGAACTGCGAACATCAATAGTTTAGTTTTCATAATGTTTATTGTTGCTAATTGTTTTCTATATAAAGTAAGTATAACCATAATCCGCAATTGCCAATTTCAAATCAAACTGATTTTGCTATTTTTTCCATAATTGTAAGGTCTGTACCAAATTTGCAAATCGCATCGCAATGCATCCTCAATTCAGAAAACAAAATATACTTTATATGCATCTTGGAATTTTTGATTACAGGTCGATTCAATTGATGTATGACGTCTTTTTCACGATGGTTTGGAATGATGATATAAAAAACCTCATCGCCATCGGAAATGCTGAAATATAAATCGGACAGTCTTAAAATTCCTGAATAGATACTGGTGCTTTTTTCAACCTCAAAAGCGGCTACTATATTATTGGTTCCCTTTTCAAACCAAAGCACATCAATGAGTTTAATGGTGGTTTGGGTTTCCTTATCGCAAGGAAGCGCTGGAAATGTTTTCATTGAAATGAACGAAAAACTTTGACCGCCAAAAGATTTACTTTTATCGTTGCTGGCAGGTGTAACGTCAAAACCAAGTGAAATGCCGATTTTCAATAAATGGTATTGCATTTCGTCGTGAAGTTTCTCTTCCTGCTTTTCTTCCTGAATTTCCCTTTGCCGTTTTACGATGTTTTTTTCAAATTTGACCCGTTCGGCCTCACTTAAATATTCGTCGTTACCTATGAGCATTTTTTGGGTGCCAATCTCGAAACACAATCCTGCAATTGCGCCTAAATCGTTTGACAGTTCCGTTTTGTTTTTAGTATTGGTTTCTATCAAGATTTCCCTGATTTTCAGATACTCCGTCCAACTTCCCAATTTCTTTTTATCCTTGAACAGAAAATTAAACCCATTTAGTATGGCCGTATTAAATGGTGGAAACCAAGTGGGATGCAAAAAATATAAAATACTTGCTACCGCTGGGCCGAGGCCTTTTACTTTGAGTGCATCCAACTTTACGATTTCCCTTACGACCTGTTCTTCCGTTTTGGCATTAATACAGTTTTCCAAAAATTGACCAAAAGCTATTTTATTGTCCTGATTTTCATAGATATCAGGAATGCGCAGTTTCGGCTTCCAATAAAAAGGATGCGCCACACCCGCAAAAACTTGCTTTTGCTCTGCAATGCTGCCCAACACAAATTCCAGACTGCTTTCCTTAAAATCGTTTGGGAAGGTTTTGTTTTTAATGTCCTCAATCACCTGCAAAACGCCTCTACGGATGGTTCTAAACGCCTTCAATCTCTGGTCATTGTCAACAAACCAAGTATTGTAAACACTTTCCGAGTCGGTTTTATATTGATGGATTATTTGAGGAAAATTGCTCATTGTTGCTGTTATTTCGTGTTTCTTGAAGAGGTATGTGTTTTGATGATTTTCCATTCGCCACCCATCTTTTTTAGGATAGACGTTGCCACGCCTTTTTTGCGAATCGTTCGTGTTTCACCTTTTTCATTTGGGTTAAGCACTATGGTATAAATGTAGGTTTCAGTAGTAAAAGCATAGGGCGCATCTACTTTGGCATCGATTTCATAATCAGAAAAGGTAAAACTTTTAAATTCGCCTAATTCTGGTCCAAGATGATGCTCAATGTAATGTGCATACGTGCCTTCGACTCCACCGGATTCAAATACTTCAGAATCTTCTGCAAATAAATTGAACGTGCCTTCAGTTGTCAAATTTTGAATGGCATCCTTGTAGGTTTTCATCACAGCAATAACCGCTTCCGTATCCGTCTTTGCTTTTGTTTCCTGTGCGTTGGATAAGCTGAAAGTAGCAATGAGAATTGTTACGAGTGCAATTGTTTTAATTGTTTTCATAATTTTAGTTTTTAAAGGTTATTTATTATCAACGTGTATTCTATTAATATTTGCAATGCCAAAGACAAGTACCAAAAAGCTCAAGAAAATTTCCATCATTACCAGCGTTTTTCCCGCAATTGAAATTGGTACAATATCGCCATATCCAACCGAGGAAAAAGTTATCAAGCTGAAATAGATAAATTCAAAAAATTGCAAGAAGAATGAACCATTGAGCGAAGTACTCTCTTTGAAATTTTCAGAATTCAAAATATATAACGCGTGATAATCAGTCGTGAATGAAAAAACAATCAAAACAATCAACACCGCAAATAAAGTTAGGACGTGCGCAAGCTGATGGCTTTCGCCTATTATTTTAGCCAATTGTATGAACGTAAGCCGAACGATAAAAATGGTCTTGATTAGAGCCAAAGCCACAATTAAAATAGGTCGCCATAGGCCATTATCATCTGCTTGTGCCCAAAATATATAACTCAGTGATATAGCGATAACCGCCGTTGCGGTAAGCAATACTTTTTTAAAGAGCTGTCCATAAAACCCATTGCCGTTTGATATATCATTTATAGTTTCTTTCACTATTGATTTTTTTAATACATTAATATTAGTTATATCATTGCAACACCAATAAATAAGTATTGATGCCTTGAAAGGATAGATGAAACTCTAGTGGCCACTCCATAAAAATATACATCCTGAAAATCCAGTATTTACAATAAGATTTTCTTTCACAAAATTTCTAGTGCCTAACAAGGGGGGACTAAAACCAACCATCAACATTGACCCTTCCCTAATTAGGGCTTTTTTTCTTGATATCTTTTTATATCATTTTAAGCTCAGTTTTTTACAGTATTCCCATATTGATATTTTGCAAATATTTTTGCCACCGCCTCCTTAATTTCCTTTTGCTTGTCGGTGGTATTTGCGTGCAGCACATCTGGCGCAAATCCTTGCCAGACTAATTGACGGCGTTTCATATCTATAAGTTCTATGACAACGCCACCTTCTTTGTGTTCTTGAGATGATTGGTAACCGCCATAATATCCATAACCGTAAGACCCGAAATGACCATAACCGTGACCATAAGAAGGAAAATAAGGGTAGCCACCACCTGTGTTTATATCTCTTGTCTGTACAACGATACGGGAATCTACCAATAAATCAGGATTGCTCTTATTCAAGACGTAGCCTTTATTTTCCATTTGTTCCTGAATGGCGCCTTTTAACCGTTTCTTTATCAATGTGTTGAAAAATAACGGTTCGTTTTCCTTGTCGCTGTCCATTTGAAAATCATCGGACCAGTAAAAGGTTTTGTAGGTTCCAAACTGTGCTTCTTGGTCATAATCGGTAACGATGGCCGAAGAAGTGACCGAACAACTTACTGCGGTAATGCTTATTAAAAGGCAGACTGCCAATTTTATTAATGTTCTCATAATCCATTTATTTAATTCAACAATCTATTTTATTTCTTCGTAAGTATTGCATCCACACTCAAGTCGTGCTTGTCATTAACTTTTATAAATACCAAACTTGGGCGTTCCAAATTATAATCGGTAATCAATAAAGACCAAGAAGCTGTTAATTGAATTGTATCTTCTGAAACAAGTTTCAACTCAATAGGAATGGTTATTTCCCGAGTAACTCCGGCAAGGGTGAAATCTCCCTTTGCGTTGAGCGTTTGTGTCGCTTTTTCTTCAAAATTAAAATCGTCCATAAATTTTCCTTCAAAAACAACATTGGGTTTTTTTTCCGCTTTTACCAGATCATACATATGTCCATCCCGTTTTTCATTATCTGTCTTTATGGATTTTACAGGAACCGAAAAGGTCAACGTGCCGTCCTTAAAACCTATGGTGCCCTGTAAATCATCAGATTTGCCGATATAGGAATTAAGTGGCATTTTTGCCTTAAAGGATGCGGTTCCTTCCTTTACTATATAATTTTGGGCCTTTATAGATACATTGCTTGAAAACAACAGTATTATTAACAAATAAATTAAGTTTTTACCCATTACTTTTTATTTTTCGACCATTCAATCCATTTGAGTATAACTCTTGATATGTCTTGGTCTCATTCTCATTGATTCGGCGGACAATATACTTTTTGTCGATACCCTTTCTATTTTCAATACCCATTGATTTTAGCAGTTCCTTAAAACCTTCGATGGTATTTTTATGATAGTTGGCAACTTTGGTTTTTTTATCTTTTACAACAATGGATGCAACTCGGGAAGGCACCATTGTGGTAATTCCCGTAGGGCAGGTATCCAAATTGCATTTTAGCGATTGCACACAGCCCAAGGCAAACATCATCCCTCTTGCGCTATAACAGGCATCTGCGCCGAGCGCCATCATTCTATAGATATCAAAAGCGGATATAATTTTACCAGCTGCCATTACTTTAATTTCATCTCGCAACCCATACTTTTTAAGAATGCCGTTTGCGAAATGGATGGCTTCAATTATTGGCATACCGGCCCAATGTAAGGATTCCATATGGGCAGCACCAGAGCCACCTTCGGCACCGTCAATGGCTATAAAGTCTGGGCAATTTTGCTTTTCGGCAAAGGTTTGAACCATTCTTTCAAACTCATCTTGTTGACCAATGCACAGCTTTATTCCCACAGGTTTTCCTTTAGAGAGTTTTCTCAATTTTCTAATGAAGCGTAGCATTTCAACGTCATTGTCGAATGCCGAATGAAAGGCTGGGGAATGAATTTCCGTTCCCTGCTCCACATCCCTGAATTTGGCAATTTCCTTTGTGTTCTTCTTTGCCGGCAAAATTGCCCCAAAGCCAGGTTTGGCACCTTGCGATATTTTTATTTCAATCATTTTCACTACATCGTTGGTTGCGATATCGGCGAATTTTTTGGCGTCAAAATTTCCTTCTGCATCACGACATCCAAAATAGCCTGTTCCAAACTGAAAGATAATATCTGCACCGTATTCTTGATGATAGGGTGTAAAGCCACCTTCGCCGGTGTTTTGAGCAAAACCTGCTATTTTCGCACCACCGTTAAAAGCAAGGGTAGCATTTTTGCTTATGGAACCAAAACTCATTCCCGCAAGGTTGAGAATGCTGGCAGAGTAAGGTTTTAAGCAGTGGGAACTTCCTATAAGAACTCTAAAGTCGTCATTGATTTGTTTTGCAGGATATGTGGAATGGGTAAACCACTCGCGCCCCACTTTGTCATACGGAATCTGTGTTCCAAAAGGTTGATTTATAAGCGCATCGGCAGCTCTTTTATAGACAATTTCCTTTTGAATTAAAGTAAAGGGTTGCCCTTCGGTACGGTTGAGCAATAATGTTTCCTGAATAACGTGGCGTTGCTCCTCAAGAAGATTTGTGATTCTACCAAGCAAAGGGTAGGTTCTCCTAATATTATTTGATTCTTGAAAATAGTCCACAAGACCGAGAACGAGTAAAGGAAGGATAATCAATCCAATCCACCACAAATGGGGATGCCAAAATACCATAACGATATATGCAGCAACTAAAAATATAGCGGTTATAATAAATCCTTTTCTCATTTTTCAGTATTAATGTGAATGTTCATCACTTTCTCCGTGACCTTCTTCGTTTTCGTTACCAAGATATTTCCCCTGTGGGCCAACTCCTTCAATATGCACGAGCTGTGAACCATAGTGTCCTGCCTGTGCTACTGAATATCCTGCAAAAGCCATAACTACAAATACCCCAATTTCAAAACCTCGCTTTAATTTGTACCAGAAGAGGCTTACTATTTTTAATAGGGCTGCCAAAGCACTTGCCCATAAAGTCCAATCTGCATATTTGTCGTGCAGTTCCAAGACCTTTTTTGCGGTTTCTGTAAGTCCTTCGGTATGTGGGTGCACCAGTGTACCTGCTACGTAAGCTCCGATAAATCCGAATCCTACTGTTAGTAAAATGACCCAATCCAGTGTGCGATTTAAAACGAACAGCTGGATGAGCTGTAACAAAACTGCCAATAAAAGCAGTACAATCGGGAAGTGTACAACTAATGGATGCAGATTAGGGAAATCGTCCAAACCGGCTTCAGTATGGTCTTGTGAGACAGAAATTGGACTGCTTGTTTCAAAAATAGAAAGTGATTTCTCATCCTTGATGTCGGTTTTAGTTTCAGAAACAATAAAATTACTATCAGCAAATACCGTCGAAAAACCTCCAAACAAGGCTAACATCAATACGGTGAAAATTATTTTTTTAGATTTCATTTTATATAGTTTTAAATTAATCACCTGTTAATTGCAAGATCAATACACCTATCACAATAATGGCTATAATGGCATAAATGGTATAATTGAACCATTTTTTGAAGCCACTTCTCTTTTGTTTGGTTTCGCTACCGGTTTTACAACAATCTTTCATCTGTTGATATTTATTTATTTTTAATTATCAGATGTAATTGGCCAATCAACATTTCGCTTGTTATCAACTTTTTTGTATGGCTCATTTCATACTATTTTATTTGTGCCTAATTAAGAGAAAGGGCTTCACTAACCAACCAAAAGTATGTGCCCTCTCTCTTATTAGGACTTAAATTTTTGCCTGACCTGGGAAGGAATTAACACTAACCATCAACATTGTTTTCCTTCCCACGACAGGACTTAATGACTACCCAAGATATCCCAGACATCTTATTTACTTCTGTTAACTAATAAACCAGAGCAACAAAAGATGCTTAGGGAAGGGATTACCTATTGAATAGTCTTTTGTATTTTGCCATATTTAAACTTCCTACTACCATATTATCGGTTTCTTACTTTGTTTATTTACACTCAATTATTTCCTTTTGCAATTAGGCTGTCCAATTCCATATACTTTTCTTTCATTAGGCTTAACGCAAAAGCTCCAGCAGAAGCTGTAAAGACTGAAAAGTCTAATGCTCCTTTTATTCCAGTGGAAAATGTCATTGAAAGCGCAAATAGTAGCAGTAAAAATCCACTCCATTTTGCGAACAATTCTGTTTTAAATCCAATTATCAAGAAGAATGCAAAAATAATTTCAGCTGCGGTTGCAATAATTCCGATTGTTGAAATTAATGAGTCCGGAATCCAAGGATTTATCTGTTGTGTGTAGTTAAGAAAATTATCCCAATTCCCCCACACAGAAACATCTTTGTTCCACAATCCAAATCTATCAGCTACTGCCGATAAAAATCCGATTGATATTGCAAGTCGCAAAAAGAGTTTGATTATTTTAGTCCTCATCTTTGATTATTGTTGGTTGCTTAATTCTCTTGATTTTGGTCAAAAGGATTACAACTTTACTGAATTGTCTTTTGAACTTTCCCACATTTAAGCATTTTGCTGCCATAGTAGGGGTTTTTTACTTCATTACTTGTACTTAACCAAGCACTTCCTTTATCGTACATTGGGCAAAATTGTTCATATAACGTGCTTTTTGTACCCGTAATAGCTACCATATCAGTAATATCCTTACTTAACGTTTTAAAGTGCTCGCGTTGGTGGTCTATCGCACTTTCAGAAATATGTTCTGCGTGCTCGGTAGCATCTTCTATGATATCGGCCAGCTCTTTTTGTTGTTCTTTTGAGTAACTACTCTTATCGAATTTTTTAAGAGAGGCTACCAATTTAGAACCTGATTGTGCCGCTTTCTTGGTGTCATCGCCTACCAAAGCATCTTTCAACATAAAATAATCGGCAAGAACCGTTTCTGCCGCTGGATTCATTTTGTCCATTTTCATTTTACTATGATCCATTTCCATTTCACCGTGCTTGTGGTTCATTTTTTCTTTTTCCTGGGCGTTGGTAAAAGAAACTGCTAACAATAGCATTACTGCTATACTCATTTTTAAATTTTTCATTTTTATTATTTTTAAATTATTGTTTATAAACTATCTTTTAATTGTGTGATAAAATTGATTAATTCTTCTGCCTCCGCTTCAGAAAACTTAGCATCTTTATGTATCAAAGTGTAAGAATCCAAAGGCATTTCTCCGCTTTCTATCTGTTTGATAATTGATCGAAGTTTACTTGATTTTCTTCGGCTTGAAAGCGAATCCCATTCGTTAAAATTAAGTTCGGCCTTGCCTTCTTTAATGTGGTCTTCCAAAAACCAAGCAGCGGGTTGAATCTTATTATACCAAGGATATTGCGTATTGTTACTGTGACAATCATAGCAGGATACCTGTAATTTTTTCTGAATAGTTTCAGGAACATTATGTACCAACATAAAATCAGTTTCGGGAACCGTATAACTTTGATTGCGTTCCGTGGGAATAAATTGAATCCCCACAAACCCTACCAGTGCTATTATTGCTATGATTTTTAAAATTTTCATTTAATTGATTTCCTTTTGCATTTCACCACAGGTCAACATTTTACTTCCATAATAAGGATTCTTAACGTCCTTGCTCATACTTAACCAATTACTACCTCCATCATACATTGGGCAGAATAGTTGATACAAGGTGTTTTCTGTACCGGTTATAGCAACCATATCTGTTACATCCTTACTTATGATTTTAAAATGTTCTCGCTGGTGTGCTATATCACTTTCTGAAATATGTTCTGCGTGTTCTGTGGCATCTTCCATAATATCCTTGAGTTCCTGTTGCTCACTATCTGAATAGCTGGATGCATCAAAATTTCCAAAAGTACTTGCAAGCGTTGCTCCCAATTCTTTTGCCTTATCATTGTCATCGCCTACAAGTGCATCTTTCAAGTTGAAATAATCTTTCAGGATTGCTTCTGCTTTTGCGTCTTGGTTGTCACTCATTGCCATATCATCTTTGTCATCCATAGACTCTTGGTACATCTCATTGCTCATAGGTGCAGCTGGTTCATCTTTTTTTCCGTCCTTACAGGATATAGCCGTAAGGGTTAAGGTCATTACTAAAATACCGACGGTCATTTTTAATTTTTTCATTTTAATTTCGATTTTAATAGTTAATATTTGATTTTAATTTATTGTTATACCTGTTTACACAGCTTAATTTTTTTTTACATAGTGCTATGTCTAACAGATTTTTGGATTGCTTCTTTTTTTTATTTCTTTGAGCCTATAGCCTGCTTAATTTCTTCATACTCCTCTTTGGTTATCTCTCCTTTAGCGTACCTTTCATCAAGGACATCCATAGCCTTTGAACTTTTAGTCCGCTTTATTTTCTTTCCTCCTGCATAGATGAAAACACCTAGAATAATAACACCGAAAATGGTTAAGAAATCCCAATTGTAGTCCATCGTTTTATTTTTTAGTCATTAAAATCTTAGTGATAATCCTCCACCTGCACCAAAACGGTTATCATAACTTCCCATCAATGAGAAATTTTTGGATAAAAGATATTCAACACCCGTACTCCAAGTAATCTCTTTTTTGAAATTATCTCCTTGAGGCAGGTCATCTACCCACCCAAAATCTGCTTGGTACTCGTACATCCCAAAAACAATAGTTCTAGGGAAAATGGTAATAGCACGGCTTAAGCTAATCTGCGGGCGTAGCTTACTATCCATCCTCACATCCAACGTAAATAAGTAGGGCGTAAGGTATCGTATCCCTGCTATAGCTGTTGTTGTTATTTCTTCAAGGCTATCCTCCATTTCGTTCTCGACATTTACACCGCCAAAAACGGTTAGATAATCATAGAGGTATCTATCGTAGGCAGCTTCAACCTCCATATTCCTGTTCCAACCATATTCGCCCCTCAAACTGAATTGGTTTCGGATATTTGAAGATATAAGGTTCAAAGTGGTCATATGTGATGCGGCATCTATCATTCCGTAGGAATAGAACTGGTCGGTCTCGTCAATAAGTTTAGATACGGGATATTCCTTCAACCTTGGATCCCTAGGGGTATCATAACTTACAATACGCGCCATACCTCCCATCATATGGTATAGAATATGACAATGGAAAAACCAATCGCCATATTCATCACCATAAAATTCAATGGTAACTTGTTTCATTGGTGGAACATTGACTGTGTGTTTTAAGGGTGAGTATTCCCCATTTTCGTTAATGACCCTAAAAAAATGACCGTGTAGGTGCATTGGGTGGTGCATCATAGTCAGGTTATTGAAGGTAATCCTAGTTACTTCGTCTCCCTTGATTTTTATTTTATCTGCTTCAGATAGAGGAACCCCATTCAAACTCCAGATATAGCGCTGCATATTCCCGGTAAGGTTTAATAGGATATCCGTTACAGGAACATCTGGGTCATAATTGGTCTTCTCCGGCGATTTCAAGTAGTCATAGTTATACTCTGAAAACATATTCATTCCCTGCATTCCATCTGCTTCGTCCATTTTCATATCATCCATTTGAGAGGCCTTTTTCATTTTGGTATCCATTTTTGTGTCCATCCCTGCCATTTTGGAATGGTCCATCTGCATTGAATCCTTTTTCATATCCATTTGCATTTCGTCCATTTTATGCTTCTTCATTTCCATACCCTTCATATTGGACTTGTCCATATTCATTGTACCCATATCCATATCTTTCATTCCTTCCATCTGCATTCCCCATTTTTCTTTCATCTCGTAACGCTCATCTTTGCCTGGTCGGAACTTTAAAGCGGGTGCACCCATTTTCATTTTCATTTTGGCCATTTGTTGCATCATCCCTATTTTATCAGGTTTGGATACATCGGGTGCAGCAACAATAGGTCCTTGGCCTAGGTATGCCGTTGCGGTACCAGAGCCGTCTTGGGCCATAATTTTATATTCCAGTTTGCCGTTCTCCGGTATGGTTACGATAAAATCATAGGTTTCAGCGACCCCTATAAATGTCTTGTTATGCTTAACCGGTACTACATCTTTACCGTCTGCCGAGACAAGCAAAGGGTCAGGGCCGCCAAAGGCCATCCAGAACGAAGTAGAAGCAGAGCCGTCTATAATGCGAAGGCGCACTTTTTCGCCAGGTTTAAACTCGGGGTACTCCACTTTTTCTTCTCCATTAATTAAGAACGCTGGGTAATACACATCTGCCACATCTGCACTTTCCATACGCTGTCTCCAAAAATTTAATTGCGCCCCAAATGCGCCCCTTGCAATTACTTGGTTAAGCGGCGTAGCTGTTCCTTTTCTTATATTGTACCATTCTGTACCTCGCTTTAAAAACCGAAGTACATCCCGCGGTTTTTCGTTGGTCCAGTCAGATAGTACCAAAACCTGCTCTTTATCATACTCCAAGGTTTTTTCTTTGGGCTGTATTACAATTGAGCCGTAAACACCGCTCTGTTCCTGCAACATTGTATGGGAATGGTACCAATAGGTGCCGTTTTGCTTTATTGCGAATTCATATTTTAGTGTTTTACCGGGTTCTATGGGCGGTGTAGAAAGGTAGGGTACCCCATCATAAAAATTGGGCAACAACAAGCCGTGCCAATGGATGGATGTCTCCACGCTCATTTCATTTTTTACATAGATTACTGCGTACTCCCCTTCGGTAAATTCGAGCGTTGGCCCTGGAATACCTCCGTTGACGGTCATCCCTTTTACTTCTTTACCGGCTTTATTAACCATTTCTTCCTTTAGGGTCAACGTGTATTCGTGAACGGGTAGATTATCGACATTACCTTCCACGGACTGTGCAGATGCTGTATAGGTACACAGTAACAAAAGAATAAATGCATAGCTTATTTTTTTCATAAGATTACTTTTTTTAAAATTAATATTGATTATGAGAAGTTTGTGTCATAATTATGGTTGTTATCTACCTTATTTGATCTAAAGGGTTTCTAATACTTTTTTGATTATTCTTATAATTAGTCAGACTCATACCAGTTTCACTTTTAAACAGCCTACTTAAATGATTTACATTACTGTAATCAAGCAGCTGACTTATCTCCGTAAAATTACCCTCTTGTAATTGAATCAGCTCTTTCACTCTTTCTATCTTGAGTTTTATAAAGTATTTTTCTATGGTAATATGCTCCGTAACAGAAAATATTTTACTGATTTTTGAGTACTCAAGGTTTAATTTACTTTCCAAATGCTTGGACAGCGTTTTATTTAATTGAAGTGGTAATTTTTGTAATAATTTAATAAGTTCAATTTTAACTTGCTCTACTAATTGCTGGTCTTGCGCCAGTAAAATTTCGAAACCATTGTTTTCTAAAACATTTTTTATATTTTCAAAATCATCTATAGATTTCTCTTCGTAAATAATAGAACCCAATTCAATATGCTTTAAGTGAATCCCTAATGTTTCAACATCACTCTGGATTGTTTTAATACAGCGATTACACACCATATTTTTTATAAATAATTTCTTTTCCATCCGGTTAGTTGATTAGGTAATTAACAATTGCAGATTGTGTGTAATACTTCTGTATCGATTCCACTTGATTTAACTGAAATTTGAGCTGTAACTCTTGGATATCCAGCACATCATTAAAATCAATGGTGCCCGTTTCATAGTTTTTAATGAGAATTTCTTCAGCATCTTCTGCTTGTTTCAGATTGTTCTCTTGTGTATTATATGCTATTCGTGCTTGGTTGCGTTGCGATATTGCTTTTGCGAAAGCGGATTCCAAAACATTCAATCGTTGTGCTTTTTGAGTCTCGATTTCTTGTTGGCGCAAGTCATTTTGCCTTGAAATAGATTTATACCGATTATTAAAAATGGGAATGGAAACTGAAACCATAGGCATTAGTATATCCTTTCCATTGTCTATTGGATTCATATCCGCTCGCTCGCTCACTGGTAGATAATCAACCCCAAAACCAAACATAGGTAATGCCTCACGCTGGTTGAGCAATTCAGATTGTGCTATAGATTCGTAGAGTTTATCATATTTAAGCAGTTCAGGATTAAGTGATAGTGCATCTCTACCAGATACGGCGTTTTCACTTGGAATTTCCATTAATGTGACCACATCAACCATCATAGTTCCATCACGATTGAGTAGCTTATTGAAGGTGATTTGTTCTGACCCAAATTCCTCTTCGAGCACCTCTTTTTGCTGTTGCAATTCATTTTGACGAATCTGTAATCTCAAAACGTCAACAGAAGATGCCTTGCCTACTTCAACCGATGTAAGGGCAAGACGCTCATAGGTTTCTAATAATTTAATGTTCTTATCGAGCACCCTTTGCTTTGCTTGTATTTCATACAAACGATAATAGGATTGAGCTACAGAAAGTGCCAGTTTTCTTTTGGCAATTATGATTTCCACATATTCAGCTTCAGCCATTGAGGCTGCATAATTTTCTCTTGCCGTTATGGTCCCGAACCAAGGCAACATTTGCTTAAAGCCAATACGTGCTCTCTGCGCCCCAACACGGGTCTCGGGCTCACTGACAAAGTACCCAGCACTCACTTCAGTATTAGGCAGCCAGTTTGCTTCGTTCACTTTTTCTTCGGCGATGTTATAGCGCAGTTCAAAGGCTTGAATCTCGGGGTTGTTAGATTGTGCCTCTTCAATGTATGATTGTAGTTGTTGCGCTTTCGCGAAAGCGGAAACAAACAAAAGACAGGTAATAATTTTTATATTTTTCATTTGTTTGCTCGTTTAAGTTGGTACTCTTTTTTCCAGCTATATAATACTGGTACTAAAAAGTAGGATGTAATATCTATAATCATCCCACCGAAAATGGGGATTGCCATAGGTATCATAATATCGCTTCCTTTTCCCGTAGAAGTAAGTACAGGTAAGAGTGCAAGCACGGTGGTAACAGTAGTCATCAAACACGGACGAATTCGCTTTCCAGCAGCTTCTAATGTGGCAAGTCGGATTCCTTTTTTATCATTGGGATTCTCTCTGTCAAAAGTTTGTGTGAGGTAGGTAGCCATAACTACACCATCATCTGTTGCGATACCAAAAAGCGCAATAAAGCCAACCCAGACAGCAACACTTAGATTGATGGTTTTCATATTGAACAAATCCCGCATATTCTCACCAAAAAAGCTGAAATTGAAGAACCAATCCTGACCGTAAAGCCAAATCATTATAAAGCCACCTGCAAAGGCAACTGCGATTCCTGTAAATACCATCAACGAGGTGGAAACAGAACGGAACTGGAAATACAGAATCAAGAAAATAATAAGCAATGCCAAAGGCACAACTACGGAAAGTGTTTTTTCTGCGCGCAGCTGATTTTCATACGTACCCGTAAAACGGTAATTAATACCTTGTGGCACAATCAAATCACCATTGTCTATTTTTTGTTGAATGAGCGCTTGGGCATTTTCGACCACATCAACTTCGGCAAAACCATCGAGTTTATCAAACAGTACATACCCTATCAAGAAGGTGTCCTCACTTTTTATGACCTGTGGACCTTGTTCATAACGTATGTCTACCAATTCGCTCAGTGGAACCGGACTTCCTTTCTCAACCGGAACATAAATATCTTTTAAATCTTCTGGGTTTGCACGCAACTCACGCGGATAGCGCACTCTTACTCCATACCGCTCACGACCTTCTACCGTTTGAGTAAGCGGCATACCGCCCACAGCTACCTGAAGTACTTCCTGAACATCCATTATGGAAATTCCATAGCGTGCCAATTGGTCTCGTTTTATATCAATTAGTAAATAGGGCTTGCCCACAATACGGTCTGCAAAGACAGCTTGTTCTTTTACACCTTCAGCTTGTTTTAAAATGTCTTCGAGCTGTAGACCAAAAGCTTCTATTGTTTTCAAGTCTGGCCCTTTAACTTTTATACCCATAGGCGCACGCATACCTGTTTGAAGCATTACGAGCCTTGTCTCGATAGGTTGTAGTTTTGGTGCAGAAGTCACCCCTGGAAATTTGGTCACTTTCACAATCTCATTCCAGATATCGTCTGGGCTGTCGATTTCTGGCCGCCAGTTTCGGTAATATTCACCGCTGCCGTCTTCAATTAAATCGTTATGGGTTGCATTTGTTTTTAGTTGCGAGGCCTCATAATTAGCGTCATCATCGATTTCATTATTTGGATTAATAATGAATTTATCATTTTTCAGAACAAATAAACCATCATCGTTTACGCGGTAGCGTTGTCTCTCGCCATTCTTGTTTCGCATATATTCAGACTTATACTGAATCACATTTTCATACATCGAGAGCGGCGCAGGGTCAAGAGCAGATTCTGTTCTACCCGATTTACCTACTACCGTTTCGATTTCAGGAATACTGGCTACGGCCATATCAAGCTGCTGTAACACACGCTTGTTTTCTTCAACACCTGCGTGTGGCAAGGATGTTGGCATTAACAGGAATGAGCCTTCGTTGAGCGATGGCATAAATTCTTTACCCGTGTTGCGCATTATTATGGCCCCTAAAATCAACACTGTGGTCGGAATTATTAAAAACAGTAATCGGTTTTGAAGTGCCCAACGTAATATAGTGTCGTAATATTTTTGGAAAATTGAAAACGCCCCCAGTAATCCGAAACAGATAATCGCAACAAAAATCAAGTTCATTATAATACCGCGGTCAAAACCTAGTGGTCGCCAGTATTCGGCTAGAAGGAAAACAATAGCAATACAAGAAATAACGATATGTATTAGATTGGCTCTTTTTGCCGTGATAATATCGCGTACACTCAAAATTGCAACGATTCCATAGGCAATTAATATAATACCCAACCAATAACCATAGAAGATGGCTGTGATACCAAGGACGATGAGAACAGCATTAATAATATATTTAGCGTGCTCCCTAATAGTACTCTTTTTGAAAAGGAATGCGGCAAATGGTGGTATCAAGAAAAGGGCGATAACCAAAGACGCCGTGAGCGCCATTGTCTTTGTAAATGCGAGTGGACGAAACAACTTTCCTTCAGCACCTATCATAGTGAATACAGGAATAAAACTGATAATGGTTGTTAATACTGCCGTTAAAATTGCACCAGAAACTTCAGCAGTTGCATTGTAGATGATTTCATTTGTGGTGTACTCGATTCCGCTTTCGCGAAAGCGTAATTTTTCATCTTCCAAATGCCGAATCATATTTTCGGCCAGTATAACGCCCACATCCACCATTGTACCTATAGCAATGGCAATCCCTGACAATGCTACAATATTTGCATCTACATCAAAAAGTTTCATTGCAATGAAAACCATTAATACTGCAACGGGTAACAAACCTGAAATTAAGATGGATGCGCGTAGGTTGAACACCATTACGATAATGACCAGAATGGTTATTAAGATTTCAAGCGTGAGTGCTTCATTAAGCGTGTGTAGGGTCTCTTGAATAAGCTGGGTACGGTCGTAAAAGGGGACAATGGTCACTTGTGAGGTGCGGCCATCTGCCAGAACTTTTGTTGGAAGCCCAGATGACAGTTCAGCGATTTGCTCTTTTACATTATTGATAACTTCCATAGGGTTGGCGCCATATCGCGCTACCACAACACCACCAACAACTTCGGCACCTTCTTTATCTAAAATACCACGACGAGTTTGCGGTCCCAAATGAACAGTTGCGATGTCTTTTATTCGGATAGACGTAAAATTCTCTGAAGTGACCACGGCATTTTCAATATCTGCAACGGATTTTACATAGCCCAAACCACGAACCAGATATTCGGCCTGATTGATTTCCAATGTTTGTGCACCAATATCTTGGTTGCTCTGCTTAACGGCTTTGACAATGGCACTTAATCCAATATTGTATTGGCGCATTTTCTCCGGGTCCACATCTACTTGATATTCCTGAACATAACCGCCGATAGACGCTACTTCGGAAACACCACTTGCCGATGACAATCCGTATTTCACATAATAATCCTGTATACTACGCAGTTCCTGTAAATCCCAACCACCGGTTACATTACCATCCTTGTCACGACCTTCTAGGGTGTACCAGAATATTTGTCCTAAACCTGTGGCATCAGGGCCCAAAGCTGGGTTAACGCCATCTGGCAGCAAGTTGGAAGGAAGCGAATTGAGTTTTTCGAGAATGCGACTACGTGACCAGTAAAACTCCACATCTTCTTCAAAAATGATATAGATACTGGAAAACCCAAACATAGAGGAACTACGAATAGTTTTCACGCCTGGAATACCTAGAAGCGAAGTTGTAAGTGGATACGTAATTTGGTCTTCAATATCCTGTGGCGAGCGCCCTTGCCATTTGGTAAAAACAATTTGTTGGTTTTCACCAATATCGGGAATGGCATCCACAGCTACAGGGTCAGTAGGCAAAATACCGGTCTCCCAATTAAAAGGTGCGTTTACAACGCCCCAACCGACGAACAAAGCTAATAGTAAAACAGCTACTAATTTATTTTCTATTAGAAATTTGATGCTTTTATTCAGCATAGAAATGATTATTAAGTAATTATAAATCTTGTTTAAAAGTGACAAACAAGCAGAAATGTCCAAAACAAATTAATGCAGGACTACAGTTCTAATTACTTAAAAATCAAATAAGGAAAGTCTGGTCTAAAACTTGAATATCCCTGACCAAGGGAGGAGGCGTATAATCTCTGTATGAATTTAAATCTTCTTGAGATTCGAAAAATAAGTGTATATAGGTATGGATAAAAGCAGCAACAAATAGTTGTTGGTCTTTATCTAATTTGTCGAACGATGTTTTTAAAGTATCTTGCCCTTCAACAATCACTTGTTCATCACTACAGCAATCTTTTTTAGAAATATCACACTCTGATGACTGCGATTGCTGTTGAACATCCATACCGCAAGTTTGAGCGTGACCAAATAATGAAGAGTCCACAAAAATATCTCCACAATAATGACTATCTACCGTAAATGATACGGTTGACAACAACACTAACAGTGCCATAGAGAATGTTGATATTTTAAAAAAGATTTTCTTCATTAATTTTACAAAAATACAAAATTTCAAGTAAATTTTCTTTATTTAACAAATAATTTTGATTTCATATGCAACATATTCTCCTAAATCTATATGAAAGATTATCTAATTTCTAGAAAAATGCCGAATACAAACCTGTTTTAAATTTATTATTAAGAATTGTTCTAAATAAGTTTGTTTTTTTAAATTTCATTTCTATTTTTGTCGCTGAAATAATCACTTACTTATATTAAGTCTAAATAAATTTAATGATGAAAAAAATGTTTTTTACCGCAATTATAGGAAGCCTTATTTTTGCTTCGTGTTCTTCTGATGATGAGCCGATTACTGAAACCTCAAACATTGAGGTGCCTTCAAACTACACCTTCGAAAGAGATGGACAATCCACAGTGGATTTTAGTGGCCAGACCACCCGAATTTTAATGGCTGAAGAAATCCTTAATTCCTTTACAGATTTCGAAAACACGACTGTGATATCCTTGCAGGCAATGTATGCACATCAGGAAGGGGACCTAGATTTTTCAGACGCTGCCTTAAATGCGTCAGATAAAAACGTACGCAGTAAAACGGCTGCGTCCCAAGATTATTTTAGCGCAAACACCACAGAAGCGGCAGCTATAAGAAACCTATTCGATAGCTATATTTCCGGTCAGGTCAATGAGGTATTCCCTAACAAGGATGTCCTAGCAGTCGCTGGCAGTGCCGGTCAACTTGCCGATGGGACAAAAACCCGGTATGTTAACGCTAAAGGACTTGTGTACAACCAAATGTTTGCAAAAAGCCTTATTGGGGCGCTGATGGCAGATCAGATGCTTAACAACTATCTCAGCATAGCTGTTCTTGATGCTGATAATAAAGTTGCGGACAACGACAATGGGATTACAGAGGATGGAGAGACCTTTACCACGATGGAACATAATTGGGACGAGGCCTATGGATACCTCTACGGAACATCCGTTGATGCAGCCAACCCGAATGTAACCATTGGGGGCGATGATAGTTTTTTGAATGATTATTTGGGCACAGTAAACGCAGACCCGGATTTTTCTACCATTGCTGCCGATATTTTTGATGCATTCAAATTGGGTCGTGCCGCGATAGTGGCAAAAGATTATACAGTACGGGATACCCAGGCTGCCATTATACGTCAAAAAATATCCGAGGTAATTGCCATACGTGCGGTATACTATTTACAACAAGGAAAAAATTTGCTTGCAAACGGTGATTTTGGCGCCGCATTCCAAAACCTTTCTGAGGGTTATGGGTTTGTTTTTAGCTTGCGTTTTACTAGAAACCAGAGTACAGATACTTCCTTCTTTAGCACAAGCGAAGTTGATGGTTTTACATCTGCTCTCTTGGCGGATGGACTCAATGGTTTTTGGGACCTTGAACCTTCAACACTGGACAGTATTACTGAAGCTATTGCCGCTAAATTTGACTTCACGGTCGAGCAAGCTGCCAGCGCAAATTAAATAAAAATTGAATTAGCCACATCAACCGATTTACCGCCGATGGAAAAATCGGTTGATTTAAAAAAAATAGTTATGAAACACTGGAAACTTTGGAGTTTTATTAGTATCGGACTGCTGATTGTAGCGTGTTCAAAAGATAATGGGAACGAAAACTTGCCACCGGCTAACAATAATTTTGATCGTGGCGCAATGCTTTTAAATTGGGCAGATAATATCATTGTCCCTGCATATACTTCTTTTAAAACAGAGGCCGAAAACCTGAACAATGCCGCAACGGTCTATTCAAATGAGCCTACAGAGGCAAGCCTACAGAGTTTGCGCGCCTCGTGGACAGCGGCCTACATTTCCTTTCAAAAGGTCTCTATGTTCGAAATAGGCAAGGCCGAAGAGTTACGGTACAGAAACCGACTGAATATTTATCCATCAAACACCCAAAAAATTGAAGATTTTGTAGCCACCGGTTCTTACGATCTGGCCTTGCCATCTACAATGGATGTACAGGGTTTCCCTGCTATAGATTATCTGATCAACGGTCTTGGAGCAACAGATACCGAAATTGTAAGTTTCTATACTACCAACGGCAATGCCCTGGGATATAAAAATTATCTCGGCACCCTTACGGAAACTATCCTGCAATTGACCACAACAGTACTCGATGATTGGAATGCCAACTTTAGGGATGTTTTTGTTGCAAATACTAGTTCTTCGGCTACTGGATCTGTTGACAAACTAACGAACGACTATATATTCTATTTTGAAAAATCGTTGCGGGCGGGTAAAGTAGGGATACCCGCAGGTGTTTTCTCCCAACAACCATTACCCGAAAATGTAGAGGCGCGCTATAAAAAAGATTTTTCCAAACAATTGATGCTAACAGCAGTTAAGGCAAGCCAGGATTTTTTCAACGGAAAATACTTTAACAACAATACTACCGGGGAAAGCTTCAAGACCTATCTTGATTTTTTGAACAGTATTAAAAATGGGGAGGATCTAGGTGGCCTTATCAATGCGCAGTTCAATGCTGCAGAAACCCAGGCAAATGAACTGAACAATAATTTTGCTCTACAGATTGAAACTGACAATACCAAAATGCTAAGTACTTATGATGAGCTACAACGCAACGTTATCCTCTTAAAAGTGGATATGTTGCAGGCACTGAGCATAAATGTGGATTATGTAGATGCCGATGGCGATTAGTCAATGGCCTCACGTTTAAATGCATACCGAAATATAACTACAGAGGCTGCCCCGTTGGCGGTCTTTCGTATTTTTTTTGGACTGATGATGTTTTTTGGCATCGTCCGTTTTTGGAGCTATGGCTGGATCGATAAACTTTATATTCAACCCAAATTCTTTTTTTCATATTATGGGTTTGAATGGGTACGGCCTTTGGGTGTTTACACCTATTTATTGTTCTTTATCTGCGGTATCTCCGCAATCTGCATTGCGTTGGGGTATCGATACAGAATGGCGATCATCCTTTTCTTTTTAAGCTTTACCTACATCGAGTTGATGGATAAGACGACCTATCTTAACCATTACTATTTTATTAGTTGTCTTAGTTTTTTAATGATCTTCCTTCCCGCAAATGCCTATTATTCAATGGATGCACAAAGGAATAAGGATAAGGCCTATAAACAGATTCCCAAATGGACCGTTGATGCCATAAAATTATTGATTGCACTAGTCTATTTCTACGCCGGTCTGGCAAAACTGAACAGCGACTGGCTCGTTGGGGCAATGCCGCTTAAGATATGGTTGCCGGCCCAATATGACCTGCCATTGTTGGGAAATTTAATGCAGCAACAATGGCTTCACTATGCCTTTAGCTGGGGCGGTGCCGCCTATGATCTGGCGATACCGTTTTTGTTGTTTTATAGACCCACCCGTTGGGCAGCTTTCGGTCTGGTGGTAATTTTTCATTTGATGACCCGCATCCTCTTTCCCATAGGTATGTTCCCTTATGTGATGATAGTGAGCGCACTCGTTTTTTTCGATGCGGGAGTCCACCATAAAATATTGAAAACGCTTTCGACTATTTTTAGGATTAAAAAGGAAAAGGCAGATGCAGGGATACGCAATAAAACCTATCGCAATAAAACCATGGCCCCAATGCTTATCGTGGGTTTGTTTATTGCCTTTCAGTTACTTTTTCCTTGGCGTTATCTGCTCTACAAAAACGAGCTTTTTTGGACCGAGGAGGGATACCGTTTTTCTTGGCGGGTAATGCTAATGGAAAAAGCTGGATATGCACAATTTAAGATTGTGGATAAAAAAAAGGGAACAGCTTTCCTTGTTGACAATACCGATTTTCTGTCAACATTTCAGGAAAAACAGATGAGCACCCAACCCGACTTTATCCTTCAGTACGCCCAGTTCCTCGGAAAACATTTTACAGCACAAGGCCATAAAAATGTAGCGGTCTATGTAGAGAGCTATGTAGCACTGAATGGCAGGCTTAGCCAACCTTATATTGACCCAAAAGTAAATTTACTGGAGCAAGAAGAGTCGTTTGGGCCTAAGGACTGGATATTGGAATTTAAGGATGAAATCAAAGGTTTTTAAACAAAAAAATGTATTTAAAAAAAGAACATATAATCGCAACCCTATTTTTTGCCTTCACAAGTTCTGCAATGTTTGCACAATATGTGGTTCAGGGAAAAGTAGTTTCTGCAGCTTCCAACGAACCTGTCCCAAATGCCGAAGTGTTTCTCACTACTCTAAGAAAATCAACCATCACGAATGATTTTGGGGATTTCAAATTTCAGGACATTCCAAAAGGGACCTATAATTTTACCGTATTTGCCTACGAGTATGCTATACTGGATCACGAGGTTAGCATTTCCGATGATACGTCACTGAACTTAGAACTTGAATCTTTGGGCATAGAACTTTCTGAAGTAGTGGTCACCCAAAGAAAAGAACGCCTTTTCGCCCTAAAACGATTAAGGGACGTTGAGGGAACTGCCATTTATGCGGGCAAGAAGAGCGAAGTGGTATTGGTAAGCAACCTTACCGCTAACCTTGCCGGCGGTAATGCCAGGCAGATATACTCCCAAGTGGTCGGGCTCAATATCTACGAAAACAACGATGCGGGACTGCAATTGAATATTGGTGGGCGTGGCCTCAATCCCAACCGCAGTGCAAACTTCAATACAAGACAAAATGGTTATGACATCTCTGCAGATGTACTGGGATATCCCGAAAGTTACTATACACCGCCGGCTGAATCCATTTCAGAGATCGAAGTGGTACGCGGTGCGGCATCTTTGCAGTATGGGACACAATTTGGAGGCCTTATCAATTTTAAACTGAAACAACCCGATCCCAACAAGAAAATAGAGTGGATATCCCGGCAATCCTTGGGTTCTTACAACTTGTTCACCAGTTTTAACAGTTTAGGCGGGACCTTGGGCAAGGTAGGTTATTATACTTTTTTCAACTATAAAAAAGGAAATAGTTTTCGTCCCAACTCCCAGTTTGAATCCTTCAATGGCTACGTACATTTGGATTATTCGCCTACAGAAAGGACCAAAATTTCCTTTGAGGTAAGCTATTTAAACTATTTGGCACAGCAACCGGGCGGTCTTACCGATGAACAGTTTGAGGAAGACCCCACGTTTAGCAACCGAACCCGAAACTGGTTTAATGTGGATTGGAAATTATATGCTATGCGATTGGAACACGCTTTGAGCAATAAAACCGATTTTAGCCTCAACCTCTTTGCCTTGGACGCCTATAGGAAATCGGTTGGTTTTCGCGAAAACAGGGTTTCACAGGAGGATGATGTGGAGGCTCCAAGGGAATTGATAGTAGGTAATTTTAACAATTGGGGGGCAGAGGCCCGTTTGTTGACGCGGTATAATTTCTTCGGAAAAGAGAATACGGTGCTTTTTGGTGGAAAGTACTATCAATCCAATAATACAGAGCGGCAGGGGCCCGGCAGCAACGGCAGCAACGCCAATTTTAATTTTGAAGAACAGACCTACCCCAACTACCCAAGGCAAAGCGATTTTAGGTTTCCGAACTTGAACCTTGCCCTGTTTTCCGAAAATGTCTTTAAGTTCTCCGAAAAAATTTCGGTAACTCCTGGGCTACGGTTTGAATATATAAAGACTAGAAGTAGGGGCGAATTTAAACGGATCAACTTTGATATTGCAGGTAACCCCATCTTAAACGAAGATGTGGCGGATAACCGTGATCTTGAACGTTCTTTTATTTTATTGGGTGTTGGGCTAAGTTATAAACCCCATAAAACGGTTGAACTATATGGGAATATAAGCCAGAATTACCGCTCGGTTACTTTTAATGATATTAGAATTACCAATCCGTCATTGACCGTAGATCCCAACATCAAAGATGAGCAAGGATATACTTTTGATATAGGGGCTCGCGGGCGAATAAAGAAATACCTTTCCTATGATGTGGGAGCATTTTTTTTAAATTACAAAGATCGTTTGGGTGTGATATTACGGGAAGTAAGTGATATCCAACAGGAGCGGTTTAGAGGGAACATAGGGGATGCCATTACCTATGGCATTGAAAGTTTTGTGGACTGGAATATATGGGAAACCCTGTCCACAGAAAAAAACGATATCAAACTCGGTACTTTTGTCAACCTGGCCCTTACAGATTCAAAATACACCTCTTCCCAAGAAAACAATGTGAAGGGCAAAAAAGTGGAGTTCATTCCCGGTATTAACCTAAAAACAGGATTAAATTTTGGGTATAAAGACTTTTTGGGTAGTTTGCAATATACTTATTTGGGCCAACAGTTTACCGATGCCACCAATTCGCCCAGGGATTTTCAAAGCCAGAGTGGTATTGTAGGTGAAATACCTGCCTATAATATTATGGATCTTTCTTTTTCCTATACCTATAATCGGTTTAAACTGGAAGCGGGGGTCAACAATGTTTTGAACGAAAGTTATTTTACACGCCGTGCGACGGGCTATCCGGGCCCAGGGATCATACCAAGTTTACCACGAACCATATATGTGCTCTTACAACTTAAATTTTGAGTTAATCTGCATTAATGACAAAAATCATATTTCTGTTGAACCTTTAAAATTATCTTCGCATTAATTAATTTTGCTGTTAATTCATAAAAATTTGATAACAAGCTTGTTAAACAGCAGCATTTAATTTACGAAAACATTTAATGTTAGACAAAATTTATTAATACTGTGAAATCTTTTTTTACCAAAATACTATCTTTTTTTTTAGCAGTTTTTATACTGTTTTCTACTTCTTCTTTCACGGTGGATATGCACTTTTGCTGTAATAAATTGGTGGATATGGCTTTTTTTAGTAAGGCAGAATCCTGTATGGAGATTGTACAAAAAAAAGATAATAATTCCAAGCAATGTACTTCCATACAAGAGAAAAGTTGTTGCGATAATCAAACCATTGTAAAAGAAGGAGATGACACCTTTAAGAAGTCCAATACAATTTTAGAGATTGATACTTTAGTTTTCATAAATACTTTTTTTAATACTTATATTAATCTGTTCGAGGGGCTAGAAGAAAACGTCATTTCTTTTAAAACCTACAGGCCGCCTTTATTATCTACAGATATTATAATTCTCAACGAGACCTTCTTAATTTGATTTTCTACATCGCAGATTGACTTTAATCTGCATTCCCTCTATAGCCAAAGTTTCACTTCTGGCTAACATTTGTTGTACTCTATTTTCAGCATCACAAAATATTATTAACCCTGTAAGATATAGACTTTTCAAACCATTAACTTAAAACTCAATGATAATTTTATTTACTATAAGCAATTAAAAAGCATTTTGGATTATGAGTATGGTACGTAATCGCTGCCTAAAAGTAATTAAGCAGAAGTCACAGGAGCATCAAAGTGACTGTTCTTCCTTAATATTAGGAAGATCATTGGTTGAGCACTTATAAAACCCGTGAATAAAATTGTAGGTATCTTGAAAAAAGTACCTGACCTACGGTAGCAAAAATCAACATTAAGGCCTATGCCTTGGGAATTCGCATTAAGCAACTCAATTATACTGTTAACGAGAAATTAAATGCACAAGGTCTATTGACCTTTCAAAAATTTACCGAAGAAGACAACAGTTATTTTACAATGACTTATAAATAAAAATAAATGAAAAATTATGACACCCTTTCAGAAGCTATTAACGATTTACAGGCAAACGAATACCCTTATGATTTCAACTTAAAACCTGAATGTCTGGAATGTGCTTCCCTGAAAATTGAGATTCGACCAGAAGATTTTAATGTGGATAAAATATATCGCTTTGAAGGAATGAGCAGTACCGATGATAACAGCATTTTATATGCAATATCTTCCAAAAAAGGGCTTAAAGGTCTTTTAGTTGATGCTTATGGCGTCTATGCCGAAAACATATCGGAAGCAATGAGAAAAAAATTACGATAACACTTAAACAATACTATAATGGAAAATCACGAGCAGCACAAAAACAACGAAATGGACCATTCGAAAATGGATCATTCTAAAATGAACCACGAAAAAGAAGATCATTCCAAAATGGATCATTCCAAAATGAAAAATGGAGATGGAGACCATTCGGGTCATAATCCGGGTCACGGACAAATGGGTCACGACCATCATAAAATGATGATTGCAGACTTTAGAAAACGGTTTTGGGTAACGCTAGTACTTACTATTCCAATATTGTTCTTCTCGCCAATGATTCAAGATTTTTTTGGGTATGAATTTTTACTTCCCGGAAATTCTTATATTCTTTTTGCGCTTTCTACCATTGTATATTTCTATGGCGGATGGCCTTTTCTTAAAGGATTTGTTTCCGAAATAAAGAATGGTGCACCTGGGATGATGACACTTATATCTATGGCAATAAGTGTCGCCTATTTCTACAGTTCTGCAACTGTCTTTGGTTTACGAGGAGTTGACTTTTTCTGGGAGCTGTCAACCCTAATTGCTATTATGCTTGTTGGTCATTGGATAGAAATGAAAAGTGTATTAGGCGCTTCAAAAGCATTACAACTTTTAGTTAGTATGATGCCTGCCGAAGCTCACAGGGTAAAAGGCGACACTATTGAAGATATACCACTTGAAGATTTGTTAAAAAATGACGTGATTTTGGTAAAGCCTGGAGAGAAAGTTCCAGCTGATGGTATCATAGTAGAAGGTTCAAGTTATTTAAACGAATCAATGCTTACAGGGGAGTCCAAGCCTGTGAAAAAAGAAGAAAAGGATAAGGTAATAGGTGGTTCAGTAAATGGCAATAGCACTTTGAAGGTAAAGGTGGAACATACAGGAAAAGACAGCTATCTCAATAAGGTTATTACGATGGTTGAGGAAGCACAAAAGACCAAATCTAAAATGCAAAACCTTTCCGATAGGGCAGCAAAATGGTTGACTTATATAGCTTTGGCTATTGGTTTTGGTACGTTGGCAGTTTGGCTGATTTTAGGCTTTCCGTTTGTGTATGCATTAGAAAGAATGGTTACCGTTATGGTCATCGCTTGTCCACACGCATTGGGTCTTGCAATTCCTCTTGTAGTTGCCATTTCTACTGCTGTATCTGCACAAAATGGATTATTAATCCGTAATAGAACTGCCTTTGAAGAATCACGTAAGATATCCGCCTTACTATTTGACAAAACAGGGACTTTGACCAAAGGGGACTTTGGCGTTACTCGAATCAAATCTGTAAATGCGTCCTATTCAAACGATGAAATCTTAAGACTGTCAAGTGCGTTGGAACAAAGTTCAGAACATCCAATTGCTGTTGGGATTATTAAAAAAGTTAAAGAAGACAATATTACAATCCCAAAGCCTGAAAACTTTAATGCGATCACTGGTAAAGGTGTAGAGGCAAATGTAGAAGGAAAGCAAGTAAAAGTGGTTAGTCCTGGTTATTTAAGGGATGAAAAAATAACTATTCCTGAAGATGCTTATAGTGACGCTGCTGAAACTGTTGTATTTGTATTAATTGAAGGACAACTAGCAGGATACATTGCGCTTGCTGATGAAATAAGACCTGAATCTGCGGAAGCTATAAAAATATTTAAAAAGAATAATATCAAAGTTTTGATGGCAACTGGGGATAACGAAAAAACAGCCAAAGCTGTGAGTGAAAAATTAGGGTTGGATGGCTATTATGCCGAAGTGCTACCACACCAAAAAGTAGAAATTGTAGAAGAGTTGCAAAACAAAGGAGAGTTTGTGGCTATGACTGGAGATGGCGTAAACGATGCGCCCGCACTTGCCAAAGCTGATGTAGGAATCGCTGTTGGTTCTGGTACTGATGTAGCCGCCGAAACAGCCGATATTATATTGGTAAATAGCAATCCACAAGATATTGCAAACCTAATTTTGTTCGGAAAGGCTACATACAATAAAATGATTCAGAACCTAATATGGGCAACTGGGTATAATGTGGTGGCCATTCCATTAGCTGCAGGTGTTCTATACTCTTCCGGCTTTGTTTTGGGACCAGCTGTAGGAGCGGTATTTATGAGTTTGAGTACAATTATAGTGGCTATTAATGCGCAATTATTGAAGCGAAAAATCGGTAAAAAATAAATGGATAGAAAAGAAAAACTCAACAGGATATTTTTAATTCTATTGAGTTTGTTTGTAGTGATGTTGGGCTATGGCATTTTATTACCTACCCTTCCCTATTATACCGAACGATTAGCGTTAAAGGACAATCTTGATACTGTGACCTTATCAATTTCCATATTGGATTGCTTACGAGCATTTATCCATTTTTTCAGTTATTATTTGTGGTGGTTTGGGGAAAGCTTTCAGACAAATACGGTCGTAAACCCATTATTATTTGTGGACTAATCGGTTTTGTAATTATGCAATTACTTACTGGTCTGGCCACATCCTTGACAATGCTCTATATCGCTCGAATCTTTGGTGGTATTTTCACGTCTTCAGTTATTCCAGTTAACAACGCATATTTAAGCGATATTACTTCTGAAAAACGGAGAACAAAAATAATGGCTTGGTCTGGCGTTGCCATTAGCTCTGGGGTTATTTTCGGCCCTGTCATTGGTGGCTTTTTATCCCAAACTGACATTCATATAAGATATTCTATAGGTCTGCTGCATTTAGACCGATTTTCAGTCCCCTTTTTATTCGTTGCCATACTAGGATTAATTGTCCTTTTCGTTGTGATGAAATGGCTAAAGAACACCGCTCGTGTAGATAAGTTCACTACAAAAAAAGTAAGCTTGCGTTTCACATTTACTAAATATTTTATCGTATTACTGGTATTATCCTTTGTCATTCAATTTGTAGTGACTTTGTTTGAAACTGCTTTTTCAATCTATGGTAAAGATGAATTAGGGTTTAACAGTAATCAAGTCGGTATTGGTTTTATGCTATGTGGTTCAATAATGGCTGTTTTACAACCCGTGTTCGCTACTTACGGAGAGAGGTTTTTATCCACAAAGAAACAAATTGCTCTAGGGCTATTTATATCTGGATTATCCTTAATAGCCTTTCCATTTTTTAATAATGAAATTTTGGTATATGCATTAATCATTGTATTTGCTGCTGGAGGTGCTATGGTAACACCAAATTTGCTATCGGCCGTATCACTGATATCAAACAAAGATACTGGCAGGAACATATCTATCCAGAGCTCGACCAATAGCATTGGTCAGATTCTAGGCCCCGTTTTAGGAACGTGGCTGATTACAGGTGGTTTTTACTATCCTTTCATTATTGCCGGAATCATTGTTTTGGTTGCTATTAGCACTCTATTTTTTCTTAAAAATCCGCCATAAAATACATACGTATTACTTATAGATGTTTAACCCAAATCCAAAGCCCCAATAATACTATGCACAAGCTAATTCATATAATACTAGACAATTATAAAGAGGAAATAAAAATAGTTGAGGAATCTAACCTTGGCGATTTCAATAATGTTGAAAAAGGTATTTCCATTTCAAGACGATATTTACAAAAGTTACGAATATGTGTTAGGGAAAATGAATTCGTGGATCAACAGAACGAAATAATATTCTTTAAAAAACATAAGCCTTACATCTACAGCAGATTAAAATTTTATGCCCAACTCTATAATTTTTTAATAAATAGGCCTGCGGGAACAATAAAATCCCAAGAAGAATTTATAGATTCAGAAATAAATAGGCTTCAAGAAAGCAATAGACGAAATATAGACTTTATCAAATATTACAGAGAGGATTCTGAACTTTTAGATGAATTTTATTTTTTACGCGGACACGACAAAATTAGCTTGGTTTCTGACACATCACACTTTTATACTGATGCAGAATTTTCTACAAGCCACGATAGCGCTATTGCAAAAATTATGGCATATGACCTTCTAATTAGCCACTACGTTGGGGAATTAAGTTATTTAAGAGACCTCTCCTACAGTAAACCCAATAAATTGAACACTTTATCAAATGGTGAGCGACTTGGTTGGACAGCCTCAAAAACAGACCTCATTGAATTGATTTATGCCTTACAGGCATCTGGGGCAATAAAAAGTGGTACCGCTGGCATTAAAGAAATGGCTTCAGCTTGTGAGGATATATTTGAACTCAAACTCGGAAATGTATATAGAACTTTTCTAGAAATTAGAGAACGAAAAATTGACCAAACCAAGTTTATCGATAGACTAAAATCAACACTTTTAAGGCGAATGGAAGAAACGGACGGATAATTTTTTTAAAATTCAAAACGTTAAAATTTTTCCCAAGTTGGGTTGAACTTGGGAAAAAGTAAAATTAATTTTATTTATCGTCATTTGGTATAGATGATTTAAAGAACAAACCCCAAATAGAACTAATCTAAACCATTGAAAATGAACAAATAAAAACACCCTACTTGGGTGCAACTTGGGATTAAAATCCAATAAACCATCCCAAATTTGTAGAACGAAAGTCAAATCAGATCAGGGGCTATCAAATTAGTTGAAATCGAAACGATAGTCCCTTTCTTTAAAATCGTTCTATTATGCCAGCAAATATTATTACCACCGACGACCTTCGAGAATTCAAAATGGAATTGCTTGATGACATTAAGAATCTTCTATCTAAACAAGCAACTGGAAAACTTAAGAAATATCTAAAATCTTCCGAAGTAATGGATTTGCTTCAAGTCAGTCCAGGGACATTACAGAATCTTCGCATAAACGGAACATTGCCATACACAAAAGTTGGGGGTATTATCTACTACGATGCCGAGGAAATTCAAGGCGTGATGACATCAAATCGTGTACAGCACGGTTTAAATTCTTAAGCGATGAACTACATAAAGCTACTTAATGCGGCATTTGAAAAATTCTATTTCGATGACCGCCTAAATCCCACGCACATAACCCTTTATATGGCGCTATTTCAGGAATGGAATAGTAGTCGGTTTGCAGATGAATTTTATGTGAATCGAAGGGATTTGATGCGAGCTGCCAAAATAGGCTCAAAATCTACGTATCATCGATGCGTTACAAATTTAGACTCGTGGCTTTACCTATGCTATTTCCCATCCAACAATCCATACAAGGGCAGTAAAATCAAGATGTCCATAATTGGGACTAGTGATGAACCTGTTTCGGGACAGTACAATCCCATATTAGAACAACTTGCGGAACAGTACCATCCCAGAGTTGTACCGCTTGAGGGACACCACCATCCCAAAAATGGACAAGTTGTGGACTTGCACCATCCCACCAGTGGACAAGCATTGGTATCTACTATAAACAATACCAAACAAATAAACAATATAAAACAACCAAAGGGCTGGCAGGTCGTTATTGATTTTTTTATTGAAAAAGGTTTTATTGCCGATGAAGGAAAAAAATTCTTCGAGCATTACGAAACTCGGAACTGGAAAACGAGTGATGGAAATGAAATTAGAGATTGGCGTGCTTTGGCCACGAACTGGATGGACAGAACAGAGCTATATACCGAGGAAAACAAACCAAACAAAAAACAACCGTCCCAAATCAAGGACAACTTGCGAACCACTAAAAACAAAGATTATGGACAACCCCTCTAAAATTACCGAAGGTGGCGTGGAATACTCGCTCGGAAAGTTTGATGGTAAAAGCGTTCTCTACGATTTTGACAAAATCTTGATTTACTTGGATGCAAAGGGAAAGTTGCTCTTTGGCAAACAATTTAGAATCTATGATGAGGACACGGTTATCATCCGCAAACTATGCCATTATTTCATCAATGATGAAGAAAATTGTCTGAAAGATGATATCGATCCTGACAAGGGCATACTTCTTTCAGGGCCTGTAGGGTGTGGAAAGACCACTTTGATGAAACTACTGCGATACATTGTGCCAATGCAACGACCATATGAAATGATTCCCTGCCGAAATGTAGCGTTTAGTTTTAATCACTTGGGATTTAAGACTATCGAGGAATATGGTAATACAAAATTTTTCTGCTTTGATGATTTAGGCGTCGAGCCTGCTGGAAGGTTTTATGGCAAGGATCTGAACGTAATGGGCGAAGTGCTCTTGTCTCGTTACGAATTATATCTGCAAACCAAAAAGAAAATTAAAACCCACGCCACCACTAATCTGAACGCTGAAGAACTGGAAGAACGCTACGGAAATCGTGTTCGAAGCAGAATGCGTGAGCTGTTTAATTTGATTGCTTTTGATAAGCGGGCTAGGGATAAAAGGAAATAATCGCAGTAATAGTTAAACATTGGCAAATATTTGGTATTCTGCCAAAACTTAATTTAAATAATTAGAAGCAACACTTATCATCCAGACTAGATTTACGAGTTTAATAATAGGGAATAACTCAACCTCTGAAAGATTTATATAATAAAATCACTTCTGAAATAAACTGCTCTATTATAGCTTTCAAGCTTTTGGTCAACTCTAAAAAAATATCTTTCATAATTCTAATGATTTTGAATGGATAACAGAATGGATAATGCGATGCGCTGAATATTTATGAAATCTGAAATATAGCTGCCTTCATCTATATTACTCAAAAACCCCAATTCAAAAAGGACAGAGGGACAATATCCAACCGTTTCCCGTAGAACTTGAAAATTTGCAAACTTCACACCCCTACTTTCAAAACCCAATTCTTTATTAAGCACAGCTTGCAATTGAAAAGCTAACCAAGTGGCATCTTTTGTATATTGTGAATTAGCTTTTGCTACATATACTTCCACTCCTCTAGCGTTCGGATTATCGGAATGATTGGAATGCAACGAAATAAATACATCTGCTTCCAAAACTTTGGACAATTTGCTTCTATCGGTTAAAGAAATAAGCGTATCGCTATATCTCGTCAAGTAAATATCCATTGGATTTTTAGACTGTTCATTGAGCTTCAAAAGTTCCAATGCAATATCCAGTACAACATCCTTTTCTTTGACGCCATTTATTCCAATAGCACCAGAATCTTTTCCACCGTGTCCAACATCAATTACAATTTGTTTTTGAGTAGAAATTTCCTGCCCAAAAATGATGCGCATTTTTGAGAGCAAAAACACAAAACTGACGTTTTTGAGCACTTTTTTCATTTTCAATTTTCAGGTTATCAACAACCTCCTTGCAAAAATCCATAGAATTTGATGCTAAATAATAACAACGGAATTCAAACTAAATCAAATAATATTTTATTCACAAATATTTGATTATCAGTTATTTATGTTCAAATATATGTAAATTTCCAATAACGAAAATGAACTAAAAATTTAAACTTTTCCGTTATGAAAAAATCACACTATTTAGCATCCATTCTTTCGCTCTTATCCACTTCGCTTTTTGCTCAAATTGGTGGCATAGAAGATTCAGTTAACGATGTGGGCGACACTATCCGAATTATTTTTCCAATACTACTCGGTGTAATCTTCCTTGTAGGTTTCCTGTTCAACGCAGGACATTTTTTTGGGGAAAATGCAGATTTAAAAAAGGGGATTACCCGAGTTTTAGTATTTGTATTGATTGCAGGTGCCGTCGTAGGCATATTTACTTACCTCATAGGAATTGTTGTATAACGATGAAGAAGTTTGAGGTCTATAAAAACATCAGGAAAAGGGCGGTCATTTTTGGGCTGCCCATTTCCCTGTTTGCCTTAATGATGGTTTCCGTTTTGGCTTCCTTGCTCATCATCATCTTCTCTTTCAGCTTTGGGATAATAATAGGTGTACTGGTATTCAATGCTGCATTATATGTCGCCTTGACTCGAATAAACCACAATCCGCAGCTTTTCCAAATGGCAAAAGCATTTCCACAAATCATCAGTAACAAAAGAAATTCAGGCTTCGATTATGAACAAGATTAATCTTTCGGCATATCAACCCATTACGGATATTCAAGATAATATCGTATTTGCCAATAATGGCAACGTAGTCTTGTGCTATAAAGGGAATCTACCGGAAATCTATTCGCTTTCCGAAAAAGATTTTGAGGATATGCACGGTGCTTGGTTTCAGGCATTAAAGTCATTGCCAGTTGGTACTGTAGTTCATAAACAGGATATCTACCTGAAGAAATCATATACTTCGGAACAACTTCCGAATTCCACCTTTTTGGAAAAAGCAACCCACGAGCATTTTAAAGGTCGTGGCCATATCGAGCACAACTGTTATTTGTTCTTCATTTTGACAAAGAATAAGGCGCTCAACAATCCTAAATATGTCAATCCGTTCAGAAAGGTTTCAAAGGGAATCGTACAAGAACTGGATGACAATATTAAGAGTTTCGCAAACTCGGTTAGTGATTCTGTTTCCTTCATCAACAATAGCCGAAAGATGGATTTTGTTTCGCTTAGAGCGGAAGACATTCAGCAATTAACAAGTGCCTATTTCAATGGTTTTAATGAAGGCTACGATACCGATATTTTATTGGACAAAAAAAGCGTCAATATTGGCGAAAACCATTTTGATGCCCTTGCCATCAACAGCGAACTGTGCTTTGGCGAAAGTGTACAGAGTAGCAAAACCAATGAGAAATTCACTTCTGACGATTTTGTATTTCATCAAGGGTTTATTGATGGTATAGGGCTTACGCTTAACGAGAACCACATTGTCAACCAGATTTTGTATTTGGACGACAAACAAAAGTGGCGCAAGCTACTCGATAAGAAGATTGAGGAACTAAATAAAAGCTCAAATTTCGGTTCGCAGAATAAAGTAGTTCTGGGGAAAATCCAGCACATCCTTGACCAAATCAATGCCGATGATAATGCCAGAATTATTCGTGGTCATTTGAACATAGTGTACTGGTCTAAAGATGCCAAAGAGCTCGACAAAATAACTTCAAAAATAAAGACTGAATTTAAGGAATTGGACATCATCCCGTATTATCCAAGAGGCGAAGAACGTAAGAATTACATCCTAAATAGCTACTGCTGTTTCTCTTCTAATTTCTCGAATAATGATTTATACGTAACCGATTTAAAACACGCGCTTTGCCTTTTCATCAATAACACCAATTACAAAAGTGATAACACCGGAATCATCTTCAATGACCGAGAGCATAACATTCCTGTCCTGAAGGATGTTTGGGATGAAAAGAAGAAAAGAATTAAGGCAAGGAACTTTGCCATTTTTGCGCCAACGGGTGAAGGTAAATCCTTTTTGGCCAATAACATTCTGCGTCAGTATTTTGAAAGTGGCGTTCGGTTGGTTATCATAGATTTGGGTGGTTCATATACCAAGTTTGCCAAACTCTATCCTGAAAAATATACGGTGCTTCGCTATGAAAGTGGAAAGAACCTTGGTATCAATCCATTTTATATAAGTGATACAAATGACCTCACACCAGAACGCTTGGAAGATTTATCGGTGTTCCTGTTCGAACTGTTTGCTTCTGATTTAAAGGTTACAAAAGCGCAATCAGTTTCGGTAAAAAAGATACTTCGCCATTATTATGATAGCATTTCAGAAAATCACTCTTTAGATGGTTTTTACAGCTTTATAGAAAGGAATCAGGAAGACCTTCTGAGCACTTTAAAAATCCATCCCGACTACTTCAATGTCACGAGCTTCTTGCACGTAATGTCCGAATACGTCGGCGATGGTCTATATAGCTTCCTCTTTGAAGTTAGCGAAGACCAGACCTATAAGATTGAGGACAAACGATTAATTGTTTTTGAACTGGATGAAGTTAAGGACAACAAAGAGATCTTATCTGTAATGCTGAAGCTCATTAAGTCCGCCATCCAAAGAACGATTTGGAAAAATAGGGCTGAAAAAGGTATCATCCTTTTCGACGAGTTTGCCAAGCAACTGAAGTTTGAAAATGTTCTGGAAAGCGTAGAATTCTACTATCAAGCTATTCGTAAACAAAACGGTGCGATTGGGATTATTCTACAGTCCATAAATCAATTGCCCAACAATTCGACTTCCGCAAGTATTCTCGAAAACACACAGGTCATTTACAGCCTTAACAATGAAAAAGGCTATGATGAACTTGTTAAAAGGCTCAACCTATCAAGCCACGATTTAAACCAATTAAAGTCCATCAAAAATAATCTTTCGGGATCTCGCAAGTACACCGAAATGTTTATCAAGATTGGTAGGGAAAGTAACATTTTCCGTCTCGAAGTTCCGAAGGAAGTATATGCAGCTTACTTGACGGACGGACAGGAAAACGAAGAAATAATGAAACTCTATAATGAGCATCACGATATGGAAAAAGCAATAATTCAATTCACATCTAAAAAATAATATTATGAAGACAAAAATCCAAATTTTAGTAATGACCGTAGCCCTGACTTTATTTATGTCGGGCAATGCCAATGCACAGGGAATGCCCACTTATGACAATACCAATTTTATCAGCTTGGTTAAACAGCTTATAGAATCAGGTAAACAGACGGCTCAAATGATAAAGTCTGTAAAGTTTCTGAAAGATGCAAAAGAGGCCATTGAGAAAGTATCAAGTGTGGTTCAACAACTGAGGGCAGTTGAAGAAATTGCAGACAACAATCAACGCCTTATCAATGTAATGCAAAATGATTTACAGGATATTTTAAACTCGCCTTACATCAAACCAGATGAAGTTTCAAGAGTTGTGGAATCATTCGATGCCATAGTTCAAAATTCATTGGACACGGTGGATTTTATTGATAAAATCCTGTCCAGCGACTATCTAAAAATGAGCGATGCCGAACGTGCCGAAATTCTTAAAGCAAAAGAGTTGGAATCAAAGCAAATGGTTTCCAGCATAACCACTAAAACAAAACGCTATCGTGATATCATTTCCTTCAGAAAAATGCAGGATAAGGTAAATAACCGCGAAACAGGATATTAAAATGACCGCAACTATACTTTTAGGGATTGGGTTGGAATACATAGATGCGGTGTTCCAGACCATACAGAGCAGCAACTTCTCGCAATATACTATTGCAGGGATGAAAACACTTGCTGTTCTGTTTTTTCTGGTCAACATTCTTAAAAAATACAATGAGGGTATTGCAGACAAAGACGGTTACACTTGGGGATTGAGTCCGGGCGAATTGGCCAAGAATTTTGCGGTCATTCTCTTGGTCATTTTCTCTACACAGGTTTTAGGTTTCTTCGATGGTATTTTGGTTGCTATCGAAGGTCAGTATCGAGGTACTGCACCAACATTATTGCCTTTACAAATGCAGGATATTCCCATTGAAGAAGATGTAAGCCTTATTGATGCTGCAAAAAACGCAATGACATTGCTTTACGAAGCATTGGTTACACCGCTCTATGGATTCAAGATATTTTCATTCATCATCGGTATCTTCCTTTGGATTCTTGACCTTTTTATTTATCCGTTGTTTTTGGCTGAACGCTTTTTCCTTTTGGGAATTATGCAGGCATTTTTTCCATTAATCATCAGTCTGGCAGTATTCGAAAAATTCCGTTCGCTCGCCTATAATTTTTTCAAATTGTATGCAGCGGTCTATATGCTCGTTCCTGCTTTTTTTCTGGTCAACGTTTTTGTAAATGCACTCTACACGGAAATAGACACAAACTTTTGGAATAATCTTTTTGGCACCGATGTGGGCGAAGGATTCTTCGCTCCTGTTGTACAGCTTGGTTCGGTTGGCTTTATCGTATTTCTGAAATTTAAACTATACAGACGTGCAACATCTTTCACATTAAGGCTATTTACCAATTAATCCAATCGAAATGAAAACACCTTATAAGAATATTTACAATGTCCTAAAGTTGAATAGGTTTATCGTTTTAGCAGTCGTGGTATGTGCCTTTTTGGCTAGCACATTTTCCGTTTGGATGGCATTTACTACTCATAAAAGTGCGATAAACAGTGCCTTTGCCATCAATACCGACGGTAGTATAATTCCGCTTAAACTCGTTACCCAAAAAGAAAATTTCAGGGTTGAAGCTTTGGCACATTTAGAACTATTCCATAACTATTTCTACAATATCGATGCGAGCAACTATGAACGTAATTTGGAAAAAGCGCTTTGGTTGGGCAATAGTTCAGTTGACAACCTTTATCGCCAAAAGAAAGCGGATGGTGTTTATAACCGATTGTTGCAATATTCCTTGGTTCAGAAAGTGTTGAGTATTGATTCAAAGATAATTGAAAATAATGGTTCATATAGTTTCACTACGACCACCATTTTTGAAATCAATAGAGGTTCCATTATTGACACCTACGAACTGGTTTCAACTGGAAACCTCATAATGGTCAATCGGAACTTCCCAAACAATCCACACGGATTATTGATAACCGATTATTTTGAAAACACCTTAAAAAAACTTAACAATGAAAATTGAGCCGATAATCGGCATTTATAAACCACGATTATGAAATGAGCCATAACTGTTTTTGATACTAATCGAAATATTGGTTGGCGAATTACATCTGACCTTTAAAAACAAATAAATATCAACAGATGAGAGTAGAAAAGAACAAAATAGTATTTGCAGCGGTTTTGGCAGTAATCTTCATTTTCCTGATATCATACTCTATAATGGTTATGGGCGATGATGAAAGTGAAAATGAAAACCTTGAACAGACCTTGATACCCGATTTGGAAGAAAATCAAAAAGAATACGATTCCAAACTGGATGCCATCAATGATTTAAAGGAAGTACGTGAAAACAATGCACCGAGCATCTATGATGAAAAACTGATTGATTCCTTGGGATTCTACGACCCAGATTTACCAGAACGCGAAAAAGAGCGTATTGTAGATAGCATCTATGAAGCTGGCAAAATTCAATATTCATCGAAACGATACCAAAACTTAGGACATAAAAGAACTGTTCGCAAAGCGGTATCAAAAATTGATTCTACTGAAGTAAAAAGAGAACAAAAAATTGAAGCCAAAGAATTAGGCTTAGAACATCAATTGTTCTTTGCCGCATCGCCAAAACCCAACGAGTTTTCAATCATCGGTAATACTGATGAAACCATATATGTAGTTGTCGATGGCGACCAAGTTGTGAAAGTAAATACCAGATTACGAATGCGCCTTACCAAACCTGCAACAATAAACGGTAAGCAGATGCCTAAAAACACACCAATTTTTGGTTTTATAAGCTTTCAGCCCAACCGTGCATTGATAGATATTGAGAACATTAAACATCATCCTACTAAACTCAAAGCATTCGATTTGTCAGATGGTAGTGAGGGCATTTATGTCGAGAACAATTTTAGAGCTGAAGCCACCACCGAAGTCTTGGACGATATTATTGGCGACATCAACATTCCAACCGTACCACAAGTTGGTGGTATATCCAAAGTACTCAGACGTAACAACCGAAACGTAAAAGTTACGGTATTGAATAATTATAAATTAATTCTAAAACCTAAATTATGAGCCCATAATGGGCATTTAAAAACACATTCTTATGAAAAAGTATATCATAATTTCCACTCTTGTTTTAAGTTTCGCTTTCGCGAAAGCGCAAACAACTACAATCCTCGATACCATATATGCTAACGACACCAAAAACGTTGCATTATTCTTCCCTGAACCTATTCGGCAAGGTATAACCGGTTCAGATAATTTTGTTTTTACCTACAATCGTGAAAAAGAACAGTATTTTGGACTTCTACAAGCAAAGCCTGGTAAAGAAAGTAATCTACTGGTAGTCAATAGAAATGGTTCAATTTTTTCGTATATTGTAAGATATAAAAAACAGCTGTCTAAGCTCAATTATTTCATTTCGTTATCCAATAGTATAGGGAATGAGAAACCGATTAAAGTCGATTCTATTCTTGCTGAATCCTCTGAAGAACGTGTAGATAATAGAACATATTACTATCAAAAATTCTGCTCGTATCTTCTTAACAGAAACCAGCGTATAGGTCGAATTAAAAAGCGAAATGAAGGTATCGTTTTGAGTGTTGAGAATATTGTTTTTGATAAGGAAGAACTCTACTTCGTTATCCAGATTGAGAATAATTCTACGTTGGATTATGATTTGAATTTCTTAAAACTCTCTGTTGAAACAAGACAGAAGGGGAAAAAGAAATCGTTACAACGACTGTATCAAGAACCGATTTTCAAACATAATATGCCTTCTAAAATCACAGAAAACGAAACGGTTCGGTTTGTTTATGTCTTGCCGAAGTTTTCGCTATCCAATGACCGCAGAGCAATTTTTGAACTGCACGAAAAAGATGGCGAACGTAATATTGAACTGAAAATATCACATAGTTATATCAATAACCCAAATTAGTAACGTTATGAAAAATTTAGTCATTTGCTCGCTCGTATTGTTGTTCTTCTCGTGTTCAGAAAAAAAGAACCTTTCCCCTTCTGAAACCGCTAAAGTTGTTGCCGAAAGTTTTTATCAAGGTGATGAAGCTACCTTGAAAAAATTTACCACTTCGGAAGGCTATGCAAACCTTTCAAGCATTCAAGCAATGTTTACTGAAGATAAAGATTCAGAAGCTAATTTTAAAGTGGTGGATGAGGCTATGGATGGCGAGGTGGCTTGGGTAAAATATGCAACAGCTTATGACCCAAAACCGGGTGTTTTTAAACTGGTTCAAAAAGATGGCCAATGGAAGGTAACCCATAATGGACCGAGGGATAAAGGGCCTTTTTAAGATAAACAGACTATTTTCGGAATTTATGTGGCTTAAATAAAACATCATTCTGTTCCGCTTGACAAAACAAATACAATTTATCTTATGGATGGTCTATTAAAACTTCTATTTTTGTGTAAATAAATTTTTGATTTCTAATCGAGCCATTAAATAACATATTAAATCAATTAGGGCTAATTGAGCACCGAGCTGTCTATTTTATGGATAGAGCAGATGGTATTTCCTATGATGGATTTGCCCCTGAAGTTAAGCAGAAATTAGAAATAATTAATCCTGATGCTTATTACGTTTTTAATCAGCAACCCTTATTGCTTTTTTTTTATCTTGATGAAAATCATCTGTCAACTCGTGAATTAGACATTCATAAACAAGTATGGTCGTTTGACAATTCGCCTGTGATTTTTATTGTTAAAAATCAAGATGTAAAAGTTTACAATGCTCTTAATTACCATAAAAAAGAAAGAACTCTGGAAGAAATTCCCTTAAATGCAGAGGAAAGACAATCAAAATTTTCTTTTTGGAATTTACAAAGCGGACTTACTTGGAAATGGTTGCAATATGAATATTTCGAAAATACAAAGAAAAATAATTTTCGGAAACGGGTAAATGATCGATTGTTTCAAAATATAAGCTCTGTTAGACAAATTTTAATAAGTAAGCCTGATGGACTTACTGAAAACGAAGCAAATTCCTTAATCCTCCGATTAATTTTTATTCGTTATTTGATTGATAGAGGGGTTAAAATTGACGATGATGAAATCACAGGAAATAGCATTGATGAGAAAAGATTTAGCTTTAGTAAAATAATTCAGGATCCTGCCAAATTGGACAGCTTGTTTATTAAGTTAAATAAAAATTTCAATGGGGTTCTATTTAAAGAATTCGATATAAAATTAACCTCAAGCCAATCTCAATTTCTAGCAGATGTTTTTAAAGGAGAAGTCCAAGAACAAGGAACCTTGTTTGATGGATATTATTTTCACATATTTGACTTTTCAATTATTCCTGTAGAAGTAATTTCTGGTATTTATGAGTCATTAATTGATGAGGAAAAAAGAAAGTTAGATGCTGCGGTATATACACCTCCTTTTTTGGTGGAATATATTTTAAATGATACCATAGATAAGTATTTAGAAAACAGTCATACATCTTCCTGCAAGATTTTTGAGGTTGCGGTGGGTTCTGGAATATTTTTAGTCCAGTCTTTAAGAAAGATGATTGAAAAAGAAATTAACTTAAATGGCAAAGAGAACAATAAGGATTTCAGTACATCTATCAGGAATATAGCTAAAAACAATCTTTTTGGTATTGATATTAATCCGGAGGCTTTAAAAGTAACTTGCTTTTCAATATATATCGCTCTCTTAGATTACCAAAATCCAAAGGATATAGAAAAATATCCTTTCCCGAATTTCTTAGGAGAAAATTTATTTGAAGCAGATTTTTTTGATCTTGACCACAAATTCAACGAGATTGTTATAGGACAAAAACCTAATTTTATTTTAGGAAATCCGCCTTGGAAAAAAGATAAATCGTATAAACACTTAGAATGGGTCAATTCCAGTAATACTTATAGCAAAAAAATTAAGGGCAAATTAGAAATTGCACAATCCTTTTTATTGCGTTCGAATGATTTTATGCAAGTTGATACTGTTACAGCCTTAATAGTAACCAGCACCGTTTTTTATAATGTTTCAACTACAACCAGAGAATTTAAGCATAAATTTTTAACTTCCTTCTGCTTAAATAAGTTTTTAGATTTATCAGCTGTCAAACAATCTCTTTTCGAGCAGCAAGAGAGCCCAACTTCGATAGTCTTTTATCGCCAAGCGAAAAGTGAAAATCATCTCGAAAATTCTGTCGAACATTTGAGTATAAAGGTGAACTCATTTTTAAAGTATTTTAAAATGTTGGTCATTGAAAAATACGACAACAAGAAAATTGCTCAAAAACATTTTGTTGAAAATGATTGGATGTTTAAAGTCGCATTATATGGAAATATTTTAGATTTTGGATTTATAAAAAGGTTAGAGTCTCAAAATACATTAAAAATATTAGATTTAATAGATGAGAAAACTACTTTCAAAGGAGCTGGTATAGAAAGGGGGCTGGATGCAAAACCATATCCAAACTTAATTGGACTGCCAATAGTTGAAAATAGTGAAATAAATGAATACTATACACAGGTAAATAAGGCCAAAACTTTAGGAGAAGCAGATGTCAAACTCTCAAGAGGGAGAAAAATAGAGATTTTTAAAGGGAGTAAAATTCTATTAAAGGAGCAGAGTAAGAATTGGAATAAACCAGTCATTTCTTATTGCGAATCGGACTCGGTATTTAGAAAGGGTACTTTTGCAATCTCTTCATTTAATAAAAATATAATCAAGCCTATTTATGGTTTATTGATTTCAGAAATGGCTACTTATTATATGTTTTTAATTGCGAGCGCTTGGGGTGTTGGTACAAGGCCCGCTATTCGATTTGTAGACGAATTTTTGAACATTCCTTTTAATAAGCCAGATAATTCATTGAATGAGGAGCTTATTAAATTGGTAGATGAATTTTTGAATTCTTTCCGAAAGCATTATTCAGATTTTAATCTAGGAGAGCCTGAATTTGATGACAAGATTTTCTTAAAAATAAATGGGTTAATTGCTGAAATTTACGAAATTAAAGACTATGAAAAAGATTTAATAGATTATGCCCTTAATGTCTCGAGATACCAATTCCAAGAAAGCAAGCAAGATTTGGTTACGGATTTCACTCACTTTAATTTTAATCATTACAGAAACCAAGATTTCGTTCTACAAAAATATGCAGAAGTTTACCTAAATGAAATTGGGAACCTTTACGAGGATGAATTTATTCAAATAGAGATTTACATTTTAGATTATTTCATTGCAATGAACTTTGTTCTTTTAAATGTAGAACCGGAAGAAAAAATTATATACCCAAAAGATAAATTTGATGAAAAAGAAGTATTGCAAAGGTTGGCAGACAATTTAAGTATATCTCAAATTACAAATACGCGTGATCCTCTAAAAAACTTGTATCTACAAAAGGACATTAAGGGATTTGAAAATAATTCATTTTATATAATTAAACCAAATGAGTATAAATGTTGGCATCGCGCCATCGCTTGGTATGACGCAGCAGAATTTAGAAACACTATTGAGCAAGCAGAGTTTAATGACTTAAGTAATGAAGTTAATGATTTCTGATGCATCCCAATTCATACAACATAGGAAAAATACTTTTTCTATAACTAATAAAAGAATACAGCAAATAATTTCTTACGTATGCGAATGTTACGGGATTTGTCTAAAGGAAAAAACAAAAAATCCATACTCTATTAATGCAGTCAAAGAGAATAGTACATTATCATTTGAGGACTATTTGAAATTTGATTTAGTAGATAATTATCTCAACGTTAAAAAACACCTATTAAAAGATAAAATCTCAAAATTAGAAGATATTCATTTTGCTGCTGAAACCCAAGAAAGATATATAGACCTTGTTGATTCTAAACAGAAACCCGATAAAATTGATATATACGTGGATAGATTAGGACTTCAAAGCGAATGGATGTCCAAAAATAATCAGGTCTATTTTGCAATAGAATGTAAACGAATCAGAATTTTATCGGACACAAAAGCTTATATAGGTGACATTAGAAAAGTAGCAAATAGAAATCACACCAATTTAAGGCTTCCTTTTGAGGGACAAATAGCCTTCATTGAGAATTTGAATATAGACCATCACAAAGTAATGACAAAAGCCAATAGTATTTTAAAAAAAGATATAGAAATCAATACTCTTCAATATTTAAAATTCCAAAGTTTTCACAGTTTTTTTCAAAATACCTACAGTTCAGTTCACACAAAAAATTTTGGGGGAAAAGAATCATTTTATGTTTACCATCTACTATTTGACTATAGTCAGATAGTAATGAATTAATCGGCGAATAAGTTTTAATGATACGGTTTTTGGAATACTATAGATGATTCATTCCATCCTTTTTCTCAATATAGATGCAGAAAAGCTCAATGATATTTAGGTTAACGAAGAAAGTGAGGTCTTTTTTCCTTACTATTCAAATATAGACCTCGCTTCCTCAAAAATCCTCTCAAAATTAGCCTCCAAATCCGCCTGAGAATATTGCTTCGATTCTTTTGGAAACTCTCTTTTTATGTTGGCCAATTTAAACTGCACCTTCTTATCTTTCCCATCAGCATACGTGATAAACTCGCCCTGTTTTAATCTGAAAAACACATCTGCTCTAATTTTCGGGATTTCCTTTTCGCCTGTAGTAATACGTGTATCAAAATCCAAGTTATGCCCACGACTTATACTTTTTGTTGGGTCTTTGATAATCTCAAAAAAGCGTTCATAGTATTTGGCTGTATCTGGGTCGTTGACCTTGCCAAAAAACTGATAGGAAAGATTGCTCAAAATTGCCTTGCTTGCCTTATCGCCATACATCATATCGTTTTGGATTTTGTCCTGCATTACGTAAATCGTAGAAATGTTATAGCTCCGCAGGGTTGCTGGGATGCGGTGCATATTCAAAAGACGAATAGTGGGGGCTTCTTCCATCATAAGAAATGAAGGGTTTGCATTGCGCACACTCATTTGTTTTGTAATGGTATGGATAATGGTGGCGATTACAGGCGAATACGAAGTTTCAAATTTGGGATTGTTCACAACCGAAATCACGGTAGGATTTTCAGGACTATTTATATTGAGTGGTACTTCATCCGCAGACAATGCCATAAAAATCCGTTGGGTGCTGATTCTTTTAAGCGCATTTGCCAAGGTGCTTTTCACACCTGCAGTTTGCCTTTCGGAATCCTTTCCGCTAATAAATGCATCCGCCATTGCCCTCGATGTGGTATTGGTTTCCAAAAACTGGATAAGGCTTTCTGTATCCAGATATTGATAAATGGCAATCAAGTGTGGAAGGGTACAGAATTGTGGATAGGTAGTTTTTAATTTCCAAATCAATCCACCAATCAAGCCTTCCGCAGCATCATTAAAAAATTTTGTAGTTCCAGTTGTTCCTGATTCCCTTTGTTCCAGAAGGTTTTCAATTAACACCCTTGAAACCTCATTTACGCTTTCCTCGTTCTCTAAATAGCGTGGCGCAATAGGATTTACCCTATGTATGATTTTATCAAAGGAAATGACCTTAAATGGGATATCGCCATCCTTAAAGAGTGGATAAGCCATTTCGGTCAGTTCAAAATCTTTGTAATCGTGAATAATTCCGCAAAATCCTTCTTTTTGAAAGTGTTTCAGGAATCCATACACAACACTCTCGGTCTTTCCACTTCCGGCAGAACCTATTATGGATGCACCTCGTTTGATGTTATCCAGTTTAAAATTTCCTTTCGTGGTGGCAAAATTGACTTGATATTTGGCATTTCCACTTTTAGGCTCGTCCGTTTTATGCAAGAATACATACATTCCTATATTAATTAATGTCAGAGGACAAACCAAATAAAGTGCTATTTGAAACAATGGTAATTGTTCATTTAAATAATACACAAAAGCACCAATCAATAGAAAATTGACGACAAATGCATATCTGCTTATCCGAAATATTCCATAAAAAACACTACTGGCCAAACCAATAATAAAAAGTACCGTTACGAGATTGTCCATTTGCATAATTTTAAATTAGATTCCTATGGAACTTGATTTAATGGCCACCTCTGCACCACGTCGTAGCCTATTAAAAATTTTCATCGCCAATTGTACCTTCGTAACAGGAATACTCGGCATCATAGGAATGCCACTTTTTTCCATTATTTTGAACGCTAATGCTTTTTCATTGGTGGGCAGTTTCATCAATGATGCAAAATAGATTTTCGGATTCTTAATGAAATCCTTTCTTGCCTTATAAGTTTCAGCGAAGTTCCTTTGATAGCCAAAAGTCTTATCAAAAGTCTTTTCTGCTTTCTCAAAAAACCCATCTCTATCAAATCCCCGTTTTACCGTTTTACCATTTAATTCAACGTCGGAAGCTTTATATTTACTTCCAGGTGACAAACTGAATCGGTTTGATGCATCCTTGCGGCTAACGATAATATGTATATGGCTTTGGTCTCCTGCTTTTGGCATTCCTTGTACTATTCGTTTTCCGTTCTGTTGGTGCGGTGCTTCTCTTTCTAGTTTCCCGATTTTTTTTTCCAATTTTTTCACATTTCCTTCTGCTCGCCCCTCTTGCACATTTCGGACTTCAGTTTTTAATTGAAGTATTTTTGTGGCAAAAGGCTGGTTTTCCTGCACCTGTTTATCTGTTCCTTTAAAGGTTCTTTGGTGTTCAATTTTTGCGTAGTATTTTATATCATCGATATTGACCGGTCGCCCATTTATTTCACGGTTGAATGAAGCCACATAATCCTTCATAATCTCCCGGGTATATTTTTGCAAATCTTTACTATGGTTTTGCAACCGTTTTAGTTCGTATTTTGAAGGGCTTACGGTAATGGAATAAAACCGTGGCTCGTGCTTTTCGAGTTTTGCCGTATTGCCATCAATTTCCCTGACCACTTCCTCTGCTGAAATCTCGTCGCCATTTTGATTAAAAAAATGCTCCATATCCTGCTGTTCCAGTCCTTGGTTTTCCTTCTCCAGATAACCCACAAAATCAGCCGAACTTTTAGAATAATTGCCACCCATTTTTTGGGGTGTAATTGTTATATACATAGCTTAAAATTTTAGAGGTCGTTATTAAGATTTTGCTTTTCTCGAAAGCGTACTTCCTTTTTTTCTTCGGCATATTTCTTTTCCACTATCAAAGGTTTTTTGCTTGGCTGTTCTGTCTCAAATAGAGATTGAATCATTGCAACTGTAGGCTTGGTTTGGGTCTTTTCAACGTCCCTCATTATAGCGATTACGGCATTGATTCTTTTTAATAGTTTGGCTTCGATGGTTCGCCCTGTCGGACCTAATTTTTCTTTTGGCGATATCTCGTTGTAGAAGAAAAAATCAAGTATAGCTTCCATCGTTTCGGTATGCGTCTTGAAGTGCTTTTTTGAAAATTCTTGAAAACGTTTGGCGGTTTTCCTTTTGAACCTGATAGTGATGAATGAATCCATTTTCTTTCGCTTTTTTGTGTGTTTGACGTAAATCCATCCCTATTTACAAGCTGTTTGGGGGCATTTGACGCAAATCGAAGAAACTTATATAATCCATTAATTTTCAATTACTTGAAATTCAATGGTTTATGCGCTAAAAGGAATATGTAACGTGGCTCTGCCCGTTACCCTCTTGCTATTCCTTTTCGTCACGCCAAAGCGTGACAAAAATTTCATACAATCTGGCTAAAAAGCCAATTGCCCTTTTAGGAATTCGGAAATTCCAATATGTAAAATATAGATGGATACAGCTACCAGCGAAAGTTAAAAATGGGATAACTATATGAATTTATGTGTGCTGAATTTCAGCGAAATAAAGATACGCTTTTTTCTCGACTTGAAATTAATTGCATACAAAAACACCTCCAAAAATTTAGAGGTGCTTGACTATAAAGTTTAGAAAATTAGATGTTGAAAATAAACGTATAGGAATATAAATTTCGCAATGCTTCTTCCTCTATCATGGTTTCAAAACAGGTATAATTTTCTCTTACGTATTTGCGAATATCATCGCCAAATTTTCGTTCCACATCCTTTTTGGAATCTTCCAAAAGACGGTTTTGAGTTTCCTCGCTCAAGTCTGTAAAATTCAGATAAACCATAGCTTTAAAATTTAGTATTCGCTTGGTAACATCAGCGTATCATTTACAAAAAATAACCGCAGTTCATCGAGTGGAAAATCGGTTGCCCGATAACCGTGTTTTTCCAAAATATTATCATTGCCATCGCTGTAAATTATCTCGGCTTCATAACCCGAATAATCCTGTTTTTCTTCGGGCAATCTTTTGAAGTCTATGGTTATAAATTCGCTTCGGTTCATCAGACTTTTTGCAATCACGGAAGTGTCCGTAATGAGCCAAAAACAATCTGCCACATTAGCAAGATATTTTAGTCCGTCCGTAAAACGTGTTCTTAATAATGGGATTTGATAGAACATTTCCGTTCCGTGAAAATGTTGCAATCCTTCTTTGATTTCGTTAACTTGTGCTTTCATTGTTCATTTATTTTAAGTGAATAATTAAAAGAGGGCACGAACTAATTGAAAACTGGTATCTGTGCCCTCTTGGATTTTTATGGTTACTTACCATTTTTAGACCCGAGCAAAAGAATTTCTCTTGCTACAACTTCGGTATAGTATCGTTTTTCGCCTTCCTTGGTTTCATAAGAGCGTTGCGCCAATTTGCCCGCAATGGCAATTTGTTTTCCTACTACTGCATATTTCTCAATGATTGAAGCAAGTTTTCCCCAAGCCACAATACTATGCCAATGGGTTTCCGATTGCTTCTGCCCTTTTGAGTCTTCGTAATTTTCATTTGTAGCCATTGAGAACTGCGCCACAATTTTTCCATTTTCAAGATTTGTAACCTGTGGGTCTTGCCCAATGTTTCCAATTAACTGAACGTGATTTTTAATAGTTTTCATAATAAAAGTTTTAAAGATTATTAATAAAAAAAGGGCGCAACGTTTGAGAGGTACGCCCTCTAAAATTTCAATGATTACTTATCATTTTTGCTTCCAAGCAAAAGGATTTCATTTGCTTCGATTTCGGTAACATATCGCTTGATACCCTCTTTATCCTCGTAGCTTCGGGATTTCAGTTTTCCCGTAACACCTACTTCCTTGCCTTTATCAACATATTTTTTAATAATTTCGGCAGTCTTGCCCCAAGCTACAACGGTATGCCAATTAGTTTCGGTTTGCTTTTCGCCTTTGGCATCCTTGTAATACTCGTTTGTTGCGATTGAAAAACGGGCTACTTTTTTTCCGCTTTCAAGGTTCGTGATTGTTGGCTCTTGTCCAACGTTTCCGATTAACTGTACGTGATTTTTTAAAGTACTCATAATAAAATATTTAAAGATTAATTAAAATGCTATCTGAACCATTCAGACAGTTTGCGTTTATATTTTTTTGAAGTGATTTACTTATTATATCTTGAGCGTTTTCCTTTTTTGTTTTTTTTGGTGTCGCTTCCCTTTGTATGTTTTTGTAAGATTTCATAAGTTTTATTTTAGATTTACTTCCCATAGCGTATCCTATGATAATTCCAAATTTCCCTTCATAATTTTTTTCTATAGTCCTCCTTTTTACCCACAAAGCCTTTTTGATCGACATACTTTTTATATCCAGAGCATTTTCCTTTTTTTGATTCTTT
>NZ_QOVK01000014.1 GCF_004104075.1 Leeuwenhoekiella polynyae | reverse complement strand
GCCTGGGGGCCTTGGGGACCGTGGGGCGGAGGTTTTGGAAACACCGTATCCAGAACTACTGAAGGTACATTATATATAGACCTTATTGATGCATCTAAAAAAGAATTAGTTTGGCAAGGTCAGGGTACTGGCTATTTAGCTCGTGACGTTGAACGCAAACAAGAACGTATTAGCGAAATTGTAGGCGAGATTATGCAAGAATATCCACCAAAGCAAATGGCTTCTAATTAAGAATAACAACTAAAAAAGCCCTCGAAATGAGGGCTTTTTTTATGCGTAAGACTTAAGTTTATTTCTTGTAAATTCAGACAAAACAAGCTTACCGCTTGTTGTTGCCCTATCTTCTAAAAGTTTTTTCCAACCCTCGGTACCTGACCAAAACATTTTTTTACATTCCGCTAATGCTTTGGGATTATAGGTTGCCAGTTGGTTAGCTAATTTAGCTACAGCTGCATCCAGTTCTTCAGCTGAATTTAAAACTTCAGCATACACTCCTTTTTCTTTTGCCCATTCAGCTGAATAAAATTCCTGTGCATTTATGGTCATTTGAGAAAATGCTGAAACTCCAATTTTGCGAGTTACCGCCGGCCCGATTACAAACGGACCTATACCAATGCTTATCTCACTCAGTTTTATTGAGGAATATTGAGAAGCCAAACAATAATCTGCAGCAGCAGCAAGACCTACTCCACCTCCTACAGCTTTACCTTGCACGCGTAAAATAGTAAGCAACCTGCTCGCACGCATTGCTAAAATTACTTTTGCAAAACCCATAAAAAAAAGTTTTCCCTGAGCTTCATTCTCAATAGCAATAAGTTCTTTAAAGCTTGCTCCGGCGCAAAACGTTCTATCACCTCCACTTTTAATTACAAGCACTTTGAGATCAGTATTCGCATCTGCTTTAAGTATTTGTTGTTCTAAATCGGTTAAAATGGCTGTAGGTAATGCATTATGCTCTGGCGTAAAAAAAGTAAGCGTACCTACCGCTCCTTCAATATCAAGTTTTACAAATGAGTTTGACATATGATTGTTTTAGTAAACTACCTCGGGCAAGCCCACGAGGTATTTGTTAGAAACAAATTTTCAATTTCGAGACAAGCCTTAGGGTATAAAACCCTTTGGCAGCGCCAATAAATAGAAGTATTATTAAATATTCCTCAAATTTATAGATATAATTACGATAATTATAAACAGATTCTTATTTTTCTAGTTGAAATACAATTGATCTTATGAGCGCTGTTTTAGATAAAAATATAGAAACTAATCCACTTATTGAGCGGTTACCCGCGCATTTAAAGCAGTTTATAAAACCTCAAAATTATGAGGATTATACGGCGATCAATCAAGCGGTTTGGCGTTATGTAATGCGTAAGAACGTGAATTATCTCAGTACAGTTGCTCACAACTCCTACTTAGAAGGGTTAAAACAAACCGGAATTTCGATAGACCACATACCAAATATGTACGGGATGAATCGTATTCTGAAAGAAATAGGATGGGCTGCAGTAGCAGTTGATGGCTTTATTCCTCCTGCTGCTTTTATGGAATTTCAGGCGTATAATGTTTTGGTTATCGCTTCAGACATCAGACAACTCGAGCATTTAGAGTATACTCCCGCTCCAGATATTATTCACGAAGGTGCAGGTCATGCCCCAATTATTGCGAACCCTGAGTATGCCGAATATTTAAGACGTTTTGGAGAAATAGGCTGCAAAGCCATTTCATCAGCTAAGGACTATGAGTTATATGAAGCTGTTAGAAAACTATCTATTTTAAAAGAAGCTGAAGATACTCCACAGGAAGAAATTGATGAGATTGAGCATGTGGTTGACCACTTACAGAATAATATGGGAACTCCAAGCGAAATGGCACTTATACGCAATTTGCATTGGTGGACGGTAGAATATGGCCTCATAGGTACTCCTGATAACCCTAAAATTTATGGAGCAGGATTACTTTCATCAATAGGTGAAAGTGCGTGGTGTATGACTGAAGAAGTAAAGAAAATCTCGTATTCCATTGAAGCAGCACACCAGGAATTTGACATTACTAAGCCTCAACCTCAACTTTATGTAACTCCAGATTTTGCCTATCTCAGTGAAGTTTTAGAAGAGTTTGCAAACATGATGGCTTTACGTACCGGCGGTCCCGAAGGCTTACAAAAACTTATAGACAGTAAAAATCTAGGGACCATTGAACTGAGCACCGGCTTGCAGATTTCAGGTGTGTTTTCTGAAATGATTTTATATAAAGACAAAGTATCTTATTTACAAACTACAGGGGAGAGTGCTTTAAGTTTTCATGAAAAAGAGCTCGTGGGTCATGGCACTAACATTCACAAAGACGGCTACGGTACAGCTCTTGGTAAGCTTAAAGGCATCAATCTTGCTATTGAAGACATGAGCCCCAAAGACCTTCAAGCTTATAAAATATCAGAAGGCAATATCGTAAGCTTAGAATTTGAAGGCGGAATCAGTGTAAGCGGTAAAATAATTACCGGTACGCGCAATTTAAAAGGGAAAATAATTCTAATCAGTTTTGAGAACTGCACGGTTAAACACAAAGATCGTTTGCTCTTTAAACCAGAATCTGGCATCTATCATTTGGCTGTAGGCAAAAAGATCTCATCAGCATTTGCTGGTCCGGCTGATTTTAAATCTTTCAATTTATTGGAACATAAAATTTCTTCAACCACGGTTAAAGCTTCAACAAATACAAAACGCCAAGAACTAGAATCGCTATATCTTTCAGTTAGAAATTACAGAGAAGGCAAAGACACCAAATTCTCTCCGCAGGCTGTTTTTGATATTTTAAAGAAAAATCACGAAAACGACTGGTTACTCTCTGTAGAACTTTATGAATTGGCTAAAGAAGATAACAGAGAAGATTTTCTAAAAGAAATAACCACATATTTGGCAGCGCTAAAAACAAGTAATATTAAAATCAAACATCTTATAGAAGACGGTATCGCACTAGTCTAAAATTTGCTGTAAACTTTGACTGCTTTCTATTGGTGTGGTGTTGTACTTTAATGTCCATCCCAATGTATTAGTCACTACATAAATATTAGACAATTCAGCTACTAATCTATTTTGAGCATTAGCAGGTAATTCTGAAGCTTCAACTTTTTTTCTAATGCTGCTCATCACTCGTTTTTTTATGGTGTTATAGTCTGAAGCTTCAAACTGATTGAGATAATCCTGAGACACATCATAATATTCAATATCTGGATTGATGTTTATTTCAGGCTTAGGGATTTTTGTTATGGTAATTGTTTTGGCTTCTGAGTCTACTTCTGTTTCTAAAGCTCGTAGATCGTATGAAATCGTGACTTTTGCATTGATCACCACAAGTGCCTTTTTATTAGCTTCAACCAAATTAAAAATCTGTTTAGAGTCTTTATAGGTAAAAACCTGTGCAAAAGAACCTTCTGTCACAACGAGCTTCCCTACATTTTTGATTTCTTTCTCAATGAGCGAAGTAGCTTCTAGTAATTGATTGCGCTCTTGATTTTTTTCCTTAAAATATTGATAGGTAAAGTACCCAAGTATGAGAACCAGAATTACAATTAGAACCTTGCGCATAGATCAATTAATTAGAGAATCATTTCAATTTATCTATTAAATACGGAAAGAAAAAAGGAAGCTGTTAATCTTAACAGCATATTATATTATATAATATTATTTTGGCGGGCTTTTTCTATCGCTTCAATTTTACTATGCACCTGTAGTTTTTTATATATATTTTCTATGTGCTTACGCACCGTGCTGGGAGCTAAAAATAGATTTTCTGCAATACGTGTATAACTCAAGCCTTTACTCAACTGCTCTAAAACTTCGGTCTCACGACTAGACAGTGATATTTCTTCGCGTTCATTTAAGCTATTTACAGAACTTGGATTGCGAAGCAATTTAAGTGTTCGCATAGCGATAGAGGGATTCATCGCTGCACCACCAGATAAAGTCTCTTTTACACCCTTTTCTAAAATATCTGGAGCCGTTTCTTTTAATAAATAGCCATCTGCACCCGCTTTAATGGCACTAAAGATATGCTCATCATTATCAAACACAGTAAGCATTATAATTTTTATCTGCGGAAATCTTTGTTTTACAAGTGCTGTAGCTTCAATACCATCAAGTATCGGCATCTCAATATCCATTAAGATTAAATCTATATTCGAATTTGAATCGAGTTTATTTAACAGGTCCGCTCCATTTTCAGCAATAAATTTTAAGCTGAATTCATCAAAAAAGGAAAGCTTTTCTGCTAATGCACGGGCTAGAAATAATTTGTCTTCTACAATTGCAATTTTTACCGGCATTACAAACGCGTTTAAATTAAAAACCGGGAAAGTCCCCTAACTCTTTCCCGGATTTAAAAAATTCAATAAATAGTACTGAGATTGAAAGCACTAAACTAAAAAAGTCTGTTTAGGAATGCAATAGGGCAAATGCCCTATTTATGAGTTAAATTTCAAAATTATAACCACTTTCTAAAAGCTCTTGATATTTTTCGGCGTCAAAACGGTACAAAAATGCTCCGCGTTTAGATCCGGATTTATCTTTCTCTTCAAGTTTTACCAGCACTTTAAGCGACAATACTTTTTTTCTAAAGTTACGAGGGTCTAACTCGCGTTGATAGATCGCTTCATAAAGCTGCTGCAATTGCGGTATAGTAAATTTTTCAGGAAGTAGTTCAAAACCTATAGGCTGTTGTCTCGCCTTACGTCTTAGTTTATTTAGAGCATCTGCTACCATCTGGTCATGGTCTAATGCCAACTTAGGCAAGTCTTTTAAAGTGTACCAATAAGCGCCATGACTTTCTACCAATTCTTTATCATAATCATCAATACGTATCAAGGCGTAATGCGCCACCGAAAGACAGCGATAACCCGGATCACGATCTGCTTTGCCATAAGTTTTAGATTGCTCTAAAAAGATTTCATCAAGACCTGTTATCTCTTTAAGAACACGACGTGCGGCATCATTTACATCTTCATCAAGTTGTACAAAACTACCTATCAGTGACCAGATACCAGAGTCTGGCTCTACGCGTCTTTTAAAAATCAATAGTTTTAAATCTCCTTCATCAAAACCAAAAACAATACAGTCTGTAGCGACATACAATTTCTCGTTATCAGCATAAAAATCATTATTGGAAGCATGTGCAACACTTGCAGAACTTGGGGTCATAAAAATTACTTTTAAACGTACAAAATACGTTTTTTTGATGAAAAAAAGTAATTCAACTTTTTTTAGTTTGACCTACTAATTTTATCAAGCTTTGGATTGAATAGAAATTGTTGTTCCCTTATTTACCGATGTTGATATCTTAAAATCTGCGTCAATATCGTTCGCCCGCTTTTGCATATTAGAAATCCCATGGCCTGATTTACCCCCATTTATATCAAAGCCTCTTCCATCATCAAGAATTACTATTTTATACTTGGAATCTGAAATTTCCATCTTCACACATATAGTCTGTGCTTCCGCATATTTTAATGCATTATTTACTGCTTCCTGAATGATGCGGTAAACATTAATGCCACCTACAGCAGAGAATTCTAATTTTTGTAGATGTTTTTCTTTATACTTAAACTGAAAATCAACATCTCTCCTCGAACTTTGTGCTTGATCTATAAAATTAGAAATACGCATTTGCAAGTCTTTTACCGTTATCACTTCCTTATTCATTGCCCAGACCGTATCGCGAAGTTCATTTATAGTAACCGAGGTGAATGCACTGATCGCTGCAATACGTTCTTTCACCTCCTGACCAGTATCTTTAAGCATATAATTAAGATTGTCAAGACTGATTATAATGAATGTAAGCTGTGAACCAATGTTGTCATGAAGATCTCTTGAGATGCGCAGGCGCTGTTCTTCAAGTCGGTTTTGTGTTTCAATTTTAGCGAGAGCGACCTGTAATTCTTTTTCTTTCTGAAGCTGACGGTTTTTTTGCTTTTGACGGCTATAAATTAAATACCCTAAAAGCCCCAAAATGATAGACAGCCCTAGGCTTCCAAAGATATACGCATTCTTGCGGCGCACTTCAAGATCCTTCTCAGCTAATTGTGTCCGCTGTCTTAATATCTCATTTTCCTTTTGTTCGGTTTCAAATTCAACCTCCAGAGCTGCAATTTGCTTGGTGGTCTCTAAACTATTGATACTGTCTTTAAAGACGGCGTATTTTTCAAAATAATACAAAGCAGAATCAGTTTGCTGCATTTGCTTAAATGTTTCAGATAATTGCTGATACGTGTATTGCATTAGAAAACGGTAATCCTCCTTACGCGCAATTAGCAGCGATTTTTCAAAAAACGGAACAGCTTCGGCGGGCTTACCTTCTATAAGATAGACTTCACCAATCTGTGTGAAATTTTCGGCAATTCCTTTGCGGTCATTGATTTCTTCCCGTATCACTTTGGCTTTGTAAAAATAGTCGCGTGCGAGGTCAAAATTGCCCATTTGTCCGTAAGCGCCCGCCAGGTTACTATAGCTGTACGGCAAGCCTTCGGTATACTTACGCTCTTCTACAATAGCAAGTCCCTTTTTATAAAAATACAGGGCACTGTCTAGCTGTCCCTGCATTTCTTTAAGCACCCCATAATTATTGTAGGTTCGGTCTAAAACCTCTTTGTAATTTCCTTCTTCAGCCATTTTTAGGCCTTTATTCATATAATACTGAGCTTTCTCCATATTATCGCGCTTCATCCCATAGCCCATTTCACCATACAAGTTTGCTGCCTGCGGCTTAAGGTCATTCTCTTCAAAAATGCGAATGGCTTTCAGATTATAAGCTACCCTTTTTTCACCATTAGCTTCATAACCATAAATGGTTGCCAGATTTTTATAAGCTTCGCCTATTCCTTTTTTGTAATCAATTTTTTGAGCTGCCTTTAGGTTATTCTCAAAAATGACAAGAAGGGAGTCTGTTTTGAGCGAACTATTCTGAACCAGAATAGCATTTATTGAATCTATCTTTTGTATTTCCTGAGCAGAAAGCGCATAAACACTCAGTAAAAAAGCAAAAGCCCAACAGTAGCAGTGTTTCATAAAAATATGAATTCTTTTGATTTACAGGCTAATATATAAAAATGCTAGAATACGTATTCACTTTAATTTGTGTAAAAACAAATTTTCTTAAACTACTATTTCGGGCTGAATGATTAAAGCTTCATCAAGATTGTATGCTAAAAAGTTATAGCGATCCAAGTGGTTTTTGCGCTTTATAATTTGACTTTGATTAAACTGAATGCTGTGCTCAAAACGAATTAATCTGGATCTTGCCTTTTTACTATCCTGTATTTTGACTACCTGGAAATACAGCACGACAAACGCAAGCGCCAAAACAACACTTCCTGTAATAACCGCAAATTCTGTCTCAATCCAAATCATTTTAGTTCTTTTGATTCATAACTAACAAGGATATAAGTTTTAAAGTGCTATAAATCAGTTTTTCAATTCTTGAAGTAATACGTTGGATTAAAATTTCCGCAACATCCGCTTCAACATTTGAATCATGGCTCAAAGTCTACTTCTACCCTTATTAAACTATGAGCCAAAAGCTGCCTATATAAGCAGCTTTTGGCAAAAAAATATTTAGAATGGTTAATTGTTTTTAGTCAAAAAACTCTTTCATTTCTTCATCTATAAAAGAACTCCCGGCTTTATAAAGCGCATCGGCCATTTTTGCTCCATCGGTTTCTGCAAATTTTGCATTGGTACTTATGGTGCTGTAGGTATTTTTCACCACATACAAATCCCCAATATTGGTATAGGTTATTGATTTTCCTTTATCAAAAGCACTTGCTTTGGTATCATCAATCACTCCGGAAATATAGATAGGCTTCTTTAAATACCCTTTTGATTGAACTTTTTTCAACCCGGCTCCCTGGTAAAATTCAATTGAAGTGGGCATTGTATAAACCTCTTCCTGTCCTTTCATCCGTAGTCCTTTGGTTTTGGGAGCTTGCACCGTATGCGTACCCATCATAAGGTTTGTCTTTACAGATGCATTGGCACCTGACAAACTTTTAAACCAACTGGAGCCCGCTTCGCTAAAGTTAAGCGCAAGTTTCACTTCAATAACCAGAGCGTCATCAAGGTCTTTTGATAACTGATTGGGACCTGCAACTGCGTTACCTATCATTTTCAAATTATTCATAAATCCTTTTTTGTTGTTTGCCTTTCCTTCAGCCTCGCGTTTACTAACCATAAAACTGGCTCCGGTAGGTAAGATTTCCAGATAACCGGGATTGGCACTTTCCCGAATATTAGGACCGTTCATACGCTCCGCATTTTTATAGTAGTCTGTCTTTGCTGCGGTTTCCACATCAATAAGCGTATACCCTTTAGCCTTTAAGTCAGCTACAAATTCTGCATACAGCTTATCTACTTCAGCCTGTAATAAGTCTGTATCAACCCCTTTAAGCCCTAATGCTGCCTGTGCTGTTGCTTCGCCCCGACCTATGCCTCTAAACTCGCGTTCCTTTTTGTAATCTACATCTTCGCGGTAAACTTCTACCAGCACCTGAAAGTCTGAGATATACGCCTTCATAGGCATCTTACCTTTGGGTTTTTGCCCCCAGTGATCCAATTTTGCATTGACCTCACTCAGTGTTTGTGCCTCAGCTGAAACTCCAAAAGAAAGTAGCAACAGCAACAGCGCATAAAAATAATTTGTCTTCATAATTGTTAAGGTTTAAAAGTTTTTACCTCCCAAAAGTCTCTAAAAATCAAGCATCAATCAATAGGGCAATTGCCGTATATTTTGACCTGTAAGTGCGTTTTTAGAGTTATAGAAATAACCGCAAGCAATAAAGCCGAAAACAGAATTGCTCCTGCTTCCGGCTTCGTGTAAAAACCTCAACACTTGAGATTTTTGATAACTACTTACTTTCTGATCTTAACATTAAACTCTCCATTACTTACCTGTACCGTTTTACTGGTATCGCTGATAAGGTATCCGGTAAAACTGAAGGTGCCTTTTACGCTTTCGCCTTTGGTGTATTCTGCTATTTTAATCTCGCCGTTTGAAGCCGCACCCGTCGAAGTAGAAAAAACCTGTGCACTCATAAAGTCAGACTTATCTTTCAGGAAGGTATACGTAGCGATATTACTGGCATTAAGGTCGTAGGTTCCTACTCCTTCAAAACCTATAATAGTAATTTGAATATTTTCAGAGTCAATTGAGCCACCCGAGATGGTGATGACCTCTATATCCCCCGACGAATTTTCTTCAGCCAGAGTAGCTTCGGGCATTGAGGTATAGGCTTTACCCTCAACGCTTGCCTTTAGTTCGCTATTGCCGGTTACACTGTCACCGCCATCATCGTCTTTGGAGCAAGCTGCAAAAAGAAGAAGTAAGCTTAAAACGAAAGTTGAAATGAGTTTTGTAGATGTTTTCATGGTTTTGGTTTTTAATTACAAGACAAATCTCCTGTAAATCAAAACCCAAATCCATAAGGCAATTGCCGTATTTAAAATTGAATGTGCGATACTTCAGCCTGAAGTGCTTTTATTTTCTCATCCAGCTTTTGAAGAAATTTTTGATGTGCGGCGGAATCAGGATTGAAAGCTTTGTGTGCCAAACCGCGTTGTATTTCTTCAACCTGATCCATCGTTTTTTTAGCCTGCGGCGAAAGATACACAGCCAGGAAACGCTCCCAGATATAATCAACTGCCAACGCATTAGGATGTACCATATCCCGATCGTAAAACCGGTAATCGCGCAACTCATCCATCATAATCTCGTAAGATGGAAAGTATTCAACACGTTTATTTTTTGCTATTACTGAATGCACAGCGGCGATAAGATGCGCCTTACTACGCTGATTTTCCACAAAACCGTCTTTAATGTGACGCACCGGCGAAACAGTAAAAATTACGGAAGCTTTAGAATTAAGACTTTCGACAGCCGATAATACGCGAAGCAACGATGCTTTAAGTTGTGCAACCGAAGCCAACTCTTTCTCAAACTCTTTTTGCGGAATTTTATGACAATTAGCTACAATTTTATCTTGCTTTTTATGCCGGTAGCCCCAGGCAGTACCCAACGTGATCACCAAATAGGTTGCATTTTTAAGCAGTTCAAAAGTTTCTTGAATTGCAGTATTTAAGTGCTCGACCGCAGCTGCAGAATTAGTGGCACCCAAGTCTGAATGCGCGTCCAGCGAAACAAACAAACCGTTTACTTCTTCCAGATCGGCTTCCGTAAATTGCATTTGAGCCGCCACAGCTTCAAAAAACCTTGCAATCGCTTCGGGATGAAACAAAATCCCAAACGGATTAACCAAATTCTGAAACTTAAAATACTCCAGCTTCGCCCCAATATTCTCTACAAAACAACTACCCACCAACAGCATCTTTGAATCATAATCAAATTGATTCGCTGAAGGTTGGAGTGGGATTTTGGTTTGTAGATGCACTATTATTATTGGAATTGGTTTACTGGTTGTAGATTGGTTAAAAGTTAGTGATTATTTAGTTACTTAAAATTGCACGATACAAGCGCGCAAGAGCGAGGGCTTATAATTTAAGTATCAAGAATTGTTGAGCCATATAATTAACTGGTTTCAGTTCAAGACCCAATTCCTTTTACCTGTATCCTTTTACTTTCTCCCCTTCAATATCAACAAAAATAATAATAGCAATTAAATAAGGTACTCCTTCACCGCTCCCAAAGCAGCTACAATTCCATCAGGATTTTTACCCCCGGCAGTTGCAAAAAACGGCTGACCGCCACCGCCTCCCTGAATGTACTTACCTAATTCGCGTACAATGGTTCCTGCATTTAAGTCTTTCGCTTTAGCTAGATCTTTATCAATATAACAGCTCAACAAAGCTTTTCCACCTTGACGAGAAGCCAGCAATAAGAATAAATTATCTACTTCGCCACCCAGCTGAAAAGCCAGATCTTTAATTCCATTTGCGTCGAGGTCAACCTCCTTAGCTAAAAATTGAACATCACCAACTGATTCTAGGTCGCTTTTCAGTTCGTCTTTAAGATTCTTAGCTTTTTCAGCTAATAAAGATTCTAATTGCTTTTTGAGTTCGTTGTTTTCTTCTTGTAAACCTTCAATTACTCTTGCAGGTTCTTTAGTGTTATTTAGCAAACCGCGCACCGCCTCTAAAGTCTCATCCTGATCTTCAAAATACTGCATAACAGCATCACCGGTAATCGCTTCAATACGACGAATTCCCGAGGCAACTGCTCCTTCTGACTTGATTTTAAAATACCAGATATCTCCGGTATTTGTAGCGTGAGTACCACCACACAATTCCATTGATTTACCAAAACGAATCGTACGCACAGCATCACCATATTTCTCACCAAAGAGTGCAATCGCACCTTCAGAAATTGCCTGATCGTAAGGAATAGCACGCTGCTCTTCAAGCGGTAACTGCTCCTGAATACGCGCGTTTACAAACTGCTCTACTTCTTTTAATTCTTCGGTAGTGACTTTTGAGAAATGTGAAAAGTCAAATCGCAAATACCCGCTATGCACCATTGATCCTTTTTGCTCCACGTGTGTCCCTAAAATGGTACGCAACGCCTGATGCAATAGGTGAGTTGCGGTATGATTAGCTTGTGTACGGTAACGTTGCTTTGCATCAACCACCGCTGTAAACGTTTCGTTTAAATGCTTCGGAAGGTTTTTAGAAAGATGAATGATCAAGTTATTTTCTTTCTTGGTATCTGTGATGTAAATCACATCGCCATTCGCCGTTTCTAAATATCCTTTATCACCTACCTGACCACCACCTTGCGCATAAAAAGGCGTTAGGTTGAAAACCAATTGATATTGATCTCCTTCTTTTTTAGTATTGATTTTTCGGTAGCGGGTAATTCGCACAGGAGTTTCTAGCGTATCATACCCCACAAATTCTTCTTCGGCGTCCTCTTCAAGAACCGTCCAGTCGCCAGCTTCAATTTTTCCGGCAGCACGAGAACGTTCTTTTTGCTTTTGCAATTCTGTCTGAAAACCTTTTTCATCCAAACTGTAGCCTTTTTCAGAAAGAATCAAAGCTGTTAAATCTATAGGAAAACCATACGTATCGTATAATTCAAAAGCTTTTACACCAGAAACTTCTTTTCCGGTTGTGTCTGCTATAATAGAATCTAAAAGAACCAAACCTTGATCAAGAGTTCTTAAAAAGCTTTGCTCTTCCTCTTTAATCACATTGAAAATAAGATTCTGTTGTTTTTTTAATTCCGGAAAAGCTTTGCCCATTTCGTCAACCAGAACACTAACCAATTTATATATAAAAGGTTCTTTAGTATCTAAAAATGTAAAACCATAACGTACTGCACGGCGCAAGATGCGGCGAATCACATAACCTGCTCCGGTATTACTTGGTAACTGTCCGTCTGCTATTGAAAAAGCTACAGCACGCACGTGATCTGCAATTACACGAATTGCAATATCAATATCTTCTTTAGCACCGTATTTTGAATTGGTAATGGTTTCGATCTCGCGAATTAGCGGAGTAAAAACATCAGTATCGTAGTTAGATGTTTTATTCTGAAGCACCATACACAACCTTTCAAAACCCATCCCGGTGTCAATATGTCGTGCCGGAAGGTTTTCAAGAGAGCCGTTTGCTTTTCTGTTGAATTGAATAAAAACCAGATTCCAGATTTCTACTACTTGCGGATGATCTGCATTTACTAAATCAGCTCCCGGTACTTTTGCTTTTTCTTCTTCAGAACGCAGGTCAACGTGAATCTCAGAACAAGGTCCGCAAGGCCCCTGATCGCCCATTTCCCAGAAATTATCCTTTTTATTTCCATTTAAGATTCTGTCTTTTGACACATGCTTACTCCACATATCAAAAGCTTCCGTATCACGCTCCAGGTCTTCACTGCTATCGCCCTCAAATATGGTCACATATAGCTTGTTTTTATCTATTTTAAAAACTTCAGTAAGCAACTCCCAGGCCCAGTCTATCGCATCTTGTTTAAAATAATCGCCAAAACTCCAGTTCCCCAGCATCTCAAACATTGTATGGTGATACGTATCTTTACCTACTTCTTCAAGATCGTTATGCTTTCCGCTTACGCGTAGACATTTTTGAGTATCAGTTACCCGAGTGTCTTTAGGAACCCCATTACCAAGAAAAAATTCCTTAAATTGATTCATTCCGGCATTAGTGAACATCAACGTAGGATCGTTTTTGATCACCATTGGCGCAGAAGGCACGATGGAATGATTTTTGGATTTAAAGAATGATAGAAACTGATCGCGTATTTCCTGGGATTTCATGAGTAAATTTTAGAGTAGATTTTGCCAATATAGCATTAGCGGCAAACTATTTTTTATATTTGTTCGTTTCCCTTTATTTAATTAAAGGTTAGAGACCTGAATTTTAACGCAAAAATAGAATAATTTAAATAATGTCTAAGGTTAAATATTATTACGATAAAGAGACACTTTCCTATAAAAAAATAGAGAAGCGCAAAGGTCGTAAACTTGGCTACGGATTGCTTTCTATTGGAGCATCTTTTTTAGCCGGTTTTATTCTCCTTCTTATTTATCTCAATATTCCAGATCTGGAAACCCCTCGTGAAAAAGCACTTGCCCGCGAACTTCAGAATATGAAAGTTCAATACGGCGTGCTCAACAAAAAATTAGATCAGGTACAAAATGTTCTAGGTGAAATTGAAGAGCGCGACAACAGTATTTACAGATTGTATTTTGAAGCGAACCCTATACCTGACGAACAACGTAAAGCGGGTTTTGGAGGGGTAAACCGGTATAAAGATCTTGAAGGGTATGACAATTCTAAGCTGATTATAGAAACTAACAAGCGTCTTGACATTCTAACAAAACAGCTTGTGGTTCAAAGCAAATCTCTTGATGAGATTGCAGTTTTAGCAGAAGAAAAAGAAAAATTTCTAGACGCGATACCAGCTATACAGCCTGTTGCCAACAAAGATCTTACCCGTATAGCTTCTGGATATGGTTTACGTACAGACCCATTCACCAAAGAACGTAAAATGCATTGGGGGATGGATTTTACCGCTCCTCGCGGTACTCCTATTTATGCTACCGGTAATGGTGTGGTAGACCGTGCTGATAACAACGCTACGGGATACGGAAACCACATACGTATTGATCACGGGTATGGTTATGTAAGTCTTTATGCACATTTATATAAATACAATGTAAAAAAAGGGCAAAAAGTTGAACGTGGAGATTTAATAGGTTTTGTAGGCAGCACAGGTCGTTCTGAAGCTCCACACGTGCACTATGAGATTTTTAAAGATGGCCAACGTATTAACCCTATTAATTTCTACTACGGAAACCTTTCTCCTGAAGAGTTTGACGTAATTTTACAGAAAGCTCAGCTAGAAAACCAATCTCTGGATTAATGCACGTACAACTGCCCGAAAAATTATATTATAGCATCGGCGAAGTCGCTGAAGCTTTTGGTGTAAACACGTCATTGATACGTTTTTGGGAAAAAGAGTTTGACGTACTTAAACCTAAGAAAAATGCTAAGGGCAATCGTAAATTCACTCCAGAAGATATTAAAAGCCTGGAACTGATTTATCACTTGGTTAAAGAACGTGGCTTTACTCTAGAGGGAGCAAAGACACATTTAAAAGAAAACAAACAACAAACACTCAATAAATTTGATCTTATTAGAAAACTAGAAGGCATAAAAGCACAACTTCAGGAATTAAAAGATCAACTCTAAATCAATCATCAAATATGAAAAAAGGAATCATTGCACTCATCGTAATCGTTATTTTGGGAATTATTGGCTATTCATTTTTTAAAGGCTTTTACAATACCGCAATAACGCTAAAAGAAGATGCAACAAAACAATGGGGTAACGTAGAGAGCAGCTACCAGCGTAGATCTGACCTGATCCCCAATATTGTAAACACGGCTAAAGGCTATGCAGAATTTGAGCAAAAAACCCTTACAGATGTTATTGAGGCTCGTTCTAAAGCTACTGGCGTAAACATCGACCCGTCTAATGTCACCCCAGAGCAACTGGCCCAGTTTCAACAAGCTCAAAGCGGTGTAAGCTCTGCTTTATCAAGACTTCTGGTTACTGTAGAACGTTATCCTGATCTAAAGGCTAATGAGAATTTCAAGGAACTTATCAATGAATTAGAGCGCACAGAAAACCGCATCAATGTAGAGCGTAATCGGTATAACGAAGCGATCGCTCCGTATAACAAGCACATTAAAACCTTCCCTAATAATATCGTGAACAACTTCATAGGCAACTTTGAAGAAATGGGATATTTTAAAGCTGATGAAGGCACTGAAAGTGCTCCCGAAGTCAATTTTGACTTTAATAACGACGCAGCATAATGGCATCTGTAGTTAAAGACTTTTTAAATACCGAAGAAGAACAGGAAGTTGTTGAAGCAATACGTCAAGCCGAATTGAAAACTTCTGGTGAGATTCGTGTGCACTTAGAACGCCAATGTGAAGGAGAAGCTTTAGAGCGAGCCAAAGTGCTTTTTCATCATCTGAAAATGGACAATACTAAAGCTGAAAATGGCGTGCTAATTTATGTTGCTGTTGACGCTAAAAAATTTGCCATTTGCGGTGATCGCGGTATTAATCAAGTAGTACCAGAAGGGTTTTGGCAAAGCACCAAAGACTTGATGCAAACTGAATTTAAAAATCGAAAGTTTAAAAGTGGTTTAGTAAAAGGAATTACTTCTGCTGGTGAGCAACTTGCGCAGTTCTTTCCGTGGGATGATAACGACATAAACGAACTTTCAGACGAAATATCAACCTCTTGATCAATTTACCCAAACTATATACTTTTAGAAATGCAGTGCTTATTGCTTTTCTTTTTTGCCTTACTGCAACAAGTTTTGCACAGTATGACATTCCTGAAGTTCCCAGTGAGCAAACCAGTGTTTATGACTATGCCGGCCTCTTAAATTCTGGTCAGAAATCTGCTTTAGAAAATAAACTGGTTAAATACAGCGACACAACTTCAACTCAAATTGTAGTTGTTATTATTCCAAGTTCCAAAGGAGAAGACATTAGTTTTCTAGGAGCAAAATGGGGACAAAAATGGGGAATAGGTCAAAAAGGAAAAGACAACGGTATTCTCATCACATTAGCTACTAAAGATCGTAAGGTGGATATCAATACCGGTTACGGAATTGAGACGATCATAACAGATCGTATGGCAGAACAGGTTATCAATCGCATTATGATTCCCCAGTTTAAAAAAGGGGATTACTATGCCGGTCTGGATGAAGGATCAGATGCTATTTTCCAGATGTTACAAGGTGAATATAAGGGCTCAAGAGCCAAAAATAGTCAGCCCGGTTTAAAGAACTTTTTACCCATTATCATAATCTTCTTTGTCATTATTTTTATACTGAGTCGTTCTCGCGGAGGTGGCGGAGGTCGAAATGGCGGTAGACGCAGTGGGACCGGCAGCTTACTTGATGTTATTATCTTGAGCAGTCTGGGTCGTGGTGGCCTAGGCGGAGGTGGCTTTGGAGGAGGATCTTCCGGTGGAGGTTTTGGCGGCGGAGGAGGCTTTGGAGGTGGCTTCGGTGGCGGAGGCTTTGGCGGAGGCGGTGCTTCCGGTGGATGGTAACACACTCTCTAAAGTTTTATTGTTATAAAACAATAATCATTAGTTAATACCTCAATTTTAAAAAGCAATTCATTTGGAATCTTTTCTAAAACTTATACATCAGATCACCCGCTACGGAACAAAACCAGTTATTCAAAAAGATAAGCTGGTTTCTTTAAAAAAATCTCTGGGAGACCTTTATGCGCTCTACCTCAACTTGAATTCAAATTTTGACGAAAAACTTTACGAAGAAGTACACCGACTGGATTATGGAGTGGTTTATGCTCACGTAAAAGCTAATTTCCCAGAATTTATTGAATACCATCAAATTGATCAAATATTGGAGCTTGACCAAACTCCTGAGATACACCTTGGGGATGTAGCAGATGATCTTACAGACCTCATCATAGACTTAAGCGAAGTTGCGTGGCGATTAGAAAACACGAGTCTTAATGATGGGCTGTGGTACTTCAATACGTTGATGAAGATTCATTCTGAAGCACATTTACTCAATTTGTTGACGTATTTAAAAGCTTTAGATGCTTAATTGTAAAATCGCACAGTACACAAAGCGACTCTATAATCTAGAGTCGCTTTGATCTAATTACCAAAACCTGTCTTGTTACCAGAACAGGTCTTGATTTATATTTCTCACTTATTCAATTTTTGATGCAGTTTTAAATCTCGTGTATTTTTCTGCACGGTAACTGCCGCAAACATACTTAAGGTAAAAGCCATACCGTAAAAGCCTTTTTCGCTAAGCTCAAGATCTGCATTCCATAAACCGATAATCAACAATAAGATTGAAGCAATTGTTGTAAACCAGCTGATGCTATAATAAATATCAGTTACTTCTATCCCCTCCTGCTTATCCCGCACACTCTTTTGTACAGAGATTACCGAGAATAATCCAAAAAGTAAAATCGTAAAATAATATCCCTTCTCATTAAGTAACATAGATGCATTAAAGAGCCCTATACAAAATGCAGCCATCCCAATGAATAATGCTGCCCATGCCGCAGATATAAAAGCAGATGTAGGTTTTGTATTGAACGTAAATTGATCTTTTGCAGTTTGAGAACTCCTTGTTTTTTTCTCGTTTTCAAATGTAGTTTCCATATTGGTTATTTTGATAATTAGACCACAAAGATGCTGATGACTGGTTAGATGAAAAACTTCATTTTTTTTAAATACTTATGATTTAAAAAATTAAAATAAAACATAATTTACTATATTTATTGATTTAACTTACTTTAAAACTTATGATTTAATGAGTGCTATTTTTAAATTAATAAGAACGTTCACACCTGAACAACAACAACAAGTTATTCAGTTTTTAACTAATAAAAACAGACGTGGGGACACGAAGAACATAGATCTGTTTAAAAAAATTTGTAAAGGTGAAATCCTTAATCTTCACGAGACACTTTATAAAAATCCCAATCGCAATGCGTATCACGCACTAAGCAAACGTTTGCTTGATAATTTAATTGATTTTATAGCAACTAAGAGCTTCTCAGAAGAAGCAGGCGAAGAGATGACAACTCTAAAACTTATTTTAGCAAGTAGAATTCTCTTTGAACAGAAACTTAATAAACTAGGCTGGAAGACTATATGTAGAGCCGAAAATCTTGCAATTAGTTATGATTTATATACCGCACTGCATGAAATTTATGACACTCAATTACAATACGCTCATCTATTTAAAAATGTAGATTTTGAAGATATCTTAGCTAAAAGCAGTGATAACCTGAAACATCTCAATTCCGCTTTTAAACTGCAACAAGCTTACGCTTTTTTAAAAAATCATTTACAAAGCAATACACCCCATGCTAATATGCTTTTAGAAGAAACATTTGAGCGCTTTAATATAAGCCCCAAAGAAGAATTCACCTATAAATCTTTGTTTCAATTTATGGAGTTGCTTAGTGACACCGCAGAATTAGAAAGTGATTATTACCGTATTGCGCCATTGATGCAGGAAGCATTTGCATATATAACACAAAAAAATACATCAGAAAAACACCTGTATTACCATCTTCAGATTTTATACCTGATGGCTTCAAATTCTTTTAGAAATAAAGATTTCAAAGAGTCTCTTGATTATCTAGATGAGCTAGACCACTTATTAACGGATAAATACCGGAATCAATTTCAAATTTCATCAGCAATACTCAGATCACTTGCTATGAATTATATGGGGATTTATACGCAAGCTATTTCGCTTTGCGAAAACCTAAATGATAAGTCCCCCAGAGTCCTCTTGCTTTTAATGACACTTTACTTTCAGCAAAATAAGTTTAAAGAGTCTTATGCTATTTACAAGAAGCTTAATCACAGTGATCAGTTTTACGAAAAACAACTGGGTTTTTTATGGGTTGTCAAAAAAGAAATTATAGCACTACTCCTGCTGATTGAATTAGACAAACTTGATCTCGTTTTACAGAAACAAAATGCCATTCGTAAAAAATTTCACAGTAAACTCAGCGCTTTAGGAGAAGAGCGGGTAATGCATTTTATAAAACTTGCAGGAATCTATTACGATAATCCTCAGTTTGCAACTTCAACAAAATTCCATGATCAAGTTGAAAACTCCTTTAAATGGATAGGTGTTGACCGTGAAGATCTGTTTGCAATGAGTTTTTATGCCTGGCTTAAATCTAAAATGGAAAAACGAGATTTATATGTTGTTACACTAGAATTAGTTAATCAAACCAATTATTCTCTCTAACCTCTCCTTTTTTCCCAAGCGTATTGAATTTATAACTAAAACTCAACATAAAGTATTGCTGCAATACAGTACTCTGTACATCTTCTACATAAGATTGTGTTGCATTACGACGAGAGTTTGTATTCTGGTTGAGCAGATCATAAACTTTGAAAGTTGCCAATGCTTTATTCTGCATAAATGAATAAGCTAAAGAACTATTCCAAAAAACAGCATCTCTCTGAAAACCAGAACCTACATTAGGGTTGTAGATATAGCGTATATCATTTTCCCAAGTAAGCCATTCAGGGAAGAAGGTTGTGGTTCGCAAGCGTGCCGAATGTTGTGTGAACTCACGCCCGTCAAAAAAGTCTCGATTAAAACTTGTATTGTTAAATTCAATGCTGTATTCTGGTCGTAATTCAAACCACTTGTTCCAGGTAAAGCGTAAGCCCAAGCTGGGGCGAATATTTTTAGTTATACTGGCGTATTGATCTGTATTGAAAAAGTTTACAAAACGATTTAACCCTCCATAAATACGCGCTTCAAGTTTTAGAGTTTTAAGACTGTCCAACTTAAAGTCTTTATTATAATTCAAGTTTCCGTAGGCATTATAAACTCCGTCTACGTTTGTAAAGGTGGTTTCCCGTACGAAATTATCATCAACCGTGGTAAGGTTTACAACCTGATCATTTATTAATGAAGCTCCCAGATAGGCGTAAAATCCTGATTTTGACTCCCAGTCATAATTGTTAATCCCCAAATTAAAATTATGTTGATTGGTAGGGCTCAATTCAGGGTTACCCTGAATTGTGTTAATAGGGTCTGAAACATCTAAGTAAGGAGAAAGCTGGCGTATATCTGGCGCATTATTAGTTAATCTATAAGCAGACCATAAGCTTAATTTCTGTGTGAAATTGTAATTAAGTCGTGCTGAAGCTTCAAGAGCATTAAATTTATTTTCAAAATCAATATCGCGTACCCGGTTTCCTGCATTATCAGTTAACAAATCTTCACCGGTTAACTTTCTGGCAACATAAGACGCATTAATACCAGCTCTTAATTTTTTATCATTATACGTGACTCCAAGTTGCGGTTTATGGGTTCGGTTTCTACTTTCAAAATCGGTACTTTGAGGTAAAATAATGTCGTCATAACTCTGGTTAAGGTTATCAAAGCCGTAGACAAGTTGCGTATTGGTTCGATTCTGAGAATTGTATTCATACTCAGTCTCTACAAATAATTTTTTAGCAATAACGGGAATTCGCCAGTTTACATTAGTTGTTATACCGTTATTCACATTATCCCCATCAGTAAATTGATTACGCAAAATTTGACTGGGATTATCGCCGTAAACATTTGTTTCTGAATTTGTAAAATCTTCGCTTTTAGTATCATCTAACTGAAGGTTTCCATTAATTCGAATAAAGCCTCCTTTATCCCCATATCGTTTAGTTGCAGTTAAGCGATTACCAAAGTTACGCGTGGTTCTAAAGTTACTATTATCATAGTCACTGTCATTCACTAAACTCCCATCAACATTTGTCACTTCAGACGTACCACTACTTGTATTTTGCCCTTCAGAATAAGATAAACTAGGTAGAACCTCTATCATAAGGGTAGAGTCTATTTTAGCCTGAAACCTCAAGTTTGCCGTGTGATTATCAACATTAGAGTCTGTTCTTGAAGTACTCACCGATGTAAAACGATTTTGAGGTAAAATATTTTCTCGATTTCGCTGGGTCTCCTCAAAACTATTGGAGCCAGAATAGAAATAATCAGCAGAAGTCTCAATTTTTTCACCAAAATCATTGGCAAAATTCATGCCTGCATTACGTGAATTCACAATACCATTCCCCATACCAAAGCTTCTACCTCCTACATTAAAACCACCATTACTATTAACTGAGATATAGCTAGCGTTACCAAACATTTTTTCGATCTCTCCAAAACTAAAACCTGGCGAATTGATATTGTTCCCACTCCCCAGCAAACTTATTCGCAAATCATTATCAAAATAATTACCAATACCTGCATATTCAAAACGGTCATCGGTACCACCTCCAGCGGCAATCCGACCGAAAAGACCTTTATTCTTATCCTCGTCAATTGTTATATTGATCGTTTTATTTTCGCTATCTCCTTCTTCTCCTGAAAATTCCTGAGATTCAGTTTTCGTGTCAACAACCTGAATTTTATTAATAAGTTCTTTAGTTAGATTACGCGTCGCAATTGTAGGATCATCACTAAAGAAGGGCTTTCCGTTAACGAGTATATTACTAACCGGTTTTCCGTTAATACGTATCTGACCATCTGCATCAACTTCTGCTCCGGGCAACTCCTTAAGTAAATCTTCTAGTGTTGCATCCGGATTTGTTTTAAATGAAGCTGCGTTAAATTCTAAGGTATCTTGTTTAACAACTACTGGCGCTGCTCTACCTTTTACAACGACGTCTCCTAAAGATTCTACTTGAAATTCTAAAGGAATTGATCCCAAATCGAGTGTGCGGTTTTGAGTAAAATCTATCTCCTTTTCAAAGGATTGATATCCCACAAACGTGACAAAAAGATTTGCTTTAGTTAGCGAACTTTTACCGCTCAACTCAAAATTACCATTACGATCACTTATCGTATAAGTAATCATGGTACTATCTTTTAAAGTTTCGAGAACTACAGTTGCCGCTTCAATAGGACTCTTTTGTTCATCATCTATTAAACTTCCGGTAATTTTAAAATCTTGAGAGAATACACTAATGGAGAATAGGCCTAGTACAAGGCACAGTAAATAACGATTGATCATGATTGTTTTTTGATTGATGTACGAAGAAATGTATTTTTAATAAAACTAAAAAATTAGTTATTCTGTTTAAGATAATTTTAACTATTTATAAATCACTCTATATTAACAAGCTATCTCCTTCTAGGCCCTCCTCTTCTATTTCCACCTCCAGATTTGCCTCCAAAGTTGCTCATTTTATAAGTGAAACTCAACATTGCATATTGAGTTAAAATCAGGCTGTTAGTATCCTGAATATAATCATCACCTATGATTCTTCGGGTATCTACCACCTGATCGAGCAAATCGTAAATCTTTAATTTTAACGTTGCTTTTTCATCTAAAAACTGATATCCTAAACTGGTATTCCATAGAATTGAAGAGTTCTGAAAGCCGGGAGAAACATTTCCGTTGTAATTGTAAGTGATATCATTACCAAAAATCACATTTTTAGGCCAGAAGGTCGTTGCTTCAAAACCTACGGTATGATTTATAAAATCTTCATTTCGGTTAGCATTTATAGAATACTGCGTATCATTATACGTAAGACTATAACTTGGATTCAACTCAAAAAACTCTTGAATTGCATAAGTAAGCCGAATCCCCGGGCTAAAACTAAAACGTTTTGAATTGAATAGCGTTCCGTTTGTAAAACCTACGTTTTTATTATAATTCCCGGTAAGGCTCAACCGGTATCTAAACTCCTTTTCTTCTTTACGTGTACTTTTAGTATAAAAAAGACGTACACCCGCAGACATCGCACCATCTACGTTTGCATAGGTTGTGGTTCGTCTTAAATCATCACCTACAGTACTTACAGACACCACTTGATTCTCTGTAAAATCCAGAGAGAACGAACTGAAAATACCACTACCTCCACCAGCTCCAAAATTGAAACTTCTAAAACCCCCATCAATATTATGGCTGTAAGCAGGGCGCAACTCGGGGTTACCAATAACAATATTTAATGGATTTGTTCTATCTGCCACCGGTTGCAACTGGCGTATTGAAGGGGTGTTTGCATTTGTACGATAATTTAAATAAACACTTTTTGAGCGTTCTAATTCATAACGTACCCGTGCGCTTAAATACAGGTTATTATAGGTATTATCAAAATTTACCGGGTTGAGTAAATTCTCATTTTTGAGTATTGTGTTGAGCAGCCCAAAGTTAGTATTGATCCGCCATGCCTCGTGATCGTAGTTTAAACCTAAACTGGGTGTATTGCGAATAGTGTTTACTTCAAAATCACTACTCAACGTATCATTTTGTACAGTATAGTTCCCGTCGTTATCGGCCTCATAAACATATCTTGAGTTTGTAGATTTTACAGAAGAAAAATCATATGCCAAATCCATAAAAAAGTCTGTTGCCAGCACCAGTCGCTGCTCTACTTCAAAACCGTACTCATACTGTTTCTCATCTTCATCAATGTACTGATCTTGAACTTCGGTACGGGCCTCATCTCCAAAAAATTCACTGCTTGAGAAATAAAAATCATCGTTTACCTGATCGTTATAACCTTGCGAAAGCTCTAACCTCAAATAGGCTCCTCTACTCCCAAAACGTTTTATAAAGTCTAGGTTATTATTAAAACTAAAACTCGATCCATCTCCCTGATTTGAAGTCTCAGTATTGTTGACAAGATCACGGTTTCCGTCTAATGAATTAGCTAGCGAACTACGTATAGATTTTGTTTTGTTAGTATTGAATCTTGGTGAAAAAGAAAGACGGGTTAGAGTATCAAATTCTACTTCAAATCGAGCGTTGGCGCGATGCCTGTCGTTTAATGCGTTGCTGCTATTTTCTGAATTGGAATAATACGTTGTATCAGGTAAAATATTCTCGCGTTCAGTTCGAGAACGCGTATCTGTATCAGAACGGTCAAAGAAATAATCGCCGTTAAATTCGTATTTATCATTCCAGTCGTTGCTGTAGTTCAAACCAGCCGTTTCAGATTTTGTTATTCCTCCACTTCTATTTCCTGCCGCTACTGCTCTGGCACCACTACGCCCCATCATCCCATAAACATCATCAAAATCAAATCCAGAACTGTTGATGTTGTTAGATCCTGCCAGAGCCGTTAAACGCATATTATCTTTAAAAACATTACCTATAGCGCTCATCTCATAGCGCTCATTAGTACCACCACCTAAAGTTGCCCTGGCAAAGTAGCCCTTGTTTTTATCTTTTTTAATAGTGATGTTGATCGTCTTATTTTCAGAATCTCCAGACTTCCCGGTAAACTCTTCAGATTTGGTCTTGGTATCAACCACTTGTAGTTTTTCTATAATTTCCTTCGGAAGGTTTTTAGTCGCGATCTTAGGGTCGTCACCAAAGAACTCTTTTCCGTTTACCAGAATTCTCGAAACCGGTTTTCCGTTAATGGTTATAGCCCCATCTGAATCTACTTCAGCACCCGGAAGCTTTTTCAGCAGTTCTTCAAGATTCGCATCGGGTCTGGTATCAAAAGAAGCCGCATTAAACTCAAGCGTATCCTTTTTTACCGTTACTGGTGCACGATTTGCAACTACAACAACCTCGTCTAATAAATTATCTTGCACTTCTAATTTAAGATCACCTAGATCCATCGTGGGGGTTATCGTAACCTTTTTACGCATTGGTTTAAAGCCGGCATAAGAAACAAAAAGATTAAGCTCTTTTTGCTCTGTAGTTCCCTCCATCTCAAAAAATCCTTCCCGATCTGTGATTCCGTAAGTTACCAGCGTGCTGTCGCTTATCTTTTCAACATAAACCGTAGCAGATTCTAACGGAGTTCCGCTATTATCTAAAATTTTTCCTGAAAGTTCAAAGTTTTGCGCGAGCAGGGAATGACCTAACAAAACCCCAAATAGTAGCAGTAAAAAGTGCTTCATAAACCCAATATATGTACAGTGTACGTTTATTCTATGACTGAATAAAACTCAAAAGGTTTAAAACAAAGACCCACTTTTTTTAAAAAAAGTGGGTCTTTGTTATTTAAATAGATGAAGCTATTACTATTTCTTACGAAAATATACCGCTACCGGCACACCTTCAAAGTCAAACTCTTCACGTAATTTATTTTCTATAAAACGTCTGTACGGATCTTTTACATACTGCGGAAGGTTGCAGAAAAATGCAAACTGCGGATGCGGTGTAGGCAACTGCATACAGTATTTTATCTTAATGTATTTTCCTTTAGTTGCCGGTGGTGGAGTCGCTTCAATAACCGGTAACATATAATCGTTAAGCACACTTGTTTTAATTCGCTTTGTACGATTTTCAAAAACTTTTACAGCTGTTTCAATCGCTTTGTAAACACGTTGCTTAGTGAGTGCAGAAATAAAAACAATAGGCACATCAGTAAACGGTTCCATCTCCTGACGGATCATTTTCTCGTACTCACGCATGGTTTTATTTTCTTTTTCAACCAGATCCCACTTATTCACGAGAATAACGATTCCTTTTTTATTCCGCTCTGCGAGCCAAAAAATATTTTGAACCTGCCCGTCAAAACCTCTTGTTGCATCCAGAACAACCAGACATACATCACAATGCTCTATTGCCCGAACAGATCGCATAACAGAATAAAACTCTAGATCTTCTTTAACCTTAGATTTACGACGAATCCCGGCAGTATCTACAAGATTAAATTCAAAGCCAAAACGGTTATATTTTGTATCAATTGAATCTCTTGTAGTCCCTGCAATATCGGTAACGATATATCGATCTTCACCAATTAAAGCATTGATAAATGATGATTTGCCGGCGTTAGGTCTCCCTACCACAGCAAAACGAGGCAAAATACTTTCTTCTACTTCTTCTTTCTCTGGTAACACCTCAACAAGCGCATCAAGTAAATCACCCGTACCACTACCGCTAATACTTGCTATGGTATAGTAATCACCCAGTCCCAGACTATAAAACTCTACGGCGTTTTCTTCACGCATTGCGTTGTCTACCTTATTGATCGCCAAGAAAACCGGTTTTGATTGGCGTCTAAGCAGTGTAGCTACATCTTCGTCCATGCCGGTAACTCCGCTTTCTACATCAACCATAAAAATTATGGCATCTGCCTCTTCAATAGCAAGTTCTACTTGCTTATCAATCTGTTCTTCAAATACATCATCACTTCCTTTTACATACCCCCCGGTATCAATAACAGAAAATTCCTTTCCGTTCCAGTCAGTCTTTCCATAATGACGATCACGCGTAACACCACTTACTGAATCAACAATGGCTTCCCTACGTTGAATGAGGCGGTTAAAAAAAGTGGATTTTCCCACATTAGGTCTCCCTACAATAGCTACAATACTCATAAATCTTTCTTTGTGCTTTTCTCGATAATCGAGATTTGACAACGCAATTGCTTTTTAAAAAACAATCGTGATCTCAAATTATTCCCCTGAGCATTTTATCTCAAGGTAGTTTTTGCGCTGCAAAATTACGATAATTAACGGCACAGAAATCAACAATGATTTATTTAGCTAATAACTAGTAAATCAATGCCCTACCTACACAAAAACGTATAAAAGGCTAAATTATACCTAAAATCTGTTAAGAATGCTGTTAATATTAAACATCTCAAATCTACATCCTCCTATCTTGCGTATGTATTACCAAATAAACAGATTATGTATCTTCTTATGAAAAGAGTATTTATATGCCTTACATTAGCCTTCACATTAAACAGTTGCAACTTACTTTCTGCAGCGGGTATTACAAGTGGTGGGCAACCAACTAAAGAGGCCGGAGAAAATTTAACTTCAACAACAGCAAACTCTGCAGAAAATGTAGATCACAGTGCGTGGGATGCTTTACTTAAGAAGTATGTTGACGCAAATGGGATGATTGATTATAAAGGGTTTAAAACCGAACGTTCTAAATTAGATGCGTATTTAAAAACGTTATCTGGTTATGAACCCTCTAACGACTGGTCTGTACAGGAATTACTGGCTTATTACATCAATTTGTATAATGCCTATACTGTAGATTTGATTCTAGATAATTACCCGGTAAAAAGTATAAAAGACATTAATGGAGCGTGGACAAAAGGTATTGTGCCTGTTGGTAATAAAGAACTTTCTCTAGGTGGAATTGAAAACGGTGTACTTCGTAAAATGAACGAGCCGCGTATACATTTTGCAATCAACTGTGCTTCTATGTCTTGCCCTAAATTATTAAATGAAGCTTATACCGCCGGAAAAATTAATGAGCAATTAGAGCGCGCAACTAAAGAATTTATAAATTCTGACAAGAATGATATTAGCGCTAACAGTCCCAAAATCTCTTCCATTTTTGACTGGTATAAAAAAGATTTTATAACCGATAAAACTCCTACTGTTGTAGATTACATCAATCAATACAGTAAAACTAAAATAAATTCTGGCGCAACAATCTCTTATAAAGATTATGACTGGAATTTAAATGAGCAGTAGCCCAACAGATTAATTTTTATAAAAATCCCGAAATCTATCGGGATTTTTTATGCTTAATGCGTAAGAATTAATTTAGTTTTGAAAGGCTTACCTGATCTAAACCTTTTGATTTATCGAACTTAACTTTATGATTAGTATTGTCATCCCGGTTCTTAACGAAGCGGAAAACTTACCCTTTCTTTTAAAGCATCTTGCTGATCATGCAGCAGATACAAATTCATTAGAAATCATAGTTGTAGATGGTGGCAGCACAGATGAAACGTTATCTGTAGCCAAACAAATTCAAGCTAAAAATACACTTAAAATTCAGGTTGTATCATCAGAGCGTGGTCGCGCAAAGCAGATGAACACTGGTGCTGATAATGCCAATGGATCTGTTTTATATTTTTTACACGCAGATTCTTTCCCTCCTAAAGACTTTGACAAACACATAGCTAATGAGGTTGCTAAAGGCGATCCTGCAGGTTGTTTTAAAATGCGCTTTGACAGCAATCATTGGTGGTTGCGTCTGGCGAGTTACTTAACAAAATTTAGTTGGAGAGCGTGTCGCGGTGGTGATCAAAGCCAGTTTATTACCCGTGAACTTTTTGATGAAATAGGTGGTTTTAATGAAAGTTATGTTATTTATGAGGATAATATCCTTATTAATGAATTGTATGCTCGAAACTCCTTTGTAGTTATTCAGCATCCTATTAAATCTTCAGCACGTATGTATGACAAATATGGTGTGTGGTATGTACAATATCACTTTTGGACTATTTATGTCAAAAAATGGTTTGGTGCTTCAGCCGAAGAATTACTGGCTTACTATTCTAAGCATCTTAAGAAATAACCCTTATATCATTTAGAAGAATTAAGCATTATCAATAATTGTAAGAATTGATACTTTGTTAATAGCCTGCTGAAAAGCTTCGGTGTATTTTCAATAAAAATCTAAAAAACTACGCCATGAATATTTTTGAAGCCATCCGTAAAGATCATGATAAACAGCGACAGCTTTGCGAACTTGTAACTTCTACTTATGGAGAAAGCAAAGACCGTAAATTGCTTTGGGAACAATTAAAGAAAGAGCTTGAGATTCATGCTGATGCAGAAGATCGTACGTTTTATTCTCCACTTATTCATAACGATATGATGCAAGAACACGCGCGTCACGGCATTGCAGAACATCACGAAATGGATGAACTTATAGAAAAGATTGATGATACTGAGATGGATTCCCCTGCCTGGTTAGTTTATGCTAAACAGCTTTGTGAGAAAGTAGAGCATCATCTGAAAGATGAAGAACACAGCTTTTTTCAATTAGCAGGAAAAGTTTTTACTGAAAAACAAAAGATAGATATCGCAAAAGACTATCAAAAACAAATGCAAGAAAACCGATAGATTACAGGGTTAAACTTCCTATAACCTCAACAAAAACACCATCAGGATCTTTCAACAAAATCAGAAAGCTACCATTACCAAGATCAATAGGCGTTTCTGCTTCCGGCAAAATGCCTTCTTTTTTTAGACGCGCTATAATGGGATCTAAAGAATAGACTTGAAGGGTTAAATATTGCAAACCTAATTGCTCCTGAATACTGGTTTTCACTTCTTCAACATTAAGGTCCTCCTCTTCTTCAAACGATACGATTTTAAGTTGTGAAGAATCTGGCGAATCTGTGAACTTTAGCACGGTTACTTCAAAAGGAACACCAGCTGACAAGCCTAAACGTTCTGCAAAGGCTGCATCAATAGTGAATGCGCCGGCATCTTTAAGGCCTAAAATATCTCTATAAAAATGTAGTGTTTGTTGACTATTACTAGAAATAACAGCAGCAGTTAAAGCTCCAGACTTGAAATTTGTTTGCGCGCATAACGCCTGTATCGAAAGTGCAAAAAAGATTAATCCAGAAAAAAGAATACGCATAAAAAAAGGGTTTTATAAATATACTTATAAAACCCAATGCTTCGTATTATTTTTAGACTTAGCCTCTGCTATTCACATAAAATGCGTGAATTACTCCCGGCAACCAGCCTAGTAAAGTAAGAATCACATTGATAACAAAATCTTTACCAATACCTTTTGCCATTGCAACACCTAGTGGTGGTAAAAGAATAGAAATTATTATTGTAAGAATTGACATAATTAGAATTTTTAGTTAGTTATGCTAAACTAGAACTAATCACAAAATCAAGCTCTTAAACAAATATCAATTGGCAAGAGTTTGACACTTAAAGCGGTTATTTAACATCTCTTTTATACCACTTTTTTAAAATCTGTTCTGCTTCTTTTCCCTGCGGAGTAAAACGGTTGTTTTCTTCCTGTATAGCGCGGTCGTGATTGTGAAACCATTTCCATGCAAAACCGCCTGCAAACCACTCTTCGTCCCAAAACGTTTCAAATACCGCTTCGTATAAATTAGCCTGAGCTTTAGCATTCATTTTCCCGTCATGACGATCGCTTACCCAAGGTTCTTTTCCCGCATAATCTGCACTTCGGTATCCAAACTCGGTAAATAAGATGGGTTTACTATACCTCTGCGAAAGCGATACCAGCAATTTTTTATGCGGCTCCCAGCCTTCTTTTGCTTTAGCTGTTCTGGGTGTAGCCTCATCAGTAACCGGAAAATAAGCGTCAGCACCTATAAAATCTAAGTCACTCCAAAATGTTACTTCACCAACTTTATCCCAATTTTCTGCATACGTCAACTTACCTGAAAAAACATGGCGTACTTTTTCAATTAAAGAAGCCCAAAACTCAGGACGCTCTTTTGTGAAATTATAAAGTTCGGTTCCTATGCAAAACAATTCTGCGTGAGTTTCTTCGGCTAATGTTGCATATAGCAAAATGTAGTCTTCATAACTTTTTTCAAAAAGCTCCCAGTCTGCTTCAGAGTCCATTTTCATATCGCCTGTAAATACACCACGCCAAATCCAGATATGCGGTTTTATCATCACCTTAATATCATTCTGATGCAAAGCTTCGACATATTGTTTCACACCGGTATATCGCTCACCAAACCACTGTCTTTCTGAATTGAATTGCAGCTCAGGATTATTTTTATCACGCACAAAAGCAAACGGCATAACCGCTGCGTGACTTGCACCTACATTAAGAATAGGGTCTATATGTGATTGCGTCAAGGTATCTTTTGACGAAACAAAACTAACCCCATTAATCTTTTGCCCGGCAACGGGTGTTGCAGAGCAAGCTGTAATGCAAATGGCAACAACTAAAACAAGTAAAAAACGAATATCTATTCTCATCACGCTAAAAATACTGGAAATTTTTAGATAGCTCTTGTGTTTTCTTTCGTCTAAAAATGCAGTTAAAAAGATTTTAAGAGCTTGCTAAGTTCTTATCTTGTAAGTATTCTCAACAGCTAAAGATATGGAGCATGTGGTTATTGTGGGTAATGGTATAGCAGGAGTTACGGCTGCGCGTCACATCCGCAAAAATTCTGATAAAAAAATAACCCTTATTTCTGCCGAAAGTGAGCATTTTTTCTCGCGTACGGCATTAATGTATGTGTATATGGGCCATATGCGCTGGAAAGATCTCAAACCGTATGAAGACAAATTCTGGGCTAAAAACCGAATTGATTTAATACAGGCTTATGTTGAAAAAATAAATCCTCAAGAGCAAATACTTCATTTAGCAGATGGTCAAAAACTAAAGTACGACACACTTATTTTAGCTACCGGTTCTATTCCTGCAAAATACGGCTGGGAATGTCAGGATCTTAAAGGTGTTCAGGGTTTGGTCTCTAAACAGGATCTGGAATTGTTAGAGCATAACGCACCCAATAATGAGGTTTGCCCAAAAGCCGTGATTGTTGGCGGCGGACTTATAGGTGTTGAATTAGCTGAAATGCTTCACACTCGTAAAATTGATGTGACCCTCCTGGTGCGAGAAAAAGGGTTCTGGTCTGGTGTTTTGCCTGATGCCGAAGCTCAATTGATTTCTGAACATATTTTAAGTCATGGTATTGACCTTCGTCACGAAGAAGAACTCGATAAAATTATAGACAACGGCACCGGAAATGTACAAGCTATAATTACAAAAAAAGGAGAAGAAATTCCATGTAATTTAGTTGGCATCACCACCGGAGTAAAACCAAAAATCGACTTTCTGAAAGACAGCGGTATAGAAACCGATAAAGGAATACTCGTAAATAGATTGCTTGAAACCAATGTAAAAAATGTTTATGGCATTGGCGACTGTGCACAACAGCGTGAAGCCATAGGCTTGCGCAAACCGATTGAAGCGGTATGGTATACCGGCCGTATGATGGGAGAAACAGTAGCTCAAACCATCTGCGGAACACCCTTTGAATACAATCCTGGAAACTGGTTTAATAGCGCTAAATTTTTTGATATCGAATATCAAACGTATGGCTGGGTCTTCAGTACCAAAAATAAAAAAGACTACGAGCAACATTTTCATTGGAAACATCCTGACAATACAAAATGTATCACAATCGCCTTTCACAAAGAATCCTTACAATTTTTAGGGATTAACACCTTTGGGATCAGAATGCGCCACGAAGTTTTAGACCGCTGGCTCAATGAACATAAGTCTGTTGAATATGTGCTACAGCATTTAAGTCAGGCTAATTTTGATCCCGAATTTTACAAAAAATATGAATCACAGATACAAGCTACTTACAACGCTTCAAAACAAACAGCATAACTATGAGCAGCATACAACGAGATCTATCGCTTACCGGTCAGCCACCAGCTTCTATAAACAGCATTCAGAAAATAGGTACAGCAATTGGTGTGGGCGGTCTCATCATTTTATTACTCGCTTTATTCAACATTAATTTGCTTAACAAAACATTGTGGCTTACACTCTCGCTTGTTTCAATTTTTGGTGGGATTCTTCTTTTTTCCTACGGAGCCTATGCTGACAAACAAGAGGGGATTAAAAATGATGGCGTCTGGTTTAAATCTATTTCCAGTCGCGGTTTTTTGGCCTGGGTTGCTGGCCTTGCTCTAACCGGGTTTTACATTGTTCTTTATTTTAAAGCTGATCTGCTAGGTCTTAGTGCAGAAGGAGAAAACACTGGTCTCATTGCACTTTTTGATCCTTTGAGTAAAATTCTAAGTGGAAACCCAGCCAGCCAATGGTTTGTTTACGGGACTTTATACACCATTGCTATTTTAGGTTTTGGTATTAAATTTCTATGGAAGTACCGCCACAACCGTTACGAGCGCTTGCGAACAATAAGCGTTATGTTTTTTCAGACAGCTTTTGCTTTTTTGATTCCAGAATTTATGGCGCGTTTAAATTCTGATGATTTCAGTCTTCCGTATTACGACATAAAAAATGTTTGGCCGCTCAATTATTATAATTTTGAGCAGTACCGCGTAGATGATTTTATTTCAGCAGGTGAAATCGGGTTGGCATTATTACTATTTGGTATTGCTTCAATTTTTGTAATTACGCCTATACTCACTTACAAATACGGTAAACGCTGGTATTGCAGTTGGGTTTGCGGCTGTGGCGGACTCGCAGAAACTGCCGGTGATTCGTTTAGACATCTTAGTGATAAGAGCGAATTTGCATGGAAGGTGGAACGCTGGGTTGTACACAGTGTTTTGGTTTTTGTGGTAGTGATGACAACAGCTGTAATTTCTACATATCTGGGTTACGATCCTGATAAATACTGGCTCACTAAAGATATTTTTCTAATTGGCGTGGGTGTTTTTTTAACGCTCCTTTTTACTGCAATATGGATTTTTAAAAAAGAAGAGTTACAAAAAGATGCGCGTTATGGCGCTTTTGGGTATTTAGTGATTGTTTTAGCCTTAATAGGTATTCATTATACCAGCGGAAGTACACTCTTTTTAATCCCGGCAGAAACCTTGCGTACAAGTTATGGTTTTCTAATCGGTAGTATTTTTAGTGGAGTAATCGGTACAGGCTTCTACCCTATTTTCGGCAATCGTGTGTGGTGCCGTTTTGGCTGCCCAATGGCTGCAATTTTAGGCCTTCAGCAAAGACTTTTTTCAAAATTTAGAATCACGACAAATGGCGGACAGTGCATTTCTTGTGGTAACTGTTCTTCCTATTGCGAAATGGGAATTGATGTACGTGCTTATGCGCAGAAAGGCGAAAATATTGTACGTGCAAGTTGTGTAGGTTGTGGTATTTGCTCTGCAGTTTGCCCGCGTGGCGTTTTAAAATTAGAAAATGCTGCTACAGATAATCGCATCAACAGCCGTGAAGTATTGCTTGGTAATGATGTAGACCTTATGGATTATTTGAATCAAAACTAGAAACTCTTCAGTATAGGTTTAGATTCATAAATAAAAAAAGACGGAAGTCTCCACTTCCGTCTTTTGAACAAATCATATAACAAACAAACAATCTCTTTTATATTTTAATATTAAGGCTAATCAATACAACATGAATTATTTTTTAAGATCACTATGATTGGTACATTTCTTAATGCATTAATTATAAATACATACGAAGCTTGTTCACATTCGGTTTTGAAAAAAAATGTTAAATATTTGATTTTCAGATTCATTAATTAAAAAACCACTTAAACCTCAGCTAAGTCTAAATTCCCTTCTATTATTCGAATACTCTTTCAGCAAGTCTAATGCACATATCAACTAAAACTCTAATTACATAAATGAAAAAAGGTGCAAATCTCAACCTGCACCTCTTAATAACAAATCTAATAATCAAACGGTATTTGCATTATTTACGAAATGACAACCATTCCGTTCTAGAATTTTAAAGTATAGGTAATAACATCTGATCAATTACGTGTACAATACCATTTGTAGTTTGCACATCTGGAATCACCATATTTGCAGGTGCAGCATTACCAGAACCGCTTACACTAAGCACACCATCTGTAAATACTCCTAGAGTTATATCATCTGATCCTAATGCATCATAAGTACCTGCATTTAATTCTGAAGTAAATTTACCGGCAGAAAAATCTGCAAAAACATGATTTAATAAAATTGCTTGTACTGTACCAGCACCTAAAACCATATCTAATTTTGCTATATCATCTGTAGTACCAGTATAATCATCACCAAGTACAGCTTCTAAAACAGCTTTAAAAGCTGCATCTGTAGGAGCAAAAACCGTAAAACTAGCATCAGGATTGCTCAAAGCACCTGCTAAATCAGCATAAACTACAGCCGCCACTAAAAATGTAAGCTCCGGGTTTTTAAATACGTTTGCATCATTTAATGCCAAAGCTGTTTGTACTACATCTGCTCCTGATGCAATCATCACTTTGTCAATCACGTGTACGGTTCCATTTGAAGCTGATATGTCTGTAGCTAAAATCTCAGAACCGTTAATATATATAGCTCCGTCGCGTTCAATAAAACGACGTGTTGGACCTAAAAGTGAAGGCGCAGTTACTCCATCTGTAATAGAATTTGCAAGCAAATTACCGTTAGAAACGTGATACAGCAATGTACTTTTCAAAAAAGGTTGTTGCAAAGCGCCTAATGTTGACTCCTCAAGACCCAAACGTGCAAATGCTGCATTTGTAGGAGCAAAAACTGTAAAGTCGCCAGAAGCATCATTAGAGTTACTGTTACTCAAGGTTACAGCTACATCTCCTAATACAGCAGCAGTTTCTAAAGTGCTAAAATCAGGATTAGCCACAGCAATTGCTGCAATAGATGCAGGCTCATCTTCGTAAGCACTATCGGTTTCACAAGATGTGTTTAAAACAGCACCTAAACAGGCCAGTGCGACACCGGTATATTTGTATATATTTTTCATAATATCTTTTTTATGTAGTTATTGAAATTTTTGATTTTTAGAATGAATACGTCACCCCCCAGTTAAAACCATCTGCATCTCCCAGGTTACGACCTTCGATATAGTTAGAATATCCTCCAGAAAGGCCTACACTCTTACATACCGGAACGTATGCATTAAAGCCTAAGCGTGTATAGTTCACCCGCGTTGCAGGAAAGAATCCATTAAAGCCTTCTCCTAAAATATCAACCCCACTATCATCTGATAACTGGTTTGCCACATACCCTTCTAAGTAAAATTTTGAAGCAGCATAGCCCAATTTAACTTCACTCAACAAAGCATTAGGAACGCTGTTACTGCGTAAGCTGTAACCAATTTGTCCCGTAATAAAAATACCATTATTGTGTTTGTAAGATGCAATCGCAAGACCTGTAATATCTGTAGAGCGATTACCTATTGCTATAATAGATTGTAGTGCTTCGTCTACACGATAATCACCCAAAGGTGTTTCAATACCTGCAGCAGCGATAAAGTCTATCATTCCGTTAGGAGTTGCTTTAGAAGCAAAACGGTACTTCCCGTAAATACTAACATCCTGCAAACCTTTACGCTCATTCTCATAACCTGTATTTTCTAAGGTTTCTGGTATAGCTTGTCCTTCAGACTTGATATAAGGAAGATTAAATACTAAATTGAAATTATCTGAAATTCCATACTCAGCATAAAGCGAGTAACTTGTTGTTTTAACTTCATTAAAAACCGGTACTCCATCTACCTTTTGAGGTACAAGAAATACTTCATCATATTTTTCAGAAGAAAAAGAAGCCGTTATACTCCCATCTCCTTTAGTTTTCATAAAGCCGCTTACCGGACTCTGAGCAAGCATCAGAACTGGCAGCATAAAAAGCGCACCAGTAAGAAATCGTAAATTTAAGTTCATCGTTATAGATTTTTGGTTACACGACACATACGCTGTATTCAATAATTCAGTTTTATTAATTTTATGTTAAAAACTCTTGAGAGGGTTTTTGCGTATACAATCCTTGAAAACCATATGTTAGTTCAAGCAATCTTTTTCGTCTTACATTAATAATTCCATGATATTTAAAATCTTACTCTGTTTAATTGGTTTCATTTGCATTTCTCAGGAGAGCAAAATCTATATACGGGAATTTGACGCCAATGGAAACCTAATTGCTGAAGGATGGGAAAAAGGCTCTGATAAAGAAGCTTATTGGTATTATTATTATTCATCAGGAGTGGTTAAAGCAAAAGGAGAATATTATAATGATCAAAAAAATGGATATTGGTTTTATTATGACAAGACCTCCCGACTCTTAAGAGAAGGGCACTACAAACAAGATCAAAAAGTAAATTGGTGGATTGTTTACAGATCAGAAAACCAAAAAGAAAAAATTCAGTATCAGAATAACGTAAAAGAAGGTTACGGTCTGCTTTACAAAAATGAAAAACTTATAAAAGCTAATAGATATGATCAAGATAAACTCTCCGGAAGTTGGACGAGCATATCTCAGTTTAAGAAAGACAATCCTAATGCCCGCTTTTAATGCAAAAAATTAAAGTAATTATACCTGCTTATAATGAAGAAGATTCTATTGAATCTGTAGTTAGGGACATTCCAGATCATGTGGATGAAATAATTGTAGTCAGTAATAATTCTAAAGACCAGACCGAATTACGCGCTAAAAATGCCGGGGCGACAGTGCTATCTGAGAAAAGACCTGGTTATGGCTACGCATGTTTAAAAGGGATAAGCTATGTAGCTGCGAAAGAAACCAAACCAGATATTATTGTTTTTTTAGACGGTGATTACAGCGATTACCCGGAGCAGTTAGATGAATTGATTAAACCCATCATTCAGGATAATCTCGATTTTGTAATTGGTACGCGTGTAAAGCGCCTGCGCGAAGATGGCAGTATGACGTTCCCGCAACGTTTTGGTAACACATTGGCGACAACCCTGATGCGCTGGTTTTTTGGTTCCCGTTTTACCGATTTAGGGCCTTTTAGAGCCATAAAATACGATAAGCTTTTGGCCTTAAAAATGGAAGACAAAACCTATGGTTGGACGGTTGAGATGCAGTTAAAAGCCTTAAAACAAAAGCTTACGTACACCGAAATTCCCGTAAAGTACCGCAACCGCATCGGCGTATCAAAAGTTTCAGGAACCGTTAAAGGTGCTATATTTGCCGGTGTAAAAATTCTGGGCTGGATTTTTAAATACAGTTTCAAATGATAGAGACAGCAGTAATCATCCTATACACTCTGGCGCTGGCAGTTATATTTTTATACAGCCTGGCACAACTCAACCTGCTACTTAATTACCTGAAAGCCAAAAAAAGTACAGAAAACGCACCGCTTTTTGACTTTTCAAAACCGGAAGAAACTCCGGTTATAACGGTACAACTTCCGCTTTATAATGAAATGTATGTGGTAGAACGATTGCTTGAAAGCATCGCAAAGCTCGATTATCCTAAAGACAAATTAGAAATACAGGTGCTTGACGACTCTACAGATGCGAGTCTTGAGACTACCCGCAAGCAAATAAACCAATTACAGGACCAGGGTCTTGATATCAAACACATCACCCGTACCGACCGAAGCGGCTTTAAAGCCGGCGCTTTAAAAGAAGGCCTTCTGATCGCAAAAGGTGAATATATCGCCATTTTTGATTCAGACTTTGTTCCCAATCCCGATTGGTTGCAAAAGACAGTACCGTATTTTAAGGATGAGAAAATCGGCGTGGTGCAAACCCGCTGGGCGCACCTCAACCGCAACTATTCCCTATTGACCAAAATTCAGGCATTTGCACTTGATTTTCATTTTGTTCTGGAACAGGTAGGCCGCAATTTTGGGCATCACTTTATCAACTTTAACGGTACCGCAGGAATCTGGCGCAAAACCTGCATCCTTGATGCCGGCAACTGGCAGGGAGATACCCTAACCGAAGACCTGGACCTCAGCTACCGCGCGCAACTCAAAAAATGGGATTTTAAATACCTCATTGATGTAGAAACCCCAGCCGAACTGCCCGTAGCCATTAGTGCTGCACGTTCGCAGCAATTCCGTTGGAACAAAGGAGCTGCCGAAAACTTTCAGAAGCTGTATGGCCGACTTTTAAAAGATCCTACGGTTTCGTTTAAGACGAAGTTTCACAGCTTTTTTCATCTGCTCAACAGCAGCATGTTTTTGCTGGTATTGCTCGTAGCGATCCTGAGCGTCCCGATTTTATATATCAAAAATAACAATCCCGCATACAGCTGGTATTTTAATGTGATCGCTGCTTTTGCCGTGAGTACAATCATCTTTTTTGGCTGTTATTGGGTCACCTATAAAAAAATACACGGCGGCGGATTTAAAAATTTCCTCAGGTATATCGGTATGTTTTTTACCTTTTTCTCCATTGCCATGGGCTTTAGCGTACACAATTCGCTTGCCGTTCTAGAAGGGCATTTTGGTAAAAAGTCTGAATTTATACGTACGCCAAAATTCAACATCAAGAAAAAAGGCGACAGCTACAAGGCAAACATTTACCTTAAAAAACACCTGTCGCTCAACACCATCGTAGAGAGCCTGCTCTTTTTATATTTTGGCTTTGCTATTTACAGCGCGTTTGCCATTCAGGATTTTGGCCTGATGCTATTTCACCTGATGCTTTTCTTTGGTTTTGGCTTTGTAGCCTTTAAATCTATTTTTTCACAAGCCTGATTTTGGGCACCTGTTTCTGATGCTCCCGCTTCAGAAAAACCGCGCTTTCCACTATATCTTTAGCGCCAAAAAAGGCGCTAAAGGATGCCGCTGTAATCGCTGGCGCATGGTATAAAAGCCTATATTTATCCTAATTTCTGCACTAAATTGATGCTAAAAAAACTAAAGCCTTATAAAATACAACTCCTATTTATCATCAGTATCCTGGTGATGTATTGCACGTTTGCCTACGGTTTACAGCGTTACGATTTTGTAAAACTCATCACACTTTACGCAGCTTTATTCTTTCTGTCTTTTAAACTCATTCATCTTCTAAAAACCGATTTTAAAATTCTTGTTGCTGTGGGTGTCCTTGCCCGATGTATTTTCTTTATTGCCGAACCCAATTTGTCACAAGATTTTTACCGCTTTCTATGGGATGGCCGTTTACTCACTCAGGGATTGAGTCCGTATTTACTTACGCCCGATCAATGGGTAGCTCAGGGAACTATTCCTATTAGCCAAAGCAGCGAACTACTGGAAGGAATGGGCAGTTTAAGCCGTGCGCATTATTCAAATTACCCCCCGGTGAATCAGTTTTTCTTTTGGCTTGCCGGACTTTTCAGCGGTAATTCGATCCTGGGCGGAATCGTAGTTCTGCGACTCAGTATCATCGCTGCAGATCTCGGAATCGTTTGGATAGGAAGCAAATTTTTAAAAGTGATGGGCTTGCCAGCACAACAGATTTTCTGGTATTTTCTCAATCCGTTTATTGTAATTGAACTCACCGGAAACCTGCATTTTGAAGGCGTTATGCTCTTTTTTATGCTTGCAGCGCTGTATTTGTTATACCTTAAAAAGTGGTTTTGGGCGGCAGTGCTCTGGGGACTTTCGGTTTCCGTAAAATTGGTGCCGTTGATGTTGCTTCCGCTGTTGTTTCAGTTTTTGATCAAGCCTGCAAAACCTTCAGTTCAAACGCAAGACTTTTTGCGTTACGTAAAACAAAATCTTCCGGCTTCACTCTGGAAATCAACCCGCTTTTACGGATTGGCTATTTTGATTTTCATCTTGAGTTTTTCACCCTTTTTAAATTCAGCTTTGCTGGAGCATTTTAGTGCGACATTATCCCTTTGGTTTCAGAAATTTGAGTTCAATGCCAGTATGTATTATGTCGTGCGCTGGGTAGGTTATCAGGTAAAAGGCTATAATATTATTGAAACTGCAGGCAAAGTTCTTCCGCTTATAGCGGTAGTTGCACTACTCGCACTAAGCTTTTTTAGAAAAAACAGAAGTCTGCAACAACTCTTTACCGGACTTCTTTTTGGTATTTCCTGTTATTTTGCGCTTTCTACAACCGTGCATCCCTGGTACCTCGCTACGCCATTATTACTTTCGGTTTTTACAAGATACCGCTATATGCTAATGTGGACATTTACTATAATGTTTAGTTACGCTGCGTATCAAGTAGATGGCGTACACGAAAAATTAGTATTAGTAGCTTTTGAATATTGCGCCGTTGCCGGCTATTTAATTTTGGAATTGAATACCAAAAAGAGCTTGAAGCTATTTTCTTAATTGGCTTCAGAAACAAGATATAGGCAACCAATCCTTCGGGTTTTATAATTACGATCCGCTTTCGTCGTTATATTTCCATCATAGCAGCCTTTTAAAGTCATTTTTAAGCCGGCTAACAATTGTTCTACTTCTTTTTTACGTTCTTCCTCTAAAATCAAATAAAAAGAAGTTTGAGCAGGCAACTGCAAGCCTTCACGTGTATTAAGCACTGGTACACGCTCTCCTAAATCCCAAATCAGTTCCGGCGAACTGTTTTCAAATAGGTAGATGGGTTTGCCGGCAACCTTATAGTCTGCAATTATTGGTGCGATTTCTCTAAAATCTTGATTGGTATAGCTAAGCCTAACCACCGGAAACACAAAAAGAATAATAGCACAAGAAAAACCAATTACTGCAAAAAATGCCGGTTCAATACTTTTAGATCGTAAACTCTTTATAAATACAAAAGCAAAGCCTATCGCAGCTAGTTGAAATAAGCCAAACCAGAGCCAGTCTGTTGCCTGAAAATCTTCACTGAAAAGGTATAAAATGACAGGACCGGAAAGTAAACAAATCGTCGCCAGCAAACCAAAGTAAAAATATACCGGTATGGTTTCGCGCTTATCACTCAGGCTTTTGAATTCACGGACGAGATACTCTATGTAGAACGAGGTATTGAACGCAAGGGGAATTAGTACCGGCAATAGATATCTTGATTTTTTCTCCGGAATACAAGAAAGTAAAACGACTGCTGCTAACGTCCAGATCAAACTGAAGCGGTAGGCTCTTAAATGCGTAACCCTTGATTTTAAATAAGGATATAAAAGCGCTACAAAAGCCGGAACCGTCCAGATTCCGCTTTGCGTAAAAAAGCTCCAGTAATAATAAAAAGGACGCGTATTGTGATTGGCCCACGCTGCCGACTCTTTATCGGCTATTGCCTGTGCTGTTTCCCCGTCTACAAAATAAATAGCCAGTGCCCACCAAGAACTAAGCACCAAAGCGATAACCAGCAGCATCATAAATGGTGCTATTCTACCTTTAAAACTTCTGAATTTGTAAACCCAGGCGTAGGCAATCAAAAATGGTAGAAGAAGCGCAAAATGGCTTACAGGGCCTTTACTCATAAAAGACAGACCAAGAAACAACCCGGCAAGGGAAGCGTTTTTATACTTCTGCTTGCTTTCGGTAAAAAACTGAAATAAAAAATAAATACCACCCAGCATAAAAGCGTGGGCGAAAATATCCCAGGTGCCATTTCGCCCTGCAAAAATCACATAAAAGGAGGTTGCAAGAATGAGCGTCGTATACAAACTTTGTTTTGGAGACAAACTGAGACGTTTTCGCGAAAGCGAAAAACTAAAAAGGGCCATTACCGTGGTAATAATTGCAGAAGGCAGTCGCAACGCCCAAAGTTTACTAATACCAAAAATCGCACCCGAAAAGGCCGCCAACCATGTTGGTAAGGGTGGCTTTTCATAACGGGCTTCACCGTTCATTGTGGTAAACACCCAATTGTCGTAGTGCAGCATTTCGCGTGCGGTGATGAAGTTACGCGCTTCCATAATGTTGGCGTATAGCACATCAAGATGCGGAAAAAACAGCAATGCACAAACTGCCAGAATGATTAGCGGATAATATTTTTCGTCAATACTCATTCTTTATCAATACCAATTGAAAGTTTCATATTGCGATAATAGATAAAAACGCCCATAAGGTGTCCCACAAAAAGTACCGGATCTCTGCGCAAAATAGCATAGGTAAGAATTAGGAGTCCGCCTACGAGGCTCAACAACCAGAATCCTAAAGGCAAGCTTGATTTCTTTTTGCGTTCAGAATAAATCCACTGATAGATAAATCGCAACGTAAAAATCACCTGAGCAATGCTCCCCAAAAGCAACAGCCACAAGGGAATATCTTCATTTCTAAACAATTTATCGATATCATAATGCCCATTATTGTAGCCATAAATCACCAGCAGAATCGGAAAAACAAATAAAAACCAGCGAAGGACTTTAGGTGATTTAACCCACTGTCCCTGTAGTTGCAAGTTTCTGATGTAAATAAAATAGGTTAAGGTTTGGCCTAGCATAATGGCGAAATCATCCCGTAAATACCCGTAGACAAAAAGCAAGAAAGAAGCTCCCAAGCTCAACCACCAAAAGGTTGAAGGCGTAAGTACCCGTTTCTGCTTTTCAGATAAAAACCATTGAATAATCAAGCGACCGCTAAACATTAACTGCGCGAGAAAACCAATTGCATATATCCAAACGGGGCTATGCATCTGATTTTTTGGCTACTTCATAATTAATGTATTTGTTCTTCATCCACAGGTACGCAAAACAGTCCATCAAGGGACCTAAAAGGCGGTTCCACAAACCAAACTTGGCAGTTCCTGCAATACGTGGAAAATGACGAATAGGAACCTGTACCGTTTTCCCATTTTGAAGCATAATCATGGCAGGCAAAAAGCGGTGTAAACCTCTAAACATGGGGATTCGCTGAGCATAATCAGTCTTGATAATTTTTAAAGGACAACCTGTATCATCCATCCCATCATTTGTAAAAGCACGCCGAATTTTATTTGCAATTGTACTCGACATATTTTTTACAAAAGAATCCTTTCGATCGGCACGATGACCGGTTACCAGATCATACTCTTTAATATAAGGATACAGGACGTTAAAATCTTCTGGAGTAGTCTGCAGGTCACTGTCAATATAACCTACCAGAGGAGTTTTAGTATAATCAAATCCGGCTTTAATCGCTGCGCTCAATCCGCAGTTTTTTGCAAAAGAAATAAACTGAAATCCTTTACTACGCGCGCAAATGGTTTCTATAAGCTCTTGACTTTTATCTTTAGAACCATCATTTACAAAAAGCACTTGAGTAGGTACCGCAGCTATTTTAAAATAATCCTGAAAAACCTGCTCTACCCGAAGTAGATTATCTTCTTCATTATAAACAGGAACGACTACCGTTAACTTGTAAGACATACTAATAAATAAGTTTGCGAAAATAAGCAATACTTCTAAAGCAAATCTAAAGATTACCTGTTTTTGTTAATTACAGAACTTTAAATGCATCCTCTAATTTACAGAGCACTTTTTCTTTTTATAATTTTTGATAGTGTAATTTGCAAGATTCTTTTAACTAGAAAGTTAAGTATAACAGTTAAACCTTCGATTTTAATACAACCAATTGATGCATTATTCTAAATCTTCAGCTATAGCATTCAGCTGTATTGCAATGCTTTTTTTTTCTTGTAAACCCGAAAAAGAACCTCGGCACTTAAATCTTCCTAAAACCGATTTAACTCAGGCAGACCTCATCCCAAAACCTTCAACTACAGAAGCTACATACAGCGCTTTTCCGTTAGATCGATTTACAGCTATTCACACAGCACCAGATTCATTAGATTTTAATGATGTCGGCTTGTTTTTAGCTGATAAACTAAAAGATTTAATACAGATGGATGTTCCTGTAAATACAGAGTTCCCGAATCAGGAAAGTGTCATCTATATTCACCATTCAAATAGTTTATCTAAAATAAATCAAGAGTCTTATTTTTTAAAGATTAATAGAGACTCTATTGTTTTGAGTGCTGCAAGTGCTGCCGGAGCCTTTAGAGGTATTCAGACTTTGCGCCAACTCATTCCTTCAAAAGCAAGTGATTCTATCATCGATTATCCTGTGTGGCCTATCCCTTCAGGAAGTATTAATGACAGCCCTTTATTTGCGTATCGCGGCGCTATGCTAGATGTAGCACGTCATTTTTTTACTGTGGAAGAAGTCAAAAAATATATTGATCTCCTGGCTTACTATAAGTACAATATTTTGCATCTACACCTGACAGATGATCAGGGATGGCGAATTGAAATAAAATCATGGCCCAAACTTACGGAGATAAGCGGAGTTACAGAAGTAGGTAGCGAGCCCGGTGGCTTTTACACACAAGAAGATTATAAAATTATTGTTGAGTACGCTGCCCAAAATCACATCACCATAATTCCCGAAGTCGATATGCCTGGTCATACCAATGCAGCTTCGGTGGCTTATCCTATTTTAAATGGAAACGGAAAAACTCCGAAAATATACCGAGGCACACACGTAGGTTTCAGCACGTTTGACACGCATAAGGATACGGTTTATACATTTATAGATGATGTTGTACGAGAGATCTCGGCATTAACGCCCGGACCTTATTTTCACATAGGTGGTGATGAAAGCCACGTGACCAAAAAGGACGATTATATCTATTTTGTAAATAAAGTTGAACAGATTGTTCAGCGCTACGACAAAATTATGATTGGTTGGGATGAAATTGTTACGGCAGATATTGATACTACATCTATTGCTCAGTTTTGGTCAAGTACAGACAATGCAAAAATGGCCGTAGCTAAAAACCTAAAGATAATTATGTCTCCTGCAAACAAAGCCTATCTGGATATGAAATATGATCTTGAGTCTGAATATGGCTTGAATTGGGCCGGCTATGTGCCAGTAGATACAGCCTACATTTGGAAACCGGAATCTTATAAAAATATACCTCAGAAAAATATATTGGGTATTGAGGCACCTTTATGGTCTGAAACTATTAGCACTATTAGCGAACTTGAGTACTTAGCGTTCCCAAGAGCTATAGGTTTTGCTGAGTTGAACTGGTCACAACCTGAAAACAGAGACTGGGAAAATTATAAAGCTCGTCTCGGCAACCAAGCTCCATTCTTAGAGAAGATGAATGTAAACTATTATCCTTCCCCTTTGATAGAATGGAAGACTGAAAGCGAAATACCCAAGACTTTAAAAAAATAAAAGTATATATCTTTAGTTATTGAATATAGACTTATAAAAAAAGCCTCCTGAATTTTGGCTTTAGGAGGCTTTTAGTTTACTAGAATTCATCTTACATATCCAACAGATATGCAAAAATAAGCGGAGCTACAATAGTAGCATCACTCTCGATTATAAATTTTGGTGTATTGATATCCAGTTTACCCCAGGTGATTTTTTCGTTAGGAACAGCTCCTGAGTACGAACCGTAACTGGTTGTAGAATCTGATATCTGACAGAAATAACTCCAAAATGGCGTGTCTTCGCGTTCCATATCCTGATACAACATAGGCACTACACATATAGGGAAATCCCCGGCAATACCACCACCTATTTGAAAGAAACCAATTCCGTTTTCAGAATTATTGGTGTACCAATCTGCTAAAAAGGTCATATATTCAATACCTGACTTCATTGTTGAAGCTTTTAGCTCTCCCTTTAACACATAAGAAGCAAAGATGTTACCCATTGTGCTATCTTCCCAACCCGGGCAGATTATTGGCAAGTTTTTCTCAGCCGCGGCATACATCCACGAGTCTTTTAAATCAATCTCATAGTATTCTTCAAGCACACCACTCAACAACATTTTATACATAAACTCGTGGGGTAAATAGCGCTCACCGGCATCATCTGCATCTTTCCAGATTTTGAAAATATGTTGTTGCAATCTGCGGAAAGCTTCCTCCTCAGGTATACAGGTATCGGTAACACGATTAAGACCTTTTTCTAAAAGATCCCATTCTTCCTGCGGAGTTAGATCTCGATAGTTAGGCACGCGTTTATAATGTGAATGCGCTACAAGATTCATAATATCTTCTTCAAGGTTTGCACCGGTACAAGAGATAATCTGAACCTTATCCTGACGGATCATTTCGGCAAAAATTTTACCCAACTCTGCGGTACTCATAGCACCGGCAAGAGAAACTAGCATTTTTGCACCATTCTCGAGTTGCGCTTCATAACCTTTTGCAGCATCTACAACCGAAGCAGCATTAAAGTGTAAATAATATTTTTCTATAAATTGAGAGATTGCTCCCTTAGTCTTCATCGTCATTTAGGTCAAATTTATTTACGCCGCCTTTAGAAGTTTTAGCTACGTAAGTATTATCATAATTATCTTCTATATCTTCTCCTTCAAATTTGTAGCTTAACATTTTATAATACAGTTTAGCAGCTAAAAAGTCTGAAGATTTATCGTGCTCGCTAGGGCAAAGTTCCATTATATCAAAGCCTACCACATTCTTTTCAGCAAAAAGACGCTTTAAGAAATCCATAGTTTCATACCAAAATAAACCACCCGGCTCAGGAGTTCCTGTAGATGGCATTATAGAAGGGTCTAATCCATCAAGATCAAATGTTACAAAAACGTGATCTGTACATAAATCTATAACCGTATCTGCCCAGTACTCATCCTGCACCATTTCGTGAGCGAAAAAGACTTTGTCCTCATCCATTACGGTTTTCTCAAGAGCATCCATACTTCGTATGCCTACCTGGATTAGATTTGTTGTCTGGCTAGCTTCATACATTGCACAGGCGTGGTTGCATTTGCTACCCATATATTCCTGACGCAAGTCTGTATGTGCGTCTATTTGTAATACCGTAAGATTGTCGTACAGCTCATTAAAAGCACGTATGGCACCTATTGATACCGAATGTTCACCACCAAATAGTGTAACAAACTTGTTACGTTTAATAAAGTCTTTAGTTGTTTTATGAACTTCTTGTACCATTGCTTCTGGAGAACTAGCTTCAGTTATTGCAGGAGCGAGATAAATACCCTGCTGATAAACTTCAGTATCAGTCTCAATATCGTAAGTCTCCATATTTTCTGATGCGTCTAAAAAAGCCTGCGGCCCTTTGTCTGCACCTTTACCCCAAGTACTAGTCCCATCATAAGGCACCGGGATTAGTACAATTTTTGAAGTCTCCAATTTGGCAAACTCATCAGGGATGCCAGCATAATTTTTAGTTGTACTCATAACCTAAAATCTTAAGCAATTGTTCTGCTTTTTGTTGTTCATTAAATATACGGGTTGTTAAGCTACCATTTTCATCCCTATCTATCAGAATATGTTTAGGCTGAGGGATTAAACAGTGTTGCAGACCGCCATAGCCTCCTATGGTTTCTTGATAAGCACCGGTATTAAAAAACCCGATGTATAATGGTTTGTCTTTTTTATATCTGGGTAAGTAAATCGCGTTACTGTGCTGCTCACTGTTGTAGTAATCATCACTATCACATGTTAGACCTCCTAACAGAACGCGCTCATATTCTTCATCCCAGCGGTTTACCGGTAGCATAATAAAGCGCTTGCTAATCGCCCAAGTGTCTGGCAAAGTAGTAATAAATGATGAATTTATCATATTCCACTTTTCACGATCATTTTGTTGCTTTTGGTACAACACTTCATAAATGGCACCGCCGCTTTCTCCTACTGTATAACTACCGAATTCTGTAAAAATATTAGGCACAGGCACCTCAGCCTCATCGCACGTGATCTTGATTTGATTGATGATCTCATCTACCATATAAGCATAGTCGTAATCAAAAGCCAACGAATTTTTAATAGGAAAGCCTCCACCAATGTTTAGACTGTCTAATGAAGGACAAATCTTTTTCAACCTAATATAGACCTTAAGACACTTATTCATCTCATTCCAGTAATACGCGTTGTCACGAATCCCTGTATTGATGAAAAAATGAAGCATTTTAAGTTCCAACTGATCATTATTCTTAATCTGGTCTTCATAAAAAGGAACAATATTCTTATATCCTATTCCTAACCTTGACGTATAAAACTCAAACTTAGGTTCTTCTTCTGAAGCAATACGAATACCTATTTTAAAATCACCTTTAATACCTTCAGTAAGCAGATTGATTTCCTCATAATTATCAATGATAGGAATGCAGTTCTTTTGCCCATCATTGATAAGATTGGTAATATTCTTTATGTATTGGTCCCGTTTAAAACCATTGCAAATCACAAATGTCTCATCTGTGATCTTACCATTTTCTTTCAGCTTATTTACAATATTGATATCAAAAGCAGAAGAAGTTTCTATATGAATATCATTTTTTAGAGCCTCATCAAGTACATGCTTAAAATGCGAACTTTTAGTACAATAGCAGTAATTATAAGATCCCTTATAGTTATGCTTTTTGACAGCATCTGCAAACCAGCCTTTGGCTCGGTTGATATTTTCAGAAATTTTTGGCAAATAACTGAATTTCAATGGAGCGCCATACTGCTCTACAAGAGCCATCAAGTCTATATCATGAAACTTTAATTGATTGTCCTCAAGTTTGAATTCCTCTTGAGGAAAGTAGAAAGATTGATCTATAAGATCTATATACTTTGTATTCATTAAATTGTTTAAAGCAGGAAATGTAAAAAAAGAATTTGATATACAATGCAATCAACTCTTAAGGTAATGTAAAAAAAATACTAATCTCCCTTTTTACAACACTTTAAATCTAAAATAAAAAATAAAACAAAGCCTTAAAGCATCATAAGATTATTAATCTCCTGCTCACTCAAGTGTTTATATTTACCTCTTGGCAGGTCTTTTTTTGTCAAACCGGCAAGTGTAACACAATCTACACGTACAACCTGATAATCTAAATGTTCAAAAACAGTACGTATAAGACTGCTTCCTATATTTCTTATACGAAGACCTACTTCTTTTTTAGGAGCTCCATCTACATATTTTAAATCTTCAACCTCGTACTTTTTACCATCTACCGTAAGACCCTTTTTAATTTTCTCAAGATCTTCACCTTTTAGGTTTTTATCAAGCTCTATATGAAAGAGACGCTGCAAACCGGCTTTTGAGTTGGTTAATTTTTGCATCACCTTCTCATCATTGGTAAATAAGATAAGTCCTGTTGCATTACGCCCCAATCTTCCTACCGGCTGAATTCTAGACTTTGTAGCGCTAGCCACGAGATCCATAACCGTCATTCCTTTAGAATTACTGGTGGTTACAGAAAAACCTTTTGGTTTATTAAGCAATACATACGCTTTAGACTCCGGGTTGATGCGACGACCGTCAAAACGCACATCATCATCTAAATTCACTTTATACCCCATCTCATTAATGATCTCGCCATTAACCGAAACCTGCCCGGTAGCGATATACATATCTGCCTCTCTGCGAGAACAGATGCCACTATTAGAAATATATTTATTTAAACGAATACCGCCTTTACCAGAACTGGCGGTCGCTGTGCGACTGCTAGCGGCTGTATTTTTCTTTATAGGAGCGTTCCCTCTTGCGTTACTTTTGCTACGCATATTGTTAGAACCGCGACCAGACGCTTTCCCGTCTCTCTTTCCATCTTGATGTCTGCTCATAATTTAAATTTTGTGCAAAGATACATATTTAAAAAACGAATTTAACACCTGAAACAAAGCTTCAAAGACATAAACTGAATGCCTAAAAAACTCTTCTTCTTAACCCTTAGTTCATATTAGAAACCAGTGCGGTTATTAAAACTGAAGGCTTGAGAAACAATAACAAATTAGTATGTATTAATTCAATCTAAAACCTTCTGAAAATTCACGACTTTCTTGCTTTTAATTAATAAAAATAGATTTGTTTAGAAATTGTCACTAACCTGAAATTTAACAGAAAAAGCAGGTATTTCATCAAATTAGCATAATACAAATTATACCGTGTAACGCAAGCTGAGTTAATATTTTTGAGACATCAATCACAAATAAAAAAAAACATGAAAAAGTTACACGTTTTAGTTTTAGCTCTTGCACTAACAGCTACAAACCTTTTTGCAAACACAGACCCAAAACCAGAATCAAAAAGTGTTGAGCTTCGTGCTCAGGTTGTAGCACTTTTAGGAAATTCTGATATCGAATTAGAGCAGGATATACTAGAAAACAACATTCACTTTATGGTGACTGCTCAAGGGAAACTTGTTGTACTCAATGTAGATACGGAAAATAAAATCATTGAAAACTACATCAAATCAAGATTAAACTACAAAAAGACCGATATTAAAGTATCAGGGAATCGTTTTTTCAATATTACCTATACCATTAAAAAAGCATAAGTAGTAATTAGTTTATTTGAGTCAGCCTTAAAAGCCATCCTCTCAGATGGCTTTTTTTTTTATAGAATACGGTTGATCACAACATCTGTATCAATTAGTAAAATACTAAAAACACCTAGCACGATAATTAATTTCAAAATATTGTGTAAAAGCAGGTAATGCAACTTCTCGTTAGACTTCCACAACCAGAATAAAAAAACCAGTAGCAGAATCATACTTAAATAGAAATAGTAGCTCATCAACCCTACATCAAAGTTGTTGATGAGTAAAAAAGCGGGAATTACTGTAATACCCACAAGTAATGTTATTAAAGCTTTGGTAGGACGTTCTCCATAAATAACTGGAAACGTATGATAACCTAGGGCAATATCTCCTTTTATATTTTCCAGATCTTTAATAAGCTCGCGCACTATTATAATCAAACCCAAAAATAATGCGTGTACAAAAATCACTTTTTCAAAATTTCGGTAATAAATAAATACTGCAAAAAAAGGAGTTAACGCAAGAGATGCAGAAGTAAGATTTCCAAGAAAAAGAACTTTCTTCAGTTTGTGGGAGTAAAACCAAATCCCGAAAATATAGGCTGAGAAGAACAGCACTGCAAAGAAAGAAACATAGCTAGCAACAATGACTGAAATGAAATTGAGTACAAAATACAAAGTGAGTATTTTTTTCTGGCTCACCATATGGTCTAGCCTCGTCTTATTAGGCCTGTTGATCAAATCTTTTGCACTATCGTAAAAACTATTAATAATGTACCCCCCGGCGATAACCAGAGAAGTAGACAACACAATTAAAAATAGATTAAGATCAAGCACTACATCTCGCGCACGTAGATTATCTGGCGATAAAATGAATATCGAAGCCAGGTATTGTGCTAAAACAATAATAAGAATGTTATACCCACGCACCACCGAAAACAAACTCAAAAATTTGAGAAGTAACAGTTTATTTCTTCGGCTTATGCGAGACATAAACGAGTATTTTAAATGAAGATAATTCTTAGAAGTTATAGACCACTTCTAATTTGTGACCATCAAGTGACCTACGGGCTTTATCAATATCTTCGGTAAAACCTAAAATATAACCGCCACCTCCAGAACCGCAAAGCTTCAAATAGTAATCATTAGAATCTAAGCCTTGTTTCCATAGATCATGAAAACTTGCAGGGATCATAGGTTTAAAATTGCGAAGCACCGTTTTAGAAAGTTGTTTAACATTACTAAAAAGCGACTTCACATCACCTTTTAAAAAGTCATCGATACAAGCATCGGTATGTTTGACAAACTGATTTTTTAACATTTTACGAAAACCTTCTTGCTTCATACTTTCCATAAATATATTGATCATCGGTGCTGTCTCGCCTACAATACCACTATCTAAAAGAAAAACTGCTCCTTTACCGTCAACGGTTTGAGAAGGAATTCCGGCAGGCTCTATATCATCTTTGCTATTGATCAAAATAGGCAGGCTCAAATAACTATTTAAAGGATCTAAACCAGAAGATTTTCCATGAAAAAAAGACTCCATCTGCGCAAAAATCTGCTTAAGCGTCAATAATTTTTCACGGGTAAGATTCTCCAAAATTGTGATCTTATCACTTGCATATTTATCGTAAATGGAAGCGACAAGCGCACCGCTACTCCCCACTCCATAGCCTTGAGGAATAGTACTGTCAAAATACATACCTTCAGCTATATCAGCCTTTAAAGCTTCAATATCAAACTGCACTAATTCCGGTTGATTTTCTTGTAGTAACTGAAGATACTCAGCAAAACGACCTAAACTTTCGTTAGATTTAACAGCGATCTCATCTGGATTTTCATCTAGTTTTAAAGCACCCTTATAAAAGTTATAAGGTATAGATAAACCCTTTGAATCCTTGATGATTCCGTACTCACCAAAAAGAAGAATTTTTGAATAAAATAAAGGTCCTTTCATAAATCTACTAGTTATTAGGCCTTGGCAAAGTTACAACTTAATTGCGCCACTTCCCACACTGTCAAAAATATACCTGTTATCCTGACAGTATTTACTTAAATCATTCTTAATAAATTCGTGAATCTGCTCTTTATCTATATCCGAAAATAAAACATGAACATTCGCACCCGCATCTAGCGTAAAACACACAGGTATACCGGTTTCTCTTCGATATTCCCAAATCTTATCTATAATATGAAGTGTGTTTGGCTTCATTAAAATAAAATAAGGGTTACTGGTAAGCATCATTGCGTGTAGCGTAAGCGCTTCACTTTCTACAAGCCTCACAAACCCATCTAAATCTCCGGTTTTTAAAATAGGGATGAGGTTAGATAAATTTACCACAGCCTGTTCAAAACGACTTGCAGCATAGGCATGATTGTGCATCAAGTTATGCCCCACAGTACTACTCACTGGCTTTTCTCCTTTATCTACTAAAAGAATAGCATCTTGATAGTTATCAAAAACCGGGTGTATTTCATACGGATATTGAACTCCGTATAAATCGCTGCTCCCTTTTATTTCTGCATGTTCTCCCCAGACAACTAAAGGACCTTCTAAAGATCTACAACCACTTCCTGAACCCAACCGCGCAATAAACGAAGCTTTTTGATTGAAATGTTTCAAAGTCATTTCTGGCTGCATTTCGCGTTCCATTTCCACCAAACATAATGCAAGAGCACTTAAACCGCTAGCAGAAGAAGCGATACCGGAACTATGAGGGAAACTGTTTGATGTTTCAATAGTAAACACATAATCTTTTACAAAAGGCAGATAAGATTGAATACGCCCAAAGAATTGATGAATTTTAGGCTCAAAACCAGGCTTGTGTTTCCCATCTAAAATCACCTTAAGCTCATATTCATCAGTGACTTTCTCACGCTTAACATAACTCAATTTAGTTGTGGTCTTACATGTATCTAGTGTAAAACTAATTGAAGGGTTTTTAGGTATTTGCACACCGTGTTTACCCCAATATTTAATTAGAGCTATATTACTAGGGGAAGCATAACTCACTGACTGACTTGTCAGTGCCTGAGTGTAGACCTCAGGATGAAATTTGGTAGTTGTCATACTGCAAATATACTGTCTCTAAAAACTTATGAAAGTTTAAACTCAATTTTTTAATGAATTAAAAACTCATATTTATTTTCTAAATTAGTAACAAGTACAGTTCTAATGATCACACAAAAGGCTTTACGTATTTTAATACCCGTAACGATTTGCTTAATCGTGGGATTTCTTAGTGCAATAGCGACTCAAAGCAGCGTTGACGTGTGGTATATTAATTTAGAAAAGCCTTTTTTCACTCCACCCAATTGGTTATTTGGCCCCATATGGACGCTTCTCTATATACTTATGGGTGTAGCAGCAGGTATGGTTTGGAACAAAGGTTTCTACCATAAATGGGTAAAAACAGCTCTATATCATTTTGGTTTTCAACTTATATTAAATGCCAGTTGGTCTATATTTTTTTTCGGGCTTAAACTTATATTACCTGCACTTATTATTATTTTGGCTTTGATTATTCTCTTACTTTTTACTTTTAAATGGTTTAAAGTAGTGAATCCTAGTGCGGCGACTCTATTAATCCCCTATATAATATGGGTAGCATATGCAACAGCTCTCAATTTTGAAATCTGGCGTCTCAATTAAAGGCTTTCTGCCAGAGCCTTTGCTGCGATAAAACCACCCGTCCAGGCATTTTGAAAGTTAAACCCTCCCGTTACTGCATCTATATTAAGTACCTCACCTACCAGATACAAGGCCTTGATCTTTTTACTTTGATATGTTTTAAAATCAATTTCAGTGAGATCAACACCCCCTGCAGTCACAAATTCCTCTTTAAAAGTACTTTTTCCACTTACACGAAAATGACACGTTAGCAATTGTTGCTCCAGATCATTAAGCATAGCTTTATTAAGATCTGCCCATTTTAAAGAATCAGAAATCCCTGAAGCTTTAACCAAACTTTGCCAAAGGCGTTTAGGTAAATCAAAAGGAGCCCACTTCGCAACAGTCTGTTTTGCCAGATTAAATTTTGATTCTCTCAAGGCTTCCCGTAATTGATTTATATTATAATCTGGCAACCAAGAAATCTCAATTAGAAATTCATAATTAGATGCTTTTAAAGTGCGAGCACCCCAAGCTGATAATTTAAGAATTCCCGGCCCGCTCATACCCCAATGCGTTATTAAAACTGGTCCTTCAGTACCATTCTGGTCAATTTGTGTCTCATTTACAAGTAATGATCTTTTATTTAAATCTAAAAGCTTCACTCGAGCTTGAGTAGCAACTCCTGCTAAATTTGTGATACGCTCATCTTTTATATTAAATGTAAACAAAGATGGCACTGTGGAAGTCACTTTTACCCGAGCTTCCTCTAGTAATTTCAACATCTTAGGATTACTCCCGGTAGCCACAACAACGGTTTTGGAGAGATAAGTGAAATTTTTAGAACCTAATTCAAAGGTATTATCATCAACTTTTTTTAATGATGTCACAGGTGTTTTAGTTTCTATCGCTATGTTGTAGTGCGAAGCCTTTTCAAGAAAACAATCTATAATACTTTGTGAACTGTCGCTTTGCGGAAAAACCCTCCCGTCTTCTTCTATTTTCAAAGGAATACCTAAATCTTCAAACCAAGCCATTGTATCCCCAGTCATAAACGTATGAAAAGGCCCCAGCAATTCTCTTTTTCCTCTTGGATAAAAATCGGTAAGTAGTCTAGGTTCAAACACAGCGTGCGTCAAATTACAACGACCACCGCCCGAAACACGCACTTTCTCAAGAACCTGACCTCCTCGTTCTAGAATAATAATTGAGCTTCCAGGTCTGTTTTTAGCTAAATTAATTGCAGTAAAAAACCCGGCTGCTCCACCTCCAATAATTATCGAATCGTAAATCATTTTACAAAGATACCACCAAGCTTGATTTCTCTAACTAAACTACTATAAATTTAAAAATCGTTTAATCGATTTAGCACCTTATTAAATAAGCTTTTAAGAATTTTGAATTCAGAGATTACGCAGATTTGACGTTTTAAGGATTAAAAAGGGTGTTTTGTGCAGGTAAAAAAGTACTATTTGAGGTGCTTTTTTGAGCTTACTTTTATTTTTTTTCAAAAAAAAAGAATCATAAGATTCACTAAACTCTTTTAGGCGAAAAATTCAACAGCATGAATATTTCATAATTTTTTCACTATATTATCAAATATTATTAATCATTTGATAATATATTGAGGATAAGCGTATTTCTTACAGTTTTCAAAACTATATCGATTTCGTTACTTAAACGTTGTAGTTACCCTTGTTTATTCAATTATTTATATAAATTTGATAACCAAGAAACACTTTTGGAAAAACCAATAATTCAATTAAAATTCAAACTTATGAAGCATGTAATACTTAAAAGTATGTTGTTTTTCGCTTCGCTCTTACTGGCAGGTATGGCGCAAGCACAAACAGTATCCGGAACAGTATCAGAACCCAATGGCCCATTGCCTGGCGCAAACGTTCTAGTCAAAGGAACCACAAATGGCACTACAACAGATTTTGATGGTAACTATACCTTAAATAACGTTCCTTCAGATGCAACACTTGTATTTAGTTATGTAGGATTTTCACAACAGGAGGTTGCTGTTAATGGCAGATCTACTATTAGTGTAACCCTAGAAGAAGATGCTGCAGCTCTTGAAGAGGTTGTGGTTATTGGTTATGGATCTACGACAGTAAAAGATGCTACTGGTTCGGTTGCGTCAGTAACTTCTGAAGATTTTCAAAAAGGGGTAATCTCTTCTCCTGAACAATTAATTCAAGGTAAGACCGCTGGTGTTCAAATTGCATCGGGTAGTGGTGAACCAGGGTCAGGAATTGCTATACGCATTAGAGGTACATCTTCTGTAAGGTCAAACAACAACCCTTTATTTGTAGTGGATGGTGTACCCCTTCCATCTGGAGACACTTCTGCTGAAGGATCCGATATAGGGGTAGGAAGTAGTGCAGCTAGAAACCCTTTAAGTTTCTTAAACCCAAATGATATTGAAAATATTAGTATTTTGAAGGATGCCTCTTCTACTGCTATTTATGGATCTCGTGGCGCAAACGGTGTAGTAATCATTACGACTAAAAGTGGTCGCGGGGGAGCAAGTGGCGGTACTTTTGAAGTTTCATCAGAAGTTAGTGTTGCTAACCCAGCAAATGAATATGACTTACTCAATCGCCAGCAATTTTTAAGTACGGTTGCTGCCTTTGGAGGTACTGCGAGAGACTTAGGTAATGACACAGACTGGCAATCACTGGTGACAAGAAATACAATTTCTACTAACACAAACTTTGCCTATTCTCAGAACTACGGTTCTGGTAATGTTAGAGCAACTTTCAATTATGGCAATCAAGAAGGGGTTGTAAATAAATCTTCTCAAGAGCGTATAGTAGGTAGGCTAAATGCTTCACAACGCTTATTTGATGACAAATTATTGCTTACCCTTCAAAGTACTTTATCTCGGGTAAATGATGAAGCTCCTCCACTAAGTGGTAGTGCTGGTTCTACAGGAGATCTCTTAGGTGCTGCATATTCTGCAAACCCAACTTGGCCTGCAGACCCTACATTTAATCCTGGAGACCGTATAAACCCTTTAAATCTAATTCAGAATTTTCAGAGTTTAGCTCAAACAGATCGTTTCTTACTGAATCTATCGGGATCTTATGATATAACAGATAACATTTTAGCTAAGGCTACTTTTGGATATGACGTTGCTAATTCAGCAAGAAACGCATCATTGAATGCAAATTCTTTCAACGTTTCACGGGGTGCAGCCGGTAATGGTAGAGGTGCTTTAAATGAGGTTGATAATGATAATAGACTGCTTGAGTTAACCCTTAATTATAAAAAAGATTTCGGAAATTCTAAGTTTGATGGTTTAATAGGGTTCTCCTACCAACAATTTCAAGCTTCGGGCAGAAATATTGAAGGCTTTGGTTATCAAACAACAGATCTAGATCTAATGGCAGATGATCTTAATAATGCTGTTGGCAGATTAGAGTCATTGATCAATGGGGGTTATCAGCAATATGGTTACTCTGCTGGAACAGGTTTGTTTGTTAACAGACTCTTTCCCGAGCCTTCTAATGAATCATTGGGAGAGGTTTCTAACTTGCCTTTACGATCAGTATTCGCTAATACATTTGATAATACTGATGAGCTTCAATCCTATTTTGCTCGTGTTAATTATACAATTGCAGATAAATACTTATTTACAGCAACCGTACGAGCTGATGGATCATCAAAATTTGGTGGAAATAATCAGTATGGTATTTTTCCATCCGCTGCATTTGCCTGGAAAATTAATAATGAAGCGTTTGCTGGAGATACCTTCTCAACACTTAAACTAAGATTGAGCTACGGTATAACAGGTAATCAGGATGGTCTAGGTTATGGTCAATTTGTGAGAAGACAACGGTATTCTGATGGTAGCATTAATGATGACGGAGCTATTAACATTCCGGGAATTACAACAGTTGCCTTTGCTAATCCAGACTTGAAATGGGAAGAAACTACACAATACGCTGCCGGTTTAGACTTTGGCTTTGATAATGACCGCTTTAGTGGTAGTTTTGATGTGTATCGCAAAGAAACCCGTGATTTATTGTTAAATATTGAAGCTGCTCAACCATCACCACAGCCCTTTTTCTTTCAAAATTTAGATGCTGTTGTATTAAACACTGGTTTTGAAGTCGCATTGAATTACGATATACTTCAAGGAGAAGATTTTAACTGGACTTTTGGAGTGAATCTTGCCTATAATAAAAATGAAATTCAAGATTTTGATGGAAGAATTGCTGCAGGAACAATACGCGGTGCAGGTCTTACAGGGGCATTTGCACAAAGACTACAGACAGGTCAACCTATTTATTCCTTTTACTTAAGAGAATTTATTGGATTTGACGCTAACGGTAACCCAACCTTTGAAGGCGGTGTTGATAATCAAAAATTTGTAGGTAAAAGTGCCTTGCCAGATTTCACAGGAGGTATTTCAACCTCAGCCAGCTATAAAAACTGGAGTGCTTCATTATACTTTAATGGACAAGCCGGAAATTACATCTATAACAATACCGCTAACGCATTTTTTACTGGTGGAGCTATTGGTAGTGGAAACAATGTTACAACCGATGTTATTGATCTGGCAGGGGTTGAAGGTAGATTTGCTGAAGCATCAGTTTCAACACGTTTTTTAGAGAAAGGCGATTTCTTAAGATTACAAACAGCATCATTATCCTATAATGTTCCTATTCAAGGCGTAGGATTTTTTAAGAGTATGCGTTTTAACTTAACTGGTCAAAACTTATTTGTCCTAACAAGCTATAGCGGGTTAGACCCTGAAGTTAGTGTTGTACCAGGAGGTGGTGATTTATTAAATGGATTACCAATCGCAGGTATTGATTACACATCATTCCCTAGACCAAGGATTTATAGCCTTGGGGTAAACTTAACTTTTTAAAAAATAGATATGAAAATAAGAACAATAATTAAACCCTTTGCGTTATCAGCACTTATTATTAGTGCTTTGATATCCTGTACAGATTTAGAAATTGAGGAGACCGATTCCATTATTAGTAAAGATACTGGCGACTTTACATTCTCGCCATTAGCAGATCCGGCATCTTCCCTAAGTGACCTCTACAACAAGATAGGTGGTGATTTTCAAGGTCAAGATAATATCTATGCACTTAATGAAGTTACTACAGATGAACTTTTAGTGCCTACTCGAGGTACTGACTGGGGAGATAATGGGGTGTGGAGACAACTCCATACACATACTTGGAATTCTGCACATTTATTTATAAAAAATGCTTGGAACACTCTGAACCAAAATATTTTTAGAGCTTCTGAAATTATAGAAAGTAATCCTTCTCCTGCTATTATTGCTGAAGCAAAATTTTTAAGAGCATATAATATGTTCTTTGTTATGGATTTCTATGGTTCTGTTCCATTTAGAGAAGTTGACGAAGGTCCTAAAGTTAACCCTAGAGTTTTAACAAGACCAGAAGCCTATGCTTTTGTACTTCAAGATTTAACAGAAGCCTTACCTGATCTTCCATCTACCGGACCAGATTTAACTAAAACTGTAAAAGCTACTAAAGAAGCAGCTCAATTTTTAATGGCAAAGTTATATTTAAATGCCTCTGTTTATAGTAGTTCTGGTGAATTTGACTCCGCTGATATGGATAAAGTTATTGCTGCTGTAGATGCTATTACAGCAAGCGGATTTGCTATTGAGTCTGAAAAAAGCTATTTTGAAATTTTTGAACCCACTGAAGATACCGAAACTATTTTCTTTTTAAGAAGTGAAGTTGCTCCAAGAATTTGGAATACGCTACATTACAATCAAAATGCTCCCGATAATACTGGTGGTGGTTGGAATGGATTTTCTACTCTTGCTGAGTTTTATGACAAGTTTGAAGGTGATCCCAATACAAATTACGAAGGCGACGGTCAGGAAGAGCGTAGAGGTATTGTGTGGGATAACACCAATGCAAATGATCTTAATCTTGGAATAGGCTATGGATTCCTTATCGGACAGCAATATGACTCAGATGGTTCTATGCTAAAAAACAGACAAGGCGGACCTTTATCTTTTACTAAAGAAATTCCCTCTTTGGTAGGTAATACAGAGGTACAAGGTATACGACTTATTAAATATCATCCTTATGATCCAATTCCCGATACAGGTGATGATACAAGTCCTTTTATTGAATCTTTTAGAAGACATCAAGTCTTTTTTAGATACGCTGATGCTTACTTAATGAAAGCAGAAGCAATGTTTAGAAAAGGGCAGACTGCAGAGGCTTTAACTATGGTAAATACTTTAAGATCTAGTAGAGATAACACCCCTGCATTAACAAGTCTTGACGAATCATCCTTATTAGATGAGCGTGCCAGAGAGTTGTTTATAGAAACCTGGAGAAGAAATGATCTTGTACGTTTTAATCAGTTCACTTCACCTTGGGCGCTCAAAGAAGTTTCCGGGGACCCTAACGTTAATCTGTTCCCAATTCCAGAAACTGCTTTATTATCAAATCCAAATCTTGTTCAAAATCCTGGATATTAATCCTTATATTTTGTTACCCATAATAGAAAAGAGGATCATTTATGGTCCTCTTTTTAAATTAGTAACTTTCCAAAACTACTGTAACCTACTCTATGCCGCGATTACATCTTTATACTATAATCGTTTTGATTTATACTTTTTGCTGTTCTTGCGAAAAGGAAGGTCAGCCCTATAAATTAGCTTATGTTGCAGATTCTGGGGTAGATTTTAAAAATACATTAACCAGCACTCCTCAACTCAACATTCTCAACTACCTCTACTTCTACAATGGTGGTGGTGCAGCTATTGCAGATTTCAATAATGATGGGTTACCTGATCTTTATTTTACAGGAAATCAAGTTTCAGATAAGTTATACCTTAATGAAGGTGATTTTAAATTTAAAGACATTACCTCAGCTTCCGGAATTCATGAAACTAAAAGTTGGAGTACAGGGGTCACCGTTATTGACATCAACGCAGATGGCCTACTGGATATTTATGTATGCACAGTAAGCGGTCATTTACAACTTAAAGGGCACAACAAATTATACATAAATATTGGCGAGCAAAATGGCATTCCAAAATTTAAAGAAGCTGCTGCTGAATATGGTCTGGATTATGCAGGTCTTTCCACTCAGGCTTCTTTCTTTGATTATGACTTAGATGGCGATCTCGACATGTATTTACTCAATCATTCAGTTCATCCCAACGCCAATTATGGTAAAGCTGCTGTTCGTAAAAAAGCAGATAGTTTACTTGGCGATAAATTGTACCAAAACAACAACGGTTATTTTACAGATGTCACTGAAAAAGCAGGTATTTTAAGCAGTAAAATAGGCTACGGCCTTGGTGTTTCAGTCTCTGATATTAACAATGACAGCTATCCTGATTTATATATTGCCAATGATTTTTTTGAAAATGATTACCTCTATCTTAATAATCAAGACGGAACATTTTCAGAGCTAAATACCACAGAAAAAAGTTTAGGACACACCTCACACTTTTCTATGGGAACTGATATTGCTGACATTAATAACGACGGAAACACAGATATTTTAAGTCTCGATATGCTTCCTGAAAATCTGGAAGTTCTCAAGGCTTCAGGGAATGAATATTCCTACCCTATTTACCAAAATCAGTTGCGTAACGGTTATGATTACCAGTTTATGCAAAATACGCTACAGCTCAATTTAGGTGATGGTCGCTTCGCGGAAACTGCTTTTCAAAGTGGAATTGCCGCTACTGAATGGTCTTGGACTCCACTCATAGCTGATTTTGATAACGATGGATTTAAAGACATTTATATCGCAAACGGAATTCTTGGCGCGACCAACGATATGGATTTTGTGAATTTTATTTCTAATGAGTCTATTCAGAAAAGATTAGGCAAAAACATGTCTGAAACAGAAATGGAATTCATCAAAAAACTCCCGGAAACTCATGTAGCAAACTACATGTATAAAAATAATGGCGACGGTACTTTTGAGGATGTCACCCAGTTATGGACGGCAAATAAACCATCTTTTAGCAACGGGGCTTCTTATGCTGATCTGGATAACGATGGGGATCTGGATATTGTCGTTAATAACGTAAATGAAGAAGCCTATATTCTTGAAAATACAACAGCTCAGGAATCAACTCAGAAAGGCATTCAAATTCAGTTTAAAGGGGAAGACAAAAACACTTTTGGCATTGGAGCAAAACTCATCGCCTATCAAAATAATAGAAAACAAGCTTTTGAAAATTACACCACACGAGGTTTTATGTCTGCTGTACCCCCCTCTGTTTTTGTGGGGCTGGGCGATGCTAAACAATTAGATTCTCTTATAGTGATTTGGCCATCAGGAAAACAACAGATTTTGACAAACACAAACTCAAATCTTGTCTTATCTGAAAGCAATGCTGAATCAAAAGAAAAAAATATCAAAAATCCTGAAACTGAAATCAATTGGACTATTGATTCTCTTCAGGTAGATTTTAACCACAAAGACGGAAATTCTATTGAGTTTAGCAGAGACGGCCTTGTTCCCTATGCGAATACTAATACGGGCCCACAAATTCAAACTGCTGATTTGAATAATGATGGCTTAGATGACTTTATAATTCTGGGTGCTAAGGCTCAAAAAACAACGATATTCTTTCAGAACAAAACAGGAAATTTCACCCAGAGCTTTCTTCCTGATGCTGATGAAGATGCTATAAATGAGGACACCGCAGCAGCGCTTTTTGATGCTGACGATAACGGAACTCTTGATATTGTTATAGCAAGCGGAGGTAACGAATTTAAAAATGGTAAAGCCCTTACTCCCCGACTCTACTTAAACACTAAAGGTTCTTTTGAAAAAGTAAATAATGCTTTTGAAGGTATTGAACTTAATGCGTCAAAAATAAAAGCTGTTGATCTTGATAAAGACGGAAAACTAGATTTAGTGATTACCAGTGATTTAGTTCCTCATGAATTTGGAGCAACTCCTAAACAATATATTTTTAAAAACTCCGGAAAAGGAAAGTTTGAAAATATCACAGCAACCTATGCTCCAGAATTTGCGACACTAGGAAATGTAAAAGATATTATTTGGGCAGATCTGGATGTAAATGGATATCCTGATGCGATAGTTTGTGGTCATTGGATGCCAATACAAATTTTGATGAATTCGGGTTCTAAACTAGAATTACAAAATATTGAAAGTCTAAAAAACACAAATGGACTCTGGAACTCGATTCTGGTTGAAGATTTTGATCAAGATGGTGATTTAGATATGATTGCCGGTAATTGGGGCTTAAACACAAGATTAAAGGCTTCTTTAGAGCAGCCTATTAATTTATATCGCTTTGATTTTGATGCTAATAGTAAAACTGATCCTGTGACTTCATATTATTACAAAGGCTCAGAAACGGTTTTAGCAACTAAAGATGAACTGGTTAAACAGCTCCCCTTTTTAAACAAGAAATTCTTAAGCTATCATGCATTTGCACAAGCCAGTATAACCGATTTATTTTCAGAAGAAAAATTAGAAAAAGCTGAAAAAAAACAAGTTTTTAAACTCGCAAGTACGTATTTTGAAAACGTAGGTAACTTAGAGTTTAAAGCACATCACCTGCCATTTATGGCGCAAGTTTCAACGGTTAAAGTTATCACCGCTACAGACTTTAATGAAGATGGCTTAAACGATCTGCTACTTTTGGGTAATGACAGTGAGATTAGCACACAGTTGGGAAGGTTAGATGCATCACACGGTGTTTTTCTTCTGAATACCGGTAATAATTTTAAGTACGCCGGACAACATAAAATTGATATTAAAGGAGCTGTGCGCAGCATTGCACCGCTAAAAATAAAAGACAATCCCTATTACATTATAGGTCGTAATAATGACAAACCCCTATTTTTAAGAAAAGAGAATAACTGATGAATAGTCTTAATAAACTTTACTTTTTCAGCTTAGTATTGATACTTATTGCTTGTGGCGATAAAGGTTCAGAAGAGAAAGAGACCACTAGCAAAGAACCTACACTCTTTAGCCTGATGGCTACTGAAGAAACCGGTATCGACTTTGTCAATACGATTAAAAATGAGAAAGATTTCAATATTTTTAAATACCGAAATTTCTACAATGGTGGTGGAGTTGCTATAGGTGATATTAATAATGACGGTCTTGCAGACATTTACCTAACCGCAAATATGGGGAAGAATAAACTCTACCTCAACAAAGGTAATTTTGAGTTTGAAGACATTACCGAAGCTGCCAGGGTAGGCGGCAGTAAACCCTGGTCTACCGGTGTGGTTATGGCAGATGTGAATGCCGATGGCTTACTGGATATTTATGTAAGTAATGCCGGTAATATGAAAGGAGACAACCACGACAATGATCTTTATATCAATAACGGGGATCTTACTTTTACCGAAAAAGCCAAGCAATACAATCTGGCTAAATCTGGTTTTTCTACACAGGCCAGCTTTTTTGACTATGATAAAGATGGGGATCTTGATGTCTATATTTTGAATAACAGTAATGTGCCCGTAAGTGGGTTGGGATATGCTGAACAGCGTGATACTCGCGCAGAAAACTGGGAAAATGTTCCGGATATTTTTAAAGGTGTAGGTGATCTTTTAATGCGGAATGATGGCGATACTTTTACAGATGTAAGTGAAGAAGCAGGTATCTACGGAAGCCTTATAGGTTTTGGCCTCGGAGTAATGATCACAGACATCAACAATGATCTTTATCCAGATATCTACATCTCAAATGACTTCTACGAGCGCGATTATCTTTATATCAATCAACAAGACGGGACGTTCAAAGAAGATATTAAAAACTGGACATCACGCCTTTCTCTCTCCGCGATGGGTGTTGATATTTCTGACATCAACAACGATGGTTTGCAAGATATTTTTATAACCGATATGCTTCCCGAACCTGAAGAACGGGTGAAATCTGTGATGGAGTTTGACAGTTATAATGTTTATAAACTAAAGCAGAGTAAAGACTTCTATCAGCAATTTATTCAAAATACCCTACAGGTAAATAACGGTAACGGTTCGTTTACAGAAACTGCTTATTACAGCGGTATAGACGCTACAGACTGGAGTTGGGCGGGATTATTAGCTGATTTAGACAACGACGGCTACCGCGATATTTATGTCACAAATGGAATCAATCACGATCTTACTGATTTGGATTTCGTAGACTTCTTCGCTAATGAGATTATTCAAAATATGGCACTCACGGGTAAGCGCCAGGTTATTGATTCTATCATTAATAAAATGCCTAAAAAACCGTTACCCAACGCAGTTTACCGCAACAAAAAAGATCTGACTTTTGAAGATGCCGGTAAAAAATGGGGGTTAGACATTCCCAGCATGTCTAACGGTTCTGCTTATGGCGATCTGGACAATGATGGCGATCTGGATCTTGTGGTGAATAATGTGAATATGCAGGCATTTATATACCGTAACGAGAGCAGACAACAAACCGATAACAATTATATAACTATCACTTTTAAAGGTGGTGAGAAGAATCCGTTTGCAGTGGGATCTTCAGTACGTCTGTACTTTGATGGGCAAGAAGTTTTACAGGAATTATATCCTGTGCGAGGCTTTCAATCTTCTATGGATTATAAGATGACTATAGGTCTGGGACAAACGCAAACCATAGATTCATTACGCGTGCTTTGGCCCAATGATAAAACTGAAGTATTCAAAGAAGTGGCTGCAAATCAAACTTTAAATCTCGATCAGGCTAAGGCTACTGAAGTATTTATTCCACAGAAGCAAAAAACAGGTCCACAATTGCTTACCGAACTTAATAACGATAAGCTTAAAGCTAACAAAGAAAACAACTACAATGACTTTGATTACGAAGGTCTAATTGCTAAAAAACTTTCTCAGGAAGGTCCGGCTATCGCTGTAGGCGATGTCAATAATGACGGAAATGAAGATATTTTTGTAGGAGCTCCCAGTGGAAGTGCGGGAACACTATATCTACATCTAGGCGGTGGAAAACTAAATGCAAAAAATCAGTCGCTCTTTGAAGATGAAGCTAATTTTGAAGATACAGCAGCTGCATTCTTTGATGCAGACGGTGATGGGGATCTTGACTTATTAGTAGCTTCCGGAGGTAATGAAGTGGGCAAAAAAGAGTTGCTAAGACCGCGCTTGTATCTCAATGACGGCAAAGGCAACTTCAGCAAATCATCTAATGAGCTTCCGTCAGCATTTCAAAATATGAGCGTTGTTGCTCCTTATGATTTTGATGGCGATGGCGATACAGATGTCTTTATTGGTTCTCGCAGCGTTGTTGGGGTTTACGGTATAGATCCTGCACAATTATTTTTAGAAAATACCGGAGACGGCATTTTTGTAGATGCCACCGAACGTCTGGCTTACGACACTAAAGATGCCGGTATGGTGACCGATGCAATCTGGCTTGATGTTGACGGAGACGACAAAAAAGACCTGATTACCGTTTCAGAATGGGGTTCGCCTCTGATTTATAGAAATTCAGGCAGAAGAATTTCATTAAAAAAGAATAATCTGAGAGACAAAACCGGCTGGTGGAATACCATTACTGCAGTAGATATAGATAATGATGGCGATATGGATCTGGTTTTAGGAAACGAAGGAGAAAACTTGCATTATTTACCTACGGTAGAAAACCCGATGTCGATGTACATTAATGATTTTGACAATAACGGAACGATTGAACAAATCACCACGATGCACAAAAATGGTAAAGATTACCCCTTACATCAAAAGAAAGAAATCACAGCACAAATGAGTTCACTTAAAAAACAGAACTTAAAAGCTTCAGATTATGCCAGCAGATATATCGACGAGATTTTTTCAACAGAGAGCTTAAATAATGCGATCAAGAAAACGGTAAAATATTCTCAATCTATGTTAGCCATTAATGATGGAAAAGGCAATTTTAGTCTAAAACCTCTTCCTTACCAGACGCAGTTGTCTTGTGTTTGCGATATAGTTTCTGCTGATATCAATAAAGATGGGCTTGCAGATTTGATCATGGCGGGTAACAATTATGAGTTTAAGCCACAATATTCACAATTGGATGCCAGTTTTGGCAATGTACTGCTTAACGAAGGTAATGCGAATTACAAGTGGCAGAATTATGATAAGAGTGGATTCTTTATTAAAGGAGAAGTCAAGCACTTATCAACGTTTAGCGACAATAAAGGAAATGTTTACCTTATCGCTTCTGTAAATGATGAAAAACCAAAGATATTTGCACTTAATGAATAAAGCTATTGTACTCATAGTATTAGGTTTTGTCGTTTTTTCGTGTTCTAAAGCGCCCGAATTATTTACCAATCCTGAGACTGAAAAAATCGGAGTTAGCTTCCAGAATGCACTTACTGCGACTGAAGATATGAACATCTTAGATTACCTCTATTTTTATAACGGAGGTGGTCTAGCTATAGGTGACATCAACAACGACGGATTGCCAGATGTGTATTTTTCGGGTAATCAGGTAAAAAATGAACTCTACCTCAATAAAGGAAATCTAAAATTTGAGAATATCACTGAAGCTGCCGGTGTTGCCGGAAATAGCGATTGGAATACTGGTGCTGTAATGGGCGATATCAACGGAGATGGCTTTCTGGATATATATGTTTGTGCCGTTGTAGGGCTTAACGGTCTGAACGGTTACAACGAACTTTTTATAAACAATGGTGATGGTACTTTCACTGAGAAAGCTTCAGAATATGGTCTTGATCTGGATACCTTTTCTTCTTCTGCAGCCTTTTTAGATTATGACCTGGATGGTGATCTAGATATCTATATTCTAAATCATGCGGTACATACTCAGAGTTCATTTGGGAAAGCAGATTTGCGATACGAGCGCAATCCACAAACCGGTGACCGCCTGATGCGAAATGATGGAGATCATTTTACAGACGTGAGCGAAGAAGCGGGTATTTATGGCGGAATAAACAGCTATGGATTAGGTATAGCAGTATCAGATTTTAATCTAGATGGTTATCCTGATATCTACATTGGTAACGATTTTCACGAAGATGATTATTACTACTTAAATAATGGCGACGGTTCATTTACCGAAGCATTGAAAAAGCATTTTGGGCATACTAGCAGATTTTCTATGGGTAGTGATGTTGCGGATTTAAACCATGACGGTTGGCCAGATCTGATCTCGTTAGATATGCTTCCACAAGATGAGAAGGTTTTAAAAGCATCTGAAGGTGATGACAATATACAAACACAGCGCCTGCGCACAGACCGTTACGGATATCACTACCAGTTTACCCGAAATATGCTATTTATTAACCGCGAAGGTGGTAACTATCAGGAGACGGCTTTATTAAGTGGCGTTGCAGCTACAGACTGGAGTTGGAGTGCTCTTTTTGGCGATTACAATCAAGATATGCAGCAAGATTTATTCATTTCAAATGGCATCCCAAAACGTCCCAATGATCTGGATTATATAAAGTTTGTATCAAGTGACCAGATTCAAAATAAAATAAATAATACAGCGCTTATAGATCAAAAAGCCTTAGATCTTATGCCTAGCGGAACTACTCATAATTATGTATACGAAGGCAGTGAAGATCTCAATTTTAAAGATCAGTCCGGTAAATGGATCGCAAATGACACCATCGTTTCTGGAGCCACAGCCTATGCAGATTTAGATAATGACGGAGACCTCGATTTGGTGACCAATAATATCAATGCTGCACCTACTTTTTACATCAACCAGACTAATCAAAAAGCAAACTACCTTAAAATTAAACTGACTTCAAAAAGCAAAAATGAGTTTGCCATTGGTGCTAAAATCTACGCCTATGCCAATGGAATAAAACAGTTTAAAGAACTCTATACGGTGAGAGGTTTTCAGGCATCTTCAGAACCATTAATTCATTTTGGGTTAGCCCAGGAAAAAATAGTAGATTCTATTCGCATTATTTGGCCAGATAAGACCAGCCAAAAATTAACTAATGTTGAAGCCAATCAAACGTTGACAATAAAGGAAGAAAACACTCAACCCTTTAATTTTGGCAATCTCAAACCAAGAAAAAAGATACTTTTTACAGCAGTCACAGACAGCTTAGGCCTTGACTTTGTTCATAAAGAAGATGCCTATTCAGACTTTGATCGGGAGAAATTAATTCCGTATCAGATAGGTGATCGCGGACCAGCAATTGCTCAAGGCGATATAGATGGTGATGGCAAAGAAGACTTATTCTTTGGGGGTTCTAAATACATCGCTTCTCAAATTTATCTACAAAAAGATTCTACCTATCAGCGCATTAGTTACCCGGCTATTGTCAATGATTCTATTAATGAAGAGGTTTCTGCAGTTATAGCTGATTTTGATCAGAATGGAAAAAATGATCTAATGACCGGTACTGCGGGAGGTGACTTTTTTAACAGAGCAAAACCCTTAATAGATGGTTTGTATTTAAATACAGTAGAAGGTTTTGAGAAGTCAACTATGCCAGAGCTTTTTGACAATACTTCGGTATTAGCGGCCTATGATTATGATAACGATGGCGATCTGGATGTCTTTGCAGGAACTCAAAGTATCACAGGAAGTTTTGGTAAAATACCGGTTTCTTATCTTTTAGAGAATGCTAAGGGTTCTTTCCGCGTAGCGCAAGAATTTAAAGACCTGGGTATGGTAACTGCAGCCGTTTGGGATGATTTTAGTGGCGATGGCGTACAAGATCTTATTATAGTGGGTGAATGGATGGAGCCTACTTTTCTTAAAAATGAAAATGGAAAACTTACCCGAACTGAAGTTATAAACGAAAAATTGAACGGACTCTGGCAAGGTATTATTCCGTTTGATATTGACGGCGACGGCGACACCGATTATATATTAGGTAATTGGGGCGAAAACAGTAAATTTAAAGCTTCTGCAGATGTTCCGATGTTGCTCTATTACAATGATTTTGACAACAATGGGCAAACAGAAACTATTGTAACTACCGCAAAAAACGGAAAATACTACCCCTTAATGGGACTAGACGCTTTAGCCTCACAAGTAGTGAGTTTCAAGAAAAAATACCATAGCTATAAAGATTTTGCCGGTCAAACCATTGAGGAAATTCTTAATGAAGACCAATTAGAAACAAGTAAAAAACTTGAAGTAAACACGCTTAAAACCGGGTATTTGCGCAATGATAACGGGCAATTTACCTTTGTTCCGTTAGGCTATGATTTTCAGGTTGCTCCCATATTAAGTTTTTGTAAATTTGACTTTGATAATGACGGTAGAGATGAGGTTCTCGCGGCAGGAAACTATTTTGGCGTTCAACCCTTTCACGGAAGATTAGACAGCTTTGGTGGAGTTTTAATTAAAAACGCTGACACGTTTATTCCCGGGGATCAAATCGGTTTAGACTTCACACAAAAATCAATTCGTCATTTAAATATTCTTTCATTAAAAGGTCAAAAGTATTTACTTGCAACACCTAATGACGCAGCCATCCAACTTTATAAACTGAAAAATTAAAAACAAGCATTCATCTTTAATGATGCATTTCTTAAATTAAGTTAGGACTATGTTTAAAAAAATAAGTTTAGTTTTTATAGCCGCACTGGTAATTACTTCTTGTGCTAAAGAAGAAGTACCGCTTAAAGTAACACCAGATGATTACAACAATGCGGTAGATAAAGTGACCGAAGTAATCATTCACGATATTTTCTCACCGCCTGTTGCCAGTCGTATCTACTCCTATTCTAATATTGCTGCGTACGAAGTTTTAGCACAAAACAACCCCGATTATGTGACTTTAGCCGGTCAATTAACAGACTTAAAAGAAACTCCTAAACCTGATGCCGGTGCATCTGTGAATTATGATGTCGCTGCATTGATTGCTCAAATGGAAATAGCAAAAAGTCTTATTTTTTCTGAAGATCGAATTACTGAGATGCGCGACAGTTTATATATGAAATGGGAAGACCAGAATCCTACAGAATTAGCAGCTTCTAAAGACTATGGTTTAAAAGTTGCTGATCACATTAAAAGCTGGATGGATGGGGATATGTACAAGCAAACGCGTACGATGCCTAAATTCTCGGTAAATCCTGACAATCCCTCAAGATGGCAACCTACTCCTCCTGCTTATATGGATGGAATAGAACCGCATTGGATGAAGATTCGCACCTTTGTAATTGACTCTGCTTCTCAATTTAAACCCATTCCACCACCAGAATTTTCTATGGAAGAAGACTCTGAATTTTACAAGCAATTGATGGAAGTTTACAATGTACGTAATGAGATGTCTGATGAAGGAGACGACTCAGAAAAAGTGGCGATCGCTCAGTTCTGGGATTGTAACCCGTATGTTTCTACGCATAAGGGGCATTTAATGTTTGCCACAAAAAAGATTACTCCAGGTGGCCACTGGGTCGGGATTGTAAAAATTGCCACAAAAAAAGCCAATGCAGATTTGATGGAGACTGTTTACGCATACACAAAGACCTCTATCGCGCTTTTTGATGGCTTTATAAGTTGTTGGGATGAAAAGTACAGAAGTAACCTCATACGTCCCGAAACACTCATTAATCAGCATATAGATGACAGTTGGGCTCCTGTTTTACAAACACCTCCTTTTCCTGAGTACAGCAGTGGCCACTCTGTAGTTTCTGGTGCAGCGGCCGAGGTTCTTACACAAATCTACGGAGATAATTTTCAGTTTGACGATGATACCGAAACCGCATACGGACTTCCCATACGTAGTTTTGACTCCTTTAGACAAGCATCTTCAGAAGCTGCTTTAAGCAGACTTTACGGGGGTATTCATTACCGTGCCGCTATTGACGAAGGTTTAAAACAAGGTCGTCAGTTAGGTCAGTTTGTGGTTAAAAATCTTATCATGAAAAACAATACCGCTCAAGCTTCAAATTAATTGCATTTATGAAAAAAGGACTTCTTGCCATTGGTGTAATATTGTGTATTGCCGCAGGTTGGTATTTGTTTATTAAGCCAAGTGATTATATCATCAACTTTAAAGTAAAAACAACTCCGGGTACCATAGTTCAATCTATAAAAAGTTGGAACAGCAATTTAACCGCGAGTACCATTACCGAGCAGCACGGAACCTCAGCTATTGTTCAAGAGCGGCAATTTGGCGATTCAACGGTAACGTATTCCTTTAACGTTTATCCGCTTAATGATTCGATCACCAAAGTAAGCGTGGGCGTCAAAGACGCTGAGCACAGCCTAAAAAACCGGCTAACAGTGCCTTTTACCAATACACTTTTTAAGGATCGAAGTACTGCTAATGCAATGGATTTTTACGAGACACTTAATCAGCATCTTAAAGAGATTAAAATAGAAGTTACGGGCATTGAAAAAACACCTTCTACCTATTGTGCGTACATTTCCTTAAAAAGTATGCAAGAAGCAAAAGCCTTAGGGATGATGCGTAATTACGGTTATATAGGCGACGTTCTTACGCGCAACAATGTTGAAATGAACGGCCCTCCATTTGTAGAAGTAACCGAATGGAATCAAAAGACAGACAGTATTTCTTACAATTTTTGCTTTCCCATTATTCGCTCTGAAAACCTGCCCATTACTGACGAAATTAAATACAAACGCTTGTTTACAAAAGATGCCATTCACGCGGTATATAACGGCAACTACATCACTTCAGATCGTGCCTGGTACGCGCTTTTGGCTTACGCGAAACAAAATAACATTGAAGTCGACCCCAAACCTCTGGAAGTATTTTTCAATAACCCTAATATGGGCGGAAATGCTATGGAATGGAAAGCAGATATTTATATGCCTTTGAAACAGGAAAATCCCGTAAAGGTAGATTAGTGGGAAATTTCCGAATATTTAATTTATTAAATCAAAAGAGAGCTTAATCCCTTGTATCACCATTGTTGTACCAATGATGGCAATGATCAATCCCATAATTTTACCAACTACCGAAATTACATTTTCTCCTATTTTACGAGCAATAAAATCACTGAGACTAAAGGCTATATAGGTGAGTAAGCACATCAACCCAAAGATCAAAATTACCAGACCTATATTTACATAAGAAGGATTCGACACAAAATTGGTTGCTGTAACTATTGTACCGGGGCCAGCTAAAATGGGGATCGCTAATGGAGATACCGCAATATTCTCATCAAAATTAGGCTCTTTTAAATGCTTTACATTGGACTTTTTAGACTGAAGCATTTCAAACCCCACGTAAAATATTAAGATTCCTCCAGTGATTTTAAATGCCGGAATGGTTATTCCAAAAAGTCCAAAAATAAACTTTCCCAGAACTACAAAAACCGTTATAATAATAAACGCAACCAGAACAGCTCGTTTATTCACATTTTGTTTTTCTTCACGGGTTGCACCTTCAGTAAGTGATATAAAAATAGGAATGTTTGACAACGGATTCATTATCGCAAAAAAGCCAGTAAAAACAGATATTGAATAGGTTAGAATATCATCCATAAGTGTCAATTTAATTTAGGGGTTTAATGAAATATACAATTAAATCTCAATATCAAGAACCTTATTCTCTGCAGCTGCATCCTTATCTTTCTTTCTACCAACGTTTACGCCTATCGCTATACCGAAAAGCATTCCTATACTTAAATATGACATATTACCCAATGCTGCTCCAAAAGCGGCTCCCATCGGAATACCAAATGCTGCCATGCCTACTGCTAACCACTTACTGCGATAATGATTTTTAGTTACGATACCGGCTTCTTTTTCTAAAAAAGTCAAAATTTCAAATTGAGATTTTCTAATCTTCTTCTGCAACTTTTTATCAGAACCTTTAAAGCTATTCAGTTCTTCTATGTTTATATTTATTTCAGTTATTACTTTATCTGAAAATTCTTTTAATTGTAGTTCCGCAAGTATCTTATTCAGCTTCTCAAACTGCTTATAAATTTTGCTGTCAGGGTTTAGATTTTGGCGAGTTTTAAGTTGTTTTAATTCTATAATAAGTTCTACATAAACAAAAAAAGCCTTTGCTTATAAATTAAGCAAAGGCTGAATTCTTCAAGTAATTTCTAATTTAAACTTCAACTGCTGCATCAGAAGTTACTCGTATTTGTTTACCATCAACTAAAATATCCAGATCATCACCGGTATCAAGACTAAAGATGTATTTATCTTTACCCACTGCTACTTTTAGTATCTGATTTCTAAAATTCAGTTTAAAGGAAAAACCTTCCCAGGCCTTTGGCATTTTTGGAGCAAAAGATAACATATCATCTTTAATTCGCATTCCCCCAAAACCTTCAACAACACTCATCCAGGTACCCGCCATACTTGTAATGTGTAAGCCTTCGTGTACTTCTTTATTATAGTCGTCAAGATCTAAGCGAGAGGTTCTCAAGTAAAATTCATAAGCTTGATCCATCTGTCCTAATTTTGCAGCTTGAATCGCGTGAACGCATGGACTTAATGAAGACTCGTGAACGGTAAATGGTTCATAAAAGTCAAAATGCTTCTTGAGTTCTTCTTCTGTAAAGTGATCTTCAAAAACATAAAAACCCTGAAGCGTATCTGCTTGTTTTATATAAGGTGATCGTAAAATTCTGTCCCAGCTCCATTTTTGATTGATAGGCCGTTCTGCTTTATCAAGATCTGCAACAGTTACCAGCTCTTTATCTAAGAAACCGTCTTGCTGTAAATACACACCTTCTTCTTCAGAAAAAGGTAAATACATTTTTTCTGAAATATTGATCCAAGAATTTAATTCTTCATTAGAGACACCGGTTACTTCTGCAATTCGTTTGTAATCTGAACTAAATTCTTTAGCAACCTTTTTAGTATGCTCTACCGCATAACTCAGGCACCATTTTGCAAGATAGTTGGTGTAAAAATTATTGTTTACGTTGTTTTCATATTCATTAGGCCCAGTCACTCCAAGAATTACAAACTGCTCTTTTTTGGCAGACCAAGTAGCACGTTGTTTCCAAAAACGAGCTACTGCGATCATAACTTCTAAACCTTTTTCAGGAATATAGCTGTAATCACCCGTATAATTCACATAATCTCTAATAGCAAATATCATCGCTCCATTACGATGTATTTCTTCAAAAGTGATTTCCCATTCATTATGGCACTCTTCCCCATTCATCGTAACCATAGGATACAATGCTGCTCCATTTTTAAAGCCTAACTTTTGAGCATTTTCAATTGCTTTTTCTAAGTGATTGTAGCGATAAGTCAACAAATTACGCGCAACCTCTTGATCTTTGGTAGCCATATAAAAGGGCAAACAATACGCTTCGGTATCCCAATAGGTTGAACCACCATACTTCTCTCCGGTAAATCCTTTAGGACCTATATTTAAACGGGCGTCTTTTCCTAAATAAGTTTGATTCAATTGAAAAATATTGAAACGAATTCCTTGCTGCGCTTTTACATCACCTTCAATAACAATATCTGCCATTGACCAGATTGCTGCCCAATCTTCTTTTTGTTTGGATAATAAACTATCAAAACCTTCTTCTAACGCAATATCTAAAACTGAAGTCGCTGCTTTCTTTAAATCATCTTTATCGTGGTTGAAAGAAGTGATATATCCTGCATATTTTTGGATAGCAAAAGTTTCTCCCTCACGTATATCGGTTTCGTAAACATGACCTATGTAGCTATCAGTTTTATTGGTTTTGAGCGTCAGAGAAATTTCTTTCCCATCTACTGTAAAGGTGTTAGACATTGCGGTACATACATAGAAAAATGTTTTCATCGTATGCGCAGAAATAAAAGCTTTATTTCCGTCTTCTGCTACTTCTAAAGTATTCCAGAATTTATCATCCCAGTTTGTGTCTTCATTGGTGATACCGCTATCTAAATAAGGCTCATAACTAATACTCACGTCTTTATTGAGGGGAGTAACCTCATAATTAATGGCCCCCAATTCATCATGCTCTAAACTCAAAAAGCGTTTAGACTTCACTTTAAGTTGGGTTCCATTTTGAAGTTCGGCTTCAAAGCTTCTGCCCAACCAGCCTTCTTTCATATTGAGTTCGCGACGGAATTTTGACACGCTTTTTGCTGTGTTCAAATCCAGTGACTCCCCATCAACTTTTACTTTTATACCTATCCAACTAGGTGCATTAAGCACTTTTGTAAAATACTCCGGGTAACCATTTTTCCACCAGCCTACGCGGGTTTTGTCAGGATAATAGACACCTCCTATATAACTTCCCTGAAATGTTTTTCCACTATACTCTTCTTCAAAATTGGCACGCTGTCCCATTGCTCCATTACCTATACTAAACAGGCTTTCTGAAGATTTTACGCGTTCTCTTTCAAATCCTTCTTCTATCACTGCCCAGGGAGCAGGTACTATATAATCTTGATTCATGGTTATGCGTTAATTAGTTGATCTAAAAATGCAGTATCAATTTCTGTAAAATCATTAAAATTATAATCGGCTTCATGCAAAACTTTGGCATCGCCTATACCTACACTTACCATATCAACTCTATTTGCTGCCTGAATACCGGCAATAGAATCTTCAAAAACGATAGCATCTGTATATTCTACTTCAAGTTCTTCTGCTCCCAAGGTAAAAACCTCAGGATCTGGCTTTGCCTTTTCTACGTGATTGCCATCTACAATACAATCAAAAAGATCAAAAAGACCTACGCGTTTTAGAATAGGTTGTGCATTTTTACTTGCAGAACCTAATGCCATAGGTATGTTTTTTTCTTTAAGATAGGTTAGTACTTTAAGTACTCCCGGAAGGATATCATTTTCAGTCATCTTAGCGATATAACTTAGATACTCCTCATTTTTTGAAACCAGCCAGCCTTCCTTTTGTTCTTCCGTTGCTTTAACGCCACCTATCTCGAGTAAAATCTCTAAAGATCGAACGCGGCTTACCCCTTTGAAAAGCTCATTTTGTTCTTCCGTGAATTCAAAACCCAATTCATTAGCCAAGTTGCGCCAAGCGAGATAATGAAATCCTGCCGTATCTACAATTACTCCGTCTAAATCAAAAATAAATCCCTTCTTACCCATATTAGCGTTTGATGACTTCTTTTGTAGATTCTCGCTCTACCAGACTGGTATCTATGTAAGCTGTGCTGTACTCCTCTTCTTCATCTTCAGGACGCTCTAATTTGTCTATAAGCATCGCCGCAGCTTTGCGCCCCATTTCTTCTCCGTGTTGACTTACAGCAGTAAGACTAGGCACAGCATGCTCAGATAATTGACCATCAGTAAAACAAACTAAGGAAATATCATCTGGAATCTTCTTCCCTAAACCACTGATTACACGTGATGCGTGAACAGCAAAAAGTTCATTAACCGTAAAAACTCCATCAAGGTCATTTTTAGTAATAAACTCTTCGATGCGCTTTTTAGATTTATCAGAAAGATCATCAATATTGTCTAACTTCAAAATACGCTTATCATCTGGTTCTATACCAAAATCGTCTAAAGCATCTAAATAACCTTCTGTTCTTAAACGACCTACACTTACATAATCTTCACTAGTAATAATACCTATCTTACGACATCCAGAGCGTATCATATGGGTCACCCCCTTCTTTGCTCCTTCTTTATCATCAATAAGTACGCGATCACACTGTATACCATCTACCACACGGTCAAACATCACAACCGGCATACCTTGTTCTATAACTTCATTTAAATGGTGATAATCTTCTTTAAGCATCGTCTCTTTTGATACCGAAAGAATAAAACCATCTGTACTACCATTCGCAAGTAATTCCATATTGAGAACCTCTTTGTCAAAATCATTGTTTGACAAACAGATAATTACATTATAATTTTTCTCTCTTGCCTCATGCTCTATACCCTGTATCACAGTTGTAAAAAAATGGTGAACGATTTGAGGAATGATAACACCTATAGTATTGGTTTTACGATTCTTCAAACTCAGGGCTATATTATTTGGCTTATAATTATAAAGCTTGGCATAAGCCTTTATTTTCTCACGGGTTTCTTCACTAATTTCAGGACTGTCTCGCAAAGCTTTTGATACTGTAGAAATTGATACTCCCAGTTCTTTAGCGATTGATTTTAAGGTCAGCTTTCTTTTCATAATTTGGGAAAAAGAATTAATAATATTAAGTCTATCTATAGACTATTCAACAAACAGTGTTGTGGCAAATTTACACGACTAAATCGATTAAGTTCAATTAAAATGTTTTAAATTTCCGCGGAATTAAAATCTATTTTCTAATTAAAGTCATTTAGTATGAAATACTTATCTTCAATCTTACTAGTCTTTTTGATTATGACCGCTTGTAAAAAAGAAAATACAACTAATGCTACCCCTAAAGATACGGTAGTTGAAGCATATTACGAAAATTTTCGTCCACAATATCATTTTTCTCCGGAAGCACACTGGATGAACGACCCTAATGGACTGGTTTATAATGTCGGAACTTATCATTTATTCTATCAGTTTTATCCTGATTCTACCGTATGGGGACCTATGCATTGGGGACACGCTACGAGTAAAGATTTAAAAAAATGGACCAACGAGCCAGTAGCATTAAAACCAGATAGTTTAGGTTATATATTCTCAGGAAGCGCAGTAGTTGACCATAATAATACGTCAGGCTTTGGTACTTCTCAAAACCCACCTTTAGTTGCGATGTTTACCTATCACGACCCAGTTGGCGCAGCTCAAAAAACAACCAACTACCAGTATCAAGGTATCGCATATAGCTTAGATAATGGGCAGACTTTTACCAAATACGCTAACAACCCTGTTGTACCCAACAGCGATAACCTTGTAGATTTTAGAGACCCTAAAGTTTTCTGGCATGAGGCTTCTCAAAAATGGGTTTTGCTGCTTGTAGGCGGAGATCGTGCGATGATTTATAATTCTGATAATTTAAAAGAATGGACTTACCTCAGCGATTTTGGTCAAAATACTGGTGCCCACGGAGGTGTATGGGAATGTCCAGATCTTTTTCCGCTAACGATTGAGGAAACCGGTGAAACTAAATGGGTTTTGCTTATTAGCATCAATCCGGGTGCTCCTAATGGAGGTTCTGGAACTCAATATTTTATAGGAGAATTTGATGGAAAAACTTTTACAACTTCTCAAACCGAAGAAAAATGGATTGACTTGGGAAGAGATAATTATGCCGGTATCACCTACAATAACCTTCCGGATGAGCAGCGTATTTTTATAGGATGGATGAGCAATTGGGATTATGGCCAAGTTACTCCTACCGAAAAATGGCGCAGTACGATGACGCTTCCGCGGAAGTTAGAACTGCACAAAAACGAAGCTTATTTCTTAACAAATAAACCTATAGAAACACTAACTGAAAATCTTCAAACTGAAAATCTTCAAATTCAGAAAAAAAATGAAATCTACGTGTTTTCTCATCCTGAACTGAATCAATCTAAAATAGCATTTGATCTACCAAAACCACTTAATGATTTCAATATAAAATTAAGCAATACTGATGGCGAGCAACTTTTAATCTCGTACGATTCAGAAAAGCAAGAATATAGCTTAGACCGAAGCAAAAGTGGTGACACAACATTTTCTGACTCGTTTGCTTTACCTGTTATGAAGGCTCCAGCTAATTTTAAAAAGGGAGAATCTGCAGATTTTTCAATTTACATAGATACATCATCTGTCGAGTTTTTTGGAGACGGCGGTGCTAATGCATTGACCGCTCAATTTTTTCCAAGTAAACCCTATACAGAATTTAGCATTGAGACAAAAGACAAACCCACAACTATTACATTAACCCCTATTCCTTCCATCTGGAAAGAAAACTAATCCGAATTAATTCACGTTTATGAAAGCAGTTCAAAAATGGTCAATCACAGTAGCACTTGCAGGCTTTCTGTTTGGTTTTGACACCGTCGTTATTTCAGGAGCAAACCTTCCGGTAAAAGAACTTTGGAATCTTTCTCCATGGTTTCACGGTTTATTCATTATGTCTATGGCATTATGGGGAACCGTTTTAGGTTCATTAACCGGCGGTATCCCCTGTGATAAATTTGGACGTAAAAAAACCTTGTTTTGGATAGGAATTTTATACTTCGTATCAGCTTTAGGCTCTGCACTATCACCAGATCCTTACCTTTTTTCGTTCTTTAGATTTATTGGCGGCGTAGGAGTTGGTGCCTCATCGGTTGCTGCACCTACCTATATTTCAGAAATCACAACAGCTTCTAATCGTGGTAAACTGGTAGCGCTTTATCAATTTAATCTCGTTCTGGGTATTCTTATCGCTTTCTTTTCTAACTATTTATTAGAAGGGTTTCAAGGTGAAAACGATTGGCGCTGGATGGTTGGTGTAGAAGCTATCCCTGCCTTTCTATATACTTTATTAGTACTCACAGTTCCTGAAAGTCCCCGCTGGTTACTCCATAAGAAAAAAGATGAGGAAGCTGCTTTTGAAGTCTTAAATCAAGTTTATGATAAAACTGAAACTCAGCAAAAAATAGATGCTATAAAAACAGAACTGGCTAAAACTTCTGACGACATCAAACTTTTTACCAAGCGGTTTAAAAAACCTCTGGTACTCGCCTTTTTAATCGCATTCTTTAATCAGCTTTCCGGTATAAATTTTATTTTGTATTATGCTCCTGAGATTTTAGTTAAAGCTGGTTTGGCTACAGAAGATTCGCTATTAAACTCTATATCTATAGGTGTTGTAAATCTTATTTTCACCTTTGTAGGCGTTGGTTTAATTGATCGTCTAGGAAGACGCACTCTGATGTATATTGGTTCTTTAGGCTACATCATCAGTCTGGTCACTGTTGCCTGGTGTTTTTATAATGGTTCTAGTCCTGCGGTATTACTCACGTTTATTTTGATTTTTATAGCATCTCACGCTATAGGACAAGGAGCAGTCATCTGGGTATTTATCTCAGAAATATTCCCGAATAAAGTTCGTGCTTACGGTCAGTCATGGGGTACCGGAACCCACTGGGTTTTTGCGGCTTTAATCACTCTTTTAACTCCTGTATTTTTAGATGGTGATAACGGAGTTTTTAAGGATAACCCCTGGCCCATATTTGCATTTTTTGCATTTATGATGTTTTTACAATTGCTATTTACCAAATTTATGATGCCGGAAACTAAAGGTATTTCTCTCGAAGAATTAGAAGAAAAAATCTTAGGGTAATGAAAGATATGTTAAGCGCCATTTCTTATGGCGAGATTTTATGGGATGTTTTTCCTGATGGAAAAGCGCTGGGTGGCGCACCACTCAATTTATGTCTGCGACTAAAAAGTCTGGGGCTTACTGTAAAAATGATTAGTAGATTAGGCTCTGATGCTCTCGCTAAAGATACACAAGCTGCGATTGAAAAGTTTGATCTCGATCAAAGTCTGATACAAGAAGATGATTCCCTAGAGACCGGTCAGGTTATGGTGAGATTAGATTCAAGCGGTAGCGCTTCATACACCATTAAGGAGCCTGTAGCGTGGGACGCAATAGCTTTAACCGAAAACAACCTAAAGGCAGTAAAACAAACCGATCTTTTTATATTTGGATCTTTAGCGGCTCGCGGTGGGACTTCCCGCAATACCTTAAAAGAATTACTTACTGAAGCCAACTATTCAATTTTTGATGTAAATCTGCGTGCGCCTCATTATAAAATGGAACATCTCATTCAGTTTATGAAGCAGGCTGATATGGTTAAAATGAATGATGAAGAACTGGAAGAAATCGCGCAATATCTTGACATCAAAAGTCAAAATGTTTCTGATCAAATTGAAGCAATCAGCAAGCATACAGAAACTAAACTCATTTGTGTAACCTGTGGTGGAGATGGGGCGATCTTATATCAAAACGGGAAGATTTACAAACACCCGGGCTATAAAATCGAGGTTGTTGATACTGTAGGTGCAGGAGATTCTTTTCTTGCCGGTTTGATCTATCAACTATTTATGGTTGAAAACAAGCCTGAAGAATCACTGGCTTTTGCTTGTGCTTTAGGCTCGCTGGTAGCAGGTGAAAAAGGTGCGAATGCAAAAATTTCAAAAGAAAAAATATTAGAAAAAATGGCAGAATAATTATCCTGCCATTTTCTCACATAATGCTATAGTTTCTTCTACATCTGTAAGTGTAGTTCTAGGATTTATCAGACACATACGCAGAACGATCTGTCCGTTCAAAACTGTAGTTACCAGCATCGCTTCTCGCGAATTCACCACACGCTCAGATATTTTAGAGTTGAGTGCATCAAGCTCTTCTTCTGAAAGATTTTGATTAATAGGGTGATATCTGAAATTAATTACCGCGAGCGTTGCCGGTGAAACTACTTCCCACTTGGCACTTTTCCGAAGAATACTTTCTACTTTTTCGCACAAATCAAAATTGTATTGTACCGCCTCTCGAAACGCTTTAAGGCCAAAAGTTTTTACACTCATATAAAATTTAAGCGCTCTAAAACGACGTGTAAGCTGTATCCCATGATCGTAAAAATTGATCTCAGATTTATTTCCTTCTACATCTTTAAGGTACTCCGGGACTTCAGTAAATGTACCACTCAACCACTTGTGATTACGCACTAATAGACAGCCCATTTCATAAGGCTGGTAGAACCACTTATGCGGATCTACAGTAAGTGAATCTGCCTTTTCAACACCCTTTAAAAGCTGCTTTCCATTTTTAGAAAGAATTGCTGCACCACCATACGCTCCATCAATATGGAACCAAAGATCTTCTTTTTTTGCAATCTCAGACAATTCTGTAAGTTGGTCTACAGTTCCGGTATTTGTTGTTCCGGCCGAAGCCAATAAGCAAAAAGGCTTCCACCCTTCTAAACGATCTTTATTAATCGCATTTTTAAGTTTATTGATAGAAAATTTGAACTCCATGTCTGTTGGGATCAGACGTATTTGTTCTTTTCTAAAGCCCATCACACGTATCGCCTTGATGTTTGAAGAATGTGCCTGATCAGAAAGATATATCACCGCCTTAGAAAAATCATCTCCGCATTTTATATTTCGGGCTGTTATTAGTGCCGTAAGGTTTGCCATTGAACCGCCACTGGTAAAGATCCCACCACCTCGCTTTTTAGGAAAACCGTAAAGACTGAGTAACCAGTTTATGGTCACGATCTCTAATTCTGCTGCTGCAGGAGATGCCGCCCACCCCCCAGAAAACACATTAAAACCTGTCGCTAGCGCATCTGCCATGGCGCTGACATAATTACTGGGCCCCGGCACAAAAGAATAAAATTTAGGATGACTCATGATGTTGGTATATGGCATCACTTTTTCCATCACAGTATTAAAAACATCATCTACAGCAGTCGCTTTTTCAGGTACGTTCTCTCTCAGTAACGAGTCCATCTCCGCACGACTTGCCTGAGCTACCGGTTTCTCTTTATGTTGATTGAGGTGATGCGCTACAATAGCATCAACCACTTTGTAGCCATAATCCCGCATTTCTTGCTCAGATAATTCTAAACGTGCTGTTTGTTGTGCTTTCATAAGGTTCTAAATTTTCTGCAAAATTAAGGCTTTAAGAAGCGCCCAAAAACTTTTAAGCAACAAGATTTAAGTATCCAAAATCTTGCTCAAAAATTATCTAAAGTTTAAGATTTTAAATCTAGTCTCTATTCAAGTTGGCGTAACTTTGCGCTGAAATTTCAATACGCTGAATTTGAAAGAATCACTTTCTAAAATAATGACTTTAAATACATTATTTCGTTCTGCTTTTGTTCTAAGCTTAATTGGAGTTTTTGCATTCATTCTTGATTTTGGTTATGAGCAGTCTGAAGATATTCAGCTGTTTTTAAATGCCTATTACCTTATCGTATTATTTATAGGTATTGCCACAACACTTATCAGGTATTTTATTCAGTCTAAAAAGTTAAGCACACAGGTTATTTTCTTTGATGCTGCCAGTATTTTGCTCATTCTCTATATTATAGGAATTCATTTTTTTGGACACGAAGCGCACGAAAAGCTGGGTTTTTTATACAATGACAAATGGTTGAAGGCAGCCATTATTCTCACCTTTATACGTGAATTTGCAGAGCGAAGACTTAGCTATAAAAAAAGTCATCTAAACCCTGCTCAACTTTTTATTGCCAGTTTTATAGGTATCATATTGTTTGGTGCATTTTTATTAACGCTACCTAATGCCACTTACGATGGAATTTCCTTTTTAGATGCGCTATTTACTTCAACAAGCGCCGTATGTGTAACCGGTCTAATTGTGGTTGATACCGGCAGTTATTTTACACCTTTGGGTCAAAACATCATCATCTTTTTAATACAGTTAGGCGGATTGGGGATTCTTACCTTCGCCAGTTATTTTAGTTATTTTTTTAAAGGTGTTTCCTCTTTTGAGAATCAGGTGGTGCTGAGTGATATGAATAATTCACAAAAAATAGGCGAAGTATTTTCTACCCTAAAACGCATTCTGGTCATCACCTTTTCTATTGAAGCTATTGGCGCACTTATTATCTTTTTTAGCCTGAAATTAAAAGATATCCCAGAGTTTACAGATCGTGCGTTTTTTGCGGTATTTCATTCTATTTCTGCATTTTGTAATGCGGGATTTTCAACGCTCTCAAACGGAATCTACGACATCAACTTTAGATATAATTACGCACTTCAGCTTACCCTAATAGGTCTATTTGTATTTGGAGGCTTAGGTTTTCCTATTGTCATCAATGTTATTAAATATTTGAAATACAAAGTCATAACCCCTTTAAAAAACAGAGATCGCAGTATCGTTTACAAACCCTGGGTTTTGAGCTTAAGCAGTAGAATAACCCTGATCACAACAAGTGCCTTGACTGTTCTAGGTACACTCGTTTTTTATATCAATGAATACCACAATACTTTAGAAGAGCATGATGGGTTTGGTAAATTTGTCACAGCCTTTTTTGGTGCAACAACTCCCAGAACAGCCGGCTTCAATACGCTTGATATGAACCAGCTGCACTTTTCAACCATTATGCTAATCTTTTTACTTATGTGGGTTGGAGCTTCACCGGCATCTACTGGTGGAGGAATAAAAACCAGCACTTTTGCTATTGCAACCTTAAATTTTTTAAGTCTTGCAAAAGGAAAAGAACGCATAGAAATTTACCGCAGAGAAATTGCTGACATTTCAGTGAGACGTGCTTTTGCAATTATCTCTTTATCATTAGTAGTTATCGGTTTTGCTGTTATCGCAATAACTTCCTTTGACCCTGATAAAACCCTACTCAGTATTGCTTTTGAATGTTTTTCAGCATACAGTACTGTAGGATTGAGTCTGGGTATTACCTCAAGTCTTTCCGCAGCAAGTAAAGGAGTTTTGATTTTAGTAATGTTTATAGGAAGGGTAAGTATGCTGACTATTATGATTGCTATATTTAGAAAAATCAAACACAAAGCATACCGCTATCCCACAGAAGAAATTTTGATCAATTAAAAGAATTTAGAAGATGAAATATATCATTATAGGCTTAGGAAGTTTTGGTGCATCTCTTGCTGAAAAATTAACAGCTCAGGGAAATGAAGTTATTGGGATTGATATCAAAATGCCTCGTGTAGATGCATTAAAAGAAAAAATAACGCATACCATTTGTCTAGATGCCACCGATGAATCTACAGTTAGCGGGCTTCCGCTAAAAGATACTGATATTGTAATTGTTGCCATTGGCGAAAACCAGGGGACCAACGTTATGGTAACAGCGCTCTTTAAAAACTTACAGGTTAAAAAACTCATCAGCCGTGCAGTTAATACCTTGCACGAAAATGTCTTGAATGCTATTGGCGTTGACGAGATCGTGCACCCTGAACAAGAGAGTGCAGAACGCTGGGCAAAACGTCTTTGCATGCGCGGTGTTGTTGATTCATTTGAATTGAATGATTACTTCAGTATTGTAGAAGTAAAACTTCCTGTGCGTTATGCAAATAAAACAGTAGAGGAAGTTCAGTTTAGAGAGCGTTATAATTTATTAGTCTTAACAACCTTAAAAAACGCTCAAGTTGAAACCAATATAGGTAAGAAGAAAACAATAATAGATGTACAAAGTGTCGCCACGCCCAAGCTTTTACTCGAACAAGGCGACATCTTAGTTCTTTATGGTTCTAATAAAGACATTAGAAAATTCATAAACTCTTAGTCTAAAATAGTGTAACTGCGACTTCAATTGCGCCATATTCCTGTTCAGGATTCCACATTGCAGTTGCTGCAAAAGGCAAAGTGAACTTTTTAAGCACCCTTACTTCTTTAGTATAAATAAGTCCCAAATTGGTTACATTAGGATGATCTCCATAAAAGTGCGCCTCATTTTCAAATGAAAAAGCACCTCCTACAAAAGCACTCAGCGACCAATCCTTTTTTTGAATCAAGCCATAATTCGCTTCTACATAATTAGAAAAAGCATTACGCAATTTTTCGGAGTTGGTTATATAAGTATCTCTACCCTGTACTATTGTACTCCACGATAATTTAAGCGGAATGGGCTTGAACTGATATCCCAATGTCACATCAACAAAATGTGAAGTTGTACTGCGATCGTAATCAAAAATCTCTGCATCTGGAAAATCACTCGAGTTATTGATATCCCAAACTGCCAATGAAAAGCCGTTTGTACTATATGAAGCATAATAATCAAACTCGGTATAATAACCGGTTACACCAGCACCACCCCAAAGACCGGCTTTAAATTTTCCGTCTCGTGAGGTATAATTGAGATCTACATCAACAACCGGAGCATCAGTTACACGTAAGCCTTTCCACAAGTGCATCGTCTTTACTTTTAAATTAAAGTCGAAAGGCTGGTATTTTGAAGAAGTTGAATCTACGATTTCAAGATTTGATGAGCGTAAGTCTCCCTGTGCCTGTAGTTGCTGAAGTGCAAAAATACACACCAGCACTAAGGCCGATTTAAATAATTTCATAAATAGTTTAGCTGAAAATTAGTTTAAGGTGAGATAAAGAAGTGCTGCGAGAACTGCACCAATAACAGGACCTACTACTGGAATCCAGGCATAACTCCATCCGCTATTTATTTTTCCTTTTATAGGCAATAATGCGTGAACAATGCGCGGTCCTAAATCCCTTGCAGGATTGATAGCATAACCGGTGGTTCCGCCCAGAGAAAGCCCTATTCCCCAGACTACAAATGCAACCGGAATTGCACCTATAGATCCTAAACCAACTTTTGTACCGGTTCCGTCAACAATTTCTGCTCCTGAAAAATAGAATACACAAAAGATCAATACAAAGGTTCCCAGAATCTCACTTATGATATTTCTAAAATTATTGGGAATGGCCGGGTCTGTACAAAATACTGCACGCTTGAGCCCACCGTCTTCTGTAGCATCAAAATGATCTTTATACATCAGATATACTAATGATGAACCGATCATTGCTCCTAAAAATTCTGCCGCGAGGTATGTAGGCACATCTGCCCAAGGAAATAAACCACCAACTGCGAGACCTATGGTAACCGCCGGATTGAGATGTGCTCCGCTATAAGGTCCCGCAACAACTACACCTACAAATACTGCAAGCCCCCAAGCCGTTGTGATGGTCATCCACCCACCACCGTGACCTTTAGTTCCTTTTAAAATATCGTTTGCGACTATACCTCCTCCTAAAAGGATTAACAGTCCTGTTCCTATTACTTCTGCTATAAATGGTGTCATTCTATACGTCTTAAAGTTTTGTCCAATGTTCTAAGGCTTTAACAGCACGATACCACCCTTTGATACCCGCTTCAACATCTGCTCTGGGTTTTTTGGGTTCAAAACGTTTATCTTCTTGCCACATCTCTTGAATCTCTTCTTTACTTTCCCAGAAACCTACAGCCAGACCTGCAAGATATGCGGCTCCTAAAGCTGTCGTTTCGGTGATTTTTGGTCTAACGGTAATAGAATTCAACACATCTGCCTGAAACTGCATAAGTGTTTCATTTACCGAAGCTCCACCATCTACACGTAATTCTTTGATCTCAATACCAGAATCTGCCTGCATAGATTTTAAAATATCCATAGTTTGGTAAGCAATCGCTTCAATAGAAGCTCTGGCTATGTGCGCATCTGTAGTTCCTCGGGTAACACCAAAAATGGTTCCTTTTGCTTTTTGATTCCAATACGGTGCGCCAAGACCGGCAAATGCAGGAATAAAATAAACACCATCTGTAGATTCTACAGACTCTGCAAGCGGCTCCACATCTTCAGATTTAGCAATAATACCAAGTCCATCTCGTAACCATTGCACCACAGCACCACCAATAAAAATACTTCCTTCTAGAGCATATTCGGTTTTTCCATTTATTCTCCAGGCTACAGTGGTTAGCAGATTATTTTTAGAAATAATGGGTTTATCCCCAATATTCATCAACATAAAACAACCTGTTCCGTAAGTGTTTTTTACCATTCCTTTTTTAGTGCACATCTGTCCAAAAAGAGCTGCCATCTGGTCTCCTGCAATACCGGCAATAGGAATTTTAGAAGCAAATACTGTAGTTTTTGTGTGACCATAAACTTCACTAGAATCTTTTACATCTGGCAGCATACTTTCTGGAATTCCAAAAAGTTCTAAAAGCTCTGGATCCCAATCCATCGTATTTATGTTATACAAAAGCGTTCTACACGCATTAGTTACATCGGTTACATGCAAATCGCCTTTTGTAAATTTCCAGATCAACCATGTATCTATAGTTCCTAAGATAAGATCACCTGCTTCTGCTTTTTCACGAGCACCTTCAACATTATCTAAAATCCATTTTACTTTAGTCCCTGAGAAATACGAATCAATAACAAGTCCTGTTTTCTCCTGAATCATTTTTGCCTGACCGCTCTCTTTCAGCTCTTCACAATAATCAGCAGTCCGCTTGTCTTGCCATACAATCGCATTGTAAACAGGCTCACCAGTATTTCTATCCCAAACCACAACGGTTTCCCGTTGATTTGTAATCCCAATACCTGCAATGTTTTTCCCATTCAAACCTTTAGAAACAGTTGCTTCTGCAGCTACACCTGCTTGGGTAGACCAGATTTCCTGTGGATCATGCTCAACCCAACCCGGCTTGGGAAAATATTGTTGAAATTCTTTCTGTGCTATAGAAACAATACTACCTTTCTTGTCGAAAACGATTGCGCGAGAACTTGTTGTCCCTTGATCCAGAGCTAAAATAAACTGGTCCATTATATATAAGTTTTAAGGTTAAACTCCTCAATACTATCATTGAGGAGCGATGATATTTGTATTAATATTAGGCGATAACTGTATTGCTATCTATGCAATAATGATTTGCCAACTTTGTAAACTCTTCTATTTGATTAAGCTTCCAGCCCTCATCTCTATGGAGTTCGCCTGCAATTAGTGAAGCAACTTCTGCGGTCATATCACGGGCAGCAGCAGCATCTAGAAAGAGTGCTCTTACCCGTCTAGCCAAAACATCTTCTACAGTACGTGCCATCTCATATCGTACCGCCCAGATTACTTCGGCTTTTAAAAATGGAAGTCTGGGGTGTAATTTTTCACCTAAAGAAAGATCTTCATCAACCAATTTAGTAATCCCTTTCTGATCGGTTCCATAAATATACATATGGTTTTCTCTGTTTTCAGTAGGCATGGCTCCGTGAATCTCTAAATGCTCTGTCTGGCATTTTTTCTTCGGTAGCTTTTTAAGCGAAATTGCTTTATTTATGGTATCCTGAGCCATACGTCTATAGGTCGTCCATTTACCACCGGTAATGGTAATCAAACCGGTTTCTGAAACAATAACTTTATGACTTCGGGATATTTCTTTTGTTTTTTCGGAAGAATCTTTGGGCGCAGCAAGTGGGCGCAACCCAGCAAAAATACTTCTCACATCGGCTCGCGTAACTTTCTTTTCAATGTAATTATTGAAGGTTTTCAAAATAAATTCAATCTCCTGTTCCTGAGCCTGAGGCTCCAGACTGTGGTCATCAAGATTAGTATCTGTAGTACCCACCAAAACTTTATCGTGCCACGGCACAGCAAACAATACGCGACCATCATCTGTTTTTGGGATCATTATCGCATCGTCACCGGGCAAAAAGCTTTTATCAAAAACCAAGTGTACACCCTGACTAGGCACAACCGACTTCTTAGCTTCCGCATTTTCCATACGTAAGATCTCATCTGTAAACACGCCTGTAGCATTAATTACCAGATCACTAGAAAATGTATAGCTTTCGTTGGTTTCGATATCTATCGCTTCTACACCTATAATTTGCTTCTGATCATCTTGTAACAAATCTGTTACTTTAAAATGATTGAGCAATGTTGCACCGTTTTCAATACAAGTCTGCGCGATGTTTGTAGCTAAACGAGAGTCATCAAACTGACCATCCCTATAAACCACACCGCCGTAAAGTCCTTTTTGACGCAAGGTTGAAAGACGCTCAACTGTTTTTGTTTTATTGATGTGTTTTGATTTTCCTAAGCTCAGTTTACCGGCAAGAAAATCATAAGCCTTAAGACCTATTGTATAATAAATGCCTTCCCACCAGCGATAATTAGGAATCACAAAATTTTGATTCTTTACCAAATGCGGCGCATTTTTAGCCAAAAGACCACGTTCGTAAAGAGCTTCTTTAACCAAGTCTATATTACCCTGTGCTAAATAACGCACTCCACCATGAACAAGTTTTGTACTTCTGCTCGAAGTTCCTTTTGCATAGTCTACCTGCTCTAGTAGTAATGTTTTATAACCTCTGGTTACGCTATCTAACGCAACACCAAGTCCTGTAGCCCCACCACCTATCACGATCACATCCCACTTTTTGACTTGTGGCAGTTCACTTATAATATGCTCCCGACTGAAAATATTCTGCTTCATTTGGTTTTTAAAAATTACTAATTACACACAAATATATAAATAATGAAACAAAACGATTATTTTCGAAAGTTAAAATTTCGTTTAAATAAAATAACGATCAAAACCGAAATCAAAAGAAACTAGTTTTCATTTGATTTTCTACACCTTATATTTGTAACTCCCTACAAAATGAATTAAGTATTCTATATGGAAAGACATCAACAGATTCTAGAGCAACTAAAAGAAGAAAAACACATCAAGGTAGCAACCCTTTGTGAACGACTTGATGTATCTGCAGTAACCATTAGAAAAGACCTCAAACTACTAGAAGACAAAGGATTACTTTTCAGAACACACGGTGGTGCTTCTCTAGAAAATCCATATATGAATGAGCGTGACGTGGTTGAGAAAGCAAATATTTCTGCTGCAGAAAAATCATTAATCGCCGAAGCTGCAGCTGATCGGATTCAGGAAAATGATTCTATAATTATTGCCAGTGGAACCACCGTTCAACAATTAGGTCGCGCGATAAAACCGAAAGGAAAACTAAACGTAATTACATCTTCTCTACTAGTTGCGATAGAATTGATCAAACATAAAGATATAGATATCATTCAGCTAGGCGGAAATATACGCCATCGCTCAGGATCTGTAACTGGTCATTATGCTGAACATATTTTAAATCATATTTCTTCGCATCAGTTTTTTATGGGTGTAGACGGGATTGACCTTGATTACGGGTGCACCACTACCAATATAGAAGAAGCGATTCTCAATAAAAAAATGATGGATGCCGCCCAGAAAACCATTCTCCTGGCAGACTCTTCAAAGTTTGGCAAACGCAGTCTAGCTAAAATCTGCGAACTGGATGAAATTAGCGAAATCATCACTGATAAAGAGCTATCTGCATCAGATGCAGAACGCATTCGCGAAATGGGAATAAAACTCACCTTGGTTTAATTCTTGAAACTCAACTTGAGGTATTTAATTTTTGTACGATTATGAGTATATGTGAGGTGCACAAAACCCTTAGAATCTTGTATAATCGCAGGATAGCTAAACTCGCCTTCCGGCTCGTCTTCAAGTTTTAAAACATCTTCCCAGTTCTCGCCATCTGTACTATAAGCTAAATTCAATTTATTGCGCCCGTCTGACCAATCTGCTCCAGATTCAGCCGGATTGTATACTAAAAGAAAATTTTCGTTAGCTAGCGTAACTGCATCAATCCCACTGTTTGGATTGAGCATTTTTCCTTTTTTAGCTTCAGACCAGGTTTTACCATTATCCGTACTTACACTTTCTAAAACATAATTTTGATCGCTGCGTAAAAGTGCTTTTAGATTTCCGTCAGGAAGTTTGATTAAAGTAGGCTGAATCACTTTAACTGAACCTGCTGAAGGAATAGCAACGCGCTCCCAAGTATATCCCCCGTCGCTAGAAAGCTCAATGTGCGACTTCCAGATTGCTCCATCTTCAGATTCTATACTAGACGGACTCACAATCACACCTGATTTTAATTGAATGGGTTTATTTTTTATAGGACCTAAAATGCTGTCCGGAAATTGTTTTGGTAAAGACCAAGTTTTACCATCATCTAAAGACACCTTAAACTTTCCCCACCAGGTTGATGGTGAGGGGCCTTCTTTGTAATAAAGCAATAAATCATTTTCCGTATTTTTAAATAAAACAGGATTCCACGTTGGGTAAGTCAAGGTATCATTTGCCGTTTGACCATCTGCTATTTTTAAAGGTTTTGACCAGCCTGTATCAGTTTTTGTACTTTGATAAATACTTACATCAGGATGCCGCTCGTATTCCCCACCAAACCAGGCAGCAAGAATATCTCCATTTGCGGCTTCAACCAGAGTCGAAGCATGGCATTGTTTAAAAGGAGCTTTTTCAAAAATAGAACTATCAACTAAAACATCAACCTGAGGTATTTGTCCGTAGGCACAGAAACCAAAAAGACTTATAAATACTAAAAAACTCCTGAACATGTATTTTTACTTTAATTCGCCTACAATGCGACTCCCGTGATAGAATTTGGCTCCCAATTGTGCATGAAGTTCCTGCAGGTTAAACTGGGTAATTTTACCTGCGGGCATAACCTCAACTTGATCTCCAGCCAATTCCATCATAGTTTTCAAGGTTTCTGACCCGTCAAAAGCATTAGACCTGCCTCCTGAAGTAAGCACTGTATCTATGCCTTTAATTTTTAAGAGCTGTTTTAAAGCCTCTAAAGGTTCTGGCGTGGCATCAATGGCTTTATGAACGACCACGCTTAATGGTTTTGCAACCTTGGTCAATTGCTCAAGAGCTTCCAGATTCAAGGTGGAGTCAGGATTTAACACTCCAAAAACCACTCCTTCAACACCCAGTTTTTTACAAAACTCTATGCCTTTTTGCATATGCTCCAGTTCGTCTTCGTTATATTTAAAATCTCCGTTACGCGGTCTGATCATCACCCGAACCGGAATCTTCACCTGCTCTATAACTTTTTTGATCAGGTCGGGCGCAGGGGTTAGTCCGTCAAAAGCCAGGTATGCGCAGAGCTCCAGACGGTCTGCTCCTTTAGCTTCGGCAGCAAGTGCCTGATCAAGCGTTTCTACGCAAGCTTCTTTCAAATAAGGTGTTGACATAAGTGAATATTAATTTTTAGATTTCGGAATAACTAAAGTTTCCGAAGTAATACTGCCTTTTAATTCAGAGCCATCAAAAAGACCAGCCTTCACATTGGTGCCGGCCTTAAGCTTTAGTGGTTTTTCGTAAACCGGTGAAGCTACTGTTGGCGTGCTCCCATCAAGCGTATAGCGTACGGTTCCCTCCCACTGCGGATGTAATACAACCTCAAAATCTTTAACTTTTTCATCATATTTCGCACGGATTTCCACATTATAAATTGTGTTTGCAAAATGGATATCCTGCAGCTCATAGCGTTTTAATTGTTGAGGAATACGCTTTTGAAAACTTTCCCAGTCTTTATGATCTTCCCCGCTCCAAACCACTTCAGCCAAAGCACTAATACGTGGAAAGACCATATACTCCCTGCTGTCTGAAGTAGGCAAATACTCGGTCCACACATTGGCTTGTGCGCCCATAATGTACTTAGCTTCGTCAGCAGATAATGTATCGGGTGTAGGTTTATACGAATACACTTTCTCTAAAGGAAGATATCCTCCAATATTTAGAGGTTCCTGATCCGGGTCTCCCTGCCCGTGATCAAAATACAGATGCGAACCCGGTGACATCACTACATAATGCGCATCTTTTGCGGCTGCAATTCCGCCTTCTTCCCCGCGCCAGGACATTACCGCTGCGTTAGGAGCCAGACCGCCTTCTAAAATTTCGTCCCAACCAATGATTTGACGGCCTTTTGAATTCAGGAATTTCTCAATATGGGTTATGAAATAACTCTGCAACTCGTGCTCGTCTTTCAGTCCCAGAGAATCTATTTTAAACTGAATACGCTCAGAGGCTTCCCATTGATCTTTTGGTGCTTCATCGCCCCCAATGTGAATGTATTTAGAAGGAAAAATATCAAGTACTTCAACCAAAACATCCTCCAGAAAATCAAAAGTGCTTTCTTCTACATTAAAAATATCAGGAAATACACCCCAGGTCGTTGCAGGCCTAACTTCATTATCGGTATTACCCAGCTCTGGGTAAGCTGCTACGGCAGCCGTAGAATGCCCGGGCATTTCAATCTCCGGTATAACTGTGATGTAGCGATCTTTAGCATAATCAACGATTTCCCGGGCCTCCTCCTGAGTATAATATCCGCCATAGCGTTTACCATCGTATTTGCTGGTTCCGTAATGCCCCACTAAGGTAGAATCACGATAAGCACCCACTTCGGTAAGCAGTGGATATTTTTTAATCTGCAAGCGCCAGCCCTGATCTTCGGTAAGATGCCAGTGAAAAGTATTCAGCTTATGCGCTGCCATCTGATCCAAATATTTTTTTATGAAATCAATGGAGCTGATATGCCTGCCGGCGTCTAAATGCAACCCACGCCATTTATACGCAGGAATATCAGTAATACTGACCGCAGGAACGCTCCAATCAACAGCCCGAACCACCTCGTTTTCTACCACTTCCGGCGGAAGCAACTGGTACAGGGTCTGCACCGCGTAAAAGAGTCCGGCAGGCTTATTTGCATGGATTAAAATATGATCTGGAGTGACCTCAAGTTGATAGCCTTCTGCGCCCAATTCGGCATCAGGCATAAGGTGAAAAACTACGGCATTCTGCTGATCCTCAAATTCAGCCAATGGCATTACCGGAAGCAGCATCCCAGTTACCGTTCGCAGTTGCCGCTGAAAACCTTCGGCAATATCTGTGACTTCAACTTGCGTGGGATTTGCATACAACACGGTATATTGATCGATCACAAACTCCCCTTCTCCCAGTTCATATTCCGTAGGAATGGGAATTACCGAAAGTTCTCCTTTTTGAGCGCTAAGTTTTCCGCAAAGAGAAAACAAAACAAGCACCAGGCTTAATCTTAAAATAACCGAATGTTTCATATGTTATAGTTTTAAATCTTCAAGAACAGGTTTTTTAACCCCAGAGAGCTCCGTGACCTGCTTCTCGTTAAGTTGTTCAAATACAACTATTTTATTGTTTTCTTTAAGCCAGCATCCCGGCACATACAACGTTTGCTGTGGTCCCACTTGCCAATATCGTCCCAGATTGTGACCGTTGACAAAAACGATTCCTTTACCTAAATCACTCACATCAAGAAATGTATCGCCCAAATTATCCAACTCAAAATTACCGGAATAGATAACTGGTCTACCGGTCTTTATCGTTTCAGATTTGAGATCCTGAGGTACTTCTACAAATGGAGCTTTGTACATCTCCCAACCACCGGTAATTTCATAATCGTTGATCGTAACAGGTTTGATGATTCCTTTGAGGTTGTTTACGATTTCTGAACCGTAATTGATACGCCCCATATTTTCTACCAAAATTTCCAGACTTCCATTGAATGGAATTTTGATAGGCATCTCATACGTGTTGAAAACCCGGTTGAGTACCCCTGCTTTTTTTCCGTTTACATAAACCGTTGCAAAATCCCGCAAACCCGGAACTTTTAATGTTCCGTTGATGGGTTGCGTAAAACGTTTTTTATACAAAACATATCCATAGCCTTGCTCCAATTCTTCAAAAGTAAGCGGGCTATCACTAGTTACCGGGTTTTGTTTTTTGATGTAGGATAAGGCATCAGTTTTTTTAGACAAGCTGATATTAGAGATTTCAATAACAGGAATTTGCTCGGGCACCTCGGGAATATCGTAAGGAACATAGTGTTGCATCAAAGCTCTTATAGAATCGTATTTAGGCGTTACCCAACCTGCTTCAGAAATTGGCGCATCATAATCGTAGCTGGTAATATCTGGCTGAATGTCGTGCTCCTCGTTATAATTGGCTCCTGATGTAAATCCAAAATTGGTTCCTCCGTGTGCCATATACAAGTTGAAGTTTATACCCTTTTCAAGGTATACTTCGGTTTGCTTTGCAATGTCTGCAGCACTGATTTTCACAAAGGGTTCTGCCCAGTGATCTAACCAACCGGGATAAAACTCAGCCACCATATAGGGGCCTTCGTTGTTGTGGTAGGCATCAACGGCTTTTTTGAGATTGGCGACATTGCCCTCCCCATTTGCTGTGGGCAAAACCCCCTCAAGACTACCACCTTCAAAAAGCCACGTACCGTCTGACGTAAAAAAAGGAGCCTGAAACCCGGCTTCTTTCAGCATTTTATAAATCTTATTTTTATAGGCTTTATGTTCTTCTGCAGGAATATCTTCACGCTGGGCTACATAAGATCCAAATTCGTTCTCCACCTGCGTCATAATGATATTCCCTCCATTATTAACATGAAGCGGAACTACTTCTTCTGCCAATCTGTTGATGTACTCCCGGCAAGCTTCCAGAAAGGCTTCATTATTTTCACGTATTTTCAGCCCTTCAATATTCTGAAGAAACCATGGATAACCACCAAATTCCCACTCCCCACACGCGTAAGGACCCGGACGCAAGATGACAAACATGCCTTCTTCCTGCGCCATTTTAATAAACTCAGTAATGTTTTTATTTCCGGTTTTAAAATCCCAGATGCCGGGAGCCGTATTGTGGTAATTCCAAAATACATAAGTAGCAATGGTATTGAGTCCCATAGCCTTCATCATCTGTATGCGATGTCGCCAGTATGCTTTAGGAATACGCTCATAATGCATCTCTCCAGAATAGATAGGGATCGGCTTCCCTTTATAAACAAAAGAGCCATTTTCTATTTTAAAAGCAGCGTCAGTTTGTGCAATTAAACCATTAAAAAAAAACAGGATTATTATGAATACGATTCCCTTTTTAAACATAAGATTGGATTTTAATAAACTTCTATAGTAGAAATTAGTGGGCAAGCCAGTGACTCAGTAATGTCTACTTTCAATTTTGAGGTTTCAACACCGTTTAATTTTAAAATTCTTTTATGACCGATTGTTGTTTGACTTTGCACTTCTTTCCATTTTCCATCTTCCCAAACCGAAACCGTAAATGCGGCAATCCGCTGACCCAATTTTATGTATTCCTGAAGTACCAGATAATTCAATTTTTGGGGCGCTTCCCAAGTCAGTTCAATGCTTCCGGTAGTAACGCCATCGTCAGTAGCCCAGTAGGTCTCTGCATCGCCGTCTAACACTTTCGCGGCATCAAAAGTCTCCATCTTACCCCGATAACTTCTTGCAGTGGCTGTTGCTTTTTCTGCAAGATTTGTTGCAAAAACACTGTCTAATATCTTACGAAAGCCTTGCAGGGCAGCCACATCATTCTCATGAAACAAGCCGCGACGATCTGGCGGAATATTGAGCAGCAAGGTTGAACCACGACCTACTGAAGTTAAATACAATTCAAATAAATTTTCTGGCGTACGTACCAGCGAATCTTCTGAAGCGTGATAAAACCATCCCGGGCGAATGGAAGTATTCACTTCTGCAGGAACCCAGTTTTTACCATCTGGCGAACCGTTTTGCAGGATGTCACCAATGTCAGACTTACCGGCATACAGCGTATCGGTGCTAATGGTATTCCAGTGGGTCTCCCCGCCTATTCCACGCTCATTGCCTACCCATCGTAAATCGGGGCCTGCATCACTAAAAAACAAAACCTGGGGCTGAATTTCTTTGGCCATAGCTATCGTCTTGGGCCAGTTGTAATAGGTTTCCCGGTCTATTTTTCGTTCTTCGTTAGCCCCGCCGTAATAGCCGTCACCGCCATTAGCGCCGTCAAACCACATTTCAAAAATCGGCCCATAGCCCGTAAATAATTCGGTAACCTGATCTCGGTAATAATCTACATACGAGGGCTCGCCATAGTCCGCACGATTGCGATCCCAGGGAGAAAGATATACGCCAAATTCAAGTCCATATTTTTTAGCCGATTGAGAAACTTCTTTAACCAGATCTCCTTTTCCGTCTTTATACGGACTCGCAGCAATATCGTGATCGGTATATTCTGAAGGCCAAAGCGCAAAACCATCGTGGTGTTTTGCAGTCAAAATCGCCCCGCTAAAACCGGCATCTTTTAGGGTTGACATCCACTGGTCGGTATCAAGGTTTGTGGGATTAAAAAGCTCTGGTGACTCATCACCATACCCCCATTCTTTATCGGTAAATGTGTTTATGGTAAAATGAATAAATGCATTCATTTCCATATCATACCACGCGAGTTGTTCTTCTGACGGTATAGGACCATAAGGTTCTGGTGCTTCACTGTTTGAAGAATCACAACTCGTAAGTACCAATGCAAATATTACCGAAAAGCCTGTATAGAATTTATTCATAATTACTTTTATTCTGATTTGTATGAAAATGCCAAAGCTGCTTTTGCTTCTTTACGAATAGCAGCAGGAATAGTTATGGTAACTTTATTTCCGCTGATCCTGTATTTTAACGTTTTTCCGCTACTCACTTCTTTAAGTCTGCTTCCTTTCTTGGGCAAGTTTCCTTCCCAAAAAATAGTTTTTGGAGTATCAGTATCTTCTTCTAGTAAGGTTATTGCAAAAGTGTTTTTATCATTAGACGTAAAATAAGTCGCTTCGCTATGGTAATTATCAATAGCATGTGTACCATAAATAGCTTCAGAATTAAGGTCTAACCACTCACCTATTTCATCAAGAATAGGTAAGGCGTCAGGTGGCATAAAACCGTCAGGTTGCGGGCCAACACCTAAAAGCATATTTCCGCCTTTGGCAACCACTTCAACCAGGCTATGAATCACTTTAGCCGAAGTTTTAAAGTTATCATTAGGCACATACCCCCAATTGTTACCCAATGTCATGTTGGTTTCCCAAGGGTGATCTAATTTAGTTTCAGGGATTGAACGCTCTGGAGTCTGGTAGTTTTCATAGGGCCCGTGAACAGTCCGGTCTGCAAAGATGATTCCCGGTTGGGCTTCACGCGCCATTTTTGCGATACGCGGCATATCTATTTCCTGACTAAACTCTGGAATAGGGGCTCCCCACGCACGCACTTCATCGGTTACCGTTTCACGTGGACGTACCCAGCCACCGTCTAACCAAAGAATATCAATAGCACCATAATCGTGCATCAACTCACTGATCTGATTAAACGTGAAATCCTGAAAGTTTTTCCATTTCTCTGGGTACTTTCTTATGTCGTAATTCACATTGCGATCTGGAGTAGCATATTTATCCCACCAGAAATCTTGCGAATGCCAGTCTGGTTTAGAATAGTAAGCGCCGATCATAAAATCTTTCTTTCTAAATGACTCAAATACATGTTTGGCCACATTGGCTTTTGGATGATTTTTAAAAGGTCCGTTGGTGATTTTATAGTCGCTTTGCTGGGTGTCAAACATATTAAAGCCGTCATGATGCTTGGTGGTAAAAACCACATACTTCATCCCTGCAGATTCTGCTGCATCTGCCCACTGATCCGGGTCAAAATTGACAGGATTAAAGACCGAACTCAAATTCCAGTACCATTTTTTATAGTCGTTATACGAGATGCCTTCGGGACGCTCTAACCAAGATTCAGAACAAATCTGCCAGGATTCTATAATTCCGGGAACCGCATAAACACCCCAATGTATCAACATGCCAAATTTTTGCTCGCCCCAAACTGCAAGTTTTTCTTGTACTTGTTTATCTGCAGGTGCCTGATAAATCTTTGATTGCTCGTGCAAATTACCTCCTTGAGCTAAAAGACTAGTACTGCAGGTTAGGGAAACCAGCAGCATAGCCAAAACATAAAAAAACTTAGGGTATGAAAGGAATCGCATAATTTATTTTGTTTGAGTTGTGAGTAAAATAGCTTCAGTCAATTCAAAGCTGTCTGTAAGTCTTATATCTTTTGAGGAAGCCCCCAGTTGTACTTCAAATTCTCCTGCTTCTGCCACCTGTTTCATTTCTGCATTATACAGTGCTAAATCTTCAGGCCTAATCTTAAAAGTTAGTTTTTTACTTTCGTCTTGGGCTAAATGAATCCGTTTAAAACCGTGCAATTGCTTTACCGGAGTGACCACACTGCTTATAACATCACGCAGATACAACTGCACCACTTCGTCCCCGGCCTGAGCTCCTGTATTTTTTACACTTACCGAAACTTCTATAAGCTTGTCTGTATCAGTTCCACTTTGGGAAATTTTTAAATCTGAATAGTCAAATGTAGTATAGCTCAACCCGTAACCAAAAGCATAGAGCGGACTTGCCGACTCCTCTACATAATCGCGGCATTTGGGCCACCAGTGGTTGTAATAAACCGGCGTTTGACCTACCGATCTCGGAATGGAGATGGGCAAACGACCCGCCGGATTATACTCACCAATTAAGACGTCTGCCAGCGCATGTCCACCCTGAGAACCGGGATACCACGCGTCTAGGATTGCAGGAATGTGTTTGGCAGGCCAGTTGATTAATAAAGGTCTGCCGGTAATCAACACTAACACGGTTGGGGTACCGGTTGCGGCCACAGCCTGAAGCAGTTCGAGCTGTTTGCCCATCAGGTCAAGAGTTGCGCGGTCGTAGCCTTCCCCGCTTTCCATATCGCTTAAAATGTTGTCATCTTTAGTAGAAACCGTCGCGGCACCGGTCTCCAGATATTCGGTTTTAAAGTCCCGGGCACTGGAGCCTCCCAGCACGACAATCGCAACTTCAGCCTCCTGAGCGGCCACAACCGCTGCCGGAATATCGGTTTGAGTGGTATCGCGAATTGCGGTTCCTTTTGCATAGGTAATTTGCGCATTGGGCCATTTTGCCCGTATGCCTTCAAGCGGCGTAATGATGTATTCGGGATTCTGCGGTGCCGTATAATCACCCAGCTGGTTATACATCGTATCGGCATTGGGACCGATTACCGCAATTTTTTTGAGGTTCTTTGAGAGCGGAAGCAAACCTCCCTCATTTTTAAGAAGGGTAATACCTTCAAGAGCTACTTCTTTCGCCACAGCGATGTGCTGCTCGCTGCGAACCACTTTAGCAGGCTTCTCTTCATCTACATATGGATTTTCAAAAAGACCCATTTCAAACTTCAACCGAAGGACTTTTTTAACTGCTTCGTCAAGTCGGGCTTCAGAGATGTCACCCGCTTTAAACGCTGCCAATAATGCATCGTCAAAACCATTACCTCCAAGATCTACATCAACCCCGGCGTTCATCGCTATGGCAGCAGCAGCTTCAAGTGTTGCTGCCGCGTGATGATCATTTTTAATACCCTCTATACTCCCGAGGTCCGAAACCACAAAACCCGTAAAACCCCATTGCTCCCGAAGCAAACCGGTAAGCAATTTTTTATTTGCTGTACTTGGAATCCCATCTACCGAACTGTAAGCCGTCATCACCGAAAAAGCTCCGGCATCAATCGCTTTTTTAAATGGGTACATATAGTCCTGCATCAATTCGCGTTGGCCAATATGAACCGCCCCTCCATTATGACCACCTTCAGAAACCCCGTAGGCCGCAAAATGCTTTAAAGTTGAAATAACCTGTTCTGGATTGTTTATCCCATTACCCTGAAAACCTTTTATAAGACCCAATCCCATTTCTGAAATCAAATACGGGTCTTCCCCAAAGGTCTCTTCAACCCGGGACCAGCGCGGTTCACGAGCCAGGTCTAGTATAGGACCATACCCAATATGCGCACCCTGAGCTCTTAATTCGGTTGCGATAACGCTTCCCATTTTTTCGATGAGTTGCGGGTTAAACGTACTAGCCTGAGCGATGGCAGCAGGGAATTCGGTTGTACCAATGGCCATATGGCCGTGCATGGCTTCTTCGGCTAAAAACAAGGGAATACCCAGGCGACTTTCTTCAACCGCAATTTTCTGAATCGCATTAGTAGCCTCCGCCGCAAGCATCGGATTAAGACCGGTTTGCAAAGTTTTTTGTGTCCAAGGATCGGCGCGCAAGGTACCCCAGAGGGCTCCAATTTTCTGAGTAGCGATAGCGGTTTTTAGCGTTTCACTAGCTTCTATACCATTTTTAGTTTTGGTATACATAGGCCAACCCAATAAGGTAGAGAGCTGCCCTACTTTTTCTTCCGTAGTCATGCGATCAATAAGATCATTAACGCGTTGTTCTAGCGGAAGTTTTGAGTTTTTATACACGGCATTCGCCGGAATTTTATCTTGAGCGAAAAGTTGAGCCACCGAAACAAGCACAGCAACAGTGGCAATCAACTTTTTCAAATAAATAGAATACATAGGACTTTTGTAGTTTATGCTGAGCTGCATTATCAATAATTCATACTAATTGTCAGAATAACGATAATACGCTCTTTAAAACTAAGAGAACATTAAAGGTATCTGAAAAATAATCGCTGAATAACCGCAGAGCGTAGCTTAATAACGCTGAATATTAAGATTTTTTCAATAAAATAATGGACTGGTTAATTTTGAGATTTGGAACTCGTCAAGCCTTGAAATATTCAATACACTCTAGTTTCTGTAAAGCTTGAAAGTAAACTATCTCGGAGCAAGCTCACGGGGCATACGTTAAAAACAAATTTTCAATTTCACGACAAGCCTCGGGGTATGAAACCTATTGGCGGTGTCAATAAATACAAAAAGGGTGCTTGTACAAGCACCCTTTTCACCAGAAACAATTTAAAAAAACTCAAAAAACTCTCGTTTTAATGCGCTGCCATAGTTTCACCAGAACTACAGTTGCAATCAGCGTGAGTAGCGTTAGGATGCCGGCCTTGGTATAATAACCATAGATCCAGTATCCGGTGCTGAACAGTGCACCATATATTGTAACACAACCTACAAGGGTAGCCAATATTCCTGCCGGTACAGACCATTTTTG
>NZ_QOVK01000013.1 GCF_004104075.1 Leeuwenhoekiella polynyae | reverse complement strand
ATCCATCAATTATTGATGGATTTTTCAATTAGACCTATTTATAAGATAATTGTTAACGCTTACTTATTTTATTATGGGTTATTTGCTTTTGCCTGGAGCTCTTAAACGTACCTTTTTCAAAGGTTCTCTTAGCAGCGTGTTTGGTGCTTCTACCCTGCACACGAGCACGCCACATTCTAAAGCTAGAAGGTTTCAGTTCTCTGCGCATAAGCGCTATAACTTCTTGCTCTTTAAGGTTAAATTGAAATGCTATAGCATCAAAGGTAGTGCGGTCTTCCCAGGCCATTTCAATAATACGATCGAGCTCGCGCTCAGTAAATTCTGAATTAGTTTCAGATGTTTCCATAAACAGTTTTTTGTGAAAGATACCTTCACATACCAAAATTTGAAAGCTACTGCGTGTTGAATTTCAGTTTTTTAGAGATAATTAACGTTTTTAATAAATAGCTTAACACCATTGAGAATATTCGTTAATTCTCAGTAAAAAGTTTAAGTAATTTTTAGCGAGCGTATTTAAAAAGCAATTCTTCTGTCTATTACATTTACACGTTAACTATTAAATCAGATATTATGAAATATATTCAAATTGCAGCAGCCGGACTTTTACTGGCAACTTCACTTACTTCTTGTAAGAATGCCGGTGAAAAAGAAGCTCAGGTAGAAGAAGATACTAAAGAGGTGCAAACCGTAAAAGATAGCACCGCGGCAGAAAAAGCGCGTTACGCTGAAGCACAGCTAAAAACGGAAAGACCAATTATGCCAGAAGATTATGAGATCAATTGGGATGACGTTGAAGCAGATCCTACAATGAAAACAGATTTTGAGGCTTGGGATGACTACCGTACTTTCTCAGGGTCTTTAAGTGATTTAGAATTGAAAAAAGTGCCCGAAGCTGAGATCACAGATTATATCACACAACTAGAGCAAGAGGCAATGAATCTTGAAAATACAATTCCTCAATCTATAATGACTGAAGAAATTCAGGAAGATATTAAAGATATTAAAGAAGAAGTAGCAGATCTAAAAGCCATTACAGCTCAAGCTGGTGTTAATGAATCTAAGATCGCAAGTCAGGTAGAAGAATTGAAAGAGGCTTATGATGATCTTAATGAAGAGATTAAAGAAACTGTATCTAATTCACAGAAGCGTCTTTTTGACGATAATCAGTAATTAGATAAAATTTATTTAAAAATGTAAGGCTCTCATACAGAGAGCCTTTTTTAATGGTTTTAGTTAAAGAATGCCTAACGTTTAGGCGATTTCACCACAAGTTTTAGCAATACTTTATAAATCCTGATATGTTTAGAGCCTCCTGGATCCCATAACTTTGCAATGTTAAAACCCCAGTAGAATGAAATGGCACCTGCTTCAAATAGTAGTATTAACATCCTTATTCCTAAGTTGTAAAAACACTTTAGATACGCCTTCTTCTAAAATGGCGCTGCAGGCTCATGTAGAGCAACTAAATCCTGATGTAGAAGAGCTCGTTAAAAACTGGGATGGTTATTGGGCTTTAGAGCGAAATATCGCAATGATTGAAAATACAAATCCTTTAAACGCTATTGAGTTTATGGATAAGTTGGCCAACAATTGTAACGCGATGATCATGCAAATGCCTCAGGAATTAAAAAGACCTGAAATCAAAGAACAAGTAAAACGAGTAGATACAAGAATTAATGAATTTTACAGTGAAGTAAATCGGAGCGAAATTAGAGAAGGCGTGGTAGAAAATCACATAGAAACCATCATTAATGCTTTTGACACGCTCAATAAAAAACTCAATCGAGTTTTATAAAAGATGTAAAGTATATAGTTGAAGCCTCTTTATATAGAGGCTTTTTTTATGCGTAGCTTTGTGTACATTTGATCTTATGAAAATTAGCTTTTATCTTTTACTCATACTTCTTTTAAGTCTGAGTTCTTGTAAAGAAAAACAAGAAGTTGTTGCTGACCCCAGAGAGGCGACAGATACACTGCAGATTGCCTATCAGCCAAATAAGAAGCAAGAGATTATATTAACGCCTTCGGCAAAAAATGCTACAGAAAGCTGGGAGAATTATCTGGAGCTGGCAGCTCAGATAGATGCTTTAGACACGGTGCGCGTGGGATATTTGAGGGTAAATGGTAAAGATTGGATTAGCAATGCTTCTCTGGCACAAACTAAAGTAAAAGACAGTTTTGCAAACACGGCTATAGAATCTAGATTGACGGTCTTATTTACAAAGACTAATACACTTATTCAGGAAGCTTCAAAACTTGAAGTAGATACAGCGGCAGTTAATAAAGAAGCCACAGAATTATACAACACATTTCAGAACTTAAAGCTTCAGATAAATTTAAAGCATCAGAAATCTATTGAAGAATTACTAGAGCAATACGAGGTTGAAGCAGATTCGCTTTCAGCAGTTAAAGATTCACCAGAGACACGTCGTGACAGCTTGCTAAGAGCCAATAATGTCCCTGTCCAAAACTAAAAAAATGAAGAAATTACTCATTTTATTTATTGTAATAACTAGTGCATCCTTATTTGCACAGCAGCGTGATAAAACAGAAATGGCAATAAATAGCCAACTCGAAAAGTGGCATAAAGCTGCTGCAGATGCAGATTTTGATGCTTATTATGATCTGATGACTGAAGATGCTGTCTTTATAGGTACAGATGCGGATGAAAACTGGCAACTAGACCAGTTTAAAGCATATGCAAAGCCTTATTTTGATAAGGGAAAAGCTTGGAGTTTTACAACACTTGAACGAACTGTTTATCATCCTAAAAAGTCTAAAATAGCCTGGTTTGATGAACTGCTGGATACACAGATGGGTATTTGTCGCGGATCTGGTGTTATGCGCCTGGATGGTAAAAATTGGAAGGTGCAACACTATGTGTTATCTATTGCTGTCCCTAATGAAAATGTTTCAGAATTAACCCAGATTAAAAAAGAACACGATAGTTTGCTAAGGGCAAAAATGCGTGACAATTAATTTAAAATAATCCCTTATTATAGTTTATGAATTCAATGTTTAAAATGATGATTCCGGTATCTATCGGAATTTTAAGTTTAACCGCTTGCAAAGAAGAAGCAAAAAAAGATGATGCTGTTGCAGCGGTTCAAATTCCGGCGTTAGACCTAACTAATATGGATACGCTGGTTAAGCCACAAGATGACTTTTACAAATTTGTAAATGGAAATTGGATGCAAAATACAGAGATCCCTGAAGAAGAATCAGTTTGGGGAGGTTTTAGTGTTTTGCGTAAAAAAACGCGTGAAGATGTTTTAACCATTATTGAAGATGCGCGTAAAGAAAACACCTACGCTGCAGGTTCTGATCAGGCTAAAGCATTAGCACTTTTTGAAAGCGAACTGGATACGGTTGCGCGTAATGAAGCTGGTTTGACTCCGCTTAAACCCGCTTTAGATAGTATTGCGGCAATTGCTTCGGCACGTGATGTTGCACGGGTGGGACAAATGCGTAACGGCACAGGAACTCCGTTTTTTAACTTCAGAGTATTTTCAGATTTCTCAGACAGTAAGATGAATGCGGGTTATATTACTCCGGGAAGATTAGGATTGCCAGATCGTGACTACTATCTGGAGCAGGATGAAAAATCAAAAGAGATTCGGGAGCAATATAAAGCGTATATCAGTTGGGTTCTTGAGTATGCAGGTGATGAGAAAGCTAATGCTGAAGATGAAGCGGCACGTATTCTGGCTTTAGAAACTAAACTAGCAGAGCCAAAGCTTGACAAAGTAGAACAGCGCGATGCGCGTAACCTAAATAACCCAATGAGTGTAGCGCAACTGCAAAAGTTGACTCCGGCGATTGACTGGACCGCTTATTTTGAGAATCAGGGGTTACAAAAAGAAGTTGATACCGTTATCGTACTTCAGCCTAAATACATGAAAGCATTGCAAAATGTATTGACTACAACTCCAGTTGAAGATTTAAAACTGTTGATGAGATGGGCAACACTCAACTCGTGGTCAGATGCACTTACTACAGACTTAGAGTATGCAAACTGGGAGTTTTACAGCAAAACGTTAAACGGTACGCCAAAACAAAAACCAGCTGATGAGCGCGCACTTGCAACTGTAGATAACACTTTGGGTGAGGCTTTAGGTAAATTATATGTTGATAAAGTATTTCCGCCAGAGGCGAAAGCTAAAGCGGAAACTATGATCGCTAATATCAAAGAAGCTTTTAGAGACCGCATCAACAATCTGGAGTGGATGACCGACTCTACTAAAATGCAAGCTATTGAGAAACTGAATAAGTTCACGGTAAAAATTGGTTATCCTGACAAATGGGAAGATTATTCTAAGTTAGAAATCAGTGCTGATAAAGGATATTTTGAGAATCTATTAGCGGCAGGAGCTTGGTCTCTTGACGAGAATAATACAGAATATAAAGAACCGGTTGATAAAACGAAGTGGGGAATGTCTCCACAAACGGTGAATGCATATTTCAATCCTTCTTTTAACGAGATTGTATTCCCGGCAGCTATTTTACAACCTCCGTTTTATAACTATCAGGCTGATGAAGCTGTAAATTATGGAGGAATAGGAGCGGTTATTGGTCACGAAATTTCACATGCATTTGATGATAGCGGTGCGCGTTATGACGGTGACGGTAACTTAAAAAATTGGTGGAGTGATGCAGATCTAGAAGCATTTACAGAACGCAGTGGTGCTCTTGCTGAACAATATAGCAATATTGAAGTTGCAGACAGTTTATACATCAATGGTAAATTTACTTTAGGTGAAAATATTGGAGATTTAGGCGGACTTCTGGCTGCTTACACTGGATTGCAAAAATTCTATGAGAAAAACGGAAGACCAGAAGAAATAGATGGTTATACACCAGAGCAACGTTTCTTCATCAGTTGGGCGACAATCTGGCGTACAAAAATGCGTGACGATGCGTTGCGTACTCGTATTAAAACAGACCCGCATTCTCCGGGAATGTACCGAGCTTATGTACCGCTTCAAAATATAGATGCTTTTTATGAGGCATTTGATATTAAAGAAGGCGACCCTATGTTTGTACCTGCTGAAAAGCGCGTGCGCATCTGGTAAGAAGATTTTAAATAAAAATCAAAAGCCCGAAAGCAATTTGCTTTCGGGCTTTTTTAGTTTTTAATTTCGTTTACCAAAGCAAAAGCCTGATTCACATATTCTTTTTCGAGAAAAAGAGTAAAATAGTTTGAAGTGGAAATCGCTTCAAAAATGGGTATGCCTTCGTAAGCAAGCAGCTTAAAGATATAAAAGTAAAGCCCCACTGTTTTTGAGTTATTTACCGGAAGTGCAATAGATAAAGAAGATAAGTCGTGCTTCACCATAACGCAAGTTTCTTTCTCAAAACAACGTTCTACAAGCTCGGTCAGATCGTTAGAAACCAGAATATTGCTTTCGTGAAAGGTGCTCGAATAGGTTAAATAAGCTTTGGGAATACTTTTAGTCTGTTCAAGCAATTGTGACTGACTTTCTAAAATGGTGTTTGAATTGAGAAAGGTAAAATCTGTAATGCCGCTGCGTACTACAATGTCTCCCAAGTCCCGCATCATTTTTTCATCAAGGCGTTTCTGCGGATAATAGCGTCGCAATGCCATTACAACAGAACCCACATTGACTGGCTTGCCTAATTCTTTTTCAATTCTGGGTTTAAAATCTTCGGCTAGTGCGCTGTAATTGATGATCTTACGCATCAGCGCATCTTCGGTATACGGCTGGTGTTTGATAAGTTGTTCTACGACAGAGGTTATAGTTTTCAATGTTATATATTTAACAATTTGTACAAATTTATATAAAATTGTTGAATTTTTTTCTTGCTTCTTTTTTTCAGCTTAACTATGCAGCATTAATTTGATGAAGATGAATGTTTTAAAATTTGGAGGAACTTCAGTAGGAAGTGCTCAAAATATCAGAAAAGTAGTAGAAATTCTTTCTGTTACCGAAAAGCCAAAGATTGTGGTGCTTTCTGCAATGTCTGGTGTTACAAACTTATTAGTAAGCCTCAATCAGGCAAGTATAGATAAAGATTCTGCACAAATCACCAATGTGCTGGAGCAGCTTCAGGCTAAACACTTTGAAGCAATAGAGAATCTGTTTACCGCAGAAAATCAGCCAGAAACAAAAGCTCAAATTGAGACGTTTGTAGCTGCTTTAAAAGACATCGCAACTGGTGGACGTACATTAACCACCTATGCTGAGTTGGTGACTTATGGTGAAACCATCCTTACCTGGATGATTTCAAAATTCTTAGATCAGGAACAGGTAGCAAATGTGCTTTTAAACGCAAGTACATTTATGAATGTAGGCACTGTTGAAAACCCAAACATCGATTCAGTTTCTGAAGCTTTATTGCCACAATTGGAACAAAACCCTTCTCAATTATACATTACACAAGGTTTTGTGTGTCGTGATGAGCGGGGTTCTTTAGCAACACTAAAGCGTGGTGGAAGCGACTTTAGCGCAACCATTATCGCAGCAGCGGTTTCTGCTGCCGGTGTTCAGATCTGGACAGATATTGACGGGTTGCACAACAACGATCCTCGTTATGTAGAAGGTACAAACCCTATTGAGCATTTGACCTATAACGAAGCAGCAGAGCTTGCTTATTTTGGAGCAAAAATTTTGCATCCGCAAACCGTGGCTCCGGTAATAGATCGTGATATTCCGGTTTGGTTAAAAAATACGTTTGAGCCTTCTGCTCCCGGAACTAAAATTTCTAATGAGTACCATAACCGGGGTTTAAAAGCGATTTCTGCAAAAGATGGTATTACCGCTATAAAAATTAAATCGAACCGTATGCTAGGTGCTCACGGTTTCCTGAGAACGATTTTTGAAGTGTTTGACCGTCACGAGACCTCAATTGATATGATTACTACTTCTGAGGTGGCTATCTCATTAACCATTGATGACACCGCTCACTTAAAAGCTATATTGACCGAACTTTCAGTAATTGCTGAAGTTACTGTCGAAGAAGATCACAGTATTATTTGTATTGTAGGAGAGAACCTTATTGCAGACCACGAGTCGTATAAAGCATTTGGTATTCTCAATTCTATCCCGGTGCGTATGATTGCATATGGCGGTAGTAATAACAACATTTCTCTTTTGGTTCCAACACGAGAAAAGATAAGTGCCTTACAATACTTAAACGCGCAATTGTTCCAACTAGAAGGAGCAATAGCTTAGACTTTTGTTAGTTAGTGTTAGCCTTTCTTCTGACCAACCAGAAGATTAACATGAGAAACCCGGTAGGTGCTTGCCGGGTTTTTTTATTGGCACCGCCAAAAGGTTTAATACCCCGAAGCTTGTTTCAAAATGGGGAATTTGTTTTAACGAATGATTCATAGGGTTTTCCCGAGGTAGTTTACTCAGAAATGAGTTTTAAGCTTTATAGGTTTTTTTGAAACGTATAGCCTAATAAAGGTTTTAAAGTAACAGAGTCTATTTGTTTAAAAGTCTGATCTCTATCAGATTCATAAACAGGAGGTTCCAGACCTAAAGCTTCTGCTTGTTTTTTATAATAAACCGCTTTTGCAGGATGCTCAGGGTGTACCGCATTTATGATATGACCAAAAGCATTTTTATAAATCACGCCTAAAATAACACCCATACAATCTTGACGGTGAATAAGATTCACTGACGCGTTACCATTGCTTAAACCCGTACGACCGGCAAGGTATTTTACCGGATTTCGGCTACCGCCAAAGAGTCCGCCAAAGCGTATTACGGTAGTTTTAACCGCAGTAGACTTAAAGAAAATCTGTTCAACTTCTACTAGTTGCTTGCCTTTGTTATCCTGAGGTTTGGGTACATCAGCTTCGGTAACTTTTCCTTGAGAATCGTCATAAACGCCTGTACTGCTTATTAAAATCACTTTTTGTACAGAAGATTTTTCAACAGCATCCAGCAATTGGGCCATCCGCAAAGCGTGGTTGTGACCCGTATTTCGGCGTAAACCAGGCGGAATTAAAATGATCAGAATTTCAGAATCTGCTAAAAACGAATTGATCTCCCCGCGAATTTCGTCTTCTGCAATTTCAACCTGATAGACATCAACGCCGTAGGTTTTCAATTCTGCTTGTTTGGTTTTAGAAGTAACCGAACCTTTTACGGTATGTCCCAATTCTTGTAATTGCGCGGCCAGTGGTAGTCCCAACCATCCTAATCCTGCGATAGCAATCCTGCTCATAATAATTCAATTTTAAACAATGCTTTTAAAATTCGATTTGCTGTTTGGTGATCAGCGCATCGGTATTTACAAAAGGCATTGGCATAGCATTTAAAGGGCGCGAAGGTAGGTCAAAGCTTGTGTTTTCTAAAAGATCATAGCTATAATCAAAAAGCGTAAATTGCAACGGCGCACCTGCTGCTATTGTTAAATGCACTTCGAGCGGTTCTCTGTCAACAAGCCGGTAGCTCAATAAATAGTCTGTAGAGCGATTTGCTAACGGAAATGCTTCGCCTTCTCGGGATAAAACCTCCTGCCCATTAAAGCTTAACCGGTTAAATGGAGTGCCTTTTGGACACAATAAAATCATATCTCCCACATTGCGTTGTGGAAATACAGTGAAATCCAGTCTGCGCTCACCATCAATTATAGTATCCTTAGAAGTGTAAATTTGCGAAGGTGCAACAAAAGTTACCGGTGCTTTTGAAATATAAGAATACCGACTCCCGTATTTCCCGGATTCCGGATTTTTACCGGCTTCTTCTGCGGTTTGTATATGTTCTCCCAAACTAGTTTTCAGCCAATCGTCTAGCTGGTTGTTGTAAGTAGCAAAAAATGCTTCTTCAGTATCTGCATCGTAAACATAGTTTAAACTGGTAGGAAAACGTCTTTCTTCGGTGAAGTCAGATTTTGCATACGCCGAAATAAAAGCACCAACACTCACGAGTAGAAATAAGATTGCAAGTTTGCCTTTCATCTTATAATAGCCCATCACCGGAAGCAACAAGCCAAAAAGTAATACGGTAAGCGCAGTTGCTGCTACCAGCATTTTGAGACCCAGACCCACAGGAAATTCTTTGATATAATGGGTTATGATAAATAGGGCCGGAGCAGAAAGAAGGGTGAGTAGAAACAAGTTGGGCTTGTCGCTTTTTAAAATTAAAAACACACTCAGCAATCCAAAATAAATAGGAATTACAAAAAAGGAAGCGCCTTCTAAATACAGGCCTACTCCGGTTGCAATGAGTAGCCAAAAGAATAACGGTGCAAAACTGAGTGAAGCTGCTGTGTTGGGTTTATAGAAGAGTTTATAAATGAAAAAGGTAAGTGCTAAAATAAGCGCGACAAAACCGGCTAAAAGTTCATAACCATTATAAGGAAAGCCTTGTAAAATATCGGCTTGTGCAGGGTCTAGTGCTAAAATTGCCTTCCAGCCCAGGCTAACTAAATAGGCTAAAACAAGCGAAATGAGTAACGGAAGAAACCCGCGTAAAACCCCTAAAACTGTGAGTTGTTTTTTGCGCATTCCATATAGGAGTACCATAAAAAATAAGATCCAAGCACCTATTAGCATCGGTAAAATCCAACTGAATGGATAATAAGCCATTTTAAGTATAGGAAGGTTAAAATAGACATAGTCCTCATCTGCTTTTAAGTTGAGATCTGCATCTTTAAAATAGTCTAAAAGAGCCGATAGATACCTGCCTTGATGTTCTAAAGACTCCGGATCTAGACGGCTGGGAATATCATTGGCTGTGTGGTAGTCAAAGTGATCGCCAATAAACGCAAAGAAAAATCCATCAATATCGCCATCTTCGCGCAGGACAGTAGAGTCAGTATCGTTAGGCAATAATTTATAAACGCTATACATCAGCGAGTTTGCATACGGATGAGAAGGGTTGGCTTCAGCAAAAGCCTTGATCAGTTTGCCGTTCCCGCCGTTGGTCTCTACGATCATATTAGAAGGGCCGCCGCTTCCACGGGCTTCAAAGTTTAAAGCCAGGTCTACATCTTTTGCCCATGGATGCTTGTTCACAAATACCGAAGCACCATTAAGACCTAATTCTTCAGCATCTGTAAACAAAATAATAATATCATTTTTGGCTTTTTCGCCTTTGGCTAAATAGGCTCTTATGGTTTCTAAAATCGCAGCAACTCCGCTTCCGGCGTCACTTGCTCCGTGTGATGCTGTATGCGGTGCACTGTCGTAATGCGACATCAGCAAAAGCGTCTGACCAGAACCTGTACCGGGAATGCGTGTGATTATATTTTCAGCTCTGCTTAAAGCGCCCCAGCCGGGTTTATATGCAAAATCAGTTTGTATTTGTGTCTCGAGACCAAAACCTTCTAGCGTTTTTACGATATAGTTTTGCGTAGTTTGATGTGCCGGCATTCCCACGCCATGCGCTTCACGAGCTATAGAATCTACAAAAGCTTGTGCACGCGCAGTAGAAAATGCTGTTAGCGGAGTGTTGGCATCAGCTATACTTTGCGGTTTGTGTGTGTAAAAACTAAAATAAATAAGCCCCAGAATGAGCAAAAAAGAAAGTACGGCAGCGTAATGCGTTTTCATAGGTAGACGAATATTCGGTTAAAGGTAGTAGGAAAGACCGGTATGTACAAGACTTGAAGTGATTTGAAAATTTGATAAAGAAATCGTTTTCTATATCTCGGATATTTTGTCTAATTTAAAGAGTCTAAAAATATAAGCATATGGGAATCAAGAGTTTTATGGGTAAACGATCTAAAGTTGTTGCCGAAGAAGTAAATATTAAAGTTTCAGATTATATGACAACAAGGCTTATCACATTTACACCTGACGAGTCGATAATGGATGTGATGCAAAAACTGATCAAGTACCGTATTTCAGGAGCACCGGTTGTGAATGAAAACTATGAGTTGTTAGGCGTTATTTCTGAAGGGGATTGTATCAAGCACATATCAGATAGCCGATATCATAACTTGCCAATGCTCAATGCAACTGTAGGACAAAACATGGCAATTGATGTGGAAACTATAGATGGAAATATGAATGTGCTGGATGCAGCTCGCTTTTTTATTGAGCGTAAACACCGCCGTTTTCCTATTGTTGAAAATGGAAAACTAGTAGGGCAAATCAGTCAGATGGATGTGATAAAGGCTGCTTTAAAGTTAAAAGGCGCAACCTGGAAGTAATTCGATTGATTTAAGGTCTCACTTTTTTAAAGTAAAATGTCCTGTTTTAAATGTATTATCGGTAAATGTAGCTTTAAACCAATAGTCGGTTGATGGTAGCATTCTGCCATTATAAGTACCATCCCAAGAATCATTTTCATTAAGAGATTTTACTAATTTGCCAAAGCGATTGAAAATATTGACTTTTTCAATAATCTGGGACTGTGATGAAACCGGCGTCCATAAATCATTGTAACCATCATTATTAGGTGTGAAAAATTTGGGAAAAGTGTAACTCATATCCGATATATTTTCTTCACAATTTTCTAATAATTGAATATTAACGATTTCTTCTGTAAAACAGTTGTTTTCTGAATAGACTTTTACTCGATAGCTTCCGGTCTTTTCAGCATTTATATTGGTCAAAGTTGGATTTTGAATAGTGCTAAAGAATCCTTTAGGGCCAGTCCACTCGTAGCGAGATCCTGTAGATGACTCTAATTTCAAATCAGAATTAAGGCAACCTGAGAGAGTAATTAGACGAGGTGTTTCTATATCATTGATAGTATCAGAAAGGTTGAACTTTAATATCCACCAATCACGGCTATAATTACTTTCAGTTTTATCGCCAGAAATATTAGAGTCTGACCATCCTATTTGAATATAATTACTCTGAGAATCTTGAATAGTACCTAAGTTTCTGTCTAAACCACTTCCTCCAAAACGTTTATCTCTTATAAATTCGCCATTTTGACTAATTATAGTAAGCCAGTAATCACTGTCTCCGTTAGAAGGTTCACTTACATAACCAAGAGGGTCAGAATACGTGTCACCAGAAATAACTATATTTCCTGAACTATTTTCAAAGAGAGCGGTAGCTGATTCTGTATCATTTCCTCCTAAAGTTTTATCCCAAATGACTGTGCCATCAGTGGTGATTTTCAGAATCCAAATGTCTATTGAGTTGCATATTGGCGCTTCTGATTTATCAAAATTAATCTGAGAATTCGATGTTCCTGAAACTACAAAGTTCCCATCGGAGCTTTGGATAATGTTACTGCTGATGTCCCCATGTGTACCACCATAAACATGATCCCATATAATTTCACCTAAAGAATTGATTTTAATGATCCAAAAGTCAAATGTTCCATTATCATTTAGTACATCTTCTGATTTGTCTTGAGAAATGGAAGAATTTGAACTAGCAGCGATTATAAAGTTGCCGTCATTGGTTTTCATTATTTGACTTGGAATATCGTCTTGAGTTCCACCCAAGGTTTTTTGCCAGATTTCATTTCCATCAAAATCTAACATAAGTAACCAAATGTCAGACTCACCTTTCAATGCTGCAGTCTTGCTTCCAGAAATTGGACTGTCTGAACCACTAGCAATTAAATAGCCTTGGTTGGTTACTACGGCATTTGCTACTCTGTCTGTACCAGCCCCCCCATACGTAAGATCCCATTCAATATTTAGATTAGTATCTAGTTTTACGATCCAAATATCATCCCAACCACCATAAAAAACATCAGTTTTATCGCCATTAGAATCAGAAGTTGAATTACCCAATAGTAGATAACCACCATCATGGGTTTCAAATATTTGCGAAATATAATCAGTTCCGTCACCTCCCAATGTTTTTTGCCATTGAATAGAACCATTTTCTTTTTTTAATGAAACAAGCCAAATATCTGAAGCTCCATTATTGGTATCCGTAATATCTCCCGTGTTGTTGTAGGTATATCCGGCAACTAGATAGTTGTTCTCTTTTCCTTCTTTAATAAAACTACACCAATCATGGTTTATGCCTCCTAGTGTTTTTTGCCAGACAATTTCTTGAGCTTGTACGTTGTAGATACAGAAAAGTAAGAGGAAAATATTTAGAATTCTAGGCAAGAAATAAGTGTATTTTTCTGCAAAATAAATTATTTTTTTGAATTCCTAGCTTAAACTTAAATGCTACTACCTGGAAGTTGTCAGTTGCGTCTTACCAGAGCATAAAAGTCATTGTCTAGCGGAAGATAGCCCTGATCATAAACAAAGTAATAAACGGTGCCGACCTTTGTAGTATAAATGCTGGTAAACAAATTAAAATCAAAACCTGCTAAAGCTAATTTACTCTTTGTGGTTTTGGTCTTGTCGTCAGGATTTAAAGACTCGAGAATGCGATAATTTTTACGCAGTTTGTTATTGGTATTTCGTATCAGGTTCTTTCGGTCGCTGTTGAGTTTATTGTTTGCAGCATTTCTGCACGAGTCGCTGCAGTATTTTTTATCTGCGCGACCTATAATTTTATCTCCACACTCCGGGCAAGTCTTTTGCATATTCTAAAATAATGATTTTCTAGGAGTTGAGCGCATTTTTAATATGTGCTAAATGATGCCTGCAGTGCCAGTCATACATCCCAATGGTTTCTGCTAAGGTAAACTGTTTGCCGTGTTCCGGGTGAATGTAAGTCCGTTCCAGATCTTCAGGTTCTAATACCTTTAGTAGAATCGCCCAGCGCAGATGTAAGCCTTCAATAAGTTTAAGTGAAGCTTCTATAGGTGTTGATGCAGTATCAGGCAGCTCAGCCCACTTGTCTTCAAAGTAGGGTTTGATTTGTGGAGTGTTTTCAGTTAATGCCAGTTTAAACCGTATAAATGCATGCATATGACTATCTGCGCAATGATGTACAAGCTGCTTAATATTCCAGCCATCGAGCCGGTAGGTTTTTGCTAAGCTATCTTTGGAAAGATTTTTGGTTAATTGGGTAATTGATCGCGGAAAATCTTGAATGGTATGAATCCAGTTTTCGATTTGAGAAGCTGTGATAGTTTCCGGTTTTTCAAAAATCCCTATAGGATATTTTAATTCTTGAAGATCCATAGTAATAACTTGTTTAGTGAGCTAAAGTTACTGGATAATTTAAATTGAAAATAAGTTCTTATAAAAGAAAGAGCCGGTATTTCTACCGGCTCTTGCAACACTTACTTAAATAAAAAAATTCTATTGATTAAGCCTCACAACTTACGCAGGCTTTTTTCTGCTTGAATTTTTGAGCAGCATTCATGCTGTGCTGGTAATACAAAGATTTTAACCCCAGTTTCCAGGCAGTAATATGAATTTTATTGATGTCTTTAACGGGCATTTCCGGGTGAACGATGATGTTCACAGATTGACCTTGGTCAATATGGTTTTGTCTGTTAGCAGCTTGGTAAACGATGTCTAATTGATCGATTTCAGAATAGGTTTTAAATACATCTTTTTCTAAGTCTGATAAGAAATCTAGATGTTGAACAGAGCCATCAAAGTCTCTGATGCTTCTCCAAACTTCAGTAGTATTTTTACCTTTTTCTTCTAGTAAATCAACTAAAAACGGATTTCTAATTGTGGTTTTTACTTTAGCGATATCTTTTACATAGGTGTTAGACCAAATAGGCTCTATCCCCTGTGATACCTGACCTAATATAAATGCAGATGAGGTTGTGGGAGCAATTGCATTTAAAGTTGCATTGCGTCTTCCATAACCTTTTAAAGCTTCAGGTTCGCCAAAACGATCTGCTAAAGCTGCTGATGCCTGGTAGGATTTTTCTTTGATAGTTCTAAAGATTTCACTGTTTAGATCATAGGCTTCCTGACTGTTGAACGGCAACATTTTAGATTGTAATAGCGAGTGCCAACCTAAAACACCTAATCCTAATGCCCGGTTTTCTTTAGCAAAATTATAGGCTCTTTCCATAAACAAGAAGGTCTGGCGATCTTCACGGCTATCAGAATCACGATAAACCTCTAGTTTTTCACAGAATTCTGTAATCACAGCATCTAAGAAATGAACCATAGTTTCTACGGCATCAGTATTTTTCCATTTATCATAGTGTAAAACATTAACTGAAGAAAGTACACAAACAAATGACCAATTTTCATTAGAGGGTAACATGATTTCTGTACACAAGTTACTAGCGTAGATCGTGTGATTGTTATCTCTAAACACATCTGCAGCACCGTTGTTTGCATTGTCTTTAAAGAAGATATAAGGATATCCCATTTCCCCGCGACGTTGCAGTACTTTAGCCCATACAGCACGTTTTTTCTCGTCACCGGCTACCATGTCTTCCATCCACTGGTTGGTCACCGATACGCCGTGTGTTAATTCTTGAATAGGATTACCTTCGGTACCTATTTCTAAGAACTCTTCAATGTCCGGGTGTTCAACCGGTAAGTAGGGAGAAAAGCGACCACGACGTACAGAACCTTGACTTACGACATCAACCATAGATTCAAAAAGCTGCATAATGTGTACAGCTCCAGAAGCCTGACCGTTATTTTTCACATCAGCACCGCGATGTCTAATTTTTCCAAAATATCCAGAAGTACCACCACCTAGTTTAGACATCATACCTACTTCAGACTGGGTGTATAAAATGTTACCCATGTCATCATCTATATGAGAACCGAAGCAGCTAATTGGCAAACCACGCTCTTTACCAAAGTTTGACCAAACCGGAGAAGCCAGTGAATAAAAACCTTCGCTCATATAGCCGTAGAACTTATCTGAAAAACCAGCTATACCTAATATAGTTTCTGCATGATCTGCAATTTCACGGATACGCCCTTCTGGAGTAACTCCTTTAGTAAGGTAGCCTGATGCTAAAAAGTTTCTACTGAAATCATTTAACCATTCAAACTTATGTTCTTGCTTTTCTGATGAATTTTTAAGCGCTTCTTTTCTCGCTTGTGCAAGGGTATCAGTTGCGCTTGTGGTTTTTTGTTGTAACTCTTCTCCGAGGTGTAATTTTGATTCGTTCATTGTTTTAAAATAAGTCGTCGCTGGTTATACTTTGTGTTCTTTTACTATAGTTGATGGAGCGTTTTACAAAAAAGTCTCCGTGTTTGGTGCCTATGATCTCATCGTCAAACCATTCGGTTTCTGCGAGAAGGGTTTCATCTACCTCAAATATTTTTTCGATTCCTATACTTTCAAGGGAATCATTAAATCTCTTTTTGATGAATTCTTTAACCAAAACTTTTGGTAAAAATTCTATTTCGCCTGCTTCAAAAATCCAGTCTATGATGTCGCTCTCTGCTACAAATGCATCTTTACACATATCTTGAATCATACTATGGTAATCTGCATCAAACCACTCCGGATTTTCGTCTTTAATGATATTGATGATGTCTATACCAAAATCTCCGTGAATTTGTTCTTCTTTAGAAGTCGCTTCTACCACGTTAGAGATGCCTTTTAAGACGTTTCTGTGTTTGTTGAAGGCCATAATGATCAAGAACTGCGAGAACAGGGATACGTGCTCTATAAATAAAGAGAACAATAAAACAGACTCGGCATATTCTTTATGATCATCACTTTTAGCGTTTTTTAAAGCGGTTTCCAAGTAATGAACACGCTTCATAATCACCGGCTTTTTCTTCAGGTTTTTAAATTCCTGATTAAGGCCTAAAATTTCTAGGAGGTGTGAGTAGGCATCGTGGTGTCTTACTTCACTTTCGGCAAAGGTTGCGCCTACAGAACCAATTTCTGGCTTAGGCATTTTATGATAAATATCACCCCAGAAGCTTTTTACAGCTACTTCTATCTGAGAGATGGCTAGCATCGTATTCTTTATAGCGCTACGCTCAGTATCAGAAAGGCGGGTTTTAAAATCTTGTATATCACTGGTAAAATTAAATTCTGTATGAATCCAATAGGAGTGTCTAATTGCAGGCACATATTCATAAAGTGCAGGATAATCGTATGGTTTTAGGTTGATTCTTTTTTCAAAAATGTTAGCCTTTCTTTTTTGAGCCTGCTCGTTTCTATATAGGATATAGGCTTTTGCAACATCAAAAAAACCACCTTCCATCAGTTTGTTCTCCACAAAATCCTGAACCTCTTCTACAGTAGGTTTGTAAGCAGTATCTGCATTTTTACGCTCCAGAAGCGCAGTATAAACATTTTGAGAGATTTCTTCTGCATCCTTAGGGCCACCGTGTTCAACCGCGGTCATGGCTTTTAAAATAGCGTTTGTGATTTTGTGTAAATGAAAGGTTTTGGTCGTAAAATCCCTTTTTATTACCTCGGTAATTTCCATACAAGTAGACGTTAAAAAATGATAGCTTTTGAGAAGTATAAAGTTGAAATTTTAATGCCTTGCATGGTGAGTGGTGGTGCTAACTTTTTCAACATTGTTATCAACATTGTATTTTGACACATGCTAAAAGTTGTCAAAAAAATAAGTTTAATTAATTGATTTTCAATAATTAATGTTTTTTTAAAATGTAAAAAGTTTACAGAAAATTAATTTTAAATTAATAATTGTGTTTTAAAGGAAAAGCTTGCAAATGCTAGTAGCGAAGCACTTAACCTAAATGGAAAGTTTTGTGTTGTCAACGTTCATAACTTATAAAATTGTGGATAAAATATGCGAAGATATTAGGCTTTTTCTAATTGTTATTTATTCGTAAAAAATCATTAAAAAGTTGGCAAACTATAAGTCTGTTAGGTTAAGCTGTCTACGAAGTTTAAAAATTGATCTAAATCAGATTTTGTCGTTGCCAGAACGACCGAGATACGTGTTGCTCCTCGCATTTTTTGTATGGCATTAATGAGTTCTCGATATCCACCTTGATGGTTACTGGTAAAAAAATCGGGTAATTTGTCAGAATTAACATCATTGCTGGTCTTATCAATACCCGTATTACAAAAACAGCCGGGGCATAATGAAATATAATGAGCATTGGCTCTGCGCTCTATCTCTTCAAATGGAATTTACGTAGCTGCAGAATCATAAAAACACATAATCAAAGTTCTTCCGGTTTGAAGGGGGTCTTGTGGACCAAAGAGTCTAACTTTTTTAGTTTCATTTTTTATGATTGAGGTTGTTGAGTTTATTAAAAAGATATTTAGAAAGTGAATTTACCCGTTTGTTGATGCGTTGTCTTCCAACAGCATTTACATAATCTAAACCGGTTTTTAGAGCAGGAATATCTAGATAATTTAAGGTTACATTCTCAAAGCGCTCATGGTTTTTGGTTAAATAATGATGCGGAGGTTTGATGCTGGCTAGAGTTACGGTACCATCCGCAAACCAAGGTTTAAATAATTCACTGAATTTTGATTTCTGAGCCAGCAGCGCACCCAGGCCTGTGGGATAACCAAAAATCTTAAAAATGATAAGGAGACAAAATCGGGTTCGATCCTAGACAAATTCAATTCTGATGTGGGGTAAAGGCCGCAGCATCTAATAAAACATCCCAATCAAGATCTTTAGCTTTTTTTTCCAATTCAGATCATGTGGTACTCGTGAAACATTCGATTGTACCGGATAAAAAAAAGTCTTTTAGCTTGTCTTTCTCGGCTTAGCTCAATAGGTAGTTCTTCTTCATTTTCATGAATTCTGAGATCTTCAACTTGAATACGAATATAATTATTGGAGTCATCTTTCGTCTTGCAATATTCACGAATTCCATTTACGGAATTGTGAGTGTCAAAAAGTAAGATATTCACTGCCTGTTGTAAATGGGTTGCATTCTTCTACAATCTTTAAAGCGCCTGAAGCATTTTGTGTAAGAACGCAGTAATACTTTCTGTTTTAAAAAAAAATCTAAAAGCCGTTCGTACATATTCCACAAGTTTTGTTGCGCGCAAAGAGGGAGATTCGTAGAAGGTGGTGAGCGTAAAGTTGGACTGTTGTTAGGTTGCTGGGAAATTGTCTGTAATAGTTCTAAAAGGCAATAGGTTATTTTTTAACAAAGTTTTTTTTGATTAGTAGTGCTTATTATTCCGAATACAAACGCTTACAAACGACTATAAGCGAAAGTAATTGTTTCGCAACCGATTAGTATTTGTTTCCACATGCATCTTTGCAGTGTAAATAATTATTAACTGTTTAACGTAAAACAAAAATCATGAGCACATTAAGAAACAAAGTACAGTTGATCGGAAACTTAGGCAATGATCCTGAAATCGTAAATCTGGAATCGGGTAAGAAACTGGCAAAATTTAGTATTGCAACTAATGAAACTTACAAAAACAATAATGGCGAACGCGTCACAGATACGCAGTGGCACAATGTAGTTGCCTGGGGTAAAACGGCAGAAATCGTTGAAAACTATGTCTCAAAAGGTAAAGAAATCGCCATAGAAGGAAAATTAACCTCTCGTTCTTATGAAACCAAACAAGGTGAGAAACGCTATTTTACTGAAATTTTATGCAGTGAACTGTTGATGCTGAGTAAGTAGGCTGCTCCCAATCTAAATTAAAAATGCCACGATAGTTTTATATCGTGGCATTTTATTTTTATAAAGTTTTAAAGAAAAGCGATTTTTAAAACAAATTTCGAACGATCCAAAAGATGATTATTATAGAGAAAACAACCCAAATAGCTAATGTTCCATAGAATGTTTTTCGAATTTGGATTAGCTTGTTATTATAATTATTCTTGATGTCTAAAAAAGCGCCAAAACCAACATACGGTAAAGCAATCAAAAACAAAGCGTTTTTTTCAAACGCAAGGAGTATGTTTCCATTTAGCAAATGATGTAATGCTCTTTGAGAGCCACAACCTGGACAGAAAAACCCAGTTAATGTATAAAACGGACATTTGGGGAAAAAGCCTACTTCCAGAGGATTGTATGTTTTGTAAATATAGGCAGTAGACACTATCAAAATTGCACTGCCTATATAGATTAATTGTTTAAAACTGACTACTGGCAACACCTATAACAATTAGTATTACATACAAAAATGCAAAGCTTACAGCTACTACGGCGCTTACAATTGTCCATTTTTTGGCTTCTTTTGAAGCGCGTTCTGCGCCTTCTATATCGCCTGCATAGAAACGAGATTCAACTTTTGCAGCGTTAACAATACCGGCAATGCCAAAAGGTAAGCAGCATAAAACAGTAGATAAAATAGATTCTACAAGCCAGGTTTTTGGAGGTCTTTGGTTGTTTAAGTTTTCCAATATATTTTATATTTTAATTAGATATCAAAATTATTAATTTCAGCGAATGTCAATGATTAATTTTAAACTAAAAGTCCTTTAATTTTTACTAAAGGGCGTTTTAGTTTAAAAATCAAAACTTTATCTCACTTAGAGATTGAAGTAAAGGTTTACTTTTTATGCGTAAATCTTATTTAATCACATTATCCATTACCTCCTGGACAATTTCAGGATTTAGTAATGTGCTGGTGTCTCCAAGGTTTGACGTATCGTTAGAAGCAATTTTACGCAGAATACGACGCATAATTTTACCACTTCGGGTTTTAGGAAGTCCATTTGTAAACTGAATCTTATCCAACTTGGCTATTGGGCCAATTCGATCTGAAATCAGTTGATTGATCTCTTTGCGTAGATTGTCCTGATTACGACTTTCACCGGTTTCTTTCAAGATCACATACCCGTAAAGCGCATTACCTTTCACCTCGTGCGGGTAACCCACAATGGCGCTTTCGGCCACTGCAGGATGCTCGTTAATCGCATCTTCAATAGGTGCGGTACCCAGATTGTGACCGCTTACGATCACCACATCATCTACACGACCGGTGATCCGGTAATAGCCTACACTATCGCGTAAAGCGCCGTCGCCGGTAAAATACATGTTTTTAAACGCTGAAAAATAGGTCTCTTTATACCGTTGATGATTACCCCAAATGGTACGGGCCATTGAGGGCCAGGGAAATTTGATACACAACCTTCCGTCAACTTGATTGCCTTTAATTTCGTTGCCTTCTTCATCCATCAATGCAGGCTGAATACCGGGTAGCGGCAAAGTCGCAAATGTTGGAATCGCGGGGGTGGAGTAGGGAATAGGCGAGATCATAATTCCCCCGGTTTCGGTTTGCCACCAGGTATCTACAATCGGACTTTTTTTCTTCCCGATATTTTCGTCATACCAGTGCCATGCTTCTTCATTGATGGGTTCGCCTACGGTACCCAATACTTTTAAGGAGGTTAAGTCATACTTTTCTACGTGTTCCAGGTTTTCTTTGGCTAAAGCTCTAATTGCCGTTGGCGCTGTATAAAACTGGGTGACTTTATGTTTTTCTACAATCTCCCAGAATCTACCATAATCAGGATAGCTGGGCACGCCTTCAAACATAACGGTCGTTGCACCATTGGCCAGCGGACCGTAAACAATATAACTGTGCCCGGTGATCCAGCCGATGTCTGCCGTACACCAGTACACATCATCTTCCCGGTATTGAAATACATTTTTAAAGGTAAACGCAGAATAGACCATATACCCGGCTGTGGTATGTACCATTCCCTTGGGCGTTCCGGTTGATCCCGAAGTGTATAAAATAAACAGCGGATCTTCAGCATCCATAATTTCAGGAGCACAGGTAGTTTCAGCTTTTTCCAGAAGTGGTTGAAGCCATTGGTCACGCCCTTCTTTCATGTCGATTTCAGCATTGATGCGGTTTACAACCAAAACGGTTTCGACACTTTCGCATTTTTTCAATCCCTCATCAACAATTCCTTTTAAATCGATTGTTTTGCTACCCCGGAAAGAACCGTCGCTGGTGATAACCAGTTTACAGTCAGAATCATTAATACGTGTAGCAAGCGCACTGGAAGAAAACCCGGCAAATACTACGGAATGTATCGCGCCTATTCGCGCACAAGCCAGGACTGAAACAGCCAGCTCGGGAATCATAGGTAAATAAATGCAGACGCGGTCTCCCTTTTTGATGCCTTGTGATTTGAGTACGTTAGCCATTTTAGCAACGCGTTCATGCAACTCGTTATAGCTGATGTGCAGTGCTTCTTCATCCGGATTGTTGGGCTCAAAAAGGATGGCTGTTTTGTCACCCCGTGTACGCAGATGGCGGTCGATGCAATTTTCGGTAATGTTGAGTTTTGCTCCTTCAAACCATTTAAATTCAGGCTTATCAAAGTCATAGCTTAACACATTATCCCAGCGCTTGTGCCACATAAAGTGTTCTTCGGCGATTTCTTCCCAGTAGCTTTCTGGATTACGTACCGACTTGCGATAGACTTGAAAATATTCTTCTAAATGTTTGATATGATAATTACTCATGCGATTTAATACTTGTAGTTGTAACGCTTAAAATTACTAAAACGATATCGATTCTTTTTGAAAAATTCTAAAGGGAATGTTTTGATTTCATTAATTTTTCTGCCAAAAAATTATGAATTTGGATAATTATCGCAAACCAGTTAGAAAATTGACTGATGATTTAAACTTGAAATCAGAAGGCTTCATTGACTTCAATCCAGTGGGCATCGGGATCCTGAAAATAAACTTGCCTAATTCCGTCATCTCTGACGTAGTTTTTTAAAGGTGTGTCTTTCCAATCTGAATACGCAATACCAAGAGTTTCAATATGGGTGATAAATGCAGTTAGATCTGAAGTAGCCATAGCAAAATGAACGGCTTTATTGGTTTTAATTACCGCATCAGACCTGGGAATCAGGTGTAATTCTCTGCCTTCACCAAGCGATAACCAGCGTGTCTTCGAGTTGGAAGCGGTATTTTCCAGTTCCTCAAACTGAAATACGTTTTGATAAAAATCAACCGAGGCATTCACATCTTTTACCGAAAGTGCAATGTGATTGAATTTGAAATTAGCCAAATGATAAAGTTTAAATTATGGTATTTTGTTTACGTGAATTTTTAATCAGTTCAAACTTTTCTTGTCCTTGATTTGTAAATAATATTGTTAAATGGTCAGCCCAATATGAGCTAGTTTCTCCATCTTTAATTTCTAAGGCAGAAATCCATATTTTTTCACTACCAAATTCAATTTGCCAAGTTTGAGGAATTTTACGAACATCAAATTGATTCTTTGTAGGTGAATGATTTTGTAAAACGGTTTGTACTCCCTCACTAATATCCCAGAAAACTGTGATTTCAGAGATTTTATTTTTTATTAGCTTTTTCCAATTTTTGTTTTCAGTTAGTTTGATGGTTTTAATGTTTTTACGGTAGTCGATTTTTTTTTAATTCCTCAAAACCAATTCCGTAACAATAAAATTCATTATCCCACTTTATTTGAATCAAATCATTGTTATCAAATTGAAATATAACATTCATATCAACAGAATGAATTTCGGAAGTATATTCCCAGAACTCAGCATCTGAATCATAATTTAACTCCTCATAATAGACTTGGATTACTTTTCGACCTATAAATCGAGCCCTTATTCTGTCGTAATATTTCTTTTCCTCAAAGGTCATTTTTAGTCTGACGAATACAACTAAAATTAATGATCGTGAGCTTCTCCCGCACCGCTGGGGATTCGTATGTTTTCTACAATATCCTGCACATCTTCAGGTGGTGCAGGTGTGAGTCTGGAAACAATAACTGAGATAACCACATTTACCGTCATCGCTACGGTTCCAAAACCTTCAGGTGAGGTTCCAAACCACCATTCGGATGCCGGTAAGGGGTCTAGAACACCAATGAGGCCGGTCTTAAACCGTATCATATAAAACAGCATCAGGACGATACCTACGATCATTCCGCTAATGGCGCCCTGGCGGTTCATACGCTTGTCAAAAATTCCCAAAACAATTGCCGGAAAGAACGAGGCAGCCGCGAGACCAAAAGCCAGTGCGACCACGGCAGCTACAAATCCCGGCGGATAAATCCCAAAGAGTCCTGCCACAACCACAGCAACAAAAATACTGATACGTGCCGCCAGCAATTCGCCTTTGTCTGAAATATCCGGTTTTAATTGTTTTTTAATCAAGTCATGAGAAACCGAAGTCGAAATGACCAGCAACAATCCGGCAGCAGTAGACAGCGCTGCGGCGAGTCCACCGGCGGCGACTAAAGCAATCACCCAGGCGGGTAGTTGTGCTATTTCAGGATTGGCCAGTACCATAATATCCCGGTCTACATAGAGTTCGTTGGTTTCGGGAGATGCATTGCTGATCAGGCGCTCGCCGTATGCTCCGCGGGTATCCGTGAATTCGGGTTTTCCAGAGGTAGCTTCACCGTTTACATATTGAATTTTTCCATCTTCATTTTTATCAGACCACGCAATGAGTCCCATATTTTCCCAGTTTTTAAACCATTCGGGTAACGAAGAATACTCCTGATTGCTTACCGTCTCAATTAAATTGGTACGTGCAAATACCGAAACTGCCGGTGCCGTGGTATATAGAATAGCGATAAGCAGTAATGCCCATCCGGCTGATTTACGGGCATCTTTTACATTAGGAACGGTAAAAAAGCGCACAATCACGTGGGGCAATCCGGCAGTACCGGCCATCAATGCCAATGTGATCGCAAAGACATCCCAGGTAGATTTGGTGCCTTCGGTATATTCTTTAAAGCCCAGCTGCGTATGTAGGTTGTCTAATTTCTGAAGGAGGTAGGTACCATCTTCCACACGACCGCCCATCCCAATCTGTGGAATAATATTACCGGTCATTTGTATCGAAATAAAAATAGCAGGTACCATAAATGCAAAAATAAGCACACAGTATTGCGCTACCTGAGTATAGGTGATGCCTTTCATTCCGCCTAAAAAAGCGAATACCAGAACCACAGCCATCCCAATAATCACCCCGGTAGTGATTTCGACCTGAAGAAATTGTGAAAAAACGATACCCACACCGCGCATTTGCCCGGCCACGTAGGTAAACGATACAATGAGGGCACAAATCACAGCTACGGTACGTGCGGTATTGGAGTAATAACGATCGCCAATGAAATCGGGTACCGTAAATTTGCCAAACTTACGCAGATATGGCGCCAGCAAAAGCGCAAGCAGTACATAACCCCCGGTCCAACCCATTAGGTAGACCGAACCATCGTAACCGGCAAACGAGATAATACCTGCCATCGAGATAAACGAGGCCGCACTCATCCAGTCTGCTGCGGTTGCCATTCCGTTAGCTAACGGGGAGACCCCGCCGCCCGCAACATAAAATTCTTTAGTAGAACCCGCACGGGCCCAGATTGCAATTCCAAAATAAAGCGCAAAAGATACGCCTACGAGTAGCCAGGTCCAGATTTGAACATCCATAATGAGTTGGTTGGTGTGGGTTATTTTTCGTTGTATCCGTATTTCTTATCCAGTTTATTCATCAACCGGATGTAGACAAAAATGAGAATCACAAACACATAGATGCTGCCTTGCTGGGCAAACCAAAAGCCCAATTTAAAACCTCCCAAACTATATCGATTGAGAAAATCTTTAAAAAGTATGCCGCAACCAAAGGAAACTGCAAACCAAATGATCAATAAAATGGAGAGGTATTTGATGTTTTCGCGCCAGTATTTCCGAGCATTTTCAGGTATCGGCATAAAATAATTGTTAATTTTTTACGAATATAAAGCATTATTAACAAGTGTGCCACCTGCACTTACCCGTTTTCAGAAAAATCAAGACATAAAAAACCCGATGTGATGGCATCGGGTTTTTTAGTAGTTGATTATCTAGTTAGATTGCATCAACAGTTACTTTTACGTCAGCGGTAATGCGTACAGTAAAGGTTACAGGAGCATCAGATACAGTTCCTGAAGCTGATAAAGTTGCTGTAGCACCACTTCTCAAGTCTGCTTCAAACGCATCTACTAAAGCCTGGTTCACTTCAATTTCATAAACTGTTCCATCAGCAGCGGCAGTCGTTAGATTAACAGAAGTACTATCTCCGGCAGAAAACCATGGATACGTACTGCTTGCAGCAGTAAAACTACCAGACGCGATAACATCTTCAGTACCACTTACGCTAAGAATTTGGTAGGTAAGTTTTGTGATTTGTAAATCTTCTATTTTATCAAGATTATCTTGCACATCATCATCATCTATACTGATAGAAGCACTTTCTGAAAAAGTGGTTTCTCCTTCGGCAACGGTAATCACTAAATCTTTGGTGATAGTAGTATCAACATCAATTTCAGTCAATTCATCAACTGCATCACAAGAATTGAATGCAAGAGCAAAAATGGTAAGGGCAAAAAAGATAGTAAATTTCTTCATTTTTTAAAATTGTTAAGAGTTTTAACAAAAATAGACATAAATAGCTATAAACCAATTTTTTATGTTGAAAAAGGGTGAAAACACCCCAGGCGTCTTTAAGGTATTGAAATTCAGCTTTTAAAAATAAATTTCCTGAGCCAGACGATAGGTGTTGGCGTGTGCCTCAATAATTATTTTAATATTTGGAGAATAGCCGCCGCCCATACTTACCTGTACAGGAATTCCGCTTTCGCGAAAACAACTCAGTGCAAAACGATCGCGTTCTTTACAGCCTTCAACGCTGCACGACAACCTTCCAAGCTTATCGGTTTCTAGAATATCAACGCCGCTGAGGTAAAAAACAAAATCGGGCTTTACTTGATCAATCAAGCGGGGAAGCGTCTCTTTTAGCCTGGCTAAATAATAAGCGTCGCCGCTTTTGTCAGGTATTGGGATATCGAGATCAGAAACTTCTTTCTTAAACGGGTAATTGCCCGCGCCGTGCATGCTAAAGGTAAACACCGAATCATCTTCCTGAAAAATTTCAGCCGTACCGTTGCCCTGATGCACATCGAGGTCTACAATGAGAATTTGTTGCGCTAATCCCTGTAACTGCAGGTAGCGCGCGCCAATGGCCTGATCGTTTAACAGGCAAAAAGCTTCCCCGTGGTCAGAATAGGCGTGGTGCGTACCGCCGGCGATATTAAAGCTGATGCTGTTCTCCAACGCATACTGGCAACCCAAAATCGTACCCTGTGCGATAATTTGCTCCCGATCTACCAATTCTTGTGAAAGCGGAAAGCCAATTTTGCGTGCCGCTCTGCGCTCGATATTAAGTGCCTTGAGGTTGGTGACGTATTCCTGGGTATGAACAGCCGTGATGTATTTTTCTTCCGGAAATCCCGGTTCGTAGAAATTTGCTTCGGTGCAGGTACCCTCGTGCAACAATTGATTGGGGAGTAGCTCGTATTTTTCCATAGGGAAGCGGTGTCCTTCAGGAAGTGGATGTTTGTAGATGGGATGGTATGCGATTTTGAGCACAGTTTTATTAATTTGATGTCACTTTGAGTGTATCAACAACACGTTAGTGTTTGTTGATTGGTATCAGAAGTTAAGCATTCAGTTTATGCAATTTAAGCTGAATACGCTTCCGTTTGATATCGACTTCAAGCACTTTAACAACAACCTGTTCCTGTAAACTCACGTGTGCATTTACGTCACTTACAAAACCGTCTGCGAGGTTTGAAATATGAATCAGTCCACTTTCTTTAATGCCAATGTCAACAAAAGCCCCAAAATTGGTGACGTTGTTTACAATTCCCGGCAATAACTGACCCACTTCTAAATCTTCGATTTTTCTAATATTTTGATTGAAGGTAAACGCCTTTGCCGGCTCCCGTGGATCGAGCCCGGGTTTTTCGAGTTCGTCTACAATATCTTTCAGCGTCAGTTCGCCCACTTCATCGGTTACATAATCTTCTAGACTCAATTCTTTTAAAACCGTTTTGTTGCCCACCAATTCTTCCACAGAAACCTTGAGACTTTTGGCCATTTTTTCAACCAAATCGTAGCGTTCGGGATGCACTGCAGAATCGTCCAGCGGATTTTCGGCATTTTTAATGCGCAGGAAACCGGCTGCCTGTTCATAAGCTTTAGCACCCAAACGAGGAACATTCAATATTTCTTTCCGCGAAGCGAAAGCACCGTTTTCGTCGCGATAGGCAACAATATTTTCTGCCAGTTTAGGGCCAATTCCGGAAACATAACTCAACAGCGGTACACTGGCGGTGTTGATGTTAACACCTACAGTATTCACGCAACTTTCAACCACACGGTCGAGTTCATTTTTTAATTTGGTTTGGTCTACATCATGTTGATATTGGCCTACACCGATTGATTTTGCATCAATCTTTACCAGTTCGGCTAGCGGATCTGCAAGACGGCGTCCGATGGAAACTGCACCGCGAACGGTCACATCGTAATTGGGAAATTCATCCCGTGCGATTTTTGAAGCCGAATAAATACTCGCACCGGCTTCGCTAACTACAAAAACTTCAATATCCCGATTGAATTGCATGCGTTTTATAAACTGTTCGGTTTCCCGACTGGCGGTTCCGTTTCCAATAGCAATGGCTTGTATTTTATGCGCGTCAACCAGAAAACTGACTTTACGCATCGCACCTTTAGTATCGTTTTTTGGGGGATGCGGATAGATGGTTTCGTTGTGTTGAAGTCCGCCATTTTCATCAAGACAGACTACTTTACAACCCGTTCTAAAACCGGGATCAATTGCCAGAATGCGTTTTTCACCCAGCGGCGAACCCAGAAGAAGCTGGCGTAAGTTTTTAGCAAAAACCGAAATCGCTTCAGCATCTGCTTTTTCTTTTGCAGCACTTAGGGCTTCATTACTCAATGCCGGAAACAACAAACGTTTATAGGCATCTGCGGCAGCTACTTTAATTTGGTTTGCACAATCGCCTTGAGATTTAAGGAGTCGGTTTTCCAAGTGCTCCAACGCCCGATCATCTTCAAGAGCTACTTTGAGTCGTATAATTCCTTCTTCTGCAGCACGGGAAAGTGCAAGAAAGCGGTGGGAGGGAATACGTGAGAGCGATTCTTCCCATTCAAAGTAATCTTTATATTTCAGAGCTTTCTCGTCGTCTTTTTTAGACTTGACCACTTTAGTCGTGATCTGGGCGTGACGCGTCAACTGATTTCTAAGATAATTACGCAGGTCTGTACGCTCATTAATCCACTCTGCAATGATGTGGCGGGCACCTTCAAGCGCATCGTCTGTTGAGGAGATATCTTTACTTAGAAAACGGGCAGCAGCATCTTCTACATCCCGGGTATTTTGCGCCATGATGATTTTGGCCAGGGGTTCGAGTCCGTTTTCACGGGCGGTATCGGCTTTGGTTTTTCGCGTTTTCTTATACGGAAGGTACAAGTCTTCTAAAACCGTTACATCGGTTGTATCTTCAATCTGCTTTTGAAGTTCGGGGGTTAATACTTCCTGTTCTTTTAAAGCTTTTAGAATAGTGGCTTTCCGTTTTTCTAAAATTTCAAACTGCTCTTTAAATTTTACGATATCTCCGATTTGCACTTCGTCCAGATTGCCCGTGCGTTCTTTGCGATAGCGCGCAATAAAAGGAATTGTCGCATCTTCTTCCAGCAGCTGCAGGGTGTTTTTGATGCTGCTTTCTGGGAGGTTGGTCTGCGATCGTAGGTAAGAAAGTATCGTAGGCATGCTATCTGATATTATTGAGTGGGTGGTATTCTCGTCCCGATTACTTTCGGGAGCGCTTGATGTGGCCTGTAGAACACCCTTGTTTCAGCAAAGCTGAAATTTTCCCTCCTTTTTAAGGAGGGAAAATTTTTATCTAACTAATCACCCCGCCATTTTTAACGCCGGCGGTATCGGGATTCATAAATACCAATTTACCTTGAGCATCTTCAGTCATTAAAATCATGCCTTCGCTTTCTACGCCGCGTAGTGCGCGAGGGGCAAGGTTTACCAAAACGGTTACCTGTTTACCTATAATATCTTCGGGCTTAAAACTTTCGGCTATGCCTGAAACGATGGTACGTACATCAATACCGGTATCTACTTTTAAAACTAAAAGCTTTTTGGTTTTGGGCATTTTTTCAGCTTCAATAATGGTTCCCACACGCATATCCAGCTTGGTGAAATCATCAAACTGAATGGTGTCTTTTTGAGGGGTTACAGCTATATTTTCGGCTTTGTTACTCATTTTTGTGGCTTCTAATTTATCGAGTTGTTTTTGTATTTGTTCGTCTTCAATCTTACTAAATAACAACGCAGCCTGATTGATTATGTGTCCTACGGGAAGTAAATCTATTTTGTCTCCAAGCATTTCCCAGCTCAAGGCTTCTGGTAAACGCACTAACGGATCTTCACTCTCAATATTGAGCATGTGTTTGAGCGTATTTGCAGTATGTGGTAAAAAGGGTTCACTTAAAACAGCAAGTGTTCCTGCGATTTGTAAGGCCACATACATCACGGTTTGGGTGCGCTCTGTATCGGTTTTTACAGTTTTCCAGGGCTCCGCATCGGCCAGGTATTTGTTTCCGAGTCGGGCTACATTCATCAATTCATTTTGAGCTTCGCGGAAACGATAGCGTTCAATGGAACTTGCAATAACTGCCGGATAGGCTTTCATTTCTGCAAGTACACGCTCGTCTTCTTCATTAAAGTCATAAGCCTGCGGAATAGCGCCTTCGTAATATTTATTGGTCAGAACCACCACACGGTTGATGAAATTTCCAAAGATTGCAACGAGTTCATTATTGTTACGCGCCTGAAAATCATTCCAGGTAAAGTCGTTGTCTTTGGTTTCTGGAGCGTTTGCGGTTAGGGTGTAACGCAACACATCTTGCTGCCCCGGAAAGTCTTCCAGGTATTCGTGCAACCACACCGCCCAGTTTTTTGAAGTGGAAAGCTTGTTACCTTCTAGATTTAAAAACTCATTAGCAGGCACATTATCCGGCAAAATATAGCTTCCTTCCGCCTTAAGCATACTTGGGAAAATAATGCAGTGAAAAACAATGTTGTCTTTCCCAATAAAGTGAACCAATTTGGTATCGTCTTTTTTCCAGTAATCCTCCCAGTTTTTGCCCTCGCGTGCTGCCCATTCTTTGGTAGAGGAAATATAACCGATAGGAGCATCAAACCAAACGTACAGTACTTTACCTTCAGCTCCTTCAACCGGTACGGGAATTCCCCAGTCGAGATCGCGGGTTACCGCACGGGGGCGCAAGCCGTCGTCAATCCATGATTTGCACTGACCGTAAACATTAGATTTCCAATCCTTCTTATGATCCTCCAGGATCCATTGCTTGAGGAAGTCTTCATAACGTTCAAGAGGTAAAAACCAGTGTTTGGTTTTTTTCAAAATAGGTTCAGCGCCAGAAATGGTAGATTTGGGATTGATCAAATCAGTGGCATTTAGAGACGAACCGCAATTTTCGCACTGATCCCCGTAAGCTTCCTCGTGACCACATTTAGGACAGGTTCCTATCACAAAACGATCAGCCAAATACTGGTTAGCTTCCGGGTCATACAATTGCTCAGTTACTTCTTCGATAAAATCTCCTTTTTCATAAAGGATTTTAAAGAATTCTGAAGCGGTATCGTGATGTACCGGTTCAGAAGTACGCGAATAATTATCAAAAGAAATCCCAAATTCCTGAAAAGAATCTTTAATGATCTTATGGTATTTATCTACTACTTCTTGTGGAGTAATACCTTCTTTTTTAGCCTTTATGCTAATAGCAACACCATGCTCATCGCTACCGCAGATGTATGCAACATCATTGCCCATTCCTCTTAAATAACGGGCGTAAATGTCTGCAGGTACATATACTCCTGCCAGGTGACCTATGTGAATAGGACCATTTGTATAGGGTAGTGCAGCGGTAATTGTATATCTTTTTGGACTCATATCAGGATTAAAATTTCAGCGGCAAAGATACCATTTATGACCTTACACAAAACCAGAGATACCCTACATTTAATAAGTCTTACATTAGTGTTTTAAATAGTTTATAATATTGCATAATTTATTTGTAGTTTTTCTTTTTAATATGCTTTCTATATTTAGCGTGACTTATCTAAAAACAACGCTAAGTTTGATGTGCTGTTTAGAATGAAAGATGTGTTTAGTTTTGCACAGCTTGGCATAATTTCTAAGAAATGAAACAAGCTGAAGCATCAAAAATAAATTTTAAAGTAACCGGGCTTTTGTACCGCCCATAATAGATAGAATATGGTAACCCCGCCTTATTTAGTTGAAGGAGATAAAGTAGGAATTGTGTGTACTGCACGTAAGGTTGATAGAGCAGATCTCGAGGACGGGATAGCTCTTTTAAAATCTTGTGGATTAGTGCCGGTCTTGGGTAAAACTATCGGAGCAGCAGATAATCAATACGGTGGTACAGATAAATTGCGTGCTACAGACTTGCAAGAAATGTTAGATGATGACGAAATCAAAGCAGTTTGGTGTGCAAAAGGGGGTTACGGTACGGTGCGAATTATAGATGAAATCAATTTTTACAAATTTGTAAAATATCCTAAATGGGTTGTGGGATATAGCGATGTGACGGTGTTGCATTCACAAATTCATAAATTGGGTTTTGAGACCATTCACGCTGTTATGCCGGTTGGGATTTCTCGGAATACAGCCATTGCAAAACAAACATTAGAAAACGCTTGGTTAGGTAAACCCTTGCATTATCACATAGAGAGTCATCCACTCAATCGTCAAGGTACTGGAAAAGGCGAACTGGTAGGGGGTAATATTTCTATTTTATATTCTTTATGCGGAAGCCATTCTGCTATAAATACAGATAATGCTATTCTGTTTATAGAAGATCTTGATGAGTATTTATACCATGTAGATCGTATGATGGTCAACCTCAAACGTAATGGAATGTTGCGCAATCTTCGCGGCCTTGTAGTGGGGGGGTTGACTAGCATGCATGACAATTCGGTTCCTTTTGGAAAAACGGCTCAGGAGATCGTTTTAGATGCGGTAAGTGAATATGATTATCCTGTATGCTTTGACTTTCCGGCAGGACATTTAAAAGATAACCGTGCACTTATTATGGGGCGAAGCACTTCGCTGGAAGTTAATGAACGCGGTGCAAAGCTTTATTTTGATCAGATTGAATAATTAATGTTTTAGAGCAATGAATCATAACGAACTCGGGAAATGGGGCGAACAGTATGCAGCCGACTATCTTCAACGAAAGGGTTATGAAATTCTGGAACGCAATTGGTTTTTCGCAAAAGCGGAAATTGATATTATCGCTCAAAAAGATAACGAACTCGTCATTGTAGAGGTTAAAACCCGCAACTCTGATTTCTTTGGTGATCCACAGGACTTTGTGACTCCGTCTAAAATCAAATTACTCGTCAAAGCTGCCAATGAATACATCATTTCAAACGATTTGGATATTGAAACCCGTTTTGATGTTATTGCTGTTTTAAAAAATAAAACCCAGGAAAAGTTGGAGCATTTTAAAGATGCGTTTTATTATTTTTAATAATTTTTTAAGAAAAATTGTGATTTTTAAGCGGAATAAACGAGCTTAGATGTTTAAATATTTATTCCGTGAGTACACTAATATACCCCGAAAGTCCTACTTCTATTCCTGAAAAACTAACCTCTTTAGAATCTTCTTATAAGTATCGTGCAGCATTAGCTGTGTTTGGGATTTTTTTGTTCTTTATTCTCTATTTGACAATGGTCGCTTTTCTAGGCTATCTTGTTTACTATGCCTTTACTTATGAAATTGAGCATTACAACAAATGGACCATCTTACTCAAGATTGGTTCTATAGCGGGAAGTATCATGTTATTTTTATTTACGCTTAAGTTCATGTTAAAGCTTAAGAATCACAGGCCTTCTAACCGTATTTTGCTCAAGAAAGAGGAGCATCCGGATTTATGGAATTTCGTTGATACAATCTGCGAAGAAACCGGAGCGCCCAGACCTAAGAATATTTATGTTGATCCTGATGTAAATGCATATGTGCGCTACACGAATATCTGGTTGAGCTTATTTCTTCCTGTAAAAAAAGAACTCACAATAGGTCTAGGGCTACTTGATTGTCTCAATCTTTCTGAATTTAAAGCAGTGGCTGCTCATGAATTTGGTCATTTCGCACAAAAAAGCATGAAAATAGGCAGCTACATTAATTCTGCAAATACTATTATCCACAATATGATTTTTGATCGTGATAAGTGGGATGATTTGCTAGATCGGTGGCGTGCTGCAGACATACGCTTATCTTTTGCTGCTTGGGCTATAACTCCTGTTATTTGGTTGATTCGGCAGTTGCTGCGTTTATTTTATCAGTTTTTAAATATTATGTATTCTTCGCTTTCTCGGGAAATGGAATTTAATGCAGACAAAGTTGCGGTCAAAGCTTCTGGAAGTGACCCTATAGTTTCAGCATTATGGAAATTAGATGACGGTTCTAATGCTTGGAATAATACCGTGAATTATGCGTATATCGCTTCTCAAAAGGGAATTGCTGTAGATAATTTATATGAGCACAGTTCTCAGGCAACCAAGAAAATCTTGCAACAGCTCGAAGAGAAATTTAGCCTCCTACCGCTTCATCCTGCAGGAGGGAAGAAGTTTTTTGATGATAACGATAGTGTTGTTGTAGGTATGTATGCCAGCCATCCTTCTAATCAATCTAGGGAAGAAAATGCAAAAAGCCCTTATGTTTCGTGTGTTTATGATAAGCGATCTCCTTGGTTACTATTTGGCGACTATCGTAATTTACAGCAACAAATGACTTGTCTTATCTATAAGGAATATCTTAAGGCAAAGACTAAGGAAAGCATCAGTTTTGAAGCCTTTCAACAGTTTATCAAAGAGGAGTCTTCAGGAACTGAACTTTTAGAGGCTTACCACAATACTTTTGAGAATAGATACCTGCACGTATCAAATATTGAGGATATTAATTCCATCGAAGAAGTTGGAGTTCAAGATCCTCTTTACTTTGAGAATTTGAAAGATGAGGTTAAAGCTCTTATGCAGCCTGTTAAGAAATTAGACGCACTACTTATTGAAATTGTTCAAATTGCTCAAGGCGAGCACAAAGCCAAATCTTTTTCTTACAAGGATGTTACATATTCTAAAAAGCAAATGCAAGAGGTTTATAGCCTTGTGGTTGAAGATCGTAATCAGTTACTCAACTTCTCTTTTATAGAATGGGATAAGAAATTTTGCTATGCTTATTTGTGTATTGCACTTCAAGTTGACGCTTATGATCAGCTCTATAAACATTATAAGCAACACGAAGCGATAAGTAGTGTTTATAAGTCCTTTGCAGATGGTAAAACGGAAATATTAAACGCGCTTCAGCAAATTCAATCTAATTCATCTGCTACAGAAGGAGATGTGAGAGAACTATCAACAACCATAAAAAATTTTGCGTCAGCGCTTGAATTTGAAGTAAAAAAATTAGATGAAGTTGATTTTGTAAAATTACCAAATATAGATTCTGTGCAGGAATTGAAAGAGGCAATTATAAAGCCAGGAGAACTGGCTGTGAAACCCGGAAATATTTTTGAAAATGATCATTTTCAAATAATAATAGAGACAATTGATAAGGTTTTAGCAAACCTGCAACGGGTTGATCAAAAAAGTATTGCTTCATTGCTTCAAAAGCAAAGTACTGTTTTAGAACGCTGGAAGAGTACTTTAAATTAAAACAGTTAGGAAATTTTAGTGCAGGAAACTATTATTTCCTGCACTTTATATTTTAGGTTACGAGAATTGCTTTCTTAAAACTTGAATTGCCCTCAAAATAATCGCCACATAGAGCCCTTGAGCCAGAATACTTGCCGGACCTGCAACTACGGTCATAATCACCGTCAAAAACATAGCCCCTAAAACTAAATTTATAATTCCCGTTACTTTGGGCAACTGGCCCAGATGATTTGTTTTTAAAAGTCCGATACCCATACAGATAAACAGTACCCCAAAGAGCACGCTGTAAATCACCGCAAAAGCTTCCAATTTGATGTATTGAAAATGCAGATCAAATACAGAATACAACGCAATAAGAGTATTGATGGCTATAGCAATGATCGCACTGGTCTTTAAAAACTGGGCTTTAAATAGTCCGCCTATAAGTGTGAAAGCCCGCATATGGAGTGCAAAAGCTACTGCACCTAAAATAGTTACCGCTGCATAAAATACCTCCCCAAAATAATACTGGTCTGTGGTTAAATAAGTCGTTTCTTCAATGAGTTGAAAAACCAGTAGAATCATACTGATTATTCCGGCGATCCAGCCTAGATTGAGCTGTGTAAACAGGAAGGAAACATTTTTAGTTTCATCAATTTCTAGGAGAAATGCTTTTTTGACTTTTTTCTCAAATGCTGTTTCCTGAAGGTCATCAAGATCGCGATCCAAAGCTGCGAGAATCGTTTTTACAGTATAAACGCGTGGCATTACTTCACCGGCTTCTATACGTTGAATGGTGCGTACCGAAATATTGCACTGCTCTACTAGTTCTTCCTGAGTAAATCCTTTTTGTTGGCGTAGTTCTAAAATTTTAAGCCCAAGTTGTGGCTGTTTCATAAGTGACATAGATTGCTCTTGTAAATGATGCGCATCTAAAAATACAAGAATGTTAGACACTGCAATACTAAAAACAGAAAGCACTTCCAGCCAATTTTTTGCGCCTGCACTTACCCGTCATTTACCTGACATTTCAGTGATAGCAAGGTTTAAGGAATAATTGCCTGTACTTTGGGTATTTGAGTTATTGTTCGTTTTCAGCCAACTCCACTTTCTTTGGCATTAAAGGCTTCAGCAATTCAACAGCTTTATTGACGGAAGAAATTCCGGGGGCGGTGAGGAGTAACCGCAAGCCTTTTGATGTTTTCTTCTCTTTAAGCGTGACCCGGTTTGAATGCGTTTGTACATACTGAAGCACTCTGGAGAACGCCGCGCTTTGGTAAAATTTAGAATTCTGATCTGCGATAAAAAATCCGATGAGTTTTTTATTTTTCATCACCACTTTTTCAAGTCCGTAATGCGTGGCAACCCATTTAATTCTAACCGAATTCAACAAATCTTCAGCCTGTGGTGGTAGTTCGCCAAAACGGTCAGTCAGTCGGCTTTCAAAAGCTGCGAGTTCTTCTTCGGTCTTTAAATTGTTTAATTCGGTATAGAGATTTAAACGCTCGGTAATGTTGTTGATGTAATCATCCGGGAAGAGCAAGGAGAAATCAGAATCGATTACCGTATCCTTGACGTACTCTTTATTTTCATCATCAGCATTTTGGTCGGCATACAAATCGGCGAACTCATTTTCTTTGAGTTCTTCAATGGCTTCATTTAAGATTTTTTGATAGGTGTCAAAACCTATTTCATTGATAAAGCCACTTTGCTCACCACCTAAGAGATCTCCGGCCCCACGAATTTCTAAATCCTTCATTGCAATATTAAAACCGCTACCCAAACTGGAGAATTGCTCTAAAGCAGTCATGCGTTTGCGCGCATCTTCGGTCATTGCGGAGAGTGGAGGCGTGATGAAATAACAGAACGCTTTTTTGTTGCTTCGGCCCACACGACCCCGCATTTGATGCAAATCTGAAAGTCCGAAATTATTGGCATTGTTTATAAAAATCGTATTGGCATTGGGTACGTCGAGACCGCTTTCTACAATAGTGGTAGAGACCAAAACGTCAAACTCACCAGCCATAAACTTGAGCATCAACTCTTCGAGTTTCTTACCATCCATCTGACCATGACCAATAGCTATTTTAGCATCAGGTACCAGACGCTGAATCATCCCGGCAACCTCTTTGATATTTTGCAAACGATTATGAATAAAGAAAACCTGTCCGCCACGTTGTATTTCATAAGACACGGCATCTCGTATAGTTTCTTCCTGCAATCTAACAATATGAGTTTCTATAGGATAGCGATTGGGTGGGGCCGTGGTGATCGTACTCAGATCTCGAGCCGCCATCAAACTAAACTGCAGCGTACGCGGAATAGGCGTTGCCGTTAGCGTCAGCGTATCTACGTTTTCTTTTATGGTCTTGAGTTTGTCTTTAACTGCAACACCAAATTTTTGCTCCTCATCTACAATGAGTAAGCCCAGATCTTTAAATTTTACATTCTTACTGGTGAGTTGATGCGTGCCTATAATAATATCTACCCGGCCATTTTCTAAGCGTTCTAACGTTTCTCTTTTTTCCTTCGCAGTGCGGAAACGATTCAGATAATCTACCGTAACCGGTAAATCTTTTAGACGTTCAGTAAAAGTTTTATGATGCTGAAAAGCCAAAATCGTTGTGGGTACTAATATCGCAACCTGTTTCCCATTATCTACAGCTTTAAATGCGGCTCTGATGGCGACTTCAGTTTTACCGAAACCTACATCCCCACAAACCAGACGGTCCATCGGGCGAGCACTTTCCATATCTGCTTTTACAGCTTCGGTAGCGCTACTTTGGTCTGGCGTGTCTTCGTAAATAAAACTCGCTTCGAGTTCGTTTTGCAAATACGTATCGGGACCAAAAGCAAAACCTTTTTCAAGTCGGCGTTTTGCGTATAATTTGATGAGGTTAAAGGCGATTTCTTTAACCTTAGTTTTTGTCTTTTGCTTGAGTTTTTTCCAAGCAGCACTTCCCAGTTTATAAATCTGAGGGGGTTTGCCCTCCTTCCCGTTGTACTTAGTGACTTTGTGTAGGGAGTGAATACTCAGATATAATACATCGCGCTCTCCATAGATCAATTTAATCGCTTCCTGACGTTTCCCTTCAACTTCAATTTTCTGAAGTCCGCCAAATTTCCCAATCCCGTGATCAATGTGTGTGATGTAATCACCCACTTGCAAGCTGGTCAATTCTTTTAAAGTAATGGCCTGTTTTTTCGCGTAGCCGTCTTTCAGTTTAAATTTATGATAACGCTCAAAAATCTGATGATCTGTGTAGCAAACCATTTTTAAATCATCATCTATAAAGCCGCGATATAGCGAGAGAATAATAGTCTCGTACTGCTTGACATTAAGATCAGCATCGTTAAAAATATCCTGAAAACGCTTTGCTTGCTGCTCACTAGAACAACAGATGTAATTGGTATAACCGGCCTCGTAATTCTCGTTTAAATTTTCAATCAATAAATTGAATTGCTTATTAAACGCGGGTTGCGGTTGCTGGTTGAATTGAATTTGTAAACCAGCCCTTTCTGAGGTTGCAGTAGAAATAGCTTCATTAAAAGTTACTAAAGTAAAATCTAGCAATTGTCTTTTGATCATTGAAGAATCACAAAACAACTCTGCAGGTGTATTCCGTTTGATCGCACTCTCCAGCTTTTCAAAAGCTTCTTCGGCTTTACTGAAATTAGTGTCTATGCGTGAAGCAAGTTGCTCGATATCTTGTGTAAAGATCACCGTATCTTCTGCGATGTATTTTAAAAAACTCTCCCGAGTTTCCTGCAATGCTTTGTTTTCTACATTAGGCATCAGGCTGATCTTGCTGATCTTATCTACAGAAAGTTGAGTTTCTACATCAAACGTACGGATGCTGTCTACCTCATCCCCAAAAAATTCTATACGATACGGCTGATCGTGTGAAAATGAAAACACATCAATGATTCCACCACGCACTGAAAATTCGCCGGGTTCGGTTACAAAATCAACACGCTTGAATTTGTATTCAAAAAGCATTTCGTTTACAAAATCTAATGAGATCTTGTCGTTGAGTTTTACTTTAAGCGTGCTTTTATCGAGCTCCTTTCGGGTTACAACTTTTTCAAAAAGTGCATCGGCATAAGTGACAACCAGCGCGGGTTTTTTACGGCTATTGATGCGGTTAAGAACTTCGGCACGCAATAACACATTGGCGTTATCAGTCTCTTCAATCTGGTAGGGTCTTCGGTAACTACCGGGATAAAAAAGCACATCGTTTTCTTTAACCAGCTGTTCAAGATCGTTTAAAATATAAGCCGCTTCTTCCTTATCATTTAAAATGAGTAAAAAAGGTTTAGCTGCAGTTTTAAAACTTTCGGCCAGAGTGATAGACATTGAAGACCCTATGAGTCCGTCTAATTTGATTCTATTTTGAGATGCGGCAAGCGCATCCCCGAGTTTTTGCAGTTGCAAAGACTCTAAGAAAGGTTTGGTGATGGTGGTTTTACCCATAGATGAGCAAAGATAATGCGTAAATATTGGTTTTAAAACTGGATTTGAGATTTAGTATTTTAGTAACATACCTTACTTCTTTTAAAAAAAAAATTAAACCTGTGATTTATTTAAAAATGCTGCGAATAATAAGGTATACCAACACAATTAGAAAGTTTGAGTAAGCAAACCACATTTATTAACATCATTCAGAAGTACAAGGGCATTTTATATAAAGTGATCACGATGTATTGTAAAGATGAAGATGATAAAAAAGATCTGGAGCAAGAAATTCTAATACAAATCTGGAAATCTCTCGATACGTATGACGATACCTATGCGATGACGACCTGGTTGTACCGGATCTCAATGAATGTTGCGATTTCTCACTACCGTAAAACATTTAAACACAAAGGTAAATTGGTAAGTCTGGACGCAGGTCTGCTCGATTTCACCTCGGCTTCTGAGGCTAGCGAAAGAAGCTATGAGCAAGATGTTTTACAAAAACTACTTAATGAGTTGAATGAATTTGATAAAGCCCTCATGTTCTTGTATCTCGAGGACAAAGATTATGAGGTGATCGCACAGATTCTGGGTATCACAAAAACAAATGTGGCTACTAAAATAAGTCGCATTAAACAAAAATGGAAACAAGAACTTAATACCTAAGATTATGAATGTAGATGAACTGAAAAATATATGGAAAAATGATATGAACAACCTTGAAAGGCGTGTTAAGGTCAACGAAGAAAAACTGAAAAAATTAGAGTTTAATAAAGCGCAGAGCAGCTTTGATAAGTTTTTAAAAATTTCTATTGCCGGTAAAAATATGGCTTTGGTTTATGCAGCCCTTTCAGTAGTAATGATGGTTGTTTTGAGAGAATCACCGCTGTATCTCGGTTTGCTATTTGTAGCATCAGCTTTAATGGTGTTTTCGTATTTCCAGCACAGTACGTTGAAGAAAATAGACTATGGTAAGCTTAGTATTTTAGACTTGCAAAAGGCGATTTCTAAGTTTAGAATCCATACGGCAAAAACCGCAATTTATGACATAAGTATTGTTGCAATTTGGGTCGTGTTTACAGGACTTGGTTTTGTAAAATGGAAGAAAGGATGGGATGTTTTTGAAAATCGGGAGCAATTGTTAGAAAACGGAATTTTATTTGGAATTCTACTACTATTACTTGTTGTAGGGAGCAAATATATTTATGCTGATTATGACAAAAAACTGAAAGAAAATGAAAATGACCTCGAGCGCTTAAATACGTACGAAACCAACTAAAAATTGAATAATATGTTTTCAAAAGAGCCTGATTGATCATTGGGCTCTTTTTTGGTTTATAATAACGGGATTTTACAATTTCACTAACACAAAGAAGCGCGACACTCCGCTATCTTTATAAAAATCGAGTTTTATGGGAATTGAACATTATAATCTGTTTATCATTGGGACTGGTAACGCAGGGAAACACGTGGCATATGATGCAGTAGACGCTGGTATGACTGTGGCCATCGCAGACAACAGAGAATACGGCGGAACCTGTGCCAATCGTGGCTGTGATCCAAAAAAAGTTTTGGTTGGGATTACCGAAGTTTTAGAACGCAGTATTGATATGCAGGGGAAAGGGATTTGTGATATGCCCAGAATAGATTGGTCAGATTTAATGGCATTTAAAAAGACGTTTACCCAAGCAGTTCCTTTTACTACAGAGCGAAAACTGGAAGATCTGGGAATTAAGCTCTACCATCAAGCTCCAAAATTTTTAGACGAAAAAACGCTTTCTGTAGAAGGAAAAACGGTGACTGCAGATAAAATTGTGATTGCAACCGGAAACATTCCCTTGGAGCTGAAAATTCCGGGAAGAGAACATTTGCTAATCAGTGATGATTTCTTGGAGCTTGAGACCTTACCTGAAAGTATGATTTTTGTGGGTTCGGGCTACATCGGGATGGAGTTCGCCCATATCGCAGCCCGTTGTGGAGTAGATGTAACCTTAGTGGATGTGAATGACCGCATCCTTTCTAATTTTGACGAAAGTTTAGCTCGATATCTTCAGGAAAATTCAGAACATCTGGGGATCAGGTTTATTTTTAATGCACGTGCCACAGCAGTAGAAAAATTGCGAAAGAATTACAGGCTTACCCTAGATGTTGATGGCGAAGAAAAAGAGATTAAAGCCGAGATGGTTTTTAATACAGCGGGGAGGGTACCGGCAATTGCTGATCTGGATTTAGAAAAAGGAAATGTTGCCTTCTCAAATCGTGGAATCACCATTAATGAATATACTCAAAGTACTACCAACCCAAATGTGTATGCCTGCGGAGACGTTGCTGCCAGCGGAGAATTACCGCTTACGCCCATTGCACATCAGGAAGCACGCATTACCGCAAAAAATATCCTTAAGGGTATAAACTATATGAAACTCAATGTGCCGCCTACACCTTCAGTAGTATTTACACAACCGCAATTAGCGATGGTTGGGATGAACGAAAAGCAGGCACGTGAAGCGGGTTATGATTTTGTGGTCAAAGAGCAAAATGTACCCGACTGGTACAACTCCAAGCGCATGAATCAAAACTGTTATGCGTTTAAAACCATTGTAGATAAAGAGACGGGTTATGTACTGGGCGCTCATCTCCTCAGCTGGGATGCCGCCGAAACCATCAATATGTTTGTCATGGCTATGTGCGGTAAGCTTGATGTAAACACTTTAAAAGGGATGGTATTTACCTACCCGAGTTGGGCGAGCGATATTAAGTCTATGATTTAGACTTTTTCGTTTAATACATGACACTGTATTAGACCTTTAAGTGTGAATATTCAGTAAAATATAATTGATCGCTTACGATTAATTGCATTTAAATATTTTGTATATTGCAAATGCAATTAATTGTTAGTGTTATGAAGTCTTATAAAGCTATTGAAGAATCACTAAGCACTCCAACAGTGAATGAGGCGGCTGTGGCGTATTGGCGGCAAGAGACCTTACCGTATCAAAAAGCCAAACGAGTGTTAGATTTTTTAGAGTTTAATCAGGAAGAAAGCGCTCATTTTTTAGACGTAAATCCATCTACAATTTCCCGTTGGAAATCGGGAAATGGCACCTTGAGCAAGTTGAGTTCAAAAATGGTGTATGATGTAAACGAGGTCATTAAAAAGGGCATCGGCATTTTTGGCGATGAGCAAAACTTTTTAAATTGGTTAGAAACTCCTAATTACGCTTTAAGTAATGTTACTCCTAAAGAGATGATACAGGATCCTAATGGTCTTGGTTATGTAGATGAAGCGCTTGATGCGCTAGCTTGGGGAGCAGTTGTATAATGCAGGTTTATAGAATCTATATAGATCGGGAAGGCTACTCTGCCTTAGGTTATGGCCTTGCCGGTGCAAGATGGAATAAAGCATATACCCCAGTGATTTACGCTGCCAGTGCTGTTTCATTGACTATGCTTGAACACCTTTCCATTCGTGGGGCTGCGGTTTCTGATTTTAGGTGGAAAATCGCTGTATTGGAACTTGATGCAGAACCGCAACGGATAGATTTGAAAGGGCTGCCTAAAGACTGGGATTATCGCCCGCACCCAAGAAGCACTCAGGAACTGGGCAGCCGGTGGGCACTAAAAAAAGAATCGTTGGTTTTAGCAGTGCCTTCTTCCAGAATACCTTTGAATTATTTTGAACAAGAGTATAATGTTTTGATTAATCCTTTTCATCCAGACTTTCTAAAAAAAATTAAAGTACTCTCAGAAGAAGAGATTCCCTTCGCTATTAATGCTTAAAAAAACGTTCCTGAAGTTTTTTTACAGGATTAGTTTCTCTATTTCGATACCCGTGTAAACCTGCAGCCACAGTCAAAACCACAGCTCCGGCAAGCGCATAATAGGCGATGGCAGCAATTTCACCATTATGCCTGATAAAAATGGCAAAAAGCGCCCAGGCACCTACCAGTGCAAATTCGCGCATATTGCGCAGGTTGATCATTAGATTGTTGAGGTAGACCGCGATGGTAATCATCACCATTGTAATTACGATCTGGGTGAGTTGGGAAAACTCGATCCCTATACTGACTAGAAATGCCGAAATATTAGCGATAGTCGCCACGGCAATCCACCCGCTGTAAAAACAGATAGGCCACCAGACAAAAGCGATTATGGCTATGGGGGCGTCCCAACGTTCCATATTGGTTTTAAGAATGATTTTTAAGAGCGAAACCAACAATCCCAACATGATCAAGACCGAAAGCCACACATAGTCGTAGGTAAAAGCGGCAACCCAGGCAGCATTGAGCACATTTGCAATTGCAAACCAATAACCGGTTTGTTCAATATGTGGCGTCTTCTTAGTACTGAAGTATGCCCTGCGAATTCCAAAAATCGCATAGCCAATCAGTCCTAAAAAAATAAATCCCCAGATCGAAAAAGCGTACCCCGCAGGAGTAAACAAATTGTCATAGCGAGCGCTCATTTCACCGATTGTGGTGTCATTCCAGCGTTGCGCTTGGGAAAGTCCGTTAACGGCTAAAACCAGAATAACAGAAAGCAAATTGAATATTGCGAGTTTCTTTTTCATATTTTTTTATTGTCAGTCTGAGCTTGTCGAAGACTATTTGGTAATTAGAAACATTCAAACTTCGGCAGCATTTCAACAGGCTCAATGTGACATAGGTATTGGGCTCTAACACACCTGTATCACCTCATTTTTAGTCACGGCAAATACCTGATCGCCTGATTTAGGTTCCAGGTAATAATTCCCTGTAAATGTACCAAAAGCCGGTAAGATCAATTGGTTTTCAGTCTTAAAGAAACACGAAAGTTTCAGTACTTGTCTCCCAATTCCGCCCAGACGAAAACCCGGATGTATATGTCCGCAAAAATTGAAAAAACCTTCTCGTTCTTCTGGATGATGTGTAAGTAGAAAACCTTTGGATTGAAATTCACTGTAAGTACTTATCTTAAGCGAGTCATATTTTAAAGGCGAAATAATGTCGTGATTTCCGGCGATAAGCAAAATTTGTTCCTCACGAGATTGTACCCACTTTTCAAAAAGCTTCCATTCAGTGTTGAGGCTACTGTGAAAAAGATCACCTAGAAAACAAATAGATTGCGCCTGATAGTAATCTGCAACTCTACTGAGTTGGTCAAAATTCGCAGAAACAGCTTTTAAAGGTACAGCACTGCCATGTTTTCTAAAATGTGAAATCTTACCCAGATGCACATCAGCAATAAGCAGCATTTTCTTCTCGTGCCACAGTATTCCACCAGAAGGGTGTAGCGTAAAGGTATTGCCTAGTATAGAGATTTCTTGAGTCATTCTTTGCAAATTTCAGCTATTAGAAGAGAAAGCAGCGTTTATAAAAACAAAAAAAATCTGCTTCATTTCTGAAGCAGATTTTTTTTGTTTTTATAAACGGACGTTTAGTCCATTTGATAATTAAGCATCCAAGTCACGCCATATTGATCGCGTAAACGGCCGTAATATGCCTTCCAGCTAGTTTCTTGTAATTGAGTTACAACTTGTCCACCAGCGGAAAGTTTTTCAAACAATTCGTCGGTTTCTTCTTTGCTTTCTAAATCAACGCTTAGCTGTACTTGGTTTCCTTCAGTAAGCGGTGTATCTGGCGAAGCATCATAGGCCATAATATGAATGCCTTTGCCTTTCAATTCTGCATGTTGCAATTTGTTACGATAATTCCCGGGAATATCTATGTCTTTTCCTTCGTAGGTGTCCTTATTTTTAATTTCTCCACCAAAACAGTTTTGATAGAAATTTAAAGCTTCTTGACAATTTCCTCTAAAGGTTAAATAAGGCTGTACACTTTTCATATTTTTTATTTTTTGGTCTTCCGCAAAGCAGAATGATTAGTATTCTTTGATGTTCACAAGTTAAGTAAGCATAAGACTTATATCCCTATGAATCCTGTTATTTTGTCCTTAAGGAAAGGCTAAAATCTGTTAAGTACAGATCATATGTTTTTAAAATTAAACAGATAGACTTTAAAAATTCAGTTATTTATTTATAGCTTTACGTAGTAAACTTTAGGGGCGCTGATACGTATATCGGCTGAGATAGTACCCTTTGAACCTGATCTGGTTAGTACCAGCGAAGGGAAAAGTGAAAAACATTTCATCTTATAAAAAAATTCTGTTCAGGAAGTTTTATAAGGTGAATTCGAGGTTTCAAGCCTCCTTCAGTTTACAGTAAAAACTATCTTATGATCACTGTAAACATCAACAATCACCCGTATTCCTTTCCTAAAGAAATTGCTCTTGAAGCTGCATTAAAACATCTCAATTTTCCTAAAAAAGGAATTGCTGTGGCTGTTGATAATGCCATTGTCTCAAGACGCGACTGGGAAACCTATGTCTTACAGCAGAATGCTCAGGTGCTTGTTATTCAGGCAACTCAGGGAGGGTAGTTTTTTATTTTAAAAATGAATGAATCTAAAAAACTAAAAGTTATGAAATCTGAGAAAATTCCCCAGCAGCATAGTATTAGTCGAAACCCTTTTCCTAATTCAAAAAAGGTTTATGTAAGCGGCAATCTTTATCCTGAGCTCAAAGTTCCTATGCGACAGATTGAGCTAGGTGATACCGTGGATAAATTTAATGGAAAAGTAGAGAAGAACGACCCGGTTTTGGTGTACGATACCAGCGGTCCTTTTACAGATCCTGATGTAGCGATTGATATTAAAAAAGGACTGAACCCAGTTAGAAAAGAATGGATTCTTTCTAGAAAAGACACCGAGCAACTTGATGCACTTTCATCATCCTACGGGCGTCAGCGAGAAGAAAATCAAGATCTTAAATATTTGCGATTTGTACGGAATACAAATCCGCTGAAAGCTCAGCCGGGTAAAAATGTAAGTCAGATGCATTACGCGCGTAAGGGGATTATCACTCCGGAAATGGAATATATCGCTATTCGTGAAAATCAAAAATTAGCCGAAGTAAATTCAATTACAGAGCAACATCCCGGGGAGAGTTTTGGCGCGAGTATTCCTAAAGGGATTACACCAGAATTTGTACGTAATGAGGTGGCAAAAGGGAGAGCTATTATCCCTGCAAACATCAACCACCCGGAAGCTGAGCCTATGATCATTGGGCGAAATTTTCTCGTAAAAATCAATGCTAATATTGGGAACTCTGCTGTTTCTTCATCAATAGACGAGGAGGTAGAAAAGGCGGTCTGGGCTTGTCGTTGGGGTGCAGATACCATTATGGATTTATCTACCGGTAAAAACATTCATGAAACTCGGGAATGGATTCTGCGCAATTCTCCGGTTCCTATAGGTACTGTTCCTATTTATCAAGCTTTGGAAAAAGTAAATGGTAAAGCTGAAGATTTGACTTGGGAAATCTTTAGAGATACCCTTATAGAACAGGCAGAACAAGGAGTTGATTATTTTACCATACACGCCGGAGTGCGTTTAAAATATGTACCGCATACTGCAAAACGCCTCACAGGTATTGTTTCTCGGGGAGGTTCTATAATGGCAAAATGGTGTTTAGCCCATCATAAAGAAAGCTTTTTATACGAGCATTTTGAAGATATCTGTGAGATTATGAAAGCCTATGATGTCTCGTTCTCATTAGGAGACGGTTTACGTCCGGGTAGTATTGCAGACGCTAATGATTATGCGCAGTTTGCCGAGCTGGAAACATTAGGCGAACTCACAAAAATTGCATGGAAACACGATGTGCAATGCATCATTGAAGGCCCCGGTCATATCCCGATGCATATGATTAGAGAGAATATGGAGAAGCAATTAGAAGTTTGTGGCGAAGCACCATTCTATACGCTGGGGCCACTTACTACAGATATTGCCCCGGGTTACGATCACATTACCAGTGGTATTGGTGCTGCGATGATTGGCTGGTATGGTTGTGCAATGCTGTGCTACGTTACGCCAAAAGAACATTTGGGATTACCCAATAGAGAAGATGTAAAAACGGGTGTTATTACCTATAAAATTGCTGCCCATGCCGCAGATCTTGCAAAAGGACATCCGGGAGCACAACACCGGGATGATGCGATGAGTAAAGCTAGGTTTGAGTTTAGGTGGGAAGATCAGTTTAATCTGGCGCTTGACCCTGATACGGCACGAGAATATCACGATGAGACATTACCTTCAGAAAATGCTAAAGTGGCACACTTCTGCTCGATGTGCGGACCTAATTTTTGCTCGATGAAAATCAGTCAGGATGTACGCAATTATGCCAAAGAAAACAACCTGGAAACCGAAGCCGCCATAGAAAAAGGCATGCAAGAAAAGTCTGAGCAATTTAAAAAGCACGGAAGCAAAGTTTATTTATAGTCACTCAGTTTATGCTTGTCGTAATTACTTCAGAAGATTTTCAGAAGAATGAAATTTCTTCAATAAAGCAAATCATAGACTCTGGATTGGAGTTTTTGCACGTAAGGAAACCCAAAGCATCCAGAAAGCAAATGCAAATGTGGCTTGAGGAATTTAATACTGTATATCGCCAAAAAATGATGTTACATCAACATCACGATTTGGCGGTTGATTTAGATTGTTTAGGAGTTCATTTTAAGGAAAAAGATCGAAAATCAGAAGGGACTATTTTTAAAGAGCATTTACTGAAATTACAAAAGAGCGGTTCAAAAATAAGTACCGGTTTCCATGATTTAGAAACCCTGAGAGAACAAGCTGCTTTATATGATTACTATTTTTTGAGTCCCGTGTTTACGTCCATTTCAAAAAAAGGATATACCGGAAAATCTTTTGAAGTACTTGATTTTGATAAGCAAGTGATTGCACTGGGCGGAATAACTTCAGAAACTATAAATCTGGCAAAGCAGAAAGGTTTTGATGGAGTTGCAGTTTTAGGAGCTGTCTGGCTCGCAGCAAATCCGTTTAATTCCTTTTTAAAAATTAAAAACGCATATGAAAAAAGCTATAAGTGCACAGGTTCTTGAAAATAAAGCGATCGCTCACCTGCATTATATTTCTCAGGGAATAGATCAAAAGGCTCATTTAGAAAATATTGAACGAGTGTTGCAAGCAGGATGCTCCTGGGTGCAGTTGCGTATGAAAAATACCAATTATGAAGTGGCGTTGGAAACCGCTCACCAGGCAAAAGCTTTATGCGATGCTTTTCGTACAACTCTAATAATAAACGACAATGTTAGTGTAGCGCAAGAAGTAGATGCTTGTGGCGTGCATCTGGGACAGGAAGATCTATCTACTGCTCATGCGCGTAAAATTCTGGGGTCAGAGAAAATAATTGGAGGAACGGCCAATACGTTTGAGCAAGCTCTTAATCATATAAAAAATGGGGTAAATTATTTAGGTATGGGCCCGTTGCGTTTTACTTCCACTAAAAAAAAGCTAAGTCCGGTTTTAGGTTTTGAAGGATACACAAATTTGACTCAGAAGTTTTCCGCAGATAATATAAACACACCAATTATTGCCATAGGCGGAATAACCGAAGCAGATTTTCAGCCTTTGCAACAAATCGGATTATACGGCATCGCTGTTTCGGGTTTATTGACGCAATCCTTAAATCAAAAAGAAATTATTGAAAAGGCCAGCAAGCTTTGGTCAAATTAAAAGACTACTAAAAATGGAACAATTAAAAATAGCAGACAAAACCTTTAACTCGAGGTTGTTTACAGGGACCGGGAAATTCAGTAATTCTGAAACAATGAGGGATGCTATTCTCGCTTCAGAAAGCGAACTGGTAACTGTTGCTTTAAAGCGTGTGGAGGTTGGTAATCAGAAGGACGCCTTGCTCAGCAGTCTGACACATGAATCCCTGAGTTTACTACCTAACACATCCGGAGTCCGCACCGCTAAAGAGGCGGTGTTTGCGGCTCAAATGGCGCGTGAAGCTTTAGAAACCAACTGGGTAAAAGTGGAGATTCATCCAGATCCTAAATATTTACTGCCCGACCCTGTAGAGACCTTGAAAGCGTGTGAAGAATTAGTGAAACTTGGCTTTGTGGTGATGCCTTATATTCAGGCTGATCCGGTATTGTGCAAGCGACTTGAGGAAGTTGGTGCCCAATGTGTGATGCCTTTGGGTTCGCCTATCGGCAGTAATAACGGACTCAAAACACGTAATTTTCTGGAGATTATTATAGAACAAAGCAATGTGCCTGTGATTGTTGATGCCGGTATTGGTAGGCCTTCACACGCCGCAGATGCTATGGAATTAGGAGCGGATGCTGTTTTGGTAAATACAGCGATTGCCGTTTCGCCAAATCCCGTTAGCATTGCAAAAGCATTTAAACTTGCTGTTGAAGCTGGGCGCATGGCTTTTGAAGCGCGCCTTGCTCCACGAGCGACTCAAGCCCAAGCCAGCAGCCCATTAACCCGGTTTTTGTATGAATAATTTTAAAGCACATTTAAATAGCTACAATTGGGATGAGGTTCTTGATTCTATTTTTTTAAAAACAGAACGAGAGGTAGAGCATGCGATTGCTAGCCCGAAGCCCACGCTTGAAGATTTTAAAGCCTTGATTTCACCTTCTGCCAAACCGTATTTGGAGCAAATGGCAGCAAAAAGTAAAGCGATTACCAAAAAGCGTTTTGGCAATACCATGCAGATGTTTGCACCGATGTACTTGAGTAATGAGTGCCAAAATATTTGCACCTATTGTGGTTTCAGTTTGACGAATAAAATTCCGCGGAGAACGCTTACAGATGCTGAAATTTTGAAGGAAGCACAGTTTTTAAAAGATAAGGGCTTTCAGCATATTTTATTGGTCACGGGAGAAGCTAATAAAACGGTTGGTGTAGATTATTTTGTAAATGCAATCCGGTTATTAAAACCTCATTTTGCAAATATCTCTATTGAAGTACAGCCTTTGGATCAAGACGAATATGAACTCTTGATCAAAGAAGGGCTCTATGCGGTTTTAGTCTATCAGGAAACCTATCACGAAGCAACGTATAAATCGCATCATCCTAAGGGGAAAAAATCAAATTTTGATTATCGTCTGGAAACTCCAGATCGTCTCGGCAAAGCCGGAATCCACAAAATAGGAATTGGGGCTTTGTTCGGCTTAGAAGACTGGCGTGCAGACAGTTTTTTTACAGCCTTGCATTTGAAATACCTTCAGAAGACCTATTGGAAAACAAAGTATTCCATTTCGTTTCCCAGATTGAGACCTTTTAGTGGTGGTTTAGAACCCAAAGTGGCAATGGAAGATGCAGATTTGTTACAGCTTATTTGCGCCTATCGTATGCTTGATGAAGATGTAGAACTGTCTATTTCTACGCGTGAAGAAGAAAATTTTAGAAACCATATTGTGCATTTGGGAATCACATCGATGAGTGCTGAATCAAAAACCAATCCCGGTGGATATGTAGTAGAGCCTCAATCTCTGGAGCAATTTGAGATTTCTGATGAGCGCAGTACAGAAACCATTGCGCGTATGCTGCAAGAAAGCAATCTGGAACCGATCTGGAAAGATTGGGATCAAAATTGGTAAGCGATGTTTACAACTATAGAAAAAGAGCGTTACTCGAGGCACACCTTGCTTAGTGAAGTAGGTGTTGAAGGCCAGCAAAAGCTAAAAAAAGCGCGTGTTTTGGTTATTGGTTGCGGTGGTTTGGGATGTCCCATTCTTCAATATTTAGCGGCTGCCGGAATTGGAGAGCTTGGCATAATAGATGACGATACGGTGGCTTTGAGCAATTTGCAACGACAGATTTTGTTTAAAGAATCTCACGTGGGGATGCCTAAAGTTGAAGCTGCTCAGGAAGTTCTGAATGCATTAAATTCTTCCATAAAAATTCAAATCTATAGTGAACGTTTATCAGTTGCGAATGCCCCTAATTTATTTAAAAAATACGATGTTATCGTAGAAGGAAGCGATAGTTTTAGCACCAAATATTTGGCCAATGATGCTGCTGTTTTGACCGGGAAACCTCTGGTTTTCGGCTCTATTTTTAAGTTTGAAGGACAAGTATCGGTATTTAATTATAAAAACGGACCGACCTATCGTTGTTTGTATCCAGAGCCTGTTGCCGAAGCAGATATGCCTACGTGCAGTGAAGTGGGGGTTTTGGGTATTTTACCCGGAATCATTGGAATGTTTCAGGCAAATGAAGTGGTTAAAATTATCTTGGATTTGGGAAATATTCTCTCCGGAAAACTTTTGATTTATAACAGTCTTGAAGCTTCTCAAATGCTACTTCCATTTAACAAAAATGAATCAATAGAAATCTCTGAATTGATCGAACTGGATTTAAGCTGTTCAATACATTCTGCTAACGAGATGGATTATAGGGATTTTAAAAAAAATAAAAATACGTATACGTTGATTGATATTAGGAGTAAACCGGAGCGCGAAACATCAAATATTGGCGGGTTGCATATTCCTTTAGATCAATTGCTAAAGAAACCGCATCAAATTGCTGAATTTGATGCGGTGGTGTTTTATTGTGCATCCGGAAAGCGAAGTGCCAGGGTTGTCAATCAACTTCAAGATTTATTTTCAGAACAAAAAAGATATAGTTTAAAAGGTGGCATTGCAGAAGCTCTTAAAGTAGAAGACTAAATTTTATCAAGATACTTCAGCATATTTTTAATGCGGTCTTCCAGCTTTTCACTACTGAGTTTCTCCCGAAGCCTGTCGGTAATAATCGGGAATGAAAACGGAGTGGCTTTCTCACAGTTTTTGACAATGATTTCTTGTTTTTCAATACGCTCCAGAGCGATACGCAAACGGCCCTCCTCAAGCTGATGTTCAAAAGTCTCCCGATATGCCTGTTGAAATAAAAGGTTTTCAGCTTCATAATCCCGAAAAACTTCAAATAGCAATTGGGAGTTACTTTGCAGGTGTTTGTTTTTGACGATTTTCCCCGGGAAACCGGTAAAGACCATCCCGCTGATTACTGCAATATCCCGGAATTTCCTTCGGGCCATTTCGGTACTGTTGAGACTTCGTTGCAAGTCTTCAAATAAATAGGCCGAAGTAAATAAGTCGTTATCCAGCACCTGCTGCATATCAATTTTTTGGTCGGAAAGAATTTCGAATCCGTAATCGTTAAAAGCAATGCTGAAGGTTATGGGGGAAAGCAAACTGATGCGGTAAGCCAGCAAACTGCCCAGCGCTTCGTGAACAAAGCGTCCTTCAAACGGATAAAAAATATGATGATAGCCTTCCCGACTTTTAAAGGTTTCGATCAGGAACTGGTCGTTATTGGGAACGATAGATTCCAGGCGCTGCCGGTCAAAAATATCTTTCAAAGCCTGAAGCTCGCGGGTTTGTTGCTCCAAAGGCAAGTTTGCCGAATACAATTCTTCACGCAGCAATTCACTCATTTGTGCGGAAAGCGTCAGTCTGCCACCCATCCAACTCACAACGCGTGCCTGTTTTTTGGTTTTCGCTTTTTTAACCAGAACCTGCATGCCTTTAATGCGGTAGAGCTCCAGATTTTTTCCGGCAAAAGTAAACACATCACCGGGCGAAAGCTTGGAGATAAACCATTCTTCAACGGTACCAATATAGCCGCCTTTCAAATATTTAACCTGAAGCGCCGCGTCGCCAACAATGGTCCCAATCTGAAGCCGGTGTCGCATCGCAACGGCTTTGCTATGTACTTTAAACGTGCCGTCCTCCTCAATCTCTATTTTTTTATACTCGTCGTAAGCCTGCAGCGATTGACTGCCCTTGGTAATAAAATTGAGAATCCACCGCCATTGGTCTTCGGTCATTGCCTGAAAACAAAAGGTTTGCTTCACCTCTTTCCAGATTTCAGCCGGGTAAAAACCGTCTGCAACCGCCAGCGTTGTTAAATACTGAATCAACACATCAAAACTCAGTAAATAGGGAATACGGTCTTCCACCACCTGATTGATGGCCGCTTTGCCCAACGCCGAAGCTTCAATGAGTTCGATGGCATGTGTGGGTAAAAAGTAAATCACACTTTCTTTACCGGGCTGGTGACCGCTACGCCCAGCTCGTTGCAGAAAGCGGGCAACACCTTTGGGGCCGCCAATTTGAATAATGCTTTCAACCGGAGCAAAATCAACCCCAAGATCAAGACTTGAGGTGCAAATCACCGCTTTTAGGCTTTCATTACGGATCGCTTGCTCCACCCAAAGGCGGGTTTCTTTATTGATGCTGCCATGGTGCATCGCCATCTCACCGGCAAACTCGGGATGCTTATTCATCATCTTTTGAAACCAGAGTTCGCACTGCGCGCGGGTATTGGTAAACAGCAGAGTGGTTTTGCTGTTGTTGATGATAGGCACGACTTCTTCCAGTAAATGCAAGCCCATATGACCCCGCCACGGGAATTTCTCCATCGTTTCGGGGATGATGCTTTCTACTTTGTAGGTTTTTCCCAAATTGGCTTTGACTAAAATCGAATTTTTAAAAGCTTGAGAATTGGGTCCTAAAAGTACCTCCCGCGCCTGATCCAGATTGCCAATGGTCGCCGAAATTCCCCAGATGCGTAATTTTGGAGCGATGGCTTTAAGCCTTGAAAGTCCGAGTTCGGTTTGCACACCTCGTTTACTGCCCAGCAATTCGTGCCATTCGTCAATAACAATAGCAGTACAGTCTTTAAAAACCTTCTCATAGCCTTTTGCGGTTAATAGCAACTGCAGACTTTCAGGTGTGGTGATGAGCAAATCGGGCATTTTGCGTTTTTGCTTGGCCCGTTCAGCCTGCGGTGTATCTCCTGTGCGAATCCCAACCGTTAGTTGGGTTTCCAAACCATCTGCAAAGCGCTGTGCCGCCTGCGCAATTTCCACCGAAAGTGCACGCAGCGGTGTAATCCAAATAGCTTTTAATCCGGCTTTGTGCTTCGTTTTATAATTCGGGTTATTTTTGATGTAATCGAGTACGAACGCCACCCAAAGTGCATAGGTTTTTCCGCTCCCGGTAGGTGCATTGAGCAACCCGTTTTTGCCATCCAAAAATGCCTCCCAGGTCTCTTCCTGAAACGCAAAAGGTTTCCATCCCTGATTTTTAAACCAGGACTTTGCGAGAGTATGGAGTTGTTTTTTTGTCATGGTTAAAAAGCTCCTTCCCTTTTAAGGGAAGGTGGATTTCGCATTAGCGAAAGACGGAAGGGTTATTATACCACCCCCTTTTTTACCTTCGGTAAATTCATTCCCCTCCTTTAAAAGGAGGGGAACTTTTAAGTTCTAAAATTATCTTCAATTTCTTTTAATACACTTGGTAAAAAGTCAAACACCATCTTATTTTCAAAGCGGATGACTTTCAAACCGAGTTCTTCCAGTTTTTCAGTTCTGTATGCATCGTATTCTGCAACATCAGGATTTAGATGGTATTGACCATCCAATTCAATAATCAATTTTTCCCGAGGACAATAGAAGTCAACTATGAAATACATAATGCTGTGTTGTCTCCTGAATTTTCGACCTGCCAGTTGCGAGCGCTGCAGATGCCTCCAAAGAAAAGCCTCTGCCGGGGTTAAATGAGACCGCAAATACTTTCTTCTGGACTCCAGAGCCTTGATGTTGTGTATTTGTTTTTTCATAAACTAGCGGGGGTATAACCACCCCAATTTTGACGAGTCCAAATTTCCCCCTCCTCTCAAAGGAGGGGAGCCTTGGGGCTTATAAAATTTTCGTTCAATTTAAAAATAGTACTAAGTATTTAAATTTCATTGGTGAGATTCATTCAGCCGGCTTTGCCAGGCTTCGGAATCAATTGCTTAAGATCTTCTAAGGTATTCGCATCCTCAATTTTTTTATCTTTTCGCCAGCGTAGCATTCTTGGGAATCGGGTCGCGACGCCACTCTTGTGGCGTTTAGATAATGCGATGCCTTCAAAAGCGATTTCAAACACGTGATGCGGCGTTACACTGCGTACAGGTCCAAAACGCTCCAGAGTGTTCTTTTTAATCCACGCATCCAAACTGCGAAATTCCGCATCGGTAAGCCCTGAATAGGCTTTGGCAAAAGTCACGAGTTCTTCCTTTTCTTCATCCCAAAGTCCGAAAGTATAATCGGTAAACAGATTGCTGCGGCGGCCGTGACCTCGCATCGCATAGGTGAGTACAGCGTCGATGGTGAGCGGATCTACTTTCCATTTCCACCAGTCGCCTTTTTTACGACCTACGAGATAGGGCGAATCCTTGCGTTTGAGCATCAATCCCTCAGACATTACTTCACGGCTACGTTCACGCTCCTGTGCAGCCTCTTCCCAATTTGAAAATTCAATAGTTTCTGAGAGGTGCAACGGCAATTCTTCAGATTGAACTTTAGTATACAACTTCTCTAAAATTTCCCGCCGTTCGGCGAAAGCCTTATCCCGAATGTCTTTTCCTTCCCATTCCAGAATATCGTAGGCTTTGAGGATGACCGGCGTTTTGTTGAGTTGGGCTTTGGTAATATTTTTTCTACCGATGCGGGTTTGCAAATCATTAAAGGTGCCGATGGCTCCATTTTTAAAGGGAAGAATCTCCCCATCTAAAACGGTTCCATCAGGCAAGTCTTCTACAAATGCTTCAAACTCCGGGTATTTATCGGTCACCAGTTCTTCACCACGGCTCCAGACAAAGAGTTCGTCTTCGCGAATAATGACCTGTGAGCGGATGCCATCCCATTTATGCTCGGCAAACCACTCGTTGACATCGCCGAGATCTTCGGGTGCGTCTTCAATGGCATAGGCGAGATAAAACGGATAGGGTTTGCTGAGGTAGTCTGCAGCGTTTTCTTCTAAAATTAATTCCTGAAACGTAACGGTTTTAGGATCCCAGTTTCCCATCAATTTATAGGCCAGCACATCAATATCAATATCGGTTGCTTTGGCCAGGGCGCGGGTCATCAGTTTCTGACTCACGCCAATGCGGAAACTTCCCGTAATGAGTTTGCTAAATACAAAGCGCTCGTAATAGTTGAGTGCGGTCCAGTTTTCGTGTAAATAGTCGCGTTTTTCTTCGTCAGATTTTTTCTTGAGCGCAATGATTTCTTCCAAAAACTGAGTCAGGCTTTTTTCGGAAGATTCTTCGGAAGCCGGAATGATCAGCGCAATCGTCTCTGCAAGATCGCCTACAATGTGATAGCTTTCTTCAAACAACCACAACGGAATCTGAGCGAGTTCAGTCGCCCATGTGCGTAGCAAGGTGGTATTGACAGGTCGTGGTGGACGCCGATGCGAGAGAATAGCAATCGTCCAGACCTTGTCTTTGGCTGGCGCTTCGCGAAAATACTGCGTAAGCGCATCAACCTTGACATTGGTCTTGTTGGTGCTGTCTATTTTCCGGATTAGTTCTGCAAATGCTTTCATGTCCCCTCGCTATCCTTCAGACCTCTCTCCCAGAGGGAGAGAATCTCTGTGTTCTCTAATTGTCTTCTGATTCTTCTTTTTTGTTTTCTTCCCCGAGTTCGCCTTCATATTGGGTGGCCTCTGTGCGGGCATCGTAACCCTGCTCAAGTAAAAAGCGGGTAAAAATATCGGTGTAACCGTGGGTACTGATGATTTTTTCGGCGCCGGTTGCTTTGATGCTTTCTAAAAGTCCCTGCCAATCGCAATGATCGCTCAATACAAATCCTTTATCAATCGCCCTTCTGCGGCGTGCTCCACGAAAGGTCATCCAGCCACTGGCTGAAGCGGTCACATACGGAACCATTTTACGAATCCATGTGCTGCCGTGTGCACTGGGTGGGGCGACTACAATGTTCCCTTTAAGCTCTTCTTTTTTGGTTTCGCGGGTTACCCGGGTTGTTTCAGGCATTGCGGTAAGCGGCCTGATGACTTCGGTCATATTTTCGATGGCGCCGTGGGTGTAAATTTTCCCGATGTCGGTATCCAGATAGCGCAACAAGCGCTGGGCTTTTCCCAGCGAATAGCCAAAAATAACCGAGGTTTTGCCTTCGGCTTTATTTTCTGCCCACCAGTTGTTGATGTCTGTAAATACTTCGCTTTGCGGCCGCCAGGTAAATGCCGGAAGGCCAAAGGTACATTCGGTGATAAAGGTGTGGCATTTTACAGGTTCGTAAGGAACCGCGATGCCGTCGTCTTCGGTTTTATAATCGCCCGTAAACACCCAGACTTCACCTTTATGCTCTACCCGTATCTGCGAACTGCCAATGATATGCCCGGCAGGATGCAAACTGAATTTAACGTTATTGATGACAAAAGTTTCTCCCCATTCTTTACCTGTTACGTTGATTTCGCCCAGCCGGTGCTGAATGATAGGCACATTAGTATGATGGGTGATATATGACTTGTGTCCCCAGCGGCTGTGATCTGCATGACCGTGTGAAATGATTGCTTTGTCCACCGGTTTCCAGGGGTCCAAATAGACGTCTGCAGCGGCGCAATAAATGCCTTTGTCGTTAAATTGTAGAAGTGGTTCTGCGATGATTATAGCCTTTTCGTTTAAAGTTACAATGCCTAGCAGAAAGCTTTTGTGTGATTAAGAAAATATTAGCTTCGGTACAATTTTTTGGCTAAGCCAAAAAAATCACTCAGCTGCCTTAGGGTAGTTAGCACTCTCATTGGACAGAAAAAGTTGAAAAATGATACTTAAATGATTTCACAACGAACCGCAAACTGCGACTGAATACTGAATACTGCTATTGCTTATTGTCTATTGCCTACTGAAATTCCGGGATAGGGATAGCAGCAAGCTGCCTTATAGCGCGTATAGCCCGGTGCGATTGAAGCTTTTTTAAGCCGAAATTACAATCCCCCAAATAATCACTTTTATTTGTTTTAAAGTGAGCATAATAATTATCTTTGACGACTTAAAAATTAAACCATGTCTTTCACAGATTTATTTGATAGCGGCGAGCACAGACGTAACCTCGGACACTTTGCGGCGATTGCTAATATGGCAACCGTAGACGGAGAATTAAATGCCGAAGAAACAAAGCTGCTTAAGCGATTTGCAATTAAACTTGATATTGACGAGTCTGAGTATGTTGATATCGTTGAAAACGCAAAAAGATACCCTATAAACCCACCAAATACTTCAGAAAAGCGTTTAGAGCGCTTGCACGATTTATTTAGAATGATTTTTGTTGATCACACCATAGATGATCACGAGCGTTTTTTAATCGAGAAATATGCAATAGGTTTAGGCTTTAGTGCAGAACGCGCTAAACATTTAATAGAGCGTTCTATAGATATTTTTCAAGGAGGTGTAGATTTTGAAGATTACTTATATCTTTTAGATAAAAACTAAAAACAGATACTTGTTTTTAAAAGCCCATCACTGCTAAGTGATGGGCTTTTTGTTTTAGACTGTGAATATTTACAGTCTTAAAACTGTATATTTAACAGAGATATTTTTTTGATATGGATGCAACAATTCGCAGGGCTGAGGCAAATGACATGGCTCAGGTTTTACGTTTAATTAAAGAACTGGCTGTTTATGAGAAAGAGCCAGATGCTGTTGAGGTTACTGTAGATGATCTTATAGCTTACGGCACGGGTAATAATCCTGATTTCACCTGTTTTGTTGCAGAGCAAGAAGGTGATATTTTAGGAATTGCACTGCTTTATTATAGGTTTTCTACGTGGAAAGGACGCACTGTACACCTTGAAGATCTTATTGTGCGCGAGCAATATCGCGGAAAAGGTATAGGGATGGCGTTGTATACAGAAGTTATAAAATACACCTATGAATTAGGCTTAAAGCGTATAGAATGGGTCGTACTGGACTGGAATACTTCTGCGGTTGATTTCTATAAAGCTTCTGGCGCCAATGTGATGCAAGAATGGAATACGGTGCAGATGGATGTAGCAGCGATGAAGCAATTTTTATCTGAAAAAGGTCTGGCATAAAAAGAACTCATGGGTTTTGAAGTTTATAAATTTGGAGGAGCTTCTGTGCAAAATGCAACTGGTGTAAAAAATCTGGTTGAAGTTTTACGGAAAACTGAAATCGGAGATCTGGTCATTGTGATTTCGGCGATGGGTAAAATGACTAACGCATTAGAGGATGTTGTCGCTGGTTATTTTGAAGCGACACTAAAATCTGATACGTTAGAGCTTGTTGAAGCTTTTCACCACAATATCGCACTGGAACTTTTTGAAAACCCTTCAGCTCCGGTATTTAAAGAAATTCAAACTTTACTCAGTGAACTTAAAGGGTTTTTACAACGCAATAAATCTCCGGATTATGATTTTGTCTATGATCAGGTAGTTTGTTATGGAGAGTTGTTGAGCACTACTATTGTAAATGCCTACCTAGAGCAGGAAGGTTATAGAAGTACGTGGTATGACATACGAGATTATCTAAAAACTGACACAAGTTATCGCGAAGGAAAAGTGAACTGGGAAGTGACGATGCGTAACCTAAGTCGAAAATTGCCACGAAAAGGAATACAGCTTACTCAAGGTTTTATCGCTTCTGACGCTAACGGATTTTCAACTACTTTAGGTAGAGAAGGCAGTGACTATACCGCAGCGATTATTGCGTATTGTTTAAATGCAGAACGCGTAACAATCTGGAAAGATGTTCCGGGAGTATTGAGTGCAGATCCACGGTATTTTGAAGATGCTGTTCTGCTGAATTTCATCTCGTATCAGGAAGCTATTGAGTTGGCTTTTTATGGAGCATCGGTTATTCATCCTAAGACATTACAGCCATTACAACGCAAGGAGATTCCGTTATTTGTAAAGTCATTTTTAAATCCTGAAAACTCCGGCACACAAGTGAGTATAGGGCAGTTGATAGAGCCACAAGTGCCGTGTTACATTATAAAAACCAATCAGGTGTTAATTGCTTTATCTTCACTTGATTTTTCTTTTATGGCGGAAGAAAACATTGGGGAGATTTTTAAGCTTCTTGGTCATTATAAAATGAAAGTAGATCTAATTCAGAATTCTGCGATTAGTTTTTCGGTATGTGTAGATAATAAATATAAAAATCTTGATGCGCTGGTGGTTAAGCTGCGTGCAGATTTTAAAGTAACCGTGCACCAGGATGTTTCCTTATATACACTAAGGCATGCAACAGATAAAGCGCTCGCTCAACTTGAAAAAAATAAAGAAGTGCTGTTAAAGCAAGTGATGCAAAATACCGTTCAACTGGTAACACTATAAGTTGCTTGGTGTGTTTTTTCTATATTTGCCTCCTACTTATCGGGTAGGTATAGGATAAACCCACCTTCAGAATTTAATCGTAAAATTTATATCATCTTTGTATTGAACAAAGATTTTGAACATTAATAATTCATGGGATTAGTTACCGCAAAAGAAGTTGCAAAAGCAATTAACGTAGATAAATTTGGTTTTGCGGGCACCTTTATGGGGTGGACCCTGATGAAGGTACTCAAGATCTCAAAAGCTAATGAGATCTACGATCGCAATAAACACCTGAGTGATCTGGAGTTTTTAAATGCGATCTTAGCTGAGTTTGAGATTGATTTTGACATCCCAGAAGAAGATCTAAAACGATTGCCTAAAAAGGGCAGTTATATCACGATAAGCAATCATCCGCTAGGCGGAATAGATGGTATTTTGCTACTTAAATTAATGATTGAGCAGCGTCCTGATTTTAAAATAATTGCTAATTTTTTACTGCATCGTATCAAGCCGCTTATGCCCTATGTGATGCCGGTCAATCCTTTTGAAGAGCATAAAGATGCCAAGTCTAGCATTGCAGGTTTTAAACAGGCAATAACACATATTAGAAACGGTCACCCTTTGGGGATTTTTCCTGCGGGTGAAGTTTCGACTTATAAAGACGATAAATTAATAATTGATAAACCTTGGGAGGAAGCCGCTATGAAATTGGTTAAGCGCGCTGAAGTACCTGTGGTTCCTATTTATTTTCACGCAAAAAACAGCCGTTTATTTTACCAGCTCTCCCGTATTAGCGACACGCTGCGTACAGCAAAATTACCTTCAGAATTACTCACTCAGAAAAAGCGTACCATTCACGTGCGTATTGGGAATCCCATAAGTGTAAATTCACAGAAAGAGCATGAAAGTCTGGATGATTTTACAGATTTCTTACGCCGTAAGACGTATATGCTGGCTAAGCCTTTCGAGAAAAAATCTTCAATTCTCAGTACGATTCCGCAATCTTTAAAAGTGCCAAAAGAGCCTAAAAAGATTGTAAAAGAGGTTAAAGGAGAACTTATAGAAAAAGAAGTAGATTTTCTGCGGGATAATGAGCGTCGCTTGTTGCAAAGCAAAAATTATGAGGTCTTTTTGGCCTCTGCCGAAATCATACCAAATATCCTAAATGAGATAGGGCGTTTACGTGAGATCACCTTTAGAGAAGTAGGTGAGGGTACCAATGAGCCTACAGATTTAGATCCTTATGATCATCATTATCACCATCTGTTTTTATGGGATGAGGATAATAAGAAAATTGCCGGAGCATACCGTATGGGACTGGGTTCTCAGATCATGCCTGAGCATGGCATCAATGGTTTTTACCTGCAAAGCTTATTTCGTTTTGAGCCAGAATTGCACAAAATGATGGGCGAAAGTATTGAAATGGGCCGTGCCTTTGTCATTAAAGAGTATCAGCAGAAACCAATGCCGTTATTTTTATTATGGCGCGGTATTGTGCATACCACTTTACGCTTCCCTGAGCATAAATATTTAATTGGGGGGGTGAGTATTAGTAACCAGTTTTCTAATTTTTCTAAGTCATTGATGATTGAGTTTATGCGCTCGCATTACTATGATCCCTATGTGGCACAATACATCAGACCGAAAAAAGAATTTAAGGTCAAGCTGAAAGATGCTGACAAAGAGTTTGTTTTTGATGAGACTGAGGCAGACCTGAATAAATTTGACCGTATCATCGAAGAGATGGAAACCGGTAACCTGCGTTTACCTGTGCTGATTAAAAAGTATATCAAGCAGAATGCAAAAGTGGTTGCATTTAATGTAGATCCGCTTTTTAATGATGCGATAGACGGCTTGATGTATATTCGTATAGAAGACTTGCCAGAAAGTACAGTAAAACCGGTTATGGAAGAATTTCAGGCAGAACTGGAACAGAAGGTGGAGCAGGCTAGAAAAGATGAAGAGCAATTGGATTAATCAATTGCTCTTCTTGTAATTATTAAAACCAAGGTCTTCTTCCTTGTTGATAGGTGCGGTAGAATTCATCATCAGATTTAGTAAGGTAAATGATACCTTCAATAAATCCTATGATTCCAGCAAAGCCGCACGTTATTATAGAGGCAACTAATTGTATAATACCCTCTTTTGTGTAGCCTAATACAAATTTATGAATACCCAGATAGCCAAGAAAAATACCTAATAGCCCACAAGCTAATTTTAAGTTATTTCCTGAATTGGTAGTTTCGTTCCAGTTTTCTTTAAATTCGTTAGCCGTGTTTTTTGCTTCTTCTCCAAAATTACTAGCAGTATCGCGAGCACGATCGTTAAAATTTTTGTTTTCTTCCATTTAGATTTGATTGTTTGGAACAAAACTAAAACAATTCAGTAGAAAGGATAATCTCGATTCAATTTGTTTTGTGATGAAATAATACTGATCATTCTCTGAAATTGATGTTCAGCATAGTTGACAAAAGACCAAGAATAAAAAGCTAAAAAATCTTAGTACTGCGGCGTTCCAGAAGTATGTTATCTTCCCATTTGTTATCTCTTTTAGCAATTTTCTCGTGAACACCTAAAACCTTAAAATTATATTTTAGATGTAAATGAATACTGCTTTTATTTTGCGGAAAAATATGAGCAGTTAGGGTCCAGAAACCTTCTGCCTCACTTTTTGCTATAAGCTTTTCCAGGATTAGAGATCCTATTTTTTGTCCTTGATGTTTTTGTGATATATAAATGGTTACTTCGGCAACCCCGCTATATACATTTCTTTTTGAAACCAGACTGAGAGCTGCCCACCCTACAACTTCATTATCTAAAATTGCCACTAATCTACACGATTGGTAAAACCTGAGATTCCAGTTTATAAAGTCTGGGACTTCGGTTTCAAATGTAGCGATCCCGGTGTCTATACCATCCTTATAGATTTTGGAAACCTCAGGATAATCTGCTTCTTGAAAATCACGAATGCTTAATAACATTCTAAGAATCTTTATCTTCTAAAAACACGGAATCTACAGGCTCCCATAATTCTATTTTATTGCCTTCCGGATCCAGAATCCAACCGAATTTACCATAATCATATTCTTCTATCTCACCTACGATTGTAACACCTTCCTCCTTTAATACTTTTAAAAGCTCTTTCAGGTTTTCCACTCTAAAGTTCATCATAAACTGTTTTTCGCTAGGCGAAAAATAAGTAGTGTCCTCTTTAAACGGACTCCATTGTGTAGAACATTTATTGCCATGCTCATCTTTCCACCAAAACGTCCAACCGTATTGATCTGTGGGAATGCCTAAGTGGTTTTTATACCATTCTTTGATTTGATCGGGATTTTTAGTTTTAAAAAAAAATCCGCCTAAACCAGTGACTCTATTTTTCATAATATATTTAATTAGATTGATACTTTGGGCAGTCTATTCTGCGATCTTTATCACGCAATTGAATGCGTAACTGCATGCAAAATGCATGATTGATCCCATCTGAGCGATAGGCATTGCAATCGCTACACGATCGTTTAAGATTCAGCTGTTTGCTTTTATTCATTTTAGATAGTATGGAAAACATACTACTGTATAAGTTTTCTAAATCTTCACTTTTTTCAGATTGAAGTACTTGAATTAAGGGATTGGCAAAAGGCTTGATTTCTGAAACGGTCTGAGTGCCTTTTTCAGTCAATTCAATATGGAATCTACGATTGTCCCGGTGATTCAAAACCTTAGTCAGTAGTTTTTGTTTTTCTAAGGCTTTGATGCAGTCACTTATTGTTGCTTTTGTGACTTGAAATTCTTCAACGAGCTGACTGACTGTGTTGTATTTTGACTCGTGATAGGCAATAAACAGCAAAAGCTTAAGCTGAAGCGGGGAGAAGCCACTTTCTTTTTGCCCGGTCCAAAGCAGGGCTTTCAGAGTATCTGAAATTTTGTCTAACGCCGCAGCAGAACGTACAGCTAGATCTTGGTTTTGATAATCGGGATTGTAAAGGTGTTGCATAGAAATGAGGTTTTCATTTCTAAATTACTAAAAAACCCTGAAAATCAAAACGTTTAATCCGATAGTAAGGAATCCTGAATAGGGAATTATAGTTGCAATATCTTATCTACAATGGTTTGCGCGAGTTTGATTTTGCTTTCCACCGTCCACCCGGCGATGTGCGGAGTAAGCACGACATTGTCTGCAGTGATGAGGTATTGCAATGGTTTTGGCATTTCTTCTTTTGCTGTGAACAGGTTTTCAAAAGAAAGTTTTTCATATTCCAGAACATCCAGACCAGCACCTAAAATTTTACCGGTTTTCAAGGCTTCAACAAGGTCTGAAGTAACTACGCTTTTACCTCGAGCTGTGTTTATAAACCAGAACGGCTTCTTAAATCGTTTAATAAAATCGGTATTTACCATTTTATCGGTAAGCGGTGTCCAGGGAGTATGCAAACTCAATACATCTGCTTGTTCCTGCAATTCTTCAAGAGAGACTTGTCTGGCGTTTTCATTGCCTAAATTAGGCTTCAAATCATAACAAATTACCTCACAGTCAAAACCTTTTAATTTTTTAGAAAAAGCATTCCCCATATTTCCATAACCGATGAGTCCAACTGTTTTTCCTTCGAGTTCTACTCCACGGTTTTTCTCACGATTCCATTGCCCGGAGCGTACTTCGGCATCAGCCAGTTTCAGTTTATTAAAAAGCATAAGCAACATGCCTAAGGAGTGTTCACCTACCGCATTGCGATTGCCTTCAGGAGCAGCGATAAGAGCGATTCCTTTAGATTCTGCATATGAGATATCAATACTTTCGAGACCTGCACCTACGCGAGCGATGAATTTAAGATTAGTTGCAGCATCCAGAAATTGTTTATCAATTTTAAATCTACTTCTGATAACAACCCCTTCATATTGATCAATTTTAGCTTCGATCTCCTCTTTACAGGAAGTGTAATCTTCGTGATTGGTATGACCGGCTGCTTTTAATTGCTCAATCATTAAATCGTGGTTGCTGTCTATATGTAGAATTTTCATGGACTAAAAAATGGGTGGAGATTAGGTATTGACTTCTTCGTAATATGAAGAGAAATTTTTAGGAATGCGTAATGGTTTTCGCGTTTGCATATCCAGAAGACACCAATTTGTTATGGAGCTGGCGAGCTTTTTACCATCTGAAGCTCTGTAGATTTGAACTTCTCTTATAGACCGTACACCCTCAAATTTTTGAACCCAGGTTTCTGCAACGATCTTTTCTCCTTCAAAAGCAGGAGCAAAATATTTCATATGGTTTTCTAACGCTACCCAGGCATATTTCTCAAGCATTTCTTCGGTAGAGTTATGCTGCCAATGAGCTTCGGCAACATCCTGAACCCACTGAACATACACCACATTATTTACGTGACCCAAGCCATCAATTGCCTCAGGAGGAACAGTGAATTCTAGTTTGAAAGTTTTCGCATTCATACTTCAAAAATACTAAACTTAACGCAGCTTATATATGTCTAAGCTTGTTTTGAGATTTATTAGCACCGCCAAAAGGGTTTAACGTCCCCAGGTTTGCCTTAAAAATTGAAAAATTGCTTCTAACCAATGCCTTGTGGGCATGCTCCCAGGTAGTTTACTTGGTAATGCTTAAAAGCCCAGAATCAGCTTGGCGATTAAGAAATAGGTGAGGATTCCAAAAACATCATTGCTTGTTGTAATAAACGGTCCGGTTGCAACAGCAGGATCAATGCCTTTTTTGTCTAGAATAATAGGAATAAATGTACCGATTAAGGCTGCGAGAATGATAACAGCAATAATAGCTATCCCAATACTTATAGATTCTAAATAGGTGGTACCAAAAAAGAAATGGCTGATAATTAAAACCACAGTAGCGATCGAAACACCGTTTATAAGTGCCAGAGCACATTCTTTTAAAAGTCTGCTTACGATATTTCCTTTTAGGGAATCATTGGCAAGACCTTGTACTACGATCGCGCTAGATTGCACACCTACATTTCCGGCAGTCGCCTGAATCAAGGGAACAAAAACTAAGAGCTTAGGGAAGGTTTCAAAGATACTGTTGAAACCGGTGATGATACTCGCTGCACTCAGGCCGCCAAACATGCCAATCATCAACCAAGGCAAACGTGCACGGGTAAGTTTAAGCAGATTATCATCTGCTTCTACTACCTGTGAGATACCCGCTGCCATTCGGTAATCTTCATCAGCTTCGTCTCGTATAAAATCAAGAATATCATCAACGGTAACCCGACCTAAAAGCACACCTGAGTCGTTTACAACCGGTACGGCCTCCAGATCATATTTTTGCATAATTCGGGCAACATCTTCTGCAGTGTCATGCACATTGACCGAATCTACATTTGGAATATAAATGTCTGAAATTTTTGATTTTGCTTCCGCAGTAAGTAAATCTTTAAGCGATAATCTGCCTATTAAATGATCGTTTTTATCAACCACATAAACCGAATGCACCCGGGTTACATTTTGTGCCTGCGCCCGCATTTTACGTACGCAACCCGCAACCGTCCAGGTTTCGCGAACGCGTACCAATTCTTTTGCCATTAGACCACCGGCAGAATCCTCATCATAACGCAACATCTCAATGATATCTTGCGCATGCTGCTCATCTTCAATGGCATCTATTACCTGTCGCTGTATGTCTTCGTTAAGTTCAGATAAAAAGTCAACCGCATCATCGGTGTCCAGCTCATTAAGCTCGTCTGCAATTTCCTGAGGAGAGAGGTTATCAAGAATTTCTTCCCGGTAATCCTCATCCAGTTCCATTAGAGCTTCAGATGTGGTCTCACTATCCAGAAGTTTTACCAGATAGGTAGCTTCTTCTGTAGTGACCTCGTCCAGGATCTCTGCGATATCGGCGTGGTGTACTTCGTTTAGGAGCTCAAGAATCGAAGCGTTATCCCCAACTTCGATAAAGTTTTCAATCTGCTCTATAAGGTCTTCGGTAAGTTCAAAAGCCATAGTCGCTACTTTATCGAGGGTTCATATTTTTTTAAGTCAGGCAAATATAATTAAACTCAACAGAGCGTAAAGCGGCTTTAAGACAGATTAACTCGATAATTGAGATTAAACTTCACTTCTATTAAAACTGAAGTTGAATGGCTCTAGTTTTAAATGTTTTTAGATCAAAAGCTGTTAAGAATTGTATTTAGCTCTTCTTGTTCAGGTCATTTGCAATGTCTTGTGTAAGCTTTATAAAAGCTGCTACACTCAACTGTTCTGGTCGCATATTGAAGGTTTCACTTTCGCGGAACGAATCACTGAGCTCTAATTGTTTGAGGCTGTTTCTCAATGTTTTTCGGCGCTGCTGAAACGCCATTTTAACCACTTTATAAAGTTGGTCTGGCTCACAGGCGAGATCTTTAAAATTGGATTTTCTGGTTAATTTTAAAACCCCACTATCTACTTTAGGCGGCGGATTGAAGACCGTTGGTGGAACGGTAAATAAATATTCTGCATCGTAAAAAGCCTGTGCTAATACCGAAAGAATTCCGTAGGCTTTACTGCCTTCCTTTTCGCAAATACGCTGGGCAACTTCTTTTTGAAACATACCACTAAACTCAGGCACCTGATCGCGCCACTCAAGCATTTTAAAAACGATTTGTGTAGATATGTTATACGGGAAGTTACCTGTGATTGCAAATGGCTTTTCGCCATAAAGCGTACTTAGATCAAACTTTAGAAAATCTGCTTCAAGCACACTAAGATTACAACCTTCCATCTGTTCTGCATAATCCAGCGGAAAGCTGTGATTGAGATACACAATAGACTCGCTATCAAGATCCATTGCCGTTACATTACTGTCTTTGCGTAGCAAATATTTAGTAAGTACACCGGTACCGGGACCTATTTCTAAAACTTCAGAGTATCCTTCATAAGTAAGCGTATCAGCAATTTTTTTTGCGATACTTTCATCCTTTAAAAAATGTTGACCCAAATGCTTTTTTGCCTTTACAGGATCATCTGAAGCGGCTTTTTTATGCGTACGGGTAAACTTTTTTTTCATCTGGATTTTTTAGAATTCCGAAGGGTCCATAAAGGTTATTGCGGCTTAAACTCAGTTTGCTCTGTTATGATCTCTAATTCTGTTCTAAACGAAAGGATTTTATCACCAAAACGACCCGCTTCTTCTCGTAAGCGAGGGGCATCTTCTTTCTTATAGCGCTCCAAAGAATCTTTACTTTTTGCGGTATATTGAATAGAATAGCTTTGACCGCCCATCTCTTCTTCTGCTAAAACTTTAGTCATCAGGGCTTTTACAAATTTACCGGTCGCAAGCATATCTGGGATGTGCTCATTACGAATCCAGTACAGCCAATCTGCATGTACACTATCGTCTACATTAACAGTAACATTGTATATTATCATAAGGCAATTTTATTGGCACCGCCAAAGGGTATAATACCCCCGAGGTTTACCTCTAATTTTAAATTAAAATTTTTATAATTTCCTCAAGGGTAAGGCCCAGAGGCAATTTACTTTTTTTTGGTCGGCAAAGATACGTTAGTTAATCGCGTCACCTCTTAATTTCCGGTATTTTTGCTGGGCATCCACATAAAAGATACTATCTGCAAATTTGAAGATGATTTCTTCAAATTGTTCTTTTGCTTTTTCGGGTTGTTGCAGTTCTTCTGCATATAAATTACCCAGTCTGTAATGGGCGTCATCGGCGAGAATATCTTCGCCATGTAATTCTATAATTTTAATGTAATTGGCTGCAGCAGCTTCAAAATTTTTAGCTTTTTCAAATAAAATAGCCTGAGCCAATAAAGTTTCATCTTCTATTGCTTTGCCCTCGTGTTTTTGCAAAATATCTGTGTAAACAGCAAGTGCTTCTTGGTCTTTATTCTGAAAAAGCAACAGGTCTGCACGGGCATATTCTTGTAAAGCTGTCTGAGTCGAATCGTGAACCGTATTGTCTGTGATGAGCAGGTATAAATCTTGTGCGTCATTTGCTATGAGTTGCTCTGCAGAAGATTTTAAAACTTTCAATTGGGTTTTTGCCCATTCAAAATCACCTTTATAATAACTGGTTTTAGCTACTTTAAAGCGGGCTTCCTGAGCAATAGCAGTACCTTGTAAGTTCTTTTGAATTTGTGTGTAATAGAGCAAAGCTGCATTAAAGCGTTCTTCAAGAACCAAAATATCTGCGAGTTCCATTTTTATACGAGCTTGCTGAAATCGGCTTAGAGGTTTTTGTAGGTTTTTTTTCAATAATGAGGAAGCCTTTTGTAAATCAATATTTTTAAATGCTAAAAAATGGGCAAATGTAATTTGTAGCTCCAGCGTTTCAGAATCATAATTATAATGCTCCAATAAATTCTCAAAAGTTGATGCTATCTCAGCATATTCTTTATGTTCAGCGCTTTTTATACGTAGTTCTAATAATTTCTGATTGGCAAATAAATTAAGATCTGCAGAAATAGTCTGACTGATCAAATACTCATAAATCGAAGTGGCAAGCTCAAACTCGTTGTTATTTTCGGCTACTTCGGCAAGCATGATAATTCCGTTAAGCTCGTTATCACTACGCTTTGCAATAGCTTTTTCCTGTAAAAAAGCTTTGTTGTATTCTTTTTGTTGAATAAATAACCAACTCAGCAATCTATTGTAAAGCAGGTTGGGCTCTTCTTGCATACGCGTGAGCAACAGCTTTCTAAAGATCTGGTTGGCCTCGTTCTCAGGATCTTCAGTTATGAACTCATTAAAATAGCGCTGGGCGATGCTTTGGTATTTCTCATTACGTTCAATAAGATTGATATAAGTGCTCAGCATTTTTTCGATATCCCCTTGTTCACCATAAATGAGCGCCAGTTGCGGGTCAAAATTATATCTGGGGTCTGCCTCAGCAGCCGTATTATAAGCTTGTGCCGCTTCATCCAGCAGGCTGTATTTTTGAAACGTACGCCCTACCAAATACGCAAAACGAGCTTCCTGAGCAACGGCTGTAAGGGCTTTGTTATAATGTAAGGTTGCTGCTTCGGTATTACCTTGTAACTGGTAATTGTAACCCAAATCTACTTCCAGATGAACTAAACTATTAGATAAGTTGAGCGATTTTTCTAATAAGGTTTTGACTTTACCATACGCTTCAAGCTGTTGATAGGCTTCAACGAGACTCGATATCATATTGGTATTCGCCGGATTTTTTTCAACCAATTCCTCATATATCAAAGCTGCTTTTTGATAAGCGCCTTGCTCCATATAATTGCGTGCGAGTATTTCTTCCTGAGCTTGGGCAGCAAGAGTTATAAAGCAAAAAAAACTTAAAAGTAGCGCGCGTGACACAGGGTATGATTTTAGCTAAAGATACTAAAGTTGAAGCACTTTACATGTGCAAGTGCTTCAATTAGATCTTTACTCGATAATCGAAATTTAAATGTTATCAGACTTGCCTTAAAGTCAAAAGTTGTTTCCTTTTATGCTCTTTAGGCGGGACCCAAGATGGTTTATTGTACTGCGTATGAAACGCAAGGAATTCTATAAACGTGTATGGATTTTTAAATTTTGTCAAAACCGCAATAAGGCACCAAAACTTCCGGGATATTGATACCATCTTCGGTTTGATAGTTCTCTAATATACCTGCTAAAACACGCGGTAATGCAAGGGCACTTCCGTTAAGAGTGTGTGTTAGTTTTTTGTTACCGTCTTTATCTTTGTAACGCAGTTTTAGGCGATTGGCCTGAAAAGTCTTGAAATTAGATACACTACTTATTTCTAACCAGCGATCCTGAGCTGTAGAAAAGACTTCAAAATCATAAGTTAGCGTAGAGGTGAAACCTAGATCTCCACCGCAAAGTCTCAATATTCTATACGGAAGTTTCAACTCGTCAAGAATTGTTTTTACGTGCTCAACCATTCCTTCAAGAGCGGCGTCACTGTCTTCTGCTTTTTCAAGACGAACAATCTCTACCTTATCAAACTGATGCAATCTATTTAGTCCGCGTACGTGAGCACCGTAAGAACCGGCCTCGCGTCTAAAACACGGCGTATAACCCGTGCATGTTATTGGCAAGTCTTTTTCATCTAAAAGGCTGTCGCGAAACATATTTGTAACCGGCACTTCTGCAGTTGGAATTAAATACAAATCATCAACACCTACGTGGTACATCTGACCTTCTTTGTCAGGAAGCTGCCCCGTACCAAAACCAGAAGCTTCATTTACTAAATGTGGAACCTGATATTCAGTATAACCCGCTGCAGTATTTTTATCTAAAAAGTAGTTGATAAGCGCGCGTTGCAAGCGAGAACCTTTCCCTTTATAAACCGGGAAACCGGCGCCGGTAATCTTGTTGCCCAGCTCAAAATCTATGATGTCGTATTTCTTAGCCAGTTCCCAGTGCGGTAAACTGCCTGCTGCTAAAACAGGAATAGCTCCTTTACGGAAAACCTCTTCATTATCATCTTCGCTTTTTCCTGCAGGAACAGTGTCTTGCGGAATATTTGGTATGGTGTACAGCAACTGCTCTAATTCTTCAACGGTAGTTGTGAGTACTTCCTGTAAATTCTTAGATTCTTCTTTTAATTTACCGGTACGCTCTTTTAAAATGTTGGCTTTTTGAGTTTCTCCATTTTTATAAAGCATCCCGATCTCTTTAGAAAGCTTGTTGCTTTCGGCTAGAGTATTATCTAAAGAAGCTTGCGTGCTACGGCGTTTTTCGTCTAGCGAAAGAACGTTTTCAAATACTTCAGTGGCATCAAAATTACGCTTGGTAAGCGCTTTTATGTATTCTTCTTTATGGTCACGAATGTCTGTAACGTGTAGCATTGGCTTAGATTTTAGACGGCAAAAGTACGTAAATGCCTTTTAAAATTAACAGGTAAATTCTTCTGATTTATTCGGCGAGAAATGCGTGTTGCCTATTCAAAAGAAACTTTTGAATAGGGTGCTTTTTTAACTTCTTTATTTAGTGGCGAGGGTAAGAGCCACTCATTATGCCAGAAGTAGTCCCATTTTGCAGTTGCCATATCTACTTTAGGATCTATTAAGGTGTGCAGGTCACCCCCGTTGATACGTATTTTACAATCTACATAGATAGCAACATCCTTGCCTTTTTCAGCAAAATCATTCTTCACACGTTGACAAAATTGCCAGATCACATCGGGTTTTGTGCCCACGGCTCGTTGCTGCTTGCGAGAGAGCATTTTACGATAATTAAATGGTAATTCTAAACCTGTTGCTTTATCAACAACTTTAAAACTGATTCTTCCGCCTTTTGATCGCAGCATCATGCGCCAACTGAGGCGATGTCCTTCTTCCGTCCAGAGGACGTCATCTTGTATGACCCAATGTCTTAAAGGGAGCCCAATTTGAATTAAGAAATAAATTATAAAGCATACAAGAGCGGGTTTGTAGTGCTTGGGTCTGATGATTTCATTTTTTGTGTATAATTTTTTTCCCTGTAGAAAAATACGCTGTATGGTTTCTGGCGGAAAAAAGAATAGCGTGAACGCTAATGACATATACGGGAATATGCCAATATGAAAAATGAACGAATTGAACAGGTGGAAAAAGATCGAAATTATAAACGCCATTTTCCGTGTAGGTTTATACAGCAAAGCCGGAATGATGAGTCCGTCAAACAGAATCCCAAAATAAGCGATACACCAGTGTACCCATTTTTGCTGAAGAAAATCACCCACCAGCCAGTAATTTTTGCGAGCTTCCATAAGCTCACCGGCCATACTTGCGTCTAGCCAGTCCGGGTACAATTTTGCTATGGAAGCGTAGGTGTAAACAATCCATAGTTGGGCAATGATGATCACATACACCCAGCGTGACATGCTCAGTTTTTTGAGTTTAGGGTTGTATTTTACATCTAAAGAAAGATAGCGGTGTGCCGGTAAACATGCCATAATGCCTAATAAAAGCATCAAAAGGTAATAGTGGTTGTTGTAAGAAGATTTTTGCATCAAATAAACCGCTGACCACATCACGGCATAAGCTAACACACTAAACCGATATTTAAGCCCGAGCATCACAAAGACACCAAATAAACCCATTATGGCATAATAATAATACATGCCATCTCCGGGAAGTGGTTGTAAAAAATCTAAGCCTATAAAATTAAAAGTAAAATCACCCTCAAGCAGAGTTTCGTTGATCCACCCTGTAGCGATGGCTCCCCAGGCTTCTAGGGTTATCAAAAAACCAAACAGTACTCTAAATACGACGAGCGCACTGTTGTCTACCTGTTTAAAAAGCCATTTATTAAGCATCTAGTTTTTGAATGAATGCTTTAGAAAATTGTTCATCAGCCTGCATGGCTGCAATAAGTTCGTCTACAGAATTGAATTTTTTCTCATCGCGTATGCGGGTGAGCAACTCTATTTGTAAATGTTGGTCGTACAAATCCTGATCAAAATCAAAAAAGAAAGTTTCAATGGTGAGCGCATTGCCGCCAACGGTTGGGTTTGTACCTATGCTCATCATTCCGTAAACGGTTTTGCCGGCAAGATCGGATTGCACAACATAAACGCCTTTTGCCGGAATAAGCTTGTAGGGTTCTTCAACTTTTAAATTTGCAGTAGGGTAATTGAATTTTCTACCCAGTCCTTTTCCTTTGGAAACTATTCCGTTGAGCATAAAAGGGTAGCCAAGGTATTCATTCGCCAGATCCAGATTTCCTTCGTTAAGTGCTTTTCTTACCTTGGTAGAGCTAACAGCTACATCATCTACATCTTGTTTTGAGATCTCTTCAACCTCAAAATTATAACGTTCGCCAAAGGCTCTCAGATCTTCAATATTCGCATTGCGATTGCGACCAAAACGATGATCATAGCCAATTATCACTTTACGGGCTTTTAGCTGATCTACTAAAATACCTTTTACGAACTCTTCTGCGGTAAGTCTTGAAAATTCTTGCGTAAATGGATGAATCACCAGGTGATCCAGATCACAAGCTTCTAATAAGGCAACACGTTCCTGAATAGAATTGATTAGCTTGATGCCTGTATCTTTCTGAAGTACCATACGCGGATGCGGAAAAAAGGTAAGTACTACAGATTCTAAATCGTTACTCTGAGCGCTGTCTAGCAGACGGTTAATGATTTTGCGATGACCCAGATGCACGCCGTCAAAAGTGCCAATGGTAACCACAGAGCCTTTTTGCCCGTCAAATTTTTCTGCTGAGGTATGTTGTTTCAATTTATTTGCCGTTGTAAGCGTTCATGGTATTAGATACTCCCGAAGCTATAAAACTTTCAATTACCTTGCACGAGATATCTATTCTTTCTGGCATATCAAGATCTTCATTTTTGTCCCATTCACCCAGCACATAATCTATTTGCTTGCCTTTGCTAAACCGGTCGCCAATACCAAATCTAAAACGCGGGTAGCTGCTGGTCATCAATTGATTCTGAATGTCTTTGAGTCCGTTGTGGCCGCCGTCGCTTCCTTTGGTTTTTACACGTATGGTACCAAAATCGAGATTGAGATCATCTGTTATAATCAGAATGTTTTCAATACTTATTTTTTCTTTTTGCATCCAGTACTTTACTGCTTTTCCGCTCAAATTCATATATGTATTGGGCTTGAGCAGTACTACTGTTCTGCCACGGACTTTAGTGTAAGCAACATCTCCTAGTCTTTCGGTAGACCAGGATGCAGCTTGTTCTTCTGCGTAAGCGTCGACTAGTTTAAAACCTATGTTGTGACGGGTATTGTGATATTTGGGGCCAATGTTTCCCAGGCCTACAATAAGGTATTTTTTCATGGGATCTTCACGTTCTTTTGATGCTTTAAAAAGCTTGCTGAAAAAACCTGACATAGGATTAAAATCTAATTAAATGAAAGAGGTTTACTATTCGCTTTTTAAAACTAAAACACTTCTTAAAGGTGATTAAAGCGCAAATTTAAGATTTTGTTGCGTTTTGCTTGAATATAAGGGTTAAGCTTATCTCAAAATTAGGGTATAAAAAAACACCCACTAATGCGGGTGTTTTATAATAAAATTGGTTTCCCAATTTATTCTGCAGCGTCAGCAGCTTGTTCAGTAGCTTCTGTACCTTCAGTTTCTCCTTCTTCATCTTCGTCATCAATATCTTCAACAACGTTACGAGAAGTTCTAACTTGACAAACCACAGTGTTGTCTGGGTGAAGGAATTTCCATTCTCCTTGTTCTACATCTGTGATGTACAATTTATCACCAATTTTAAGTTTAGTGATATCTGCAACAACATAATCAGGAAGGTTTTTAGGCAATGCCTTAACGCGAAGTGTACGATATGTTTTACGTAAAACACCACCATTACGTACCCCTCTAGAGTTTCCTTCAAAGTGAACAGGAATAGTCATGGTAACTTCTTTACCTTCAAAGATTTGATAGAAATCTACGTGAAGTATGCGATCTGTTACCGGGTGAAATTGGATGTCTTGAAGGATAGCCATATAGGTGTTTCCGTCAAGTTCCAAAGTCGCGGTATGCGCATCTGGAGTGTAAACCAAATCTTTAAACGCAATTTCTGGTGCGTTAAAGTGTACTGGCTCATCCCCTCCGTATAATACGCAAGGAACCTGTCCAGCATTACGTAGGGCTTGAGTTGCCTTTTTGCCCACGCTTTCTCTTTTAGATCCTGTGATCGTGATTGACTTCATTTAATTATATATTAAGTATTAATAAATTACATTAAAAATTTTGATGCAATAGACGTGTTACTGTGCACGCGGTGCATTACATCGGCAAATAAATCTGCACAACTCAATATGCGTACTTTATCGCTTTGTTGTTTTGGCGGGATACTATCTGTTACAATAAGTTCTTCAAGCTTACTGTTTTGAAGACGCTCATAAGCGTTGCCGCTTAAAAGTGCGTGCGTACAGATCGCTCTAACACTTAGTGCACCGCGTTCCATCATAAGGTCTGCGGCTTTAGTTAGTGTTCCTGCGGTATCTACCATATCATCTGCCAGAATAACGTTGCGGCCTTTTACATCACCTATCAACTCCATATGGCTGATAACATTAGCTTTTTCACGCTGCTTGTAGCAGATTACCACATCGCAATCTAAAGCTTTAGAATACGCATAAGCTCTTTTAGAACCTCCCATATCTGGAGAGGCGATTGTCATATTAGGCAGATTAAGTGACTCTAAATAAGGCAAAAATACAGTTGAAGCAAAAAGATGATCAACCGGGCGCTCAAAGAATCCCTGAATCTGATCTGCGTGCAAGTCCATCGTTATGATACGGGTTGCTCCGGCAGTTTCTAATAAATTAGCGACTAGTTTCGCTGCAATAGGTACTCGTGGCTTGTCTTTACGATCCTGACGTGCCCACCCAAAATAAGGTAAAACAGCAGTGATATGACGCGCAGAAGCACGTTTTGCAGCATCAAGCATTAATAACATTTCCATTAGGTTTTCACTGCTTGGCATTGTTGAGCCAATGATAAAAACCCGCGATCCTCGTATAGACTCTTCAAAAGAAGGCTGAAACTCGCCATCGCTATAGGTAGACGTGATTATCTTGCCCAGCGGTTGCCCGTAAGCTTTCGCTATTTTTTCGGCTAAATCCCGGCTTTGTGTACACGGGAAAATTTTTGCATCAGGGGCTGATAATGACATGGTTATCTTATGTTTAGATTCGCTAAATTTATAAGAGGGTGCAAAAGTATAAATTAAATTGGCTTGACGGACTTTATTTTAGCAGTATTTTGATTAAATAATGAGAAATTTTATTAATTTTGCCCTCCATTAATGCCTCGGTAGCGGTCCCGATAGCTATCGGGAGGTAGACCTGCCTCTGCCGGCAGGCAGGCGCGCTGGATTTAAAACCCAGTTTTGAAATTATGTTTTATGTTTATGCTATTTCTAGTCAAACACGCTCTTACATTTATGTGGGGCTTACTGGTGATGTTGAAAATAGATTTGCAAGGCATAATGCAGGAAGGGAAAAGACAACAAGACCTTATCGCCCTTTTAAATTGATAATGGTTGAAGAGGTTTCAACACGTGTTGAGGCTCGCAAAAGAGAAAAATATTGGAAGTCTGGAGTTGGTAAAGAAAAACTGAAGACTTTATTATAATGCCTCGGTGGCGGAATTGGTAGACGCGCTGGATTCAAAACCCAGTTCTTACGAGTGTGGGTTCGATTCCCACCCGGGGTACTGAAAGGGCTTAGGTTAAAACCTAAGCCTTTTTTTGCTCCAGGTACAACATAGGTACAACATTTCGCATGTTTTCAGGATAAACTATAATTTGATGTTAGATACTTATATTTAGTAGCAAGCAATATATTTATTAATATGAATTTTAGAATTTAGTTTTTCTCAGCTTATAATTCTTCGATTAAAAGTTTAAAATCACATAACATCTCTGCAGGTTAAATTCTTAAATTACCTCTATCAAAAGACTAAGTCATTAAGCTATTGGACTTCTTTTTTTCCTATTTATTTTGTTTGCTTTTGATTCAAGATTTTATTTTGCGTTTGGTTCCTCCACTCTGACATTAAAGTAAACTCCAAATTTATGGTTAGGCTATAATGACTTTAATTCTGTTTTGCATAATATTTTTTATATGGATTTTAGGCAACTGGATCAATAAGATAAAAGCTATTTGATATTTTTTGCCAAAAGGTGTAAATATGAAAAAGATTCATCAAGTTCCTTAACAGGACTTTTAACTTTAATATTTAGTAATCCAGTCGCTCATCCCATTTCCCTACATTCCGCTAAGCTTCATTTCGGTAAAAGAGCTTCACTCGAAGTCTTGGACCCATCTGTTATTTTGATTCCTTCATTGCATTTACCCGCTCGCTGCGCTTTTGGGTGCATTGCATTCACTCCCAAAAAACAGATTAGTCCGCTTTTTGAAATAGGAAAGCCGGCATCCTGATTTTCTTAACCGGATTTTGCGGCAGGTTCTTCTTGAGCCCCTGCTCGAAAATCCTGAAAAATCAGGTGCCGTCTTAGTCATTTTAAGGGGTTTCTAATGGCTAAGGCCTTGCTTGTTTTTCGGGACAGCGAAAAACAGGCAGAACCTAACCAATTCTAGAATAAACCCGACTGCTCCGCTCGCTTAACTTCCCGTACGCTTACTGCGCTTCCGGTTTTAAGAGAATTGCTAAGGTCCTTATGGAACTTGTCAAGGCTATACGGAGTTTCCAGGAAAAATAAGGTTTCTACTTCCTTGAATCCCGATGACTATCGGGATTACTACGTCGCAGACACTCCTGATTTGTTCCCGGAAAGCCTTGACAAAACCCACCTGATCCATTGTGCTACGCACGTAAGAAGGCAAACAAACACCCCTTAAAATTTAAGTTCAGTTCCTAAAATCGGGATTACTTAAATGGAAAAGGGAATTAGTAATCGCCTAATTACGGGCATTAAACTCTTTCAATTATGGGAACTTTAAGAAACCATGTACAGTTAATCGGAAATGTTGGTCAGGAGCCAACGATTACCAATCTGGAAAGCGGCCGCAAAGTCGCACGCTTTTCCCTCGCCACCAATGAATTTTATAAAAAGGATAATGGCGAAAAACTACAGACTACCGAGTGGCACACCGTTGTCGCCTGGGGTAAAACGGCAGACCTCATTGAGAACTACGTGACCAAAGGTAAAGAACTGGCCTTAAGTGGAAAACTCAAATCCCGTAGCTATGAGGATAAAGAAGGGGTAACCCGCTATGTAACCGAAATCGAAGCTTCGGAAATCCTTTTAATGGGTAGTAAATCTTAAACAGGTTTAAAGATTGGGCGCTGTTGACCAAAGCAGAGCCCAATCTTTTTCTAATTCTTAATTCGTATCACAATGGAAAATTCAAATATCAATTTATCCCAAAACCTAAAGCAGTTCTGCGGAAGTGAAGTAGTATATACCTTACCGCTGTTCAATTACAAATACACCGAAGGAGTACACTATCTGGCGGAGAAAGCTGCCTGTTACTGGATGCTTACCGATATCGGAGCCGTCGTAAGACGCTTTCGAGCCAAGCACGGATTTATAGTTACCCTGTTTAGACGTTATAGCGAAGCCGAGCAACAACGGAACCAACACGAAGCTGCTATCAGCTATGGAGACGGAAACGGTATTACCCTTTTTGAGCAGCAATATACCGTCACCGATTTTCCCTTAGATGAACTGCGCCTGTTTTTTGTAGACGATACCCTGATGTTACCGAATGAATATTAAATCGATTGCTATGGAGACACAACTCAACGAAATCAAGCTCCGGTATTCCACCAGACAGAAAGCTACAGACTGGATTAAAATCAGTTCTTCTGCCAATGCTGCCGAAGCTATTTTTAAGAACTGGGATAAAGACCATATCGCCACTTTTGAATGCTTTAAAATCGTACTGCTCAACAACAGCAACCAGATCAAAGGGGTATTTCAGGTATCGCAGGGTGGTATCACCGGAACGGTTGTAGATGTTCGTTTAATATTTGCCGTTGCTTTAAAATCATTGGCAGTTGGGATGATCTTAACCCACAACCACCCCAGCGGAACTTTAAAACCCAGTGAAGCCGACAAGAGCATCACCCGTAAGATCAAAAGTGCAGGGGAGTTTCTGGACATCAAAGTTTTAGACCACATCATTTTAACGCCCACAGGTCAATACTTCAGTTTTGCAGATGAAGGCCTCCTCTAAAAATCAATATGATGATTTATCAAAATTTTACCGATTCAAGCGAGGAAGCACGATAACGGCTTTTGGCAAATTCCAAAGAAGATGTCAAGAAGAAAAACGGCAGGGAGCTGATGAATCACGCCCTAAAGCATCGCACCAATATCGATAAAATACTGGACGAAGAAGCGATGCGGAATTTATATTCATATACCTATGTATTCAACATTTAATAACTCAAAATTAAATATGAAATGCGCTCCAAAAAATGGGGCGTTTATTGTTTTTCATAAGTTCTAAATTTTAAAAATAACGTATCTTTAAAAGGCTGGAAAGCAGCACACATTTTTAAAGTAGGGGTATCCAATTTTTTGACTTTCGCTGATAAACCTACACAGCAAATACTAACATTTCGGAAATTTTTCCAGAGAAAAAGCAATGGTTGCAGATGATAATCTTGTAACCAAATTGTAGGGATTTTGGTTCGCCTGCGGCGAACGAAAAGGAATAGCAAGAGGGTAACACGCGATGCGGTGTTACGGATTCCTTTTCGTTTTCAACTCTTTGAAAATCAGCAGTTTAAAATTATAACAATACATTGATTTTCAATAATTTGCGACAAATGCCTTCAAAGCGCCTGTTTTATGGGAAGAATTTGCGACAAATCAGCGAATTATGGACTCATTTTTAGGCATTCGATTTAAGAAACCAACAGCCAAACGTTTTCAGGAATTCTCCCGAAAACACTTCAAAACGCACACGGAAGCGATGGAGACGATGCTCGACTTTTTCCTGTATAATGAGATTTCTCCCAAAGAACAGTTAGGTCCAACCGGACGTACGCTGGAAGCCAAACTCCTGAAACGCATCAATGCGGTCATTGCGATTATCAAGGACGTGGAAAAGAACCAAACCAAACCCACCCAGGCCATGCTCGAAGCGCTATTTACCCAGACGGAAACTCCGGAAGAAAAGCCACTTATAATGAAGCGGGATGACGAACTGGATGATGAGAAGTTTGAGGATTGGGATGGAAAGGATTTTTAATTGCGAACATTATGTACATCACCATCACCCCTCAGAAATTAGGAACCCATTTCAATCAGAGTTCACAGGATTTTGTCAATTACCTGGAAAAGGAAAACGAAGAACGTACGCTTGAAAATTTTGAGTACTTCTTTAACCAGACGGAGAATGATATCAAACCGGATCGGGTAGTGGCGGAAATCGATTCCAACACCGCAAAACTTAAGCGTAACGAACCCCGGTTTTATTCGATCACTGTTAATCCTTCCGAAAGGGAATTACAGCATTTAAAAAATCACCCCGAAGCACTTAAGCAGTATACCCGCGAGCTGATGCAGGATTATGTCAAAGCTTTTAATCGGGAGATCAACGGCAGACCTATACGGGTCGAAGACATCAAGTACTTTGCAAAGATTGAATATACCCGGCGCTTTAAAGGCACAGATCGGGAGGTGATCGGCAATCAGCCTATTGCTACCAAAATCCAAACTCTAAAAGATGAAGTCTATCGTATTCAGACCGGTACCACCACCGGTAATCTAAAGGCACTTCACGATAAAATCAAATGTTTGGAACTGGAAGCACCCCACCAACTTAATGGCAAACGCATTGTGCAGGGAATGGAAAAGCCCGGGCCGCAAAGTCACATCCATATAATCGTAAGCAGGAAGGATCAGTCGAATTCGATTAGTCTGTCTCCGGGAAGTAAGTATAAAGCATCAGAGGTGGAATTTAACGGGAAACAGATCAAGCGTGGCTTTGATCGGGATTATTTTTTCAGTCAGGCTGAGAAAACCTTTGACAGGCTTTTCAACTACGAGCGTAACTTTATGGAGCACTATACCTCCCGCAGGGATTTTGTTAAGGATACCAGTCAGTTTTACAAAAACCTCCTTAAGCTCCCTTATCCCGAGCGTACTGCCGCATTTAAACTGATGCGGGAAGCCGGAATTAAATTGCCACCAACTGTTCCGGTAAATCAGGTACAACTGGCATATAAAGCATTTAATGCCCTGAAAAGGGGAGTGGGTATTGCCGTGAAATCAAGTTCAATTAGTATTTAGTTTGGTATGGAGATAATTGAAATACAAGTAATAGAGGTGTCAATTCTGTCAATTTATGTTCTGGCCAAACGATTCTATAGTCAATCCTGGATAGTTGGTCTTTTATTTTTGGGGAGCTCAACAGTAATATTGATCCTACAGGTGAATTGGTATTTAATTCTGTTGTGCTATACCTGTCCGTTGCTCTTTCTGGGAACCTGTATCGAAGTATTTACTCCAACAGTAGACACCGCAATTCGATCAAAATACCGGGTACAGTTTGAGACCCACAGCAAGCGTTTCCAAATTGAAAACATCAAACGTGGGGCCTCGGTAATCGCCTCTGCCGGAAGCGGGAAAACTGAAAGCGTGGTCTATCAGTTTCTCAAGCATTTTCAAAAGCATCAGTTTTGTGGCATCATCCACGATTACAAAAATTTTGAACTGACCGAGATTGCCTATCCGCTTTTTAAAAACACAGACATACCTTTTTACACCATCGCTTTTGATGAAGTCATTCATAAAGTAAATCCCATTGCTCCACGCTATTTACCCAATGAAGAAAGCGTCAATGAAGTCGCTCGTGTTTTACTGGAGAACCTGCTCGAGCAAAAGGAACAGGTAGTTACCGGTTCTTCAAAATTCTTTAATGATGCCGCTGAAGGGCTTTTATGTGGAATGATCTGGCGTCTAAAAGAAGATTTACCCGCTTTGTGTACACTGCCTCATATGATTGCGCTATACCAGCACCTGGATACCAAACAACTGGTACTTTGGCTTTCTGAAAATCGTACTTCGCGCATTATGGCCAGTGCCTTTATCAGCGGGATAGATTCTGAAAAGCAAACAGCCGGAGTGATGAGTACCCTGGCCAATGCCTTAAAACGCATCAGTACCAAACGCATCTTTATGGCCTTATCTGCAGACGAAGTACCGCTGGATCTCAATAACCCCAAAAATCCATCGGTAATCAGTGTGGTCAATAACCCCAAGTACGAATCGGCTTATTCACCCGTAATCGCTACCATTCTGCATACCGCGATTAAACAAATGAGTGTAAGGGGACAGCAATCGTCTTTTGTAATGATGGAAGAAGCACCCACAATCCGTTTACTAAATATGCACCGCATTCCCGCAACCTTGCGCAGCTACGATGTGGCAACTATTTATGTGATGCAGGATAAGGTGCAGAACGATATGATGTACGGGGATAAAGCCAGCAGGGCCATTCTGGCCAATCTGTCCTATCAGTTTTTTGGAAAGGTCAACGATCCTGATACTGCAAAATACTACGAACGTTTTTTTGAAATTGTCAAAAACCCAACTAAAAGCGTGAGTAAAGGCTATACGCTGGACTTTGATACGCGCGTGACTACTGGTGAGCGCGAGGTTTCTAAAGTGCGGGCGGATGTGTTTTTCCGATTAAAACAGGGAGAATTCATTACCTATGCGGATGGTTTAGACCGCAAAGTTCAGTTTAAACTGGATAAAATCAAAAGACAGCTTCCTCAAGCTGCAGAACGCTTTTCAGAGGAAGATTATGAAACCAATTTTAAACGTATTCACTGGGAAGTGATGAGACGGTTTAAAACATAAAAGCCATTTTCTGCAATGTCGTTTATATACGTTAAAAATATTATATTTGTTGTAAATTAGCGACAAATGAATTCGAAAAAAGCCACGGTATTACCAAAACATCAAAAAATGTTTGAGCAAATAGGCGAAAACATAAAGCTGGCACGAAAAAGAAGAAAGCTTACCACAGAGCAGGTTTCAGAGCGTGCCGGAATTCACCGGGCTACCCTTTACCGAATTGAGAAGGGGGATCCGTCCGTGGCCCTGGGTATTTACTTTAATGTATTAAGAGTTTATAACCTTGAAGAGGATTTTTTGAAACTGGCCAATGATGATGCTTTCGGTAGAAAATTACAAGATCTGGATCTATTATAATTATGGTAGTAGGAAAATTTGATATTTATGTTTTTGCAGACTGGATTGGCCTGGGCGGGCCCCGATTAATTGGTACGTTATCGGCGCATTTTGCAAAGGGCAAAAAAGCCTTCAGTTTTGAATATGCTTCAGAGTGGTTGAAAACTAAAAATCAGCGACTTTTGGATCCGGATATTCAATTTTATTCAGGGCCTCAATTTCCATCAGAAAAAGAGAATTTTGGAATTTTCCTGGATAGTATGCCTGATACATGGGGAAAAACTTTAATGAAACGTAAGGCAGCACAAGAAGCCAGGGAAAACAACGAAAGACCTAGAACACTTTATGAAATAGACTACCTCCTGGGAGTATTCGATGAAAGTAGGATGGGGGCTTTACGTTTTAAGACGGAATTGGATGGTCCGTTTCTGGATAATGATAATCAAACACCAACACCTCCATGGTCTTCATTAGGGGAATTGCAGAAAGCCGTAAACCAGTTGGAAAATGATGAGCAAAACGATACCATACGAAAATGGATTGCGGTACTGATAGCCCCAGGTTCCTCTCTTGGTGGTGCCAGGCCCAAGGCCAATGTTCTGGATTCTCAGAAAAACCTCTGGATAGCCAAGTTTCCGTCGAAATCAGATACCGTGGACAAAGCTTTATGGGAATTTTTAGCCTATCGACTGGCTACAGCTGCCGCAATTGAAATGGCTGAATCCAAAGTGGAAAAAATCAAGGGTCCCTATCATACTTTTTTAACCCGCCGATTTGATCGCGAAAATACAGAGCGCATTCATTTTGCCTCCGCCATGACCATGACCGGAAATACCGAAGATGTTCTTAGGGGTAAGACAGCTAGTTACCTTGAACTGGTAGAATTTATTGAAAATTATGGTGTCCATGTAGAAACCAATTTACATCAGCTCTGGCGCCGAATGGTTTTTAATATTGCGATTTCCAATACAGATGATCACTTGCGAAATCACGGATTTATACTCCGTGAAAAGGGCTGGGAGTTAGCTCCGGCTTATGATCTGAATCCGTCTGTCGATAAAAATGGGCTCTCTTTAAATATTGATATGGATGATAATGCCCTTGATTTTGACTTGGCCAAAAGTGTTGGGGTCTATTTTCGATTAAATGAACAGGAGATGAATGCTATCCTGAATGAAATTCAAATTGTAGTCAACGATTGGAAAGTTATTGCTAAAGAAATTGGAATAAAAAATGCAGAAATTGAGTTGATGGAATCGGCTTTTAGAATCTAAATTGGACTCTTCTCCCGAAGCTCTTTTTCCGTGACTTTCCATTGTCCATCTTCCTTGACCAGTTTAAAGGTTTCCGGTCTATCTAAATAGTTGATGGTACATTTCACCCAGGCGGTATCTCCTTCCTGAGTTTGCTGTACTACTTTAAAACCCAGTTCTGTTTCGGTATCTTCCACAAAGAAGTTTTGAATCTGCATTAGACCTTGATAACCGGTTTGGGTGGTATAGGTTTTTAGCATCTCATTATCCCGTGCATAAAAGCTTTCCAAAACCATTTGGGTCACTTCTTCCGGGCTTTTGCTTTTAGGATTGGAACAGGCTGAGAACAGCGTAAGGCTGAAAATTAAATAGATTGTTTTCATAATATGTTAGTTTGGATAGTTAATAAAGCGGGGGTTGATTTTGAGTTGCAGTTCGCGCTCCCCGCGAGCTTCGCTTAAGTCTAAAATCAGCCTGCGATCCCTGCTTAATGAAAATTTGGGCACCACATAAACAAAGCTTTTAATTTCCCCGGCTTTTATTTTTTCGGGTGCCTGATGGGTATATAGTGGTTCTTTAGGAAGTTTTTGCATGGACTTTCGTTTTCCTTTTAAACGGGTTTGAGTAGATAGGTTCAGGTAATTAAAATCATAATCCAAACCGGACCGATTTTCGATTTCCATCACAAAATACAGGGCTTCTTTATGAAATACGATGTTTGCCACGCTAAGGATAATTCCCTGATTCCGGGTTTTTAACCGACCAATCTTTTGTTTTTTCTGAATCAGGTATTTACAATACCGCTCGTAGGGGAAAGGGGCTGTCTCTGAAGACGTTTTAATTTCTTCAGAGACGTGTATCGGGTCAATACTGTTGTGGTTCTCAAAACCAATACGATCTAAAGTGTCAATAAAATAAGTGAACTGATCCATTGACTCTTTGAACATAACAATATACGAAAAAACAGAACCCGTGGTGCTGATTACCAGTAAATTACTGGGTTTTCCGGGTTTGGCCTGTAAGAGGCCTAGATGCTGGGCTTCATCCCGGTTAAAACTGAATACATAATCTGACGAACCAACGATTCCCTGTCTGATGGGTTCCGGAAAGAACAGCGCCACATTGGTATAGTCATTGGCATAGATGGTGTCTAATTGTATAGCATTCTGGTTTTGCCCTTTGGCATTGAAGCAGGATAACAATACCATCCAAACGGAAAAGTAGACTGGATTTTTCATAGGTTTCAGATTTTAGTTAGCTGGTTTGAGTAGCATTTTATAATTATTGAGCACGATGACTTTAACCGTACGATTTCCCCGGCGCAGGATCTGACCGACCCCGCTTACTTGAGGTACTCCCGGGATATTCACTTCCTGAAGCACATCGTCCAGCACTTCCCGTGTGGCCTCTGCCCGAAAATTGTTTTCCACATAAATTCCTTCCTGTGAATCCTGCAGGTCAAATGCCTCCAGGTCTACCGGTTGCTGATCAATACTCTCGATACGGATCAGCACCCGGTTGGGCTGAAAGTTTACAAAGCCAAACACCGGAGTATTCTTAGGAATCGTTCTGCCCTGATAAGTAGATACTTCATTGGTTCGCAGGCGCAGGCGGCTGTTGGCCTTTACCATCTGATCGCCATCTACTACAACTGGAATAGACTCTATTGCTGCAACTGCACTTGATAATATTTTAGGTCGGGCTGCAAAGAACAGCTGATGTTCCAGTCCCAATTCCTGTACTTCAACTTTGCGGTTTGGAGTACGTTCAATAGAATCCAGCCTTGAATCCGTTTGAGGATAGGAGCGTGGTTTTTCTTCATCGGCAGACTCGGAGTAGGTATCGGTATTGTAGTTGATACGGGCCGATGCATAGATGCTGTCGATGATGCGTTGTTTTTGATCCTCCGGATATTCGGGATCAAAATAGCCCAACGAATCCATCAGGAGTTCATTATACACACTGGGAGCCGTGCTCTCCCGTTCTTCTTTTAGCGCATTAATTGCATCCAGTTTAGACCGGTAGATCTCCGGATCTTCTTCCAGTTCGGGAACCTGGGTTTCTTTTAGAAGTTCGGGCTCCTGATCCCGGTTGGCCAGCATCATCGCATAGGAGACTAAAAACATAATGATTACCGCGATAATCGAGGCAAAGACGAGTTTGTTTTTTTGGATTTTCATAGTCTTGGAGTTAATAGGTTTATCTGCTTGTTGCATCAATTTTGCGCAGGCTTTTTTCAAAGAAATCGGTTATCAGCAAGCCGTGCGGATTGTGCGGAAAATTGCGGTCTACCTGAATGAGATTACCGGTCGTGATGAGTTCGTAGGTATCGGTGATACTGCCCCGATTGATTTCAAAAACCAATGTTGTTTGAAACGAATAGGGATAGGTGTTTAAATCTACCTTTGATTTCAGGCGTAGTAGGTTTTGCACCAGAGAATACTGAATCAGGCGGTTGTAAACGCCTTCAGTCTTTTTCTGGCGGTAGGTATTGTCAACTGAATTGTTACCTAACCACAGGGCTTTCTCTAAATTACTTTCATAATTGCTGGCATCGATATCGTAGAAATACCCGTGAAATAATTCAAGATGCGCCAAAGCTTCCACCTCCAGATTTTCGTTTTGATCAACCAGTTTTAAGGGAATGACTTCTCCGGTAGTGCTGATCGCAAAAGCATTTTGAAGGGAATCCTTATAAATGCTGTACGCCATCCAACCCGAAAACATACTGGATAGGGTAGCGCATACTACAACCAGCCAAACGATAAGCCGGTTGGTCTTTAAGGTGGAATAGACGGAGGAATAAGGTGTTTTCATAGAAATACTTTTAAGTGGTGAATAAGCGAAGGGTAAACGAGATGGCCCGGCGGTAGAGCTTGAATTTTAAAAACACTATAAAGCCTACTGAGCCTAATTGGATTACCGGAGCAAAAAAATCCTGACCGTAATCAGAACCCAATAGGTTTTGCCAAAAGTGTTCGTTGATTTCGGTGTAGAGGGCATTGATAAAAACATTGACCAGAAAGAATGCCGGTACCAGCATATAGACTGCAGCATAGAGTTTAAAGAACCCGTAAGCCAGAGAGCGGAATTTTTCAAATACCGCCAGACTGATGATGAGCGGAAAAAAGGCCTGCATAATGCCCAGCAGGAAGAAGCGCTCGGCCAGAAATAAGGGATAGATGAATAAATCCAGAATCCATAAGATGATGCCCCCGATAAATGCAAAGATTTTAAAACCAAACAAAGGGGTAACCAGCGCTTCATAAAGTAAGGCCATCGCAGCTTTCATCCCTTCGTACATGCCTACTTCCTCTTCAATGGGGATTTCCTGCATCTGTAGCGGTAATAGGGCAGGAGCGGTATCGCGATACTGAGATTCAATGGCGACTAGAATACCGTCAAAGAAACCCAGAATTTGCGTGGAAAAGATAGCCACCAGAACCACCGCAAAATTCTTAGCCAGTTCGCCCGGACTCAGTCCCCAGGTATAACCGTAGCGGTCTGCAATACCTTCATTGTATTTTTTCAGGATGTTTACCAGAAAGAACAGTACCGCCAGGGTTTTCATACCGGTAATGGTATACTGGGCTACCGGACTGGCTAGGATGGTATCAAAAATGGTATCTACATACTCCAAACCGATTCCTAAGATCACAAGCGCAGCCATCTTTAAAATCCGGTTTCGCGGTTATTGATTTTATCCTGCAGTTTCCGAAAGGCGATGATCTCCTTATAGCGTTTGGTCTTTAAATTGATCGTAGCCACCATTTCTTTAGACTCGGCTTCTTTTTCTTTTAAGATTGCCGCCCGGTCTGCATCAGACATTTTTAAATAGTTACTGGATAGGATCTCGTCTATAAAGTCCATCGCCTCCAGCGAATTATCTACAAACTGATTAAAGGCTTCCGTGATGTGTACTACTTCATCGGGTTTGATGTACGGAGAGTTCAGAATTTCCCGCAAGTCCTGACGCATCACCTGAATAAGACGGGCATTGTTTTTCCCGATTTCCTTTACGGCTTTGAGCTGCTTGACCACATTGTTTACCTTTTCCAGATTCTCTTTTTGTTGTTTCAGGAATTCGACCGTTTTCAGGAGTTGGGTGGTTTGTTTGGCTGATTCCAAGAGGGACTTGACCAGACTTACAAAGTTGGTATTATCATAAACCGGCATCCCCTGGGCCGTGCCACGGCAGGGCATAAATAGCATTACGATTAGGGCTAGTCCGAGGACTAGTTTCCTGATGTGACGTGTGAGGTGTGTTTTCATGGTGGTATGAATTAAAAGATTATTGTTTTTGTATTGCTGTCTGTACTGACCGGGAGGGACTAATAAATTGGTTGATGGCCGCTTCCATATCCTGAGTTTGCTCGTAAAGGCTTAGAATGAGTTCATTTTCACTGCCGTCTGTCAGGTAGGCGGCATAGACTTCAGGGGGTACCTCCAGGCGGAAGATGTTACTCTCCTTACCGATCTTGATAAAAATCTCAGTGTACTTCCGGGAGCCGCTCAGCTTGTTGCGGATGGATTTTAATTGATTGAGATCGTGACTCGAAAGGTTCAGCCTGCGGGCGAGTTCGTCATAGCCTTTTTCATTATTCAGACTGTAAATCACCTGCGTGTTTTCCAAGATACTTGCTGAAGTTGCGTTGCCCGGCAGTTGGTTGATGGATTGCAGAATGATGCCAATCGCACCGTTTTGTTTGCGGATCGCCTGATAGTAAAACTCAACGCTCTCCAGCACATTTTCAAACTTGAGCTGCTTGGCAAACTCATCAAAGAGGATGATTCCCCGTTCGGCCTTATTTTTCCAGATGGTGCGCTGTATGGCGGTTTTAATGAGCTTAAGCATTACCGAAAGGATTTCCTTATTATCCTTGACCTCGTCCAGCTCAAAGATGATCATACGCTTATCTTCCAGCGTATAGGTCTGATCTTCGTCTACCTCAAAGAGGTAGCTGTATAGACCATCGCCAACATACTCCGACATTACGTGCAGGAACTCCTGAATATCGAAGTAATCGGGATGGATTTTAAGCTGTGCCAGCAGGTCTTTTCGATTGCTAAAAACAAAGTCGTAGAATCCGTTGAGCGAGTGCAGCGATGGGTTAGCTCTGTAATAAGCGGTAAGTATTTTTTTTAGGGAAACCGACTGGGCTTTAGCCTGCCTGCCTTCGGTATGGTAGAGTTCAAAAAGGAATACGGTAAGATCTTCCAGTCGCTCTGCGGAAGGGATTTCACCTTCAGAGGTATAAAAGGGATTAATCCCCAGATTCTTCCCGGCCTCATAACGCAGGATGATGTGCTCATCGGGATAGAGTTTGGCAAATTTGGTATAAGAGCCTCCCAGATCTATAATTACCAGACGCACGCCCTCTTCGTAAAACTGCCGCAGGATGTTATTGGCCAGGAAGGATTTGCCTTCCCCGGTAGGTGCAAAGATGGCAAAGTTGCGAGCCTTGATGCGTTTTTTAGATTCATCCCAAACATCTTTTAGTACCGGAATAGTATATTGGCGGTCGTTAAAGAGGATGCCTTTGGGGTCGGTCTTGTAATTGGTGCTATTCAGCATCAGACACAGCGCGTGCTTCAAATCGGTAACGTACAGGTCTTCATCTGAAAAATGGGAAGCAAATCCGAACCAGGAATTGAGGAAGTAGTTCTTTCTGGCTTCGCCAATAGGATAATACGGAACGATATCCAGCTCCTTAAATTCGGTTTTGATTTTCGCCCCAATGGCATCCAGCTGCTTTTGGGTCTCTGCCCAATACAGCACACTCAGCTGCCCACGGATCACACGGGAGCTCTCATCGGTATTGGTCTGTTCCAGGATCTCCTGAATTTTTTTCAGTACAACCCGATTCTGGGATCCGAAACTGGAACTCTTGCCGAGTTCTTCAACTTTCTTATCTAAAATTTTACGCCACTTGTGTTTGTCATCCAGTATCAGAATCTGATTGACGACGTGGTTTTCACTCAGGGTGAGTCCGAGTCCGTCAATAAAGCCCTTATGAAACTGAAAATCATCTGCCGTAAAGCGCTCGTCAATACTGCTGGTTTTTACCTGCTCTCCAAAGCAGAGCTCACTATTTACAGCCAGTACATCAAACAGGTGCTTACCAATATTGATGCGGTTTTTGTCCAACAGTATATCGGTAGTCAGGTTTTCATTAAATCCGTTAAAATAGTTTTGTGTCAGCGATTGGTACTCATAAGGTTTTAGAGGAGTCAGTTTGATTTTTTTACCCGAATTGAGGAAGCTAACAGCATCTTCAACAGCTCCCGTAAAATGGCGTACAGCATCTTCCAGAGTGTTCGGTAGGTTTTTGAGGATTTTGCGGAAGGGATTGGTGTAGGTTGCATGGGTATTGGATTTATGGGTTAGCACGAAAAACAGGTAGCTGGTATGCGCGGTATATTCCCGACTGTTGAAATAGCTTTGGGTAGCCTTTCCCAGAAAGGATTCATCCGGTAGGGAAGAGGCATCAAAGGCGGTGTTGTGATAGTAATCCTGTTTATGGATCAGTGTGCCGGTTGGCAGCGTTTTAAAGGCCTGAAACCAACCCGAATGCAATTCCTCAAAGTCCTTTTCAGAAAGGGAATAGATCTCCGGCAAATCGAGTCGATAGCCCAACACCACATTACCATTACTGCAAAACATCAGGTGATCGCTGGTGGATGCAATGGGATGGAAGTTTTTGTTTTTAATCGTGATCATAGGAAAGGCCGGTGTTTAGTTTGGTGCTGATGAGACTCGGAAAGGCGCTGGCGAACTGCAGAAACTGCATCAGACCTTGTAGTCGGGTTAAACAGACGTAAAGCAGGACATTGATTACTAAAGCAACCAAGATGGTCAGCAAGCTGAAGGAGAAGATGACGATCAGCAAGGAGGCGATTAGCGCGCACATCTGCACCGCAAACAGGGAAACCGGCAGCCCGAAAACGACCGCCTGTTTCCGGATGTTTCTATAGACCGCGTAGCTTTTCATTGGATAACGAATTAGACTACGATGTCTATTAAATAACTGAAAATACCTACCACACCCCCGGCTATAAGTACAAAGACCAGTACGCGAGTGATGCCCTTTTTTAAGTCGGCATTCTCTCCAAAGAAGTGTCCGGCATTAAACAGAAAACCGACCAGGAAAATAACGCCCAGGAGAATGGGGAATACAGTGCGTATGGTATCGGAAACATCGTTTACAGAATCTTCAATACCTCCTATTTGAGCAAATAGGGGTGCAGATAGCAAAGCCATACCGGCGAATAAAGCGTTTGATTTTTTCATAATTCTAAGATTTAAAAGATTGGAAATCAATGAGAAGAAAATTACCTATATTTATTTTTAAATAATTGAAAATCAATTTATTGTGAATAAAATAATTCTTGTTTCTATTTGATTTCAAATGACTTTAAACCACACTAAATCCTATTAAAATTGAACGTCATGTTGTTAATAACTCAAAATGCCAGACTTAGAAAAAAGCTCCAAAACGTCATTTGGATGCTGCTGCTGCAAATTAGTTTGATCTTTGGGCAGGAATTGAACAGACCTTTACGGGTACTCATTGATCCCGGACACGGAGGAATGGATTCCGGGGCAGTAGGGGTGACTGGAATTCAGGAAAAGGAGGTAGTTTTAAACTTAGCTTTAGCGCTACAGCATTTAAATGCTACATTGGGTCATCCTTTAGACCTTTTTTTTACGCGGAGCAGCGACACATTGATTTCGTTATCAGATCGAAGCAAACTAGCACGCTCATTACAAGCAGATGTATTTCTATCCTTGCATTGCAATCATTCGGACAATCCTAAAGCTCGTGGGGTGGAAGTATATGTATATGATAAACCAAATAGTAATACAGAACCTGCTACCTGGTTAGCCTTTCAAATTCAAGAGGACTTTTATAAAAAACTGGGGTTTAAGAGTCGGGGTGTAAAGTTCGACAATTTTCAGGTGCTTCGGGAAACGAGTGGGCTAATGCCCTCATTATTATTGGAATTAGGTTTTATGAGCAATAGGGATGAAAATATGTATTTTTTATTAACCGAATTTTTAAGCTCGGTAGCAATTCTGATATTAGAATGCTTATTAAAAAATTTAGATTGTTATTAGATAGACTTGGGAATGAAAATCATTAATTTTTTAAAGCTTGCTTCTGTCAAACTTACAGATCAATTTTTGACTATATTAAAATGTCTATTTTATTAATAATGGCATTGTAGAGATCAACATCGTTATTTTGTGATTCGATTGATAATATTAAGCTATATCGCACATCATTGTTGTAACGCATCAATTTTTTGCGTGTACGCCACCATCCATTTACCGGAAAAATAGCGACTACGTTTCTTGTAGCAAGGTCGGCTGCAGTTCCCTTCCATATATCTTTATGTATAGAACCTTTGTCTCGAACTTTATTGCCAATTATCCAGTTTTCACCCGAATATGAGCTACTTTCAACTTCGCTACGTGCTTCCCTATTGACTCTTTCTCGGAATTGTTCAATACTTTCACCAGAATCAATCATTTTAAGCCTTAGACCGTGTGATTGGTAATAATAAGACTTACTATATTGTTTATTTCCTGGGTTTGGTTCAATGAAATAAGATAAAGTTGCTGTAAGAGTTACTTCGGTATCGAATAGTGCAGTTAAAACTTCAGTTGGCCAAGGAAGATTATGCAAATGCATATCATTAGTTTTAACCGTGTTTCCATCAAGAACAAAAGGTTTTAATTGTTCTTGCGAAATAAGAGTTAGTGAGTTATTGGCACTATGAACCGCTTTTTGATAATTGGGAACGCCATATCCAAAGGTTCTTAGAAGATTCCGTTGCTCTATATTATTAAGATCCTGAATACTTCTTTTACATAACATTTCTGAGGTCCAATCAGCAGAATGCACTAGTAGCCCTTTAATTGTTTCAGGCCAAAGTGTAGGGTATTGGGACGTCAACATTGCAGCATATCTTGATGCCAAAGCTGTCGCACCGCTAGTGTCACCAAAGCTATGTAGAGGTTCAGTTCTAAAATTTTTACCTATAGAAAGTAATCGCAAAGAATCTGGGTCTATAATGCCACCATTGTGAATACCATAATTACCACCTTCCATAACCAATTCTGGTTTTAGAGGCCAAGAATTCTCCCACATTAAGGAAGTGCTGTTGCTTGGTGCCATACCACCAGCATGTACTAAAGGCGTCGCACCACTAAATTGTTCTTGGTCAATAATAGTTTTTTTCGTGTATGAACCTACAGATAGTGCATTGAATGCCTGAGCCGGATCATGAATTGATTCTTCAAGATTTGATCTGGGATATTCAGAGGGGTAATGTATTTTAGTATTACCACCTGATACACAAAAAAGTGTTTTGTCGTTTGAGATACCTTGTTCCCCAAAGGCGATTTTGTCTACTGAACTTGACCATGAGGAGGGCTTGCCTTTGTCGCGTCCATCAGTAGCTGTAACCGCCATTGTAATAACACGCTTATTTTTTGGATTTAAAATTGTAGCTCTAGCAACAGCTTCCTCTGTAACAGCACCATATAACTCAGGATGATGTGGATTGTTGGGATGAATTAATTTTACAGATTCTAGACGATAAAATATTTCAATATTAGAAAATTCTTGGAGTAAATCCGTTAAGTCTCCATATAAAGCTGTCCCAGCCATGGGTGTTCCATGACCGTGCCTATCATTATCGGAATTACCCCATTCCGGTTTTACAGAATCCATATTTTTTTCTGGAAGAAAATCTTGTAGTAATGGATGTCCACGATTCACACCTGTATCCAATAAGCACACTACAACGGAATCATCCGTCGTTCTATTAACTGTTCTATTTTTAAGTTCTTTTACCCAGTCGTTCGCATCATTTCCGTCCAGACCTGTGAAATAATCCGCAATCTCCTTTGGTTTCCTTAATTCTGCAAGTCTATCTGAATATAAGATTGTTTTAGACAATTGTCTTGCAGAACATCTAATCAATCTTACAATATGCTCAGGAAATAATAGTCGTCGTTCGGCAACTTCGATAGTATTCCTTACAAGCATATCGACCACATCTTGGTCCTCGAATGAATCGTTCTCGACGATATCTCGTCTTAACCAAACTTCCCACCAAACGATTTCATCTTGCTCGGGAAAGTTAATTTCATCTTCTTGCCAAAAACTAATTAGGGTAGCTCTTTGAATTACAGCAATATTATTGAGTAGTTTTGAATTCCTTGGATTACCGGAAGGGCTATCCTTCTCAGTGTCAAGATAAACTTCAATTTTATTAAGAAACTTTGAAATACCTTTTTTGTTTAAGTAAACGCAAGCCCTATATCTTTTGTGTTCTACCCCGTCAATAGTGTATTTCTCCAATTTTGAGGAAACGAATCTGTGATCACCTTTTCTACCATCTTCAAAGCTATCAAAGGCAAGTAAACAATCTTCTTCAGAAATGAATTCTAAATATACCAAATCAGCTTCAACTTCGTGTCTAAAAGATGCGATTGCGTTACTTAATTGATTTCGTAGAACGTTTCCGTGGGTGTTTCTATTTCGACCAGTCGCGATGACCCGGTCTCGACCTGTGTTTGGACTAGTATAGGACTCGGTAGTTACATAGCCAGAAAGAATTATGTGTTCTAAATTTCTTGGCATTCAACAATTAGAAATAAGTCTTTTTACTTTTTATGAATTTGAAAAGTGTAGCGGATGAAATCTTATCGGAATTTTGTACAATCATTTCCTTGATTGCATCTTTACACGCGTTAGAAATATCAGCAAAGCTGAGCCCTAAGGCTTCTTTTGTAATTGTATTAATAGTTTTTCCTTTAGATAGTTCGTATCCCTTTAACTGAACTTCCAAAAGTTCTGATATTTCCTTTTCTTTAGGTAGTGGGTATTGAATAATATCATCAAAACGTCTAAATAATGCCTTGTCCAGTGATTCCGGAATATTAGTAGCCACTATCAATAAACTATTTGATTCGTCTTTTTCAATGTTCATTAAAAAGCCATTTAATACTCTTCTAATTTCTCCAACCTCATTACCATAACTTCTATTGGAGCCAATAGAATCAAACTCATCGAAAAGGTATACGGCTCGATGCTGGTACATAGAATCAAATATCATTTTCACTTTAGAAATTGATTCACCCATATAACGGCTAATCAACCCATCTAATCGAATTATGAATAATGGAATTTCTAAATCACCAGCGATAGCTTTGGCAGTCATAGTCTTTCCGCAGCCAGGAGGACCGACCAGCATTAACTTCCGTCGTGGTTCTAGATTGTGCTGTAATAATTGGTCAAACTTTCTTTGTTCTGATAGTATTCGTTCAATAGCTTCTGAAACTTGAGGAGCCAAAACCATATCTTTGGTTTTAATTTGAGGCCTATAAACTTCGAGTAGATCCTTGAGTTCTTTTTGAGCCTCATTAACGGGAAGAATCCGTGTTTTTGAAATTGAATCGACACTTCGTTTAGTCCTAATTTTATCAATTAAGACTTTCAATTCTTCGGCAAGTTTGATGTGCCCTTTCTTTGCTTCAGAAGCTGCAATTTGCATTGCTGTGGTGTAAAAACGGGCGTCATCTTTATCACCATAACTTTGTAACAATGCTTTTATTTTTTCTGCTGCTGCCAAATTATTTTTAACAAAAATAGCAAAATTGCCAAGTTTTCATTCTCTTAATTTGGAATATTATTAATAAAATATTAATTCCTCTTATCTCCTGCATTTTGATCAAACGCCACCAGATTAAACAACTCCCGCATTCTACTGCGTACGCGGTTGCCGTAGCGGGCTTCGAGTTCGTCTGCGTTTAGGTTGGTAGTGGCGTGGGTTTTTAGCTTGCGTTTGGTGCTTAGGTAAAGTTCGTAGCGTGATAGCAATACTTCTCCCATTACATTGAGATCTTTACCGTAATACCGCCCGGCGGGTTCTACACCCAGATCATCAAAGCAGTAGTATTTGGAATTCCCGTATGCTTCAATCGATTTAAAACCCAAATGGTTAAAAGCAAAGCTGATGTTACGACAAGGGATGAGTTCGTAAGGCTTTTGCAGGGGTACCAGAAAACGCAATAGTTTCATCAGGCTGGTTTTACCGCAGCCTACCGGCCCGGACAGCAGAATGCCTTTTTCAATATCGATGCCCTGGGATTCGCAAAAGGCTTTATCGCGAATGAAGTAGGAGCAGAGCTTCCTTAGGATCTCGTGGTCCTCCTCGTAAATGCGGAACTTATTTCCAAATTCAAGTTTGCCTTTAGCATTGAGGTAGAGGAGCACTTTTGGAAAATCATAGAGCATTTTTTTGCCATTGAAGGTTCCCAGGCTATACTCCACGCCGCCTTCGATGATTTTAGAGGGGTTTTCCATAATCCTTGTTTTTGGCGGTTCGCAGGTTGTCAGTAGGGTCGGTTGCTTGTGAAACGGGTTTCTCGTTTTGAATCCAGCTTAGGGCTAAAGCCTGCCAATCGCGAACGGGCTTCCCCCCGGCATCTTCCCAGTTGGTTGCCTGAAAGTGATCGTAAAATTTTTCAGCTTCTACAGCATCTGCGTGTTGTTCTTCAAAAAATTCCAAAACGGCCAAATAGTCCTTTGGCTGTTTTATATTGTTTGCATGTTTTGTATTGTTTGTAGTAGATACCAGAGCTTGTCCATTTATGGGACGGTGCCTGCCCACTACTGGTACATTATCGGGACGGTAGTGTCCCAGTTGCGGTATCGTGGTGGGATGGTAGTGTTCCGCTACGTGTTCCAGTCTGGTATCAGACCCGTCTGCTACCGGTTCATCACTGGTCTCAAATAAGGTCATCTTGATGACACTGCCCTTATAGGGATTGTTTGAGGGTAGGTAGGTCAGATAGCCCCAATCATTCAGATCGGTCATACAGCGATGGTAGGTGGTCTTAGAGCCTAATTTGGCCACACGCATCAATACGCCGCGACTTACATAGAAGCCTTCGCTAAAACGGGAACTGTTCCATTCCTGAAACAAGGCCATATAGAGGCTGATGTGGGTAGGATTTAGCCGCTCATCATCGTAGAATCGGGTATAAGCTGCGTGAATAAGCTTTATGTAATTCATCATTCAAGGTTTTAAACCGTAGTTGACCCGATTGTCTTCCATTACTTTTTGGATGTCATCTGCATCATAGTAGATCAAGCCACCCACCTTGGTAAACGGTAGCGTACCATTGATACGTAAGTTTTGCAGCGTGCCGGGGCTTACCTGAAGTAAGTCCATCACCTCAGAGGATTTGAGGTATTTTTTGAGCTTTTGGCTTCCCTGATTGTTGATAATGGTTTTGATCTCTTTAAGCAGTTCGTGTTTGAACTCGCGCAGATCGTCTGTTGTAATGAGTGTTGCTGGCATAGTAGAACGTTTTTAAAAAGAAAGGGACTATCGTGGTTATCTTTTTTTTGATAGTCCCAATCCCGGTTTGACTTTCGTTCTACGAATTTGAGGGGTTTTGTACCCGTTTGTTCCCAAGGAAACCGGAGACCCGGTCAAACTTTAACAGCCGTCAAAAACTAGTATTTCAACACTGGATTAAGGGAATTGCTGAAAATGGCCAGGCAGTTACAACTGCTAATTTTTCTTTTCGGGGGTATACCGGAGTGGGGTGATTTAAAAGTCCTCACGGTCCATAGCCACCTGCAGATTCATAGCCATCTCGTCGAGGAATTTAGTCCTGCTTTTTTTACGGGATTTGATTTCAGAATAGGTTTTATAGACATCACCGGGATCCATATTAAAGAAATTACCCAAAGCCCGGGCGATCTCAATAATGTCGGCTTTGCCTTTATGAATGACTTTAGCGTGATACAAGGCGTAGGTAAGTTCGATAAGATCGGTACGCGACCCGCTCCAGTCTAATCGGGCCGCCTCCACTGGAATGCCGGGAGATATTAAGTGCTTAAGCCGGTCTGTTAGATAATTTGTGAGGAGTTCACCACACCGCAGTTTGGCGGTCAGAAAATCCCGTGGTGTTGAATAACCTGGATTGCATTGGAGCCTGAGATCATCGGGATCGTAGGGGAGGGGGTCCCGACGTGTAAAGTAGATTGCGTCTAAATGGGTTTGGTTTGACTTAAGGTAGTAGGCAAAGGCTTTATGTCGCAGTTTGAAGCGGTATTCGATATCGAGTTGATTTTTGTAAAATCGTATTTGTGTTTTAAGCCCTTTTACAGGTTTCTCATGCTCCAATTGAATGATTTTACGGTAGTATAAATGCTGTCCATCAACAACCGGCTTAATGTGCTTAAAAAAGTTGATTTCCTCCGTTTTTTGTACATCAGAAATAGCTTTAAAATCCTGTTCCAGTTGATTTTGAACCTGGGCCGCATAGTTTAAACACAATACATTGAGCTCTGTGTTATAGGCATGTTCTTGCTGCAGATATTTCAAACCTGCTTTAAACTTTTGTATGTGTTGATCCCATTTCATCTATGCTCCGCTAGAGAAAAGAAATTAATAGGATTTGATGGATTTTGCTGTAATTTGGATATCGCGCTTCTATTGATTTATAAAAATAACATCGAATGCCGGTTTACTTTTATAAATTGTAACAGCTGGTAAGGAAATTAAAAACAGGTCAACTCCCTACAGTTGGCCTGCTTACCAGCCTAATACATTAGGAATGGAGGGTGTAAGCCTGTTAATCCGTATATTCATTTATGCTTATTCTCTTGAGAATTGTCAAATAAAACGCCTTCACCTATCTTTATCTAAATTATAAAGATGAAAGCCCCTTCTAAAAAGCCCAATCTCAGTCCCTATGAACGCTATCTTCTTAGTGCTTTGGCCTACGGAGTACCGGTAGGTAAATTACCGGTGATTTTGGAATTCTACTCCATAGAAGCCAACTCCATAGGCATTGTTGACAAACACCTTCGCAGCCTGCGTAAAAAATTCAATTGTAAAACCAATACCCAACTGGTGTATGAATTGCGCAACCGGGTGGTCGCATTAGATCTGGAAGGTATAGGATTAAGAACTTTAGGTTTTGAAAATCCCGAATAGAACGGTTGTCGAAGAATAAAGGGAAATTTGATACCTCACTTCGTATTTCAGATGCTAGACCTTTACCTCAATCACCTCATTTAGCCGGGTAGAATACCTGCGGGAAAGGTGGTTTTGTTGCATTTTCCAGACTTTCTGTAAATCCTGTGCGCCCAGCTTTACCTGATCAAAACAGGTACGGTTGAGTTTATCAATCGTTTGCATCAGTGCTTTATGCCGCGGATCTTCGTTATAAAAAAAGGTGAGTTGTTTTTGCGTATCCGGGGTCAGGCCCATAACGATGATCCCTGCTTTTTTGTAGTGATAGCCTTCTTTATAGATGCGTTTTAATCCAGTCATTACGGCTTTGGTAATCACCAGAGACGAATTGGTCTCATAAGGCATCTTTACCGTGATGCCGTTGTGGTACTGCGCGAGATCATCGCGGTGTACGTTAGTATGCAGAAAGATATAGGCCAGTTTACAGCAGGAGTTCTGTTTACGCAGTTTATAGCTTACTTTACCGGCATAGGTGGCAAGCCGTTCACGTATATCCTCAAAGTCGGTATACATACGTTCAAAAGAACGGGTAACAGCAATGTTTTTCTTTTTAGCCACTTCTTCCAGATCAAGGGTAGCTTCGCCGGAAAGGTCTCGCTTAAGTCGTAATCCTACCACACTCATTTCTTTGCGCACGTATTCATCCGGCAGGTTTGTAAACTGCCAGGCATTAAATACCTGTATATTTTGAAGCTTTTTGGCATATTGTCTGCCAATGCCCCAGACGTCACCAATCTGCGTCCACTTGAGCCCTTTTTCGATCTGATCGGGAGTTTGGATTACGTATGCACCCCGAGTGCGGGCAGGAAACTTCTTGGCAATTTTGTTAGCCACCTTAGCCAGGGATTTAGTTGGTGCGATCCCAACACTGATGGGAATACCGGTACTGCGTTTGACCACTTCGATCATTTTAAGTCCATACTCGGTTAAGTCAAACAAATCAAATCCCTCCAGTTTTAGGAAAATCTCATCAATGGAGTATACTTCCAACTCCGGGGAATAGTTTCCCAGAATGTTCATCACCCGGGCGCTCATATCCCCATACAGCGCATAATTAGATGAAAACACATGAATGTTGTGCTGACGCAGCAGTTCTTTAATTTTAAAGGCAGGAGCGCCCATAGGGATACCTAATGCCTTGGCTTCATTAGAGCGTGCGATCACACAGCCGTCGTTATTGCTTAAGACCACTACGGGTTGTCCATTCAAATTAGGATTAAACACGCGCTCGCAGGAAGCGTAAAAGTTATTGCAGTCAATCAGGGCAAACATATCAGAGGTCTTTAATCACGTTTGTCACTACCCCCCAAATTAAAAAGTCGTTGTCTTTAGTAACTTTTATGGGTTGGTAATTTCGGTTCTCGGCTACGAGCCAGATCGTGTCCTTTTCTATTTTAATGCGTTTTACGGTAAACTCGCCGTCTATAAAACAGACCGCAATCTTCCCATCCCGGGGCTCCAGGCTTTTATCAATGATGAGTAAATCACCATCTGCTAATCCTGCACCCAACATGGAATCTCCTTTTACCCGACCAAAAAACGTTGCGTCTTTATTGCGGATATAGGCGGTATTTAAATCAATGCCATCGTCTAAATGATCGTCTGCAGGGGAGGGGAATCCACACGATAAACCAGATACAAAGGGAATAAAACAAGAATAGAGTACAGATGAAATGGGGCTTAATTGGACTATCATAGCGCTTGTTAAATGGATTAAATCCTTTAATTAGGAAATATTCCAAAATTAGCTAAATTAGTTCTGCTTTAAAGTGGGTTCCACTAATTTTTTCCAACAGAGATTTAAGGCGAGCTTTTCTGATTTGTTGGTAAAGATGAATTTGGGGTGGGTGCCGGTATAGTTGTGTTTACGGCTACACAGACAGAAGAAATACGAATTACCCTCATATACTACCTTATACAGATTGTAAGTAGGATCGTTTTCCATACGCTCAATTTGGGCATTGAGGTAGAAATGATTGGCGAGATCGTAAAGTTCTTTGCGGGTACGGCTCATACTGCTTCTAAATTAATAAATTAGATAAAAATTTACAGGATATGTGTTATGCAACCAGCTTGACGAAGTCTAAGAAAGAAATAGAGGAAACCTTTAAACGGGATTTTGCCGTGCCTTTGGAATATCAAAAGCATTATCATTTAAATGGTTTTGGCAGCGGAATGCTGCATATCATTCCGATGGAAACCGACCGCATTTATCCCTCGAATTGGGGACTGATCCCGGAATATGCATTTGAAGATCCGGCGGGTTTTAAAGCGGATTACAATACGCTCAATGCCCGAAGTGAAAGCATCTTTAGTAGCAGGACGTATAAAAAGAGTGCGGCAGAAAGTCGCTGCCTGATTCTTGCAGACGGGTTTTATGAGCCGCATCATTACAAAAGTAAATCTCAACCGTATTACTGTAAACTGGAAGGCCATAAACTCTTCGCCTTTGCAGGATTGTATACTGCACTGGATGATGAACTCTATAGTGCCAGTATCATTACGGTACCGGCAAATGAGCTGTTTGAACAGATACACAATAAAAAGAAACGGATGCCCCTTGTGTTAGACGATCAGTTTCTAAATAACTGGATTGAACCGGATTTAAATCAAAAGCAGGTGGAAGAATTGATGCGGGTAGGCTTTACCACTACGCCTTTTGAAACCTATCCGGTAAGCAATGCCATTTATCAGCGTGGGGTAGAAACCGATGTCCCCGAAATTTTAAAACCGGTAGAACCTATTGACCCCGCTTTGGGTGGTGGCGAGCTGACGCTTTTTTAGGTTCACGCCTAATGTTACCTGAAGAATGGACTGGCAACAAAAACCTTCCCCAATTTGAAATTATGAACAAAACCATAAAAATAAGTATGAACAGTAAAAAAGTTCTTATTTATGGATTACCGATTAGAATTTTAGCTTCAGGTGGAACAGGTGGCTATTTCGGAGTGATGGTGCCAGCTGTTTCGGTCAAACAGTGCCACTTTAAAAGATACTGCAATTATATATAAAATTAATGTTACTCGTTCTTTAAAGCTCCTTTTCTTAGCGACTCTCCTTTTAGGTCAATGCGGTGTGATGAATTTACAATCCTGTCCAGAATTGCATCTGCAATAGTCCCTTCCCCAATAATATCATACCAGGCGGATACGGGTATTTGTGAGGATATAATAGTGGAAGCTTTGTTGTACCGCTCATCGATGATATCCATCAGGGTTTCCCTTGCGTGATTATCAAAACTCTGCAGGCCAAAGTCATCGAGGATTAGAAGGTCTGCTTTGATGATTTTCCCCAGTTCTTTAAAATAGGTGCCATCGACCTTACTAAGTTTTAGTTTTTTAAAAAGCCGGGCTGTGTTGGTGTATATGGTTTTGTACTCCATCATGCAGCCCTGATGCCCTAAAGCCTGAGCTAAATAGCTTTTACCTACTCCTGAAGCACCGGTAAGAATGATGTTTTCTTTTCTGGTTATAAAATCCAGACTGCCTAATCGAGCAAACATATTTTTATCCAGATTCCGGTTCTGGGAGTAGTTAATGTCAGCCAGGCTGGCTTGTTGTTTAAAGCCAGCCTGTTTTAAAAGCCTTTCTATCTTACGGTTGTGTCGGTCTTCCCACTGGTGATCGGTCAATAATGCCAGGTATTCATCGGCAGTGATCCCTGCTATGCGGTTGTCTTTAAGATGCTGCAAGTGCAGCTGAGCCATAGCCCCTAGTCGCATTTCTTTTAATTTTTCAATAGTCTGATTGTTGTTCATAGTTACTGTGTTTAAAGGTTATATTACTGATAAGCTGAAGCACCTCGTATGTTAGTATGCTTCGGGATATGTGTTTTATTTTCTTCCAGATCCTGATAGAACAGGGAGCTCTTGTCCAGATTGTTTTTCAGGATGTTCTTGATGCGCTGATAGGTGGCTGCATCTGCTTGTAAAGCTCTTTTACAGGCATTGTCCAGCCGCTGGGAGCCGTAGGATTTATGGAGTTGAATAAGCCCCATAGCACGCTTATATCCTATTTCAGGATAATCTACCGCAGTGATTATTTTTTCGACACAATCCACCACGTGCTTCCCGTGCACGGCTGCCTTCTTTTTAAAGAATTCAGGACTCCAGTCGCTATAGTACTTGTGGGTGCTGCTCAGGTGTTCTTTGTTAGTATTTTAGCTGCCTTTTGAGGGATTGCGCTGATGCAGGGCTATGCGTTGATAGTGGTAATACACTTCAACTAAAGAACGGGTGTAATGCAAGGTGGTTTCCTTTCCGATGTAGCGGTAGGGTACGCTGTAATAGCTTTTATCTGGGGAGAAGTATACATATCCTATTTTCTGGACCTTTGCCCTTCGGTAGCTTTTTAACTCATAGGCTGTCTCTGGAAGGGGTTTCAAGTATTGTTGCTCCACGGATTGGAACAGTTCCCTGCGACTGGATTCCTTGCGGGAGAACAACAAGTTGTTGTAATGCTCCAGCTGCTTTTTTATCTCCCTGTTGAGTTCTTCTATAGAGAAGAAGCTCATCTTGCGCATAGGATAATAGATACGCTGGTAGGCCAGGTTTACGGCATTCTCTACTAAAGCCTTGTCCTGTGGAGCATAGCCCCGGGTGGGGTTGATCACACAGTTGTAATGCCGGGCAAAGTCTTTAAAACTGCGGTTGATCTCGGGCTCATACCTGCTGGCACGGTTAACAGCTGATTTTAGGTTGTCAGAGACAATAGCTTTAGGTACCCCGCCATAAAAATTTAAAGCGTTACGGCAACAGTTGATCAGCTCATCGCGTTTCTGACTTTTACAGGCTTCGACATAGGTGTAATGACTGTTGGGCAAAATAGCTACAAACACCTCGACAGGAACTAATTCTCCGGTTTGTTTATCAATAATGTGAAGCTTTTTACCCGCAAAATCAATGAAGAGCTCTTTGCCGGGGTCGTGCTCAAGCTTCATCGAGCCTTTGATTTTAGCATATTTACGGCGGTAATGCTCCATAAACTGCGTATAGCCATACGGGTTTTTAGACTGGGAGACATACTCCTGATAATGATATAAAAAGGTAAACCCGGGATGGTTACGGGCTTGATTAAGCTCCTTAAAATAGAGCATCAGCTCTTGATACCGGGAGTTGTCAATAGTGCTGTGGGAAGGAAAAAGTTTATCTAAGGTTGCATTATCAAGAGTCAGCAACTCTTTAAGAGCATAGTCACC
>NZ_QOVK01000012.1 GCF_004104075.1 Leeuwenhoekiella polynyae | reverse complement strand
ACCTCGGGGCAAGCCTGTCTGCCGACAAAGGCAGGCCCACGAGGCATTCGTTAGAAACAAATTTTCAATTTCGAGGCAAGCCTCGGGGTATTAAACCCTTTGGCGGCGCCAATAAAATAATTAAGATCATACAATCATCAAAGTCTTAGTATTACCTAACATCCATTAAATAAGAAACCCCAAAGATTCTAGCGAACCTTTGGGGTTTCAAATGAATTATCTTGGAGATTATTACTTCTTGATTTCCTCAAGCCTTACTTCATTTCCATCTTTGTCTAACAGCATCACTTCATCAAAGCCCATATCTTTAAACTGCTGATACTGCGTTGCCGCATCACCTACAACCAAATATGCCATTTTAGACTCATCAAGATATTTGTTAGCCAACTCTTTGTGTTGTTCTAAAGTCATATTATTAATCGTCGCTTCTTCTTCAGCGATGTAATTAGGATCAAGACCGTAAGCACTACGCTCCTGAAGCATTCCCAATAATGAACCTTGTGTTTCAAAGCGCCTTGCATTTGATTTGATTAACGCATTCTTAGTAAATGCCAAATCCTCTTCAGAAATCCCCGCTTTATAGTTAGCTATTTCATCTTTAAAGATCGAAACAGATTCGCCCGTAGTATTGGTTCTTACACTCGAAGAAGCAGTAAACGTACCTGGAATTTTTGTTCCGCTAAACCCGGAACGCGCCCCGTAGGTATATCCTTTTTCTTCACGTAAAACCAAATTCACATTACCACTAAAAGAACCTCCTAGTTTATAATTCATTACTTCAGCAGGATAGAAATCTTCATCAGTACGCGGCATCGCTATGTAACCAATATTGATAACAGATTGTTTTGCGTTAGGAACATCTACAAAATATAAAGATGCTTTATCACGATCGTTCTTAATAGGGAACTCAGGAATTCTAACTTCTTTTGCTTCCCAATTTTCTTTCAATCCGTCTAAAGCAGCTAGCGCCTGACTTTCTAAAACATCTCCCACTACATGGAAACGACTCACAGATGGTGAAATATATTTAGTATAGTAGTCTTTTAGATCCTGAATAGTAATCGCTTCTACAGACTCAACCGTACCTGAAGTAGGCTGTGCAAGCGGATGATTCTCACCATAAAGCATTTTATTATAAACCCGGTTTGCAATCACATTAGGATTTGCGTCAGAACGTTTGATTCCATTAATTGTGCTGGTTTTGATACGTGCAAATTCTTTTTCATCCCAGCGTGGTTCTAATAAGATCTCTTGTACCAGTGCCATTGTTGCATCAAAATTACGAGCAAGGGTATTTCCTCTTAAAACTAAAGATTCATCTGTTGTGTACATGTTAATACTTGCTCCAAGACGATCTATTGCTTCTTCAAGCTCAAGAGGTGTTTTTGTCGCTGTACCCTCCATCATCATGTCGCTCATTAGATTTGCAACACCATTTTTACTAAGGTCATCTAGTAAATGACCCCCATCTATGACCAGACTAAAGTTTACCAGTGGCAGCTCATCCTGAACAATACCATAAACTTCCATCTCATTGGGCAAGTTAGCTGTCCAGGAATCCGGAATGTTTAATTTTGGAGTCTCACCCATTTCAGGCGCTACAGAACGATCAAATTTAGAAGGTGTTTTTTCGATCTCTACATCAGCATCTACAACCTCCGTTTCAACATTTTCTGTGATTTCCTCTTCTACAACTTCTGCTTTTTCTGAATTTTCAGCAATCAATTCTACTTGACCTTTAGGTACAAAACTGGTTAATATAAAAGGTTTTCCTTTAATGTACTTATCATAAACGCGCGTTACATCCTCTGCAGTAACTGCTTTAATGTTTTCGATATCCTTCTCAATAAAACCCGGATCATCGGTAAATACATCATATTGTGCCAGCTGGAAAGATTTACCCAAAACGCTGCTTATTCCGTTATAAAAATCGGTTTCTAGACCTGCTTTTATACGTTCAATATCCGATTCTTTTACCCCTTCTTCTTCAAAAAGTGCAAATGCCTTAGTAATACCGGTTTCTACACTGTCTAAATCTACACCAGAATTTGCAGTGACCGAAATTCTAAATTTTCCCGCGATCTGATCAGAACCATTCCACGCATAAGGCTCTGAGGCCAACTCCATATCTTCAACCAGAACGCGGTAAAGCGGTGCATTTTTTCCGTCAGAAAGAATTTCACCTAAAAAATCTAATGCATACGCATCATCTGTATACTGCTCCACGGTAGGCCATACCATATTGAGTTGAGGCGCTGTAGCAAAATTATCTTCGTGATACAGACGCTTGGTTTCATCAAGCGTCACATTCATAACGGCTAAAGGTGCAACCTCCTGGCGTTTCTTAATTTCACCAAAATACTTTTCTACAAGTTCTTTAGCTTTTCCTTCTTCAAAGTCCCCGGCAATAACCAGAGTAGCATTATTAGGACCGTAAAATTTATCGTAAAACTCCTTTACATCTGCTACGGTCGCATTCTGAAGATCTTCAAGTTCACCAATTACCTGCCAGCTGTAAGGGTGCCCATCAGGAAATAAATTCTTGTCAATTACCCAACTCGTATGCCCGTAAGGATTGTTATCTACACGCTGCCGTTTTTCATTCTGAACCACTTCTTGTTGATTAGCAAAAGCAGATGCTGTAACCGTATTGATCAGGAACCCCATACGATCTGATTCTAACCAAAGAACAGTCTCAAGCGAATTATTAGGTACAACTTCGTAATAAACAGTACCATCTTGCCAGGTACCGCCATTTAACGTACCACCTACATCCTGAATGGTTTTAAAGAATTGATCTTGCGGAACATGCTCAGATTCCTGAAAAAGCATGTGCTCAAACAAGTGTGCAAAGCCGGTACGTCCCTTTTTCTCGCGATTTGACCCTACGCCATACTGAATAGCTACAGAAACAATAGGATCACTCTTGTCTTGATGAAGTACGACATTCAAACCGTTTTCAAGTTCATACTTTTCATAGTCGATAGATAGTTTTGCATCTGCGACATCTTTATCGGCTTCCTTATCTTCACAAGAAACCAGCGTTGCCACAAATAACGACAGCATCAGTGCCACCGGAGTCCATTTTGTGTTGATCATTGATCTTAATTTTTGATTAATAAATGGTGAATACGTTCTTAAAACTTTTAAAAAAGACGCATTTAAAGTCTAAAAGTTACAAAACTATTAGGGTTTATTTAATGATTTTTGAATTTTAATGCACATTCATTAAAAGAACAAGTTTATTCATCGAAACCAACCCTCACGATCTAAGCTTCTATATTGAATTGCTTCGGTAATGTAGTGTGATTCTATTTGAGATGAAGTTTTCAGATCTGCTATTGTTCTGGATACTTTTAAAATACGATCATACACTCTTGCGGAAAGATTAAGTTTTTCAGCGCTTTTCAACAGCTCTTTAGAAACAGAGTCTAAAGCACAATAGTTTCTGATTTGTTTTACGCTCATTGGTGCATTATAATCAATGCGGGATCTAGTTCTTCCTTATAATATGGATGATATAACTGAGTTTCAAAATTAGTTTCAACGCAATGAAAAGATATAATTGAGTGTCTTACAACCTACAATAACACGTTACAAAAAAAAGTGAAAAGTGCCTGTCTAACTTAAAACAAAAGGAATCTAGTAGTAATTCGATATTTATTGATTAGAATTTTCAATTCTCATTTTCTCTAATTCCTCTTGGGTAAGAACGCGAAATGAAAACTTATAACCTTCGTAAATAGCAATACCATAAAAAAGCAAATCAATAGGACTAAACGTTTCTGACATCAATTCTGGAAGATAAGTGTAATCTAAATATAACATCGTTTCAAGAAGGCTGATATCCTGAGCATTTGCAATCACCCCCATAATGCTAAAGATGTTCCCTAAAACAACTGAAACAAAAGCAATCGCTCCACCCCAAAAACCAAATATCTGACTTACACCTTTACCAACTAATCTAATAGTGTAACCAACCCCTGCACCAATAGCAACAGCCATATAGCCTATTTGAAAATCTGTAACTACCGTGATCATTCCCCATAAAATAGCACCTATTAAGCCTGCTATTGCACCGCATATGACCGCCGGAATTAAATTCTCCTGACTTTTTACATAATTTAAATCTTCTTCAGAAAGTTTTTCTATTACCTGACTTAGCTCTAAGCCTTCTGTTTCGTGAGCAACAATTTTTACAGAAGAATCTTCTTTAAAATCCATACACGTACTGTCAAAAGATGCTTTTTGATTGGTGATTCCGCAAAGTAAACCTTCTTTCAAGTTCATTTCGCGGTTGGTACATTTTTTACAAAAAGCCAGTTGAGCATCTCGATTCATTGTTATGATTTTTAAGAATATTTAACAATAATGGCAAAAATCGTTAACAATATCAAAAAAAGTTTTAACAATAATTTTATGAATCCTCATCTTTTAAAACTAACAAACTGTAAACAAGCGATTTAGCTTTCACCCCAACCAACCCTCACGATCCAGGCTTCTATATTGAATCGCTTCGGTAATGTGGTGTGATTCTATTTGAGGGGAAGCTTCCAGATCTGCTATTGTTCTGGATACTTTTAAAATACGATCATACGCTCTTGCGGAAAGGTTCAGTTTTTCCATAGCGTTTTTCAACAGCTCTTTAGAACCAGAATCTAATGCACAATGCTTTCTTATTTGTTTTACGCTCATTTGTGCATTATAATGAATGTTTTCGCTTTCTCGGAAACGTTCAGTTTGCAATTTGCGGGCTTCGGTCACGCGTTTGCGTATTGCAATGCTGCTTTCCGCTTTGCGCTCATCAGACAATTTTTCAAACGGAACAGGTGTAACTTCTATGTGAATATCTATACGATCTAATAACGGACCGGAAACTTTACTCAGATACCGTTGCATTTCTGCGGGAGTACTGGTCACGGGAGCACCGGGGTCGTTAAAATAGCCTCCGGGGCTGGGGTTCATACTAGCGACCAGCATAAAACTACTGGGATAGGTCACGGTAAATTTGGCTCTTGAGATGGTTACTTCCCGGTCTTCCAACGGCTGACGCATCACTTCAAGCACGGTACGCTTAAACTCCGGCAACTCATCTAAAAACAATACGCCATTATGAGCCAGTGAAATTTCTCCCGGCTGTGGATAAGCACCGCCGCCAACTAACGCGACGTCTGAAATCGTGTGATGCGGACTTCGGAATGGTCGTTGTGCCATCAATCCCACATGTTCCCGCATACGCCCGGAAACACTGTGAATTTTAGTAGTCTCCAGCGCTTCTCGCAACGTCATAGGTGGTAAGATGGAAGGCAGGCGTTTCGCCAGCATGGTTTTTCCTGCGCCAGGAGGACCTATTAAAATGATATTATGACCACCGGCAGCGGCGATTTCCATACAGCGTTTGATGGATTCCTGACCTTTTACATCTGCAAAATCAAACTCCGGATGCTCTAAGGCATTGAAAAATTCAGTTCGCGTATCTACAATCGTACGCTCGAGTACTGTATCCTTATCAAAGTGATCAATGACTTGTGCAATACTATCAATCGCGTAAACTTCCAGGTCTTTTACAATTGCGGCTTCTCGTGCATTCTGACTGGGTAATAGAAATTTTTTAAAACCTTCTTCCTGAGCTTTTATTGCTATGGGCAAAGCGCCCCGAATAGGCTGCAGACTCCCATCTAGAGAGAGTTCGCCCATAATGATATACTCATCCAGATTCTCAGCCTTAATTTGTCCGCTGGCTGCTAAAATGCCAATAGCAAGTGTGAGATCGTACGCACTTCCCTCCTTGCGTAAATCTGCAGGAGCCATATTGAGCGTAATTTTCTTTCCGGGAATTTTAAAACCGTTGTTTTGAAGTGCGGCGGCAATACGGTAATTGCTTTCCCGAATCGCATTATCAGGCAATCCTACAAGATGATAACCAATACCTTTGTCAATATTTACTTCGATAGTAATCGTAGATGCTTCAACGCCAAAAACTGCTGAGCCATAAACCTTTGTAAGCATAATTTCTAAGTTGGAATTTTAAAGAAACAATATTATTTCCACTTCCTAAAAAATTATACCCTTCATTTTTAGAGGATTACAAAATTTTAAATTATAAACGTTCAATTAGAGAATCTGCCCATTTATGAGCGGGTTTTCCGAAGCATTCTATCAAATCATCAACTCCTATAATACTTCCTTTAGCCAGACGGCCTAAAAGAGAAATATGCTGATGACTATTTCCGTTTTTGCTAATGATACTTCCATCTTCAAGCGTGTGCAACCCCAGTTTATAACTCACAGGGTCAACGCGCTTATCTTCAAGCAAATTTTGAATCAACGGGCTAGAAACAGCAACGAGTTGGGGCGCATCTATTACTGAGTTTACCATAACCTGAGTGATGATAGATTGGTTATTTTTCTCCAATTTCCATCCGTTTTCAACAGGTGTAATTGTCGGGTTGTTTACAAAATCGAGATTGAGAACACCGGCTTCTACCAATGCCATTAATTGTTGTAAACTTTTCACGGGCGGTCCATAAGAGTAGCGTTTACTCGCCTCTATATAGTTTACAACATCAACCATTGCCGCATCTGGTAAATTTAAATACGTATAATCGTGGTATAAAATTCCTAAAGCAAACCGCCAGACTTGTCCTAAACAGTAATCAAGACTAATAGCCGTCTTACCAAAAGCCATTTGCAGCAAATGCTCCATGGCTTCCAGTGCCGGTAAATCATGCTTTAAAATGAGATCGTGAGCCGTATCTGGATCTTTAATCAACTGTATTGTCAGTTGTGATAATTCTTGATGGGAAAGTTTATGTTTTCTGCTATGCACAGACATTCTTAGATAAACTGAAGCCGCCATTTCTGCAAGTGCTTCAATCAAAAAGGAAGCATCTTTTATAGATGCTGCACGTTGTTCGGCTTTTTCAATAGCACGTATAAAAGACTGTTTTTCTTGTTCATTCGGTTTAAACCAATTATCTATAGTTGCACTTACAGGTTTTGGTGCAGGCGGCAACCCATTTAAAGAGAAAACGACTAAGTGCTTAGGGGCTTTTTCAGAAGGAATATATTCCCACTTAATGGAATCTTTTTTTTCTTTAAAAACTCCCCCAAAACCAATACTCAAGGCTCTTACCTGATCTACCATAGATAAACCAAAACCGCGTAAAGCGACAGTGGTTTCGGCAGAAATTGAATCGGTTTCTAAGGCTCCTACAGGGTAAGGATCTTCATATAATTTTAGATTATTTTCTTCTGCGTGTTTTCCCCAGGTTGTCAATTGTTTTGAATCATAGGTTGGCTGATGACCAATGGTTAAAACAGCTTCATCCACTTCAATCTGTTGATCATCCTTAGTATAAACAAGACACCCGGTTTCTGATGGTTCAATTTTAGTAACCTCTTTCTGGTAAAAATCGACCAAATCAGAACCTATTAAAGCTTCTCTAAACGTATTAAATCGCTCATTCAAATAACTACCAAGTTTTGCTCTTGAAGGAAAAACATCTTTTTCAGAATAGTCATCATCAGTGGTGGTTAACCAATTTTTATAACTGGGAAACTCCGGAATAAAAACATCATCAAAATATAAAGCCTCTCTTCCTGCTAAATTATTAGACAAATTACGCTCGTGAATATTAGATAAATTGGTCTCAACTTGGTTGGGAGTCCAGATCTGTCCAGCCCCAGGATATGCAGAAGCTTCAAATAAAACAACTTTCAACTTTTTGCTTGAATTAGAGTTTTTCTTTGCGAGATAAAGACTCTCAAGAGCGGCTAGTCCTCTCGGTCCCACGCCTACGATTGCAATTTTATAAAGTTTTGACAAGATATAAATTCAGATATTTTTTATTGGGTAAATACGTTTTGTAAAGGTACAATTCACAGCGATCTCAGCCGCTAAACCCTGGATTCAAACCTATTAAGATTATCATAAAACTAAGCTTTTAGAATAACAACATTTAATTAATAAATCAAAGAGTGTCAATTTTGCTAAGGTTTAATATCTTAGCTCGTTTAGAATAAACTTTTTATGATTAAAAAACGAGAGTTTTTAGGTGAGCTATTGGGTACGTTTGTAATGGTACTTTTTGGTATTGGTTCTGTAGCGGTGACTATTTTATTTGATGGGTATCAAAGTATTTTACAAATTGCGCTTGCCTGGGGAATTGCTGTAACGCTGGCTATCTATCTTACCCGTCATCTTTCTAATGCGCATCTCAATCCGGCTGTAACCGTGGCTATGATTGCAAGTAAGCGGATGCCTGTCGAAAAATTAGTTCCTTATATTTTAGCGCAATTCTTAGGTGCATTTTGTGCCGGACTTTTACTCTATCTCCTCTTTAATCCATCTATTGTTGCTTTTGAAAGTACAAACGAAATTCTACGCGGAACTCCTGAAAGTGTAGCTACGGCAAAAATGTTTGGCGAATTCTACACACAGGCCGGTAGCACTGCTGTTGTGAGTTTACCCCTGGCCATTTTTGCAGAAGGTTTTGGTACTTTTTTACTGTTGCTGTTTATTTTTGGGTTTACTGAAGGAAGCAATGTAGGCAGGCCGCATCACACAATGGCACCTGTTTTTATAGGTATTACAGTTTCAATAATCATTTGCTTACTTGCACCCTTAACCCAATGCGGAATTAATCCTGCACGGGATTTTGGTCCCAGATTAGTCGCCTGGATGATGGGCTGGGGAAGCGCTGCTTTCCCCGATCAAGTAGGCGGATTTTTCTGGGTTTATATTCTCGCGCCTAGTGTAGGTGCCGTGATTGCCGGACTCTTTTTTACTAAAATCGTAGAACCGGCAATGCACGATAAAGCAAGCCAACAGCTCTAGTTTAATTTATAAACAAAAGATTCTAGAGGTTTTATATCCACACGAATTTTTCCTAAACCATTCTCTACTTTCAAATTACCGGTTTGTTTTTCATAAAGTTGATCAAGTACATTATAATCACCATCAACTAATCCCCAGATTTCAATAATATGCTGTGGAACCTGCAATTCAAACCCAAATGTATCGTTCGCATCAAAATTGGTAACCACAATTAATTTATCAGTTTCAGACCAACGTACAAAAGAGTGCACCCGATCATTATACCATTCTGTATGTTGCCTGTTGTACCAATGAATATCTGCATAGTATCCCATCACAGCAGAATTTTCTAGACTAAAATTCAAGAGGCGCTTGTAAAAATCACGCAGCTTTAGTTCGTCATCGGTAGACGTTCCGCCATCAAACTTTTTATCATTTACCCATCTCACAACTGAAGGAACACTGCCATAATCAAAAATAGAAGTTCGGGTAGGATCTCCAAAACCCAGATCTTCTTCAGCAGGTTCTCCTAATTCCTGGCCAAAATAGACCATAACCGGTGATTTACTAATTAAAGCCGAAACTACCATTGCGGGTTTTCCTTTTTCGGCATTGCCTGCAAAATCCGGACTTGCAATACGCTGCTCATCATGATTCTCTAAAAAGTGCAACATATTGATCTCTATATCTCGCTGATGCTCAATAATTGGAGCAAAATGATCTGTACTGCCATGACCTTGCATAACATGTTTTATGGTATCATACAATTCTACTTTATCATAGAGATAATCCATCTTTCCTTTAAAAATATAATCTCTGTATAATGACGGATTGTAAACTTCAGCCATCAAAAACGTATCTGGATTTTTCATTTTTATTGCTGAATTCATATAACTCCAGAATTCAACCGGAACCATTTCTGCCATATCAAAACGGAAACCATCTACACCCTTTTTCGTCCAGAATAAGGCGATATCTTTAAATTGTATCCAGGAAGCAGGAACTTCTTTGTCTTTCCAGAAATTTGCATGCTGCTCAAAATCCCAGTGCCCACAGTCTGCAGGTAACTCCTCAAAATCTTTATGACCATCAGGACTAATCCCGTAATTGATTTTTACCGTCTCATACCAATCGTTCTGATCCGGTTGTGCAGCCCGGCTACCGTTGCCTGTCCATTTTGCTGGCGATTCATTTAATTTTCCATTTGCTAGCGGATTCTTTTCACCGCCTAGAGGTTGATACCCATTTTGCCATTGTGGAACTTTAAAATCCTCACCGGGAATGTAATAAAAGTTATTGTCCTTTGCATAGGCAACCTTATCATTATCTGTTGTTCCAAAAACAAAACTACCTTTTGGAGTATTCAGACTTTCATACTTTCTCGCAACGTGATTGGGTACAATATCGATGATTACTTTCAATCCGTTTTTGTGAGTGCGTTTGATCAAAGCTTCAAATTCTTGCAAGCGTTTTGCAGGATTAACAGCCATATCAGGATCTACCTGATAATAATCTTTAACTGCATAAGGCGATCCTGCACGGCCTTTTACCACGTCAGGGTCATCATTAGAAATACCAAATTCTGTATAATCTGTGATAACTGCGTGATGGGGTACCCCGGTATACCACACAGAGGTAACTCCGAGATCTTTTATTGATTTTAAGGCTTTAGCCGTGAAGTCGTTAAACTTACCCACCCCATTTTCTTCTAGCGTTCCCCAGGGTTTATTTGTTGTATTGGTGTTTCCGAATAGGCGCGTAAATACATGATAAACAACTTCTTTTTTTGGGGTGTTTTCAGTTTTCATAGTTGATATTGGTTCTTCGCTTGTTTGATTTTTACAAGCGGTTAAACTAAGCGTTAATGCGGTATAAAAAAGTATTTGTTTTTACCATATTAGGTTAGTTCTATAATATATGGAGTTCTGGCGGGTACAGATAATTTTGTTGACAAATCCAATATTTGGTTAGATAAAATCTCGTTTCCTGCTTTGCTGCCGTTTAAACCTTCTGCAAATTTTTGTAATGCTAGTATTTTTTTAGTCTTCGCGTTATTTATAATTACCATAACCCGTTTTTCTTCCCCTAAATACCTAAAATAAACATATACATTATCTACAGGAACAAAATGTAAAAATTTACCGTAATGAACTACTGGTTTATCTTTCCGCCAATTTAAAAGTTTTTTAGTAAATGCATGAAAACGTTCTTGGTAGGCACTGCGGCCATTTTTAACTGTTAAAGGCAAAAAAGCATTTTGCTTATGCTTCTTCCAACCGCCGGGAAATTCGTGCCGTATGTCGCCATCTCCATTACTCTTATCGCCCTGCATCCCGATCTCGCTACCGTAATATAACTGCGGTATTCCCCTAGTAGTGCAAATAACAGTCAATGCCAGTTTATAAGCATTGAGATCGCCACCACTTTGCGTATTAAAACGCTGTGTATCGTGATTTTCTATAAAACGCATCAAATTTTGCGGACTGGGATAAAAAAAGTCATTTACAAAAGTCTCGTATAAACTCTCTAAGCCTTTTACTTTTTTATGTTTTGCATAAAAAATATCCTGAAGCGCGTTGTGTAACGGAAAATCTGTGAGACATGGCAATTGAGAATTATAATTTGCCATCTGGCCTATTTTACTGTCTTTTTGCCAATAAGCAAGCTGAGCTGAATTATGCAGCCATACTTCACCTGCAATGTTGAGGTTAGGGTATTCCGCTTTAATGGCTTGCAGCCATTTTACAGCCGCTTCTTTATCACTATAAGTAAAGGTATCCACTCGGACTCCGTCTAAACCTGCTTCTTCTATCCACCAGATCGCATTCTGAATGAGGTAATTCAATACTAAAGGATTTTGCTGATTGAGATCTGGCATTGTAGATACAAACCAGCCTTTTTCATGCTGATCCTTATCAAATACCGATGCATTCATATCAATAAGCGTTGTCGTTTTGTGAGTAGTATTGGTAAAATGCTCCCATTGGTTTAGCCAACCTTCATTAGGTAAATCTTTAATAAGCCAGTGCTCACTTCCCCAATGATTAATCACATAGTCAATCACCAATCTCATATTTCGCTTGTGAAGCTCACGAGAAAGCTTCTTATAATCTGCTAAAGTCCCCAGACGTGCATCTATTTTATAAAGATCTGTTTGTGCATACCCGTGATAGGAACCAGTGGCGCTGTTGTTTTCGCACAAAGGTGTGCACCACAACGTGGTTATTCCCAAATCTTTTAAATAATCGAGATTATTAATTATTCCCAGAATATCTCCACCGTGTCTTCCATTAAGATCGTATGGATTAGCTTTTTCAGAAAGTTGCTTAACTGAATTGATCAACGGGTTTGCATGAGCAAAACGGTCTGGCATCAAAAGGTAAAATACATCAGAACTATCAAAACTTGTTCTGTTTGCTGAATCTTCAACTCTTGATTTAAACGCATAGGAAATTGTAAATTCAGGAAGATTCTCTTTTTGAAAGCTAAAAGAATACATTCCTGCTTGAATTTCTGAAGTATCAAGGGTCACGAAAAGATAATTAGAATTTTGAGTCTTCTCGACCTGTAGTATATTCAGGTCAGATGAACAAGTAATAGTATATTCTGAAATATGGTCCCCATAAAAAAGCAATTGGAACTTTTTTATGTACATACCAGCCCACCAGTGCGGGGGCTCAACTCGTTTTAAAACATGACTTGCTTTCAAATGCTTCAGGTTATTCATTATAAACGTTCTCAAGATACATCAACATTTACGTATAGCAAACTAAAACGATTAAATCAAATTAGGTGTAAAACGGGTGTTTTTCCCCTTTGTAACATAGAAGTTTATAGGTAATTTTATCTTGTATTAATCAATGATTGATACCGTTTAATTTCTAATTATTAGGGGAATTATATTTTAAACGTATTAATGATTTAGGGGTGAAAGGCACTCTGCGTGAGCAGGGTGTTTTTCTTTTTTAGATAGTTTCTAAGAAATTGAAAAATCTTAAAACGATTTAGTATAAAATTAACATAATGAATTGTAAAATTATTTTGTAGATTTACAATGTCATTGACAATTTAGGGGTGAAAGGCACTTTGCGCGAGCAAGGTGTTTTTCTTTTTTTACACCTTTCCCTGGCCATTGATTTATAGCTTAGCTGCTCCCTTATTCGTTAAAATTCTTCTTAACAACGTGGCATATAATGGTTCATTTCCTACTAAAACGGTAATTATCGAAGCAGAAACGCTCGTTATGATTAGGGGAAGCATCATCCCATAATTTGCTGTCATTTCTACTGCCAGAACTAAACCGGTTAACGGTGCTCGTATGGTTGCTGCAAAAATAGCTGCCATACCCGCAATAGCGAAACTCAAAGGGTTAATGCCCAAATCAGGAAACAGCGTATTAAAACAAATACCCATAAGCATTCCCAGTAATGCGCCCAGTGTTAATAGCGGAAGAAATATCCCACCTGCAGTACCTGTACTATAACTAAATATAGACAGTAGAAAACGTACGCTAAATAAGAAAAACAAAACGACAAAACCCGGGCTATCTGTAAAAACTGAATTTATTAAATCATAGCCACCACCTATTAATTGAGGATTTAAAATGCCTACTCCTGCAATCAACAATCCAGAGATTAGCGCAACGGGTAGTATTCTAGACTTTAGATAATGCTGCACAAAATTCATACCTGCGATCAGCATTTTATTAAAAACCAGTCCGATAACACCAAAAACAACTCCTAATACACTAAATAACCAGTACTCTTTTAAAAGTGGAGCAGCAAAGGATTGAAGCATAAACTCTGGATTATCTCCTAAAATCAAGCGACTTACAAAATCTCCTGTTCCCGCTCCTATCATTATAGTTGCAACCGAAAAAAAAGTGAATTTAAAATGTTCGTGCATTTCCTCAATCACAAATAGGATACCGGATAAGGGTGCATTAAAAGCCACAGAAAGTCCTGCTGAAGCTCCAGCTGAAATAAGCGAATTATCTTCAACATCAGGTTGTTGGGTCAGGTCTTTGACCATTCTGCCTATATTCGCGCCTATTTGAATAGTAGGCCCTTCTCTGCCTAATAAAAGACCACTTCCCAAACTCAATATAGAAGCGATAAATTTTATGGGAATTACCCGCTTCCAACGAACAGGTCTCACATTATCTAAAGCACCTTCAATTTCTTGTATTCCGCTACCAGAAGCTTCAGGAGCGTACTTTTTGATTAAATACAGGGATAAAGCAATAGCACATATAGCACCTAATACTATAAAACAAATGTGTACCAGGTTTCCGGCTTGTGCACTTATCTGTATAACGTTACGATAATTTTCCAGATACCCTAGCGTAAGTCTAAAGCCTGATCCTAATATTCCCACAATACTCCCAATACCAAAAGCGAGCACTAAAAGCCGGTAATTTTCGGTATTAGCAATATGAAATTGCTTATTAAAGGCTGCACGTTTAACGGGGTTTTTAAGATTAAGCTTCACCGGTCATTACTTTTTTACATCCCCCTAATCTCATTGATTTGAGTTTTTTCAGTTTCCAATTAAAGCGATAGCATCTTACCTGTACAATATGCGAAAGTACAGCATCAAGAGCTATTCAAACCTTTTAAAAATAAAAGTCTAAGCAACGATTAAAATACGGAGATAGAGCTATCACTGAAATCGAATTGGAAGAAACGAAATTACAGAAAATATCGAAAGAAAGGTAATTGCTATACACTAACTTGGTAAAAACAATAATTAAACGCTCGGGCTAGCACTTTTAACTAATCAATTAAATTTCCTTACTACATACATAACCAGACCCCTAACCTACTCCAACTGATTCTCTTTAGGCTTCTTCAGTTCCAGATTAAAACGATCTCTGCGCACCAGTATACGTTTTCTAAATAACAGGAAAATAATATAGCCAAACCAACTAAAAATACCCACGAGCGCGACCCAAAAAATCAATTCTTGTGTTGATTTGAATTTTTTATAGCGCAATTCAAATAGCACCAGCGCAACAAATAAAATTCTAATATAGATCAAACCGGATTCAGGCGTTTGGAAATTTAAACCTCAAAACTACTGATTTTAACCGGCATTCAGAGCAGATGCGTAGGGTAAATCAATTCCCTTTTTTATTAGAAGAATCTTCTATTGTTTAAATCGTGTTTAGCCTGTGGATTTGGCCATAAAAAAAAGCAGGTCAACAGGACCTGCTTTTAGACTTATTTGAAAATGTATCTTTTCCTACTCCTTAGAAGCTGCAATATATTCAATCACGCGATCTTCTAAAACGGCAAGGGGTAACGCTCCCTGACCGAGTATGACCTCATGAAATTTACGAACGTCGAAGCTTTCGCCAAGTTCTTTTTCAGCTTTTGCTCTCAATTCAAGAATTTTATTCATTCCTATTTTATAAGCAGTTGCCTGGCCCGGCATCACTATATGACGCTCTACCATTTTGATACAGTCACTCTCAGCATTAGGAGTATTTTCTTTATAGTATGCAATACCTTCTTCACGAGTCCATTTTTTAGCATGAATACCGGTATCAACAACTAGTCTGCAGGCACGCCATAATTCCATTGCAAGTCGTCCAAAGTCGGCATAGGGATCTTTATAAGCTCCCATTTCTTTAGGTAAATACTCACAATACAAGCCCCAACCTTCTATATACGGCGTGTAACCGCCAAATTTTCTAAACTTCGGCAAGCTATCTAGTTCCTGAGCTATTGCCAATTGCATGTGATGGCCAGGAATTCCCTCATGATATGCTAAAGCTTGCATCTGATAGTTAGGCATAGCTTTAATGTCATAAAGATTTGCATAATAAATACCCGGGCGTGATCCATCTGAAGCTGGCGAATTGTAAAAGGCTTTACCGGCACTTTTCTCTCTAAATGCCTCCACGCGCTTTACAACAATTTCAGCCTTAGGCTTGGTGATAAATAATTCATCAAGACGACCACGCATCGCATCAATAATTGCTTTTGCCTGCTTCATATACGCTGCTCTTCCAGCATCAGAATCTTCATAATAGAATTGCTCATCACTTCGCATAAACTCAAAGAAATCCTGTAAGCTACCTTCAAAACCTACATTTTTCTTAATCGTTTCCATTTCGCCATGAATACGAGCAACTTCGTCTAAGCCCAACTGATGAATCGCTGCTGCGCTCATATGTGTAGTTGTAGACCTGTTTAAAGCAATAGCATAGTACTGATCACCGCGAGGAAACTTCCAAGCGCCATCATCTGTAGTGGCTCTAATCTTTTGATTATCTACGAAAGCAACCAACGCTTCATACGCAGGTTTTAAACTGTCTATTAGAGCTTCAGAAGCTTCTTTGATCAGCATATTCTGAGTCTCATCATCCAACTTTAATTTTTCAATTTTAGACTGAAAATCGGCCAGAATGGGCATTTGCTCTGTAGATTTTTCAAATGGTCTTCCCTTTAGAATGTTTTTACTGTCATCCAGAACCCGATCCAAAACAAATTTAGGAGGAACAATCTGATTGGTTTCGCGAATGCTTAACTGATTCTGAAGTTCCTTAAATAAAGGCTTCACGCCTCTAATACGTTCAATATACGCTTTAGCATCACTAATGCTGTCTATACGGTGTTTATTGATTAAAAATGCCGGTACACTCGCGTGCAAACCAAACATCTGATTCACCGGATAATTGTAAAATCGGTATTCATAATCCTCTATGGTATGCTCCAGATTCAGTTTGTATAAGTTATAACTGATTGCGGTAACTGTATCAAGCGCTTCAACACTAACCTCATTATTTAAATAGCGCAGACGCTCTTTTGCACGATCCAGTTCTTCGGCCATTTGATCTGAAGCAATATCATCCCATTTACCGTAATTAGTTTTAAACCCTAAACTGGTTTGCCATTGTGGCGATAGCGCTACATCAGCATCAAACTGCTCATCAAACCACGCATTAAGTGCTGCACTAGAAGATGCAATCTCAGCTTCAGTATACGTATCAGTTTTTTTGGTATTGCATGAAATTACCAGTATCAAACATGTAAACAGGAGTAAACGGGATACTATTTTCATAAAATCATTCTATTTTAAAACGCTAAACTGAATTTCTGAATCTCCAAAAACCGTATGTGTTTGTTTTGTAAAATCTTCTGCTTTTGCTTTATAGATATTAGGAACAAAAGTCTGCGGATTACGATCTATCAATGGAAACCACGTGCTTTGAATCTGTATCTGAAGTTTATGTCCTTTTAAAAACGTGTGATTCACACCTTGAAGGGTTAGATCAACTTCGGTTTTCTTGTTAGCCTCAAAGGCTTTAGGTTCACTGAAACTTTCTCTAAAACGACCACGCATTACTTCACTACGCACCATCATATGGTAATTCCCCATTTTAAGATACTTTTGAGTTTCTGGATAATCTTCAGCATCAGGAGGATATACATCGATCACTTTTACGACCCAGTCTGCAGCAGTGCCTGTTGTAGCCACTTGCAGTTTTGCCAGTATTTCTCCGCTTAGAGTCATATCTTCATTTAAAGCTTCGGTTTCATAAACTAAAACGTCTGGTCTTCTGGCAGCAAAACGCTGATCATCGGTCATATATTTTCTAGGTGTAAACACCATTTTTATATCTTCTGAATACGGAACCGGTTTAGAGGGATCACTTACAAATGTAGTTGCATAATCAGCCGAAGCTGTTTCGGTAAGCATTTGGTTTTCGACTAAATAAAAAGTTTTAGTTTCCGCAGCTTTTGGTGGCCATTGTGCATAGCTATCCCATTCTCGAGAGCCACTGTCATACATTGACGCTTCTGGGAAATCAATGTCACCCTTACCATTATTTTTTAGAAAATGATTAAAAAACTTAGTCTCATAATCCTTTTGAAAATCTCTAGAAAGATGGTCTCCAAAATATACATTTCCTATCGCTTGACGCTCACTAGAACGCGCCCAATCACCATGACTCCAAGGTCCATAAACTAAAATATTATAGTTGTCGCTGGTCTCTTCTATCTTTCTGTAAGTATTGAAGGGACCGTATAAATCTTCTGCATCAAATAAGCCACCTACAACCATCACTGCTGGTTTGATATCTTTTAAATGCTGAATAATACCACGGCTTCTCCAAAATTCATCATAATTGGGATGATCTTTTATTTGCTGCCAGAACACGTTATCTTCTTTATAATACGCATCAAGATTAGTCAACGGACCTTCATCTAAAAAAAACTGATATTGATCTTCACTAGGCAAATCAGGAAATGCATACCACGGCTTGGTCACCGGCTTGTCTTTCATATAACCAAAAAGAGAAATGGCTCTCCAGTAGCTTTCTAAAAATGCGCCATTATGATGGAAATCATCAAAAAAGAAATCTGAAATACACGCTTGTGGAGAAACTGCCTTTAATGCCGGATGCTCGCTTAATAAGGAATAGGTTGCATAAAAACCAGGATATGAGATTCCCCAGGTTCCTACATTTCCGTTATTATTAGCTATGTTTTTAACCAACCAGTCAATCGTGTCATAGGTGTCGCTAGCCTCGTCAACTTGTTTTCCTTTTTTATTAGGAATATAAGCGCGCATATTATCATAAACGCCCTCGCTATTCCAGCGACCCCGCACATCCTGCTGTACAAAAATATTTCCCTCTTCAACCATAAACTGGTTAGGTCCTATTCTACCCTTAAAATTATCTTCTCCATAAGGTGCACAACTGTATGGCGTACGCATCATTAAAATAGGATACTCCTGAGTTTTATCTTTTGGAGAATAAATAGTGGTATGCAAAGAGACACCATCACGCATTTCTATCATTACTTCTTTCTTGTCGTAATGTGCTCTTACATAGTCTTCAGTCTGCGCCTGTATAGAACAAACAACAAATAATAGCATTAGGACAATGCATCTTTTAAGGTTTTTCATTTAGAGGGTTATTAAATTAATATTCGGTTATCGAATTTAAAATTGATTTCATTTCTAGTTCTTGCAGCGTTGCATCAACGTAACTAATTTTTAAAGTTGCTTATACCTTCTGTTAACCAGGCTTCAAATTCATCTACATCTGGTGTATATCCTACAGGCTGATTAAGTTCGTTCTCATCTGCATCCAGTAATACATAATACGGTTGAGCATTGATTTTATAGTTTTTAATCTGAAAATCGCTCCATTTATTCCCTATTGTTTGTACACGTTTTCCGGTAGTTTCGCTTACGTATTGCTCAGCTTCTGGCAACGCTTCTTTCAAATCTACATAAAGTGAAATAAGCACAACATCGTTTTGAAGTTTACCTAAAATCTGCGGTTCACCCCAAACGCGTTCTTCCATCTTACGACAATTAACACATGCTTTACCCGTAAAATCCAAAAGCACGGGTTTATTTTCGGCTTTTGCGAAAGCCATACCGGCATCATAATTTGTAAAAGTTATCAATTGATACGGACCGTATTCTGCTTCCTCCGGTAATTCTGAAGCAGTACCTGCAGAACCACCTTTCATATATCCTACACCAAAAGGCGACTCACTGTAATTCATAGGTGGAGGAAAACCACTAATCAATTTAAGTGGCGCTCCCCAAAGTCCGGGAATTAAATAAATTGTGAATGCCAAAACAAAAACTCCAAAAACCATTCTCCCCGAAGAAATACGATCTACAGGTGTATCGTGTGAAGTTCTTATTTTACCGAATAGGTATAATGCTAAAGCTCCAAAAATAGCGATCCAGATTGCTAAAAAGACTTCGCGTTCTAAGAAATGAGCTTGCAAAACAAGGTCTGCGTTAGATAAAAATTTAAAAGCCAGTGCAAGTTCTAAGAATCCTAAAACCACTTTAACCGAGTTCAACCAGCCTCCGGATTTGGGTAACGAATTCATCAAACCGGGAAACAACGCAAATAATGCAAACGGGATAGCGATTGCCAATGAAAAGCCCAGCATTCCTAAAATTGGAGCCAGACCACCTTCTGCAGCTGCTTGTACTAGAAGTGTTCCTACAATGGGTCCTGTACAACTAAAAGAAACAATTGCAAGTGCCAGCGCCATAAAGAAAATCCCAATAATACCTCCACGATCTGCCTTGCGATCTACTGCATTTGCCCAGGAGTTGGGTAACATAATTTCAAAAGCCCCAAAAAATGAAATGGCAAATACCACAAGTAGAATAAAGAAAATGATATTGAACCAAACATTTGTAGACAAAGCATTTAGGGCATCTGCGCCAAAAACACCAGTTACAAGGGTTCCTAAAAGGACATAAATTACAACAATAAAAATTCCATATAAAATGGCATTTCTGCGTCCTACAGCAAGGTTTTTACTTTGTTTTGTAAAAAAGCTAACCGTCATAGGGATCATAGGAAACACGCATGGTGTCAATAAAGCTAAAAACCCAGATGCAAACGCGAGAAAGAAGATTGTCCACAGGTCTTGCTTTTCTTCTTCTTTTACTACTTCTGCAGCCGGTTTGATCTCTGCTACTTTTTCTTCAACCTTTTCCTGAATTTCTCCATAAGATTGAAACGTATTAAAATCGGTTAAAATTTTTCCATCTCCCTTATTTAGATCAAAAATCACATAGCGTTCTTCATTGATACAAACCTCTTTACAAACCTGATATTTAAGTATCAGTTTAACAAAATTTACGCTTTTGTCAGACACTTTAATCTTTTGAGTCAGACTCATAGCATTACTGAAAAAAGTTTCATCAACCTCAAAGATATCGCTGTAAACAGTCTCTGTCTCACTTTCTACAGTAGGACCTTCTAATGTGTAAGCCTCACCTGCTTTTAAATATTCTAGCTCTAAAGGCAACGAACCATCAGGATCTGTAAACTGGGAATACACATGCCATTCTGGATCTATTTGTCCTTTTAAAACGAGTGTATAGCTATCAGCTTCACCAGCTTCTACTTGAGCGCTCCACAGCACAGGATCAATAGAACTGTTAGGGCCTCCAAACCCTTGAGCATTGCTCATTAAATTACAAAGTAAAACACTTAATAGTAATAGGTATTTAATCATATTCTGCTGTAAATTTTACAAGATTAGAGGTTGTTGAATTTATTTTATAACGGTCATCGGTGCGTTCACCTATTACCCAGATAATATCTTCTTGAGAACATAAAAGCCAAACAGCTTCTTTTTGAATTGTTGAATATTTTAAATCTTTAAACAACTTACTCAGTTTCTTTTTACCCTTCATACCAAATGGATAAAAAGTATCACCTTCCTCCCACTTGCGTATCAGTAATGGAAACTCTAAAAGATTGAGATCAAAATAAGCTTCACTACTATTTGGTCGTTTAAAATCGGGTACGCTTTCTTTTTTTAGCTTTAAATCGGGTAACTGCAATTCGTGTTGTGCACTTTCAAATTTATATACTGAATTTTCTCGTTCTGTATTTTTGGTTAAGATCAACACATCCCGATCTTTAATCAGTCGGTAGTTTTTTGAAGCTACGTACTTTCCGGGTTGGGAATCTAATAACTCATAAATATCGTCCCAGGCTGTAAAATCAAAATTCTTTAAAAGTTGGTATAATACCGCTTTAGTATTAGGAGTTGCTTTAAGCTGCGTAATATGGAGATCATAACCTTTAAAAGATTGAGTTACGATCTTTGAGAATAACAATGCAGTATAATCTTCAAGAAGATTGGCCGATTCTTGCAAATGCTGCATACTTTTTTTAAACTGGCTTAGGAACTGTGGTGCAGCCTCCTCTAATGCCGGGATCGCGTGATGTCTCAAATGATTCCGTAGATATTTATCAGAATTATTACTGCTGTCTTCCCGCCATTTGATGTTGTGATCCTGTGCGTATTTGGCGATTTCCTCTCGGCTAAAAGGCAATAAAGGCCTTACAACAAAATCACCTTGAGCATCCATACCGGTGAGCCCCTCTATACCACTACCTCTGCTAAGATTAATTAAAAAAGTCTCCAGATCATCTTTAGCGTGATGGGCTGTAACTACGTAATTCAATTGGCTTTCTTTACAAACTTCTTCAAACCAAGTATAGCGCAATTCACGAGCTGCCATTTGAGTTGAAACTTTTTCGGCTTTAGCGAAGGCTTCAGTATCAAATTTTTGAATATGAAATCTCACGTTTAAGTTTGCAGCTAATTGTTCTACAAAAACAGCATCTGCATCGCTTTCTTTTCCGCGTAGCGAAAAATTACAATGTGCAATCTCAAAATCCCAGTCACTTTTACTGAAAAGATGCGCTAAAACAACACTGTCTATACCTCCGCTTACCGCTAACAAGACTCGCTTGTTTTTAAGCTGAAAAAAATGGGTTTCTAAGTGTTCTTTAAAAGCAGTAATCATATGTAGTGTAAACAATGCGGAGCCAATTTCCGCTAAAGCCGTAAATATACAATTTTAGGCTCCAAGAGTTCACAGACTTTGAGTGGAGTTTGTAATGCCTTTATGATACATAAAATAGAAATTCACATAGGTTTTTAAAATGAGCGGCTTGATAATTATTGTATTTTTAAAATCAGTCCTAAGTAACCTGAGTTACTTTTGAGTTTGAATCAAGACTGTATATTTGACCGCAAAACAAAAGCTATTGAAACGGTATTTCCCCATTTTAAGTTGGTTGCCTAACTATAAAAAAAGTTATTTATCAGGTGATATTTCTGCCGGAATAACCGTTGGGGTTATGTTGATCCCACAGGGAATGGCATATGCAATGATTGCTGGTTTACCACCGGTTTTTGGGCTGTATGCTGCGCTTATTCCGCAAGTGATTTATGCGATAATGGGAACCTCGCGCCAACTGGCAATTGGCCCCGTTGCAATGGATTCTTTATTGATCGCAAGTGGCCTGGGAGCACTTGCACTAACAGGAATAAACGAGTACATCTCGATGGCTATATTTTTAGCCTTATTCATTGGGGTTATACAAGTTTTGCTGGGGTTTTTAAAGATGGGATTTTTGGTTAATTTTTTATCAAAACCTGTGATTAGTGGCTTTACTTCTGCCGCGGCCTTAATTATAGGAATCAGTCAGCTGAAGCATTTACTGGGAATCACCGTGACCAGTAACAAAACTTTACAGATCTTTCAACAAACATTTAATCAACTCGATGCGATTAATCCTATGGCCTTGCTTGTAGGCTTAAGTGGCATAGGAATTATGTTGCTCGTAAAACGCATTCATAGTCAGATACCAGCAGCGATAGTCGTAGTTATCTTGGGTATCGCGCTAGCTTATTTTACACCAATTACAAACTACGGATTAAAATTAGTCGGGAAAATACCAGAAGGGCTTCCCGGTTTTAAAATACCAGATATTCCGTGGACGAGTCTTGGCGAACTATTTACGCTTGCTCTCGCAATGTCTTTAATTGCTTTTATGGAAGTTGTTTCAATAGGGAAAGCTTTAGAAGAAAAATTGAAGTCTAATAACATTAATGCCAATCAAGAACTCATCGCGCTGGGAACCGGAAATATTCTAGGTTCTTTTTTTCAATGCTATCCTACAACAGCAGGTTTTAGCCGTACGGCGGTTAACTTTCAGGCCGGTGCAAAAACGGGTATTGCGGCTTTTATTAGCGCTACTTTAGTTGCATTGACCCTGCTTTTTTTAACACCGGTATTTTACTATTTACCTAATGCGATTTTGGCGTCAATCATTATGCTTGCGATACGAAGCTTGATTGATTTAAAATATCCTAAAGAACTTTATAAAAATCAGAAAGACGAGTTCCTTTTACTGATGGCTACGTTTTTTATCACGCTGTTTGTGGGTATTCAGGAAGGAATTATTCTGGGTGTTTTATTCTCGTTACTGTTGATGGTTTACCGAACTTCAAAACCGCATATGGCTGTTTTGGGTCAAATTAAAGGAACTACTTATTTTAAAAACATCAACCGTTTTGCAACAGATATCATAGATAGAAAAGACATCCTCGTGGTTCGTTTTGACGCACAATTATTCTTTGGGAATAAAGATTATTTCTACAAACAACTTAAACGTCACATCAAGGCAAAAGGCTATGATCTCAAAACAATAATCATCAATGCAGAAGCCATAAATTATATAGACAGCAGCGCTATTTATATCTTAAAATTTCTCATTCTTGAATTACGCCAACGCGAATTAACCTTGATGATTGCTGCGGCAACAGGTCCTACGCGTGATATACTATTTAAAACCGGTGTTGTAGACCTTCTGGGGCAAGAGAATTTATTTGTTCGGGTAGTTGAAGCTGTAGAATATGTAGATGGTGTGCACCCCAGAACAGAAATTGAAGACCGGGTTTCTCGCCAAAAATATTAATCAATTGAATTTATAGGTGCCGGCTAATACTGCAAACCGATGCGGTTTATTGCCTTCTATTTCACCTTCGGTATAATTCCATTTTAGACCCATTGTGAAGCGCTTTTTTGCAAAAAATAACCCCACGTGGCCGTTGAGAATACTGTGATTTACCAGATCTCGGGGAACCACTTTTTCACCGTAGGCGTTCGCATTTTCAATAATTGCATTAAATACTGAAAAATTCATATTGAAACCGGCCTCAAGAAAAATCTCTGTATTTCCGTTACCTAAAAGACTTTGCTGGCGCGCGACAGATTTTGAGATGGTTTCAAATTTTCCGAACCTAAAATAAACCCCCGGTTCAATAAATGTGAAAATATTACCAGCTGAAACACGGGTTATTCCATAAATATTCAGCAAGTTTTCAGTAAAAATATCCTGGGCATAATTGGCTCTTAAATTGAACCCAAATTGATTCGGAATTTGCTGCTCCCATTGATCCACAAAGATATCTTTTGAAAAATATTCATGAATAAAATTCTGTATTTCTCCTGCCTGTACCGCCGGTCCCAGAATTCCCAGGTCAATTTTCAACTGAAAAAAAGAACGCTTAAAACCATAGTTGGTTGTAAAATCAAAATATCCCCAACCGGCATAAGGTTGTCTGGTTTTTACAATCTGATAGGTACGCGCGTAATCTGGCGTATACGCCTGTATATGTGCACCTATATGATGACTAAAAGCTTTCTTTTCAGGAAAAAGTTTAGAAATAAAATTTTCAGAATTGGGCCTCCACCCCATTCCAAGATGTATTCCGTAAGTGTAATGCCAGTCTGTATGTGTCCCAAAAATGGTAAAATCGTTATCGTGACCTGCCAAAACCTCATAACGGTAAACAGGCTTGGCTTGCGCTTGTAGTTTTAAAAAGCAAAAACTTAAAAGTAAGAAGACTAAAACAGCCTGTTTTTTCATTCTTGCAAGCTAACTTCTTTTATAAAATTGTACAAAAGCTTTTTAGAAATATACATTTAGCTTGTTTTTAAGAATTAAGATCTTATATACTATTATTTATTGGCGATAATTAACCTGTTGCCTTTATTAGCATAGCGAAGTATACAATTCGTAATTTTAAAGATAGAAAACCGACCAAATCAACGTGGAAAAGTATTTAAAGATTATTCAAGATTCATTTTCCGGATATTTTAATTATCTGATTGATGAGATCACAAACCCGGGATGGACCAACTACTTCTATTGGCTCTTAGGTTTATCTTTATTGGTCTTTGCGTTAGAGATATTAATTCCGTGGCGAAAGAAACAACCCGTTATAAGAAAGGGCTTTTGGCTAGACGCTTTTTATATACTTTTCAATTTTTTTCTATTTTCCCTTATCGGCTACAATGCACTTTCTAATGTGGGAGTTGAACTTTTTAATGACTTTCTGGAACTCTTTGGAATCAACAATCTGGTAGCTGTAGAGATTCAGAGTTTTCCCGTTTGGGCACAGCTAGTCATTATGTTTATCATAGCCGACTTTATACAGTGGAATGTGCACCGCATGTTGCACAGAGTTCCCTGGCTGTGGAAATTTCATCAAATACATCACAGTGTAAAAGAAATGGGTTTTGCGGCGCAGTTCCGGTTTCATTTTGTAGAAACCCTGGTTTACAAAAGCATTCAATATATTCCACTGGCGATGATCGGTTTTGGGATTGAACAATTTTTTATAGTGCATATGTTTACCGTTTTTGTAGGGCATTTAAATCACGCGAATCTTGATTGGAGTTATGGCCCATTCGGTTACGTGTTTAACAATCCGCGTATGCACATCTGGCATCATGCTAAGAAACTACCTCCTGAACATAAATACGGGATGAATTTTGGTTTAAGCCTGAGTATTTGGGATTATCTTTTCGGTACGGCTTATATTCCGCAGAGCGGAAAGAATATAGAAATAGGTTTTGAAGGTGATGAGAACTTTCCTCAGGATTTTAGCGAACAGGTCATTTTTCCGTTTAAAAGTAAACTAGAAAATTAATTCATAGTTTATATTCTGTATCAAATGTTACAGCCTAAAGCTACAAGCATATATACCTTTGTATCAAAATTTGCTGAATTATGGTCATTAAACAATTTGAATACAAACCCCTTTCTCACTTTTCATACGCGATTTTAAGCGAAGGACTCGTAGCACTTGTAGATCCGGAGCGTGATCCTGCTGCTTATTATGCTTTTGCAGAAGAACACAATGCTAAAATCGTAGCGGTTTTTGAAACACATCCACACGCTGACTTTATCAGCAGTCACTTGCAAATACATAAAGAAACCGGTGCTGTTATATACAATAGCGAAAAATTAGGGGCCGGTTATACACATCAGCATTTTGATGAAGGCGATCATTTTAAAATGGGAAATGTAAATTTTAGTGCACTCAATACTCCCGGTCATAGCCCAGACAGTATTACGATTGTAGCCAAAGCCAAAGATAAAACTGCTTTATTTACAGGTGACACCTTATTTATTGGCGATGTGGGACGACCTGACTTGCGAGAAAAAGCCGGTAACCAAAAAGCCAAACGCCATGATCTGGCAAAGTCTATGTTTGATACCATGACGACAAAATTTAACGATCAGCCCGATAGCGCATTCGTATACCCCGCACACGGTGCAGGCTCACTTTGCGGAAAAGGCATGAGCGCAGATCAGACCCGGAGTACACTTGGCGAACAACGTGAGACCAACTGGGCTTTTAAAATGGACGAAGAAGAGTCGTTTAGCAATCATTTACTCGATTCGCAGCCTTTTATCCCGCATTACTTTGGCTACAATGTAGATCTCAATAAAACCGGGGCTGCTACCCTGAGAAATGCAGTTGCCGATATTCCCTTTTCACTTTTTGAAAGCGAATTAAATGGCGATGCATTGGTTATTGATACACGCAGCGAAGCAGACTTCAAAAAGGGTCACAAACGCAACAGCTTTAATATTATGGCACTAAAACCAGAGCACAAGTTTGAAACCTGGCTGGGGGCTATTGTAAAGCCTGAAGAGGAATTTAGTGTAGTTGTATCCAATGCGGCACACGCACACGAAGTGCTCGATCGTATTGCTAAAATAGGCTATGAGAATCAGGTAAAGCGAGTAATAACTCTTGAATCGAATTTTGGTTTAACCCAAGAACTCATCGATCTTAAAGCTTTTAAACAAGATCCAAAAGCTTTTACGGTAGTAGATATAAGAAATACCAGTGAGACCGAAAGCGGGAAATTTTTTGATCACGCATGGACAATTCCTCTTCACGAATTGCGGGAACGTACAGGCGAAATCCCAACCGAAAAACCTATTGTGGTACATTGTGCAGGAGGCTATCGCAGTGCCGCGGGGAGCAGCATACTCGCAGATGCCTTAAAAACTCCCGTTTACGATTTAGGCGAAGCGGTTAACGAATTTAAATAAACCTAAGAAACAGGAAGTAGCTTAAAAAATCCTACTTCCTTTTTTAGTTGTTACGGGAATTTGAAAATACATCATTCTTAGAATTTGTAAACCTGTACTAATCAAATTTGTTCAACTCGCACCTGCTGTTCAATAGGAAAAACAGAAGGACCAAATTGATTAAAAACAGCAACATCAGCAGCATCTTTCCCTAGCCCAAGAATTACATAACCACCAGGCGATCCCAACTGCGTTGCATCAAACGTATACCAGCGGTTGCCTATATATGCTTCAAACCAGGCGTGCATATCCATAGGCTGCAAGTTGTGTAAATAACCTACTACAATACGTGCCGGAATACTCAAACTTCGGCATAACGCTATTCCTAAATGAGCAAGATCTCTACATACCCCATATCCGTTATTATTTACCTGTATTGCAGATAAAGGTTCGTTATTGCTGCCGGGTATATAGCTTATAGTAGAACGCAACCAGTTTGTAATCGCAGCGACTTGGTTATATCCCAATAATTGACCCTGTGTGATATGCACGGCAAGTTCGTTAAAGCAATCAGATTCACAGTACCTGCTGGGTAATAAATAGCTCAAAACAGAATCAGGTAAATTCTGAATTTCTACAAACTCTGCTCCATAAGCCTCATCGCTGTAATCTGATGTTACTACCACTGAAGATGTGCTGATAGCGAACAGACCGCATTGTGCAATTAGACGTTGACAAAGATTACCATAATCGTCTGTAAACTCAAAAACAGGTGTACCTGGTTTAATCTCATATTCCTGTTGTTCAACCCACTGTTGACTTCCGCTACGTGGTCTTAACATGAGAATAAACGGAGTGGGTGTTGAAATCTCAAATTTTAAATTACAACTTATTTTTAGACGCATAGATCAAAGTTAAAAACACCCAGTAGCGACTGCTTCATTAGGTATTGAGATCGAGAATAATTAAATTAATATTTCAACTAATATCGAATAAATGAAGCGCTTACAAATAAAAAATCTAACGAATTATAAATTATTATTGTATTCTTTAAAAACTGATTTTTAAATAGATAAATGCTAATACAGAGTCCTTAGATTACCAAACGCCCACTTTTTTTTACTTGAAACTTGTAATAATTAAAAATTCTGTTACAAAAAGGGCAGATTTTGAGATGCAGATCAACTTTCAATCTTAAATCCTAAACGGTTTCATGATAGCTTAAAGCTATCTCTTATCAGCATTTCAGCAACATATTAATCTATTAAACAGATCGATTAGTATTTTACTTAACTATAAAAGAATCTATTAACAACAACGTATTCTTTACAAAATTCCTAAACCATTCAAGAATCTTAAAAAGCACACATAGCTTCCTTTTATTTTCATTTTAAAATGAAAGACATTTAACAAACTTTCCTTTTGAATAAAGGGATTAACAGCGATTTGGGTCGTAATTTTATAGTTATAAATCCCGTACAAAATGGATGTAGAACTACTTGCCCGAATACAGTTTGCCTTTACCATTGCCTTTCATTATATCTACCCTCCTTTAAGCATTGGGATTGGCCTTCTGATGGTTGTTTTTGAAAGTCTCTATATAAAGACTAAAAAAGAAGATTACCACATTCTTGCTAAATTCTGGACTAAAATATTCGCGCTTACTTTTGGTATTGGTGTGGTTACCGGTATTGTTATGGAATTTGAATTTGGCACCAACTGGGCAACCTATTCACGGTATGTAGGAGATGTTTTTGGAAGCGCACTCGCCGCTGAAGGTATATTTGCATTCGCTTTAGAAAGTGGATTTTTAGGAGTCTTATTATTTGGTTGGAATCGTGTAAAACCCTGGGTACATCTGGTTTCAACAATTGGTGTTTTTCTGGGGTCTATGTTCTCTGCAATATGGATTGTGGTTGCTAACAGTTGGCAACAGACTCCGGCTGGGTATCACATCGTTGGCGAAGGGTTAATGGCAAGAGCAGAAATTACAGACTTTTGGGCGATGGTTTTCAACCCTTCTAGTGTAGAACGTATTGCTCACGTTTGGCTGGGAGCATTTCTAGCGGGTACGTTCTTAATTCTTAGCGTTCACGCTTATTATATTTTAAAAGGTCGTTTTGTAGCGATTTCTAAAAAGGCTTTTAAAATTACGCTTGTTGTTGCGACGGTTGCTTCATTGGCTCAACTTGTTGCCGGTCATGCTTCTGCAGATGGCGTTGCTAAAAATCAACCTGCAAAACTTGCTGCATTAGAAGGTCATTTTGAAAAAAAGGCCCCTGCAGATCTATATCTTTTTGGCTGGGTAGATAAAGAAAAACAAGAAGTCACCGGTCTCGCAATTCCCGGTGGGCTTTCATTTATGTTAGATCAGGATTTTGACACTCCGGTTACGGGTTTAAATGCTTTCCCTGAAGATGAACGGCCTTCGCAGCTCAATGCGGTCTTTCAGTTTTATCATATTATGATTGCGATAGGTATGTTTCTTATAGCTTTAACCTTACTCGGCTCCTATTTACTTTTAAAGAAAAAATTATTCGATAAAAAATGGTTGCTTTGGGTATTTGTTTTTACCGCATTATTACCACAAATAGCCAATCAGGTCGGTTGGTTTGCTGCCGAAATGGGCAGACAACCATGGGTGGTATACGGACTCTTACGCACAGACGAGGCATTCTCTCAAGCGGTGTCTGCAAATCAGATTCTGTTTTCACTGATATTATTTATGGCTGTGTATACCTTACTTTTCGTGCTTTTTGTTTACCTCTTAAATAAGAAAATAAAGCACGGACCGTATGAGGAAGCTGCAGATGATGACGGAGACGATGACCGTCCATTAACCAAAGAAATTTCAGAAGTAGTTACCGGCTAATACAGATATTATGGAAACAATTTTAGGTATAGATTATCCCACTTGGTGGTTTTTAGTAATAGGAGGCTTGTTTTCGGGCTATGCTATTTTAGATGGTTTTGACTTTGGAGCAGGAGCATGGCATCTCTTCTTCAGAAAAGAACTCAGCAGACGTATTGCGCTGAACGCCGTAGGACCTGTTTGGGATGGCAACGAAGTATGGTTGGTTATTGGTGGCGGAGCGCTTTTTGCCGGCTTCCCAATTATGTATGCTACCTTATTTTCTTCGATGTACATTCCGTTTATGCTCTTTTTGATCTTTATCATTTTTAGAGCGATTGCTATTGAGTTCCGTGGAAAAGAAGAAATGCTATGGTGGCGTAAACTTTGGGATATTTGTTACAGTATTTCAAGTATAATGTTAGCTTTTTTACTTGGTGTAGTTCTGGGGAATGTATTGCAAGGAATAGCTATTGGAGAAAACTTTGAGTATGAGGGTGCCGGTTTTTTTGAATTTTTAAATCCTTATGCAATAATGACCGGTATCACTACACTGGCTTTATTTATGTCTCATGGTGCTATTTACCTTCTACTTAAAACCGAAGGACGTCTTTTTGCTAAACTCACTTTTTTACTCAAAAAGGGAATGATCTTTTTTATGGTAAGTTTTGCGATTACAACACTCTACACGCTGCTTTATATTCCGCATTTATCTGATGATTTTAAAAGTAATCCATTGCTTTTTATAATACCTGTATTAACTTTTATGGCCATAGCAAACGTCCCTAGGCTGGCAAATAAAAAAAAATACAAACTGGCATTTTTCTTTTCATCGTTGACCATCAGTTTGCTTTTGGTTCTTGTTGCAATTGAATTATATCCTAATCTGTTATTCTCAACTGTAGATCCTAAATACAGTTTAGATGTCTATGAAGCGGCTTCCTCACAACGTTCACTGGGAATTATGCTCCTGTTCGTCGCCATTGGAGGACCACTTGTATTAGGCTACACCTTTTTTGTATATCGAACTTTTAGAGGAAAGGTCAAGCTAGATGATCATAGTTATTAATACAGATCACCTGCAATAAATTAAAACAGTCTGCAATGAAACACAATAAAGAAAGAGCAGAATCCTTTTTAAAAACCGCAGGTTTAGGGCGTGTTGCAGAAGGGTTTGAAAAATACATTGCAACAAACTTTATACATCACAATCAGTATTTTGAAGGATCTCGGGAAGCTTTATTGAATGCTATGCAAGAAGATCACAATACAAACCCAAATGTTGCCATAGAGATTAAATCCTGTTTTAGTGATGCTGATAAGGTGATTACACATTCCTTGGTTACTAAAGAATCTATGCAAATAGCCGTAGTGCATATTTTTAGATTTCAGAATTCAAAAATTGTTGAATTATGGGATCTGGCACAAATCATTGAAAAAGATTCTCCCAATAAGAATGGGTTTTTCTAAATGGGGTTGTGCTACAAAAAAGCTTGAAATGAAATAACAAACTTTTCTAACCTTGGTATGTATATGGCTTCTGGAAGAGGTTTTTAGAATAAGTATAAAAGGCCCTAAAAAAATAAAGATTCATATTACTGATGTTTTAAAAATAATGAGAACCCTAAATTCTAGTTATGCATCAAGCTTATTTATTTTTAAGTATGTAACACGTGTTACGTAGACTTATTAGAAGTTTGTGGTTCTTTGTACGGCCCTAAAAAAATAACTATAAAAACCCCTCAAATCTAGCTATGAATTGGATTTACGATCCCTGGCCTTGGTATATCGCAGGCCCATTAATTTCATTCACCATGTTTATCTTGCTGTATGCAGGTAAGCAATTCGGAATGTCTTCTAACTTGAGAACGCTGTGTTCTGCTTCTGGTGCAGATAAAGCCGCAGACTTTTTTAAATTCAATTGGAAAAAAGAACGCTGGAATCTCACCGTGATGCTAGGTGCAATAATAGGTGGTTTTATTGCCTCTCAATACCTCTCAAACAACACCGTTGAAGTCGCTCCTGATGTCATTACCAAATTGAATGTATACGGTATCAAAAGCGCCGGAGAAGCTTATCTACCTACGGAACTTTTTAGTTTAGAAGCATTATCCAGCCCTAAGAACATAGCTATTCTTTTAATAGGTGGATTTCTTGTAGGTTTTGGAGCACGCTATGCGGGTGGCTGTACTTCAGGTCACGCTATATCAGGTTTGAGCAACCTTCAGTTACCTTCTCTTATTGCAGTAATTGGCTTTTTTGCAGGAGGTCTGTTAATGGTTCACTTTATTTTTCCCTTAATTTTCACGTAATGAAAACCCTTGTATATTTAGTTATAGGTACTTTTTTTGGTATCCTAATGTATAAATCTGAAGCAGCTTCGTGGTTTCGCATTTTTGAAATGTTTGAGTTTGGAGCTTTTCATATGTATGGCATTATTGGCACTGCGCTGATTTTAGGTATTCTTGGTGTACAGCTCATAAAACGATTCAACATCAAAGCTATTGGCGGGCAGGAGATGCAATTAAAATCAAAAAATAAAAGCATTGCTCGCTATGCTATTGGTGGTGTATTATTTGGCTTGGGATGGGCATTGGCAGGTGTCTGTCCAGGTCCTATGTATGTACTTGCCGGTGCTGGTTATGTTTCGATATTTGTAGTGATTTTCGGTGCATTGCTGGGCACTTTCGTTTATGGATTGCTCAAACATAAACTTCCGCACTAGCAAAATTCTTTAACTTTTCTATAGTTGTATAAAGATTTTACTCAAGAAGATTAAATAACTCTGAATTAAGCGTATAAATCTTCATCTTGAAATACTTCTAATTCCAGAATAAGGCTCAAAGCTTTTAAGCGCGATTATCGCGTAAGTTTCCTATTTTTGCCGAAAAGTGAGTGTATGTTAATTATAGGAATTGCTGGGGGTACTGGTAGCGGTAAAACAACTGTTGTTAATCAAATTGTGCAAGAATTACCGGAAGGTGAAGTTACTGTTATCTCACAGGATTCTTACTATCGGGACACCTCACACCTCAGTTATGATGAGCGGGTTAAAATCAACTTTGACCATCCAAAATCTATTGATTTTGAATTGTTGTGTAAGCATCTTGAGCAATTAAAAAACGGGGAAACTATTGAACAGCCCGTATATTCTTTTGTAAAGCACAACCGTACCAGTGACAAGGTGATTACGCATCCGCGAAAGGTGGTCATCGTAGAAGGAATTTTGATCCTGACCCATCCTGAAATACGTGAATTGTTTGATATTAAAATATTTGTTCATGCAGATTCTGATGAGCGACTTATACGAAGATTAAAGCGTGATATTGCCGAGCGCGGCCGTGATCTGGAAGAAGTTTTAACGCGTTATCAAACTACCTTAAAACCCATGCATCAACAATTTATAGAGCCCACTAAAGAATATGCAGATATTATCATACCTTATAACCGATACAACAACGTAGCCATAGATATCGTTCGTAGTATTATAAATCAACGTTTGGTTTAACCTTAACACCTTTCTTGTGTCTTTAAAAAAACTCCGTCAAAAAAAATGGTTCCGTATTTTGGGAAATAAATACGTGCTTATTTTGGTAATTTTCACGGTTTGGATGGTGTTTTTTGATACCAACTCGTGGTTTATTCACAAAGAACTTAACGATGAGATCGAGAAGTTAGAAGGAAACCGTGCATATTTTAAACAAGAAATTAAATCTGATCGAAATCAGATCAATAAGCTTAAAGATTCTGAAGAATTGGAGCGTTTTGCGCGGGAAGAATATTTGATGAAAAAAGAAAACGAAGAAATTTTTATCATTGAATTTGAAGACAGCTTAAAAACAGATAAAGATGGGTAAACATTTATTTTCTGAATTTCAACCGGTTTCGGCTAAAGCTTTTAAGCAAAAGATACAATACGATCTTGAGGGCCTGGACTATAATAAAACACTGGTCTGGAATGCTCCTGAAGGAATACATATAAAACCCTTTTACCACAGCGAAGACACTACTCCACTTACCATTCCCGGTCAACCCAAAAACTGGAATATTGTTGAAGAGATTTTTATTTTAGACCCTAAGGTTTCTGCAGAAACGGCTTGTCTTGCGCTTTCTAAAGGTGCAGAATCGCTGCTTTTTAAAGCAGATAAGAAATTCAATGTAGATGAATTGGTTAATAATCTACCACAGCAAGAGTTGACAATCTATTTCAATTTTAGTTTTTTGGATGCTGATTTCTTGACCGAATTGAGCCTAAAACTGAAAGCTAAAAATCACGTAGCTTTTTTAAACATAGATATTGTAGGCAATCTGGCATTGTCAGGAAACTGGTTTTCTAACCAGAAAAGTGATTTTCAAAGTTTGGAAAAGGTTTTTTTAAACGCTGAAAACGATAACGTTATAGGTGTTGATTTAACAGGCTATCACAATGCTGGCGCAAACACGGTTCAGCAATTGGCTTATGCATTGGCACACGTCAATGAATATTTCAACCAGTATGGAGATGCTTTAAAAACCCAGACCATCACGTTTAAGATTGCTACAGGTTCTAATTATTTCTTTGAAATTGCAAAATTAAGAGCACTTCGGTTGGTTTTTGCAACGCTTGCAGAGGCATATAATTTGCCACAAAATTGCCACATTCTTGCTGTTTCCGCTTTGCGGAATAAAACCCTTTACGATTACAATACAAACCTTTTACGCACCACAACAGAAGCTATGAGTGCCATACTGGGTGGGGTTGATAGTTTTTGTAATCTGGCTTATGATGCGATTTATCATAAAACCAATGAATTTGGTCAACGAATTGCCCGGAACCAATTGCTTATTTTAAAGCACGAGAGCTATTTTGATCAAGTGGCTAATCCTGCAGATGGAACATATTATATTGAAGAATTAACGCAGCAATTCTCAGAGAAAGCAATCAGCCTTTTTAAAGAGATTGAAGCAGGCGGTGGTTTTATAACGCAACTTATAGACGGGAAAATTCAGAAGAAAATTAAAGAATCTGCTGTTAAAGAACAGGAGGCTTTTGATTCTGGAGAAAAGACTGTGATAGGCAGCAATGTATTTCAGAACACCGAAGATCAAATGAAAAATGAGCTTGAGATTTTTCCATTTCTGAAAATCAAACCGCGTAAAACTTTAATAGAACCTGTTATTCCAAAACGCCTGACAGAAGCATTAGAACAAAAACGATTAGAAGATGAGTAGAAAAAACCTGCAACATCTTAGCCTTAAAAAATCGATTAGCACAGAATCGATAGATACTTCTGTGGCGACTACTGCAGAAGAAATACGTATTAAAAAGGAATATTCTGAAGCTGATCTGGCAGGCCTTGAACATCTGGATTTTGCAGCTGGGATTCCGCCATATTTACGTGGACCGTACAGCACGATGTATGTGCGCAAACCGTGGACCATCAGACAATATGCCGGTTTTTCTACAGCTGGAGAAAGTAATGCTTTCTACAGACGCAATCTTAAAGCAGGTCAGAAAGGACTTTCGGTTGCATTTGATTTGGCCACGCATCGCGGCTATGACAGTGATCACGAGCGCGTAGAAGGTGATGTTGGTAAAGCCGGTGTAGCTATCGATTCGGTTGAAGATATGAAAGTGTTGTTTGACCAAATTCCCCTCGATAAAATGAGCGTCTCGATGACGATGAATGGAGCTGTTTTGCCTATTATGGCATTTTATATAGTCGCTGCAGAAGAGCAAGGCGTAAAATCAGAACACCTGCAAGGGACAATTCAGAATGATATTTTGAAGGAGTTTATGGTGAGAAATACCTATATCTACCCACCAGGTCCTTCGATGCGTATCATTTCAGATATTTTTGAATTTACGGCAAAGCAAATGCCTAAGTTCAATTCGATTTCCATTTCGGGATATCATATGCAAGAAGCAGGCGCGACTTGTGATATTGAGTTGGCATACACACTTGCAGATGGTTTAGAATATTTACGCACCGGAATTAAAGCCGGCTTAGATGTTGATAAATTTGCCCCGCGTCTTTCTTTTTTCTGGGGAATTGGGATGAATCATTTTATGGAAATTGCAAAAATGCGTGCTGCACGTATGCTATGGGCGAAGATCGTGAAGCAGTTTAATCCTAAAAATCAAAAATCGCTTTCCTTGCGTACACACTGTCAAACCAGTGGTTGGTCACTTACTGAGCAAGATCCGTTTAATAATGTTGCGCGCACTACTATTGAAGCTGCTGCTGCAGTTTTTGGCGGAACACAGAGTTTACACACTAATGCGTTAGATGAGGCAATTGCTTTGCCTACTGATTTCTCGGCGCGAATTGCCCGTAACACTCAACTTTATTTACAAAAGGAAACCGAAATTACACGCACAGTCGATCCGTGGGCCGGTAGCTTTTATGTGGAACGCTTAACACACGGAATTGCTGAAAAAGCCTGGGAACATATTGAAGAGATTGAAGAGCTGGGCGGTATGACTAAAGCCATTGAAAAAGGAATCCCAAAACTACGTATTGAAGAAGCTGCTGCCCGTAAACAAGCCCGTATAGATAGCGGTAATGATTTGATTATTGGCGTGAATAAATATCAGTTAGATCAAGAAGATGATCTCGTCACACTTGAGGTAGATAATGATGCGGTACGTGCGTCTCAATTGCAACGACTTGAAAATTTAAAAGCCAATCGCAATGCTAAGCAGGTAGTAAAAGCGTTAACAGATTTAACCGAATGTGCAAAAACAGGAACTGGTAATTTGCTAACTTTAGCTGTAACTGCTGCTCGAGAAAGAGCTACTCTGGGAGAAATATCAGATGCTCTTGAAAAAGCTTTTGGCAGACACAAAGCCCAAATAAAATCATTTAGTGGTGTGTACAGTAAAGAAATAAAAACAGATCCCGCTTTTGCTAAAGCCCAACAACTCGCAGATCGTTTTGCCAAACTCGAGGGGCGACGTCCCCGTATTATGATTGCTAAAATGGGGCAGGACGGTCACGACCGCGGAGCTAAAGTTGTAGCGACCGGTTATGCTGACGTTGGCTTTGATGTAGATATTGGCCCGTTGTTTCAAACGCCCAAGGAAGTCGCAAAGCAAGCTGTAGAAAATGACGTTCATATATTGGGAATATCATCTTTAGCTGGTGGACATAAAACACTCGTTCCGCAAGTTATTCAAGAATTAAAAGCACTCGAACGCGAGGATATTATGGTTATTGTAGGTGGTGTCGTTCCGCGTAAAGATTATCAGTTTTTATTTGAAGCCGGAGCAGTTGCCGTTTTTGGTCCCGGATCAAAAATCAGTGAGGCTGCAATTTCTATTTTAGAGATTTTACTGCAGACATTTGAATAGATTTTTATTTTAAATGTTCTAAACACATATATTATGCTGTGAATTAAGATTCTATAAAGCAGAAATTTTCTAATTTTCTATTTTAACAAATTCATCAATCATGAAAATTAGTATTCACAGCTTAACCTTCTTCGTTTTTTTATTCGTTTCCAACTTTTGTAAGGCTCAGGAAAATGTGAGGGTTATTGATAATCCGGATTATGAAGTAACCACTAGCGGAATTACGTACATCCAACGTATAGAATCCTCCCCTGAAGAAACCCGCGTCACCATGCATTCTAAATTTATTCCTGGTTGGTGGATCAATTTTACAAAAGACACCTATTTACGGGATGCAGCTACCGATAAAAAATACATGATCAAAAAAGTGATAGATGCCGAATTTGATGAAAAACTCAGGACACCAGATTCCGGGGAACAATTCACCGAGCTCATTTTTGAACCACTCCCCGCTTCTACTCAAACGATTGATTACGTAGATGCTTCCAATACTATTTTTGGGGTTTCTCTTACTCAAAGCAGTTCTGAAACTACAAAAGAAGTACCATCAGATGTGATGAACTGGATTCAGGATGAAGTAGCACAATCAGATCCAGCATTGAAGCGTTTTGATTCGGACAATTTTTTCCATCGAAAAATGGGGCGTATTGTGGGTTATATGAAAGGCTACGATCCCAGACTGGGTTTTGAGACCGGAATGATTTATATCGGCAATGAACTAACCCGGGAAGAATATCCCACCGTTGTAGAAATTGCACCTGATGGACGATTTGAAGCCGAAATACCTTTGGTTCAACCCTTAGAGACCTATTTGGTAATTAATGAGAAAGGTTTTACCTTTTATCTGGAACCCGGTACTACCCTGGGTCTTATTTTAGACTGGAAAGAGTTTTTGCTTGCAGACCGTTATCGCGACCGTCGGTACGAATTTGAAAGTATTGAATATCATGGGCCGCTAGCTAAAATGAACCGGGAATTAAATGCATTTTCTCCCCTACGCCCTGATTACCGAGAAGAATTTCAAAAATGGGTAGGCACCCTTGCTCCTCTAGATTTTCAATCTAAAATCCTTAATCTATATACTCAAAATGAAGCCAGACTAAACACATTCTTATCTGAAAATAGCATCTCCAAAAAAGCGGAGGATTTTCACCGAGCCCATATTAAGCTAATCGCCAGTACTGATATGTTCAATTTCGTAGATCGCAGGGATTATTTGAAAAAGAAAGATACTACCCATGCCATTCTTAAACTTGAAGTGCCCGATTCCTATTATGAGAGCATGCAAACCTTATTACCAGTAAATGAACCGGCTGCTTTGGCCACTAATCAATATAGTACTCTAATAAACCGTCTCGAGTATACCAATGTATTTACCAAAGTAGAACACGATTCACAACTTTCAATATTTCGGGAACCAGAAAGAACGATACTGGAATATTTTGAAGAAGAAGGTATTGCTTTAGAAGAAAAGTATAATTTTTTTTTAAAACCAAATGACAAAAAATCGAAGCTTGATTCTTTGGAGCGAATAAAGTTGGCAAAAGAATTCAATGAAAAATATAAGACAGAATCACAAGCATACTTTAAAAAATATGTAGAAGCCACTCCCGAGGACAAAGCGCAAGTGGTATTGGATAAATGGAAGCAAAAAGACAGTTTGCTGGTCCATTTCTTTGGTGTAGACAAAGATCTGGCCAGTGATATTATTAAAGTGCGTAGTCTTAAATTTTTCTTTGATTTTTGGGGAAAAGAAACTTCAGAGCTGGTCTGGGCAAGCCTTAAAGAAAATATAGGTAACCCGTTTTTAAAAGCTGAAGGACAACGGATTTATGAACAGACGTATCCTCAAGTATCCGATAACGAAATGATTGTAGATGCAGATATTCCTACAGCCGAAACTTTTAAAGAAAATACTCTTATACTTCCTGAAGGGAAAGGCACTGCGGCCTTCCGCAACATCACAGACCCATTTAAAGGTAAAATTCTCTTTATTGATTTTTGGGCAACATGGTGCGGTCCCTGCATAGGTACTATTGAAAGAATGAAGGAAACCCGTAGAAAATATAAAGACAACCCTGATTTTGAGTTTATTTTTATTACAGATGAAAGTAGTAAATCTCCTAAATATGAGGATTTTATTAAAGAACAAGAACTGGAACACGTGTATCGAGTAGATCAGAGTACCTATCAGCGCTTTAGAGATTTATTCAGTTTTAATGGAATTCCTCAATATATCGTTCTGGATAAAGCAGGCAATGTGGTAGATGCCGATTTTGCAATGCATAGCTTTGATTTTAAACTACCAAAAATCCTCAAGAAGTATAAGTAGTTTAGAAAATATAATTAGTAGATTGAATCATTGTGAAAACATGTACATTTAAAAAAAGCAATTAAGTACCACTAAAATGAACTATACCCATAAAATGCTACGCGATGATGCGCTAAAAGGAAAAACCATTGTAGTAACCGGAGGCGGAAGCGGTCTGGGAAAATCTATGACCAAATACTTTCTCGAACTGGGTGCTAACGTTGCCATAACTTCGCGCGATCTCGATAAATTAAAAAATACTGCTCAGGAACTTGAGGAAGAAACCGGAGGCAACTGTTTTGCCGTTCAATGCGATGTACGCCATTACGAGCAGGTAGAGACCATGAGAGATGCGGTTATTGAGAAATTTGGCAGTATCGATGTATTGTTGAATAATGCTGCAGGTAATTTCATTTCTCCTACTGAGCGGCTTTCAGCAAATGCTTTTGATGTGGTGATTGATATTGTTCTGAAAGGAAGTAAAAACTGTACGCTGGCATTTGGTAAACACTGGATTGATTCCGGAGAAAAAAATAAAGCCATCCTCAATATAGTAACGACCTACGCCTGGACCGGTTCTGCCTATGTAGTGCCCAGCGCAACTGCTAAAGCCGGTGTACTGGCGATGACGCGCTCGCTAGCTGTTGAATGGGCGAAATACGGCATACGCTCTAATGCGATTGCACCCGGCCCCTTCCCTACTAAAGGCGCCTGGGAACGTTTACTTCCCGGAGATCTGGCAGAAAAATTTGATCTATCTAAAAAAGTTCCGCTACGTCGCGTAGGCGATCATCAGGAACTGGCTAATCTGGCAGCATATCTGGTATCAGACTTTTCAGCTTATGTTAACGGCGAAGTCGTCACGATTGACGGTGGAGAATGGCTAGAAGGTGCAGGACAATTCAATCTTCTTAAAGACATCCCGGAAGAATTATGGGATCAGCTCGAAGCTATGGTTAAGGCCAAGCGAAAAGGCTAGAAATCCCGCTCCAATTTTTTATAGGTGCATTAATGCCTGAAGAAACCGAATAGACAATAAATTTTATGGAAAAGCCTTTAAGAATGAAGTCTTAAAGGCTTTTTTATTTAAATCAAGTTGAGAGTTAAACTATCTCGGGGCAAGCCCACGAGGTATTCGTTAGAAACCAATTTTCAATTTCGCGGCAAGCCTCGGGGTTTTAAACCCTTTGGTGGTGCCAATAAAAAACTAAGCTGCCTGAGATTGCTTATTCTTTGAACCGAACAAGGATGTAATTCCCCTTTTAATGAATTGAAATATCACAATATAAAATATGATTACCGGGAAATATGAAAAATCAAAAGCAACCGCTTCAAAGCGCAACAGATGTTCCAGTAATTCAATTGAATACAACGGAAAATGGAAAACTGCCTCGCGATTTTGCAACAACTGAAGTCCTACAAAGTAGAGAATAATCAAATTATTAAATACTGCATAAAACAATAAAAAACTGGCTTTAGAGCTTGTAGCATCCTTAAAATAAGCTACCGGTGCTGACAAAAATATTTTTAATGATTTGTTGGCTTTTGATAGCAAATTGGTCGTGCTGGTAGCATCAGAAAGCAACCAGTATCCGTCAGAACGTATGAAGGGAACCAATTGCAGAATACTATAGAGAGCAAGTGTAAATGTGATTTGAGTATAAAGCACTACTTCAGGATAAATCAGGTGTAAGACATAAAATATCAATAAGCACCATAATTGCATATAAACCCCAGCAAGATTACCTATTATTCGCTCAATTTTCGAGGCATGCCATAAGGCTGATATATTAGAAAACAAAACAGGAAAGATTAAATACAACCCTCCACCTATTTCTCCGCTCTTGCCCGTAAACTTTTTACAGGCAGCAACGTGACCCAATTCATGAAGAATAATAGTAATAAAATACAATGCCATCAAATTAACTATTGAAAACCCAGTATTTTGAAAACTAATTGTGACTAAACTATAAACAGCTAAAAATAATAAGACGGTAAAACCGAAAAAAAAGAATGGTTTATTAAACAGAGTTTGCAATGGGGTGGCCAATTTACCGGCCAGTGAAGCATTAAAAATCGTAAACTGAAGACTTATAAAATTTTTATCCTCTTGTATTTCGGGCTGATGATTCTTTAACAGCCCTGTAAATCCTAAGCGATTTATTATAAACGCTAAGAATTGTTCTTCAGTAAATGTATAGCCATAAATTGTATTAAAAATAGTTTTGGCTTCGTTAATAGTTTTGGCTTCGTTTAACAGTTCGAGTAATTCTTTTGCAGGTTTCGTAATAATGTAGTGGCCTTGCTTACTTTCCAAAACCCAAGAGTCGGTTTCATATTGCGATAAGGTATACGTTTCCAATAAAGCCTCCATATTATTTACTTACCTGATCAATTATATCACGATTATGTTCTAGCATTTCAAACACACTGTCAATCCATTGAACCAGCTCCAGTAATCCCAAATCTTTCGCTATTTGCTGTGCTTTAGTAAACTGTGCTTCCGCAAAATCATTACAGGTTTTGGCAATTCCTGAAAGATAAAATACCCGTTCTTCAAAACGCTCCAGGTCTGTACGAACTTCCAGATTTTCAGCTTTAATGTATTCCTGAACCTGACTTATACAATACGTAAGTTGATTGTTTTGTATATCCTTATCAAAATCTTCTAGATCATCTAACATTTGCATACCGTAAAATAACGGAGTCAACATATTTTCCAACTCAGCTTGTGTGGTTTTAGATTTAAAAAGGATCAGCATTCCACTTGAAGGTACAAATGCCGGGGCATGTTTTGCCAGCGCATAAGACTTAAAACTCTCTAGATTATGAACTATATTTTTACTACTGTTTTGTTTTTCAAGAACAAGACCGGTATAATATGCACTCATATAATTATCCATCACTATCCAGAAATTTGAATCCTTATTAAATAAAGTAGCAAGTGTTCTTAAAGAGCGGGTGTTTGACAAATGGGCTTTTACCAGTCTATGTGTAGTGGGATTGATTGATGAATCAAAATCAATTTCAGTATCTATCAATGCATCTATACTAAATGTATAGAAGGTATACCGCTCAACTGCTTTTTTAAAAGACTCAAAATCAGCTATATTGTCTATAGCACATAATGGACTTATAAAATTAAGTAGCTGTGTAAAAAAATAAGTAGAAATTGAATTTTGTGACATATATAAATGTAAAAAAGTTCAAATTAAAATATAATTTGAACTTTTCTGATTTAAGCTAAACACTTAACCAATAATAACTTGTAACAATACATTAACCCGGAGTACTTCCTCCACATGTTGGTGGGGGTGGACATGGATTACATGAATGATGCGTTTTTGCACATCCCGAATCGTGGCTTGAGTAATAAAAAGTAAATTCTTTACGTTCTTCAAGTTTCTCAAAAGAGAAATCTTCTAGCTTGTGTTGAAACCCTTTCATACTAATTATGTTTTAGGTTAATAATTAAAACTTATAACAAATTACTATAGAACAAAAAACCTGAAAAATTTAATCGTCAACACTCGGATTTTTCAGATAAAACCACAGAAAATCAGAATATTTCTTGATTTTTATATTAAACCCCAATACATTCTTTGTAAAATTTAAAAAAAACCCTTTCAACCTGTTAACAAAAAGCATTTCATTTGCGGGTTATAAATTGTATTTTCGCACAACAATTCAGTCAAAAATTTATGGGTAAAATAATAGCAATTGCTAATCAAAAAGGAGGAGTTGGTAAAACTACAACCTCTGTAAACCTTGCTGCCTCTTTAGGCGTTTTAGAGAAAAAAGTACTTCTTATTGATGCAGACCCCCAGGCTAACGCCACATCTGGACTTGGTATTGATGTAGAAACTGTTGAACTGGGTACCTATCAATTATTGGAACATTCGAGCAAAGCGGAAGAAACTATTATCAAAACAGATTCTCCAAATCTGGATTTGATTCCGGCACATATTGACCTAGTTGCTATTGAGATTGAACTCGTAGATATGGAGCAACGCGAGTATATGATGGCAAAAGCAATACGACATCTTAAAGATTCTTATGATTATATTCTTATAGACTGTGCGCCATCACTAGGCTTATTAACGCTTAATGCGTTAACTGCTTCAGACTCTGTAATTATACCCATACAGTGTGAATATTTTGCATTAGAAGGGTTAGGAAAACTCCTAAACACAATAAAAAGTGTACAGAAAATCCATAATCAGATTTTAGATATAGAAGGCCTTTTGCTAACTATGTTTGATTCTCGTTTACGCCTTTCTAATCAGGTGGTTGATGAAGTTCAGAAGCATTTTAACGAGATGGTTTTTGAAACTATTATTCAACGTAACGTGCGCTTGAGTGAAGCGCCAAGTTATGGTGAAAGCATAATTAATTACGATGCCGGCAGTAAAGGTGCTGCAAATTACTTAAGTTTAGCACAGGAGATAATCACAAAAAATGACGCATAACGATGGCTAAAGCAGTAAGAAAACAAGCCTTAGGACGCGGTCTTTCTGCATTATTGAAAGATCCCGATAATGATATTAAAACTGCCGAAGATAAAGGTGCAGACAAGGTGGTGGGTAATATTGTTGAATTAGAACTTAACAATATAGAAGTCAACCCGTTTCAACCACGAAGTAGTTTTAACGAAGACGCTTTAAAAGAATTAGCTTCATCAATACGCGAGTTAGGGGTTATACAACCTATTACGGTACGTAAAATTGATTTTGATAAATATCAGTTAGTTTCCGGAGAAAGACGTTTTAGAGCTTCTAAACTCGTTGGTCTAGAAACCATACCTGCATACATACGTATTGCAAATGATCAAGAGTCATTAGAGATGGCTCTTGTTGAAAATATTCAACGGGAAGATCTTGATCCTATTGAAATTGCACTTTCATACGAACGTTTAATTGAAGAAATAAATCTTACTCAAGAACAAATGAGTGAGCGGGTAGGTAAAAACAGATCTACTATCGCAAATTATCTGAGATTATTAAAACTAGATCCTATTATTCAGACCGGTATGCGTGACGGTTTTTTATCTATGGGACACGGTAGAGCTTTAATAAATATCGAAAGCACTTCTGATCAATTAGATATTTATGAAAAGATATTAGAAAACGCTTTATCTGTACGTGCTACCGAAGCCTTAGTAAAAAGCTATAAAGAAGGTAAAAGTGTTAGTAAATCTACACCTGCAAAAAGTAAAACTCCAGAATATATTGAGAATGCAAAAAAGGAATTTTCCTCTTATTTTGGTGCTAAAGTAGATGTGAAAGTTGCCAACAAAGGCAATGGAAAATTAATTATTCCGTTTTCATCAGAAGAAGACTTTAAGCGACTTAAAAAACTAATTTCTGGTGCCAAATAAATTCCTGCTACTTTCATTCCTATTTCTATATTCGTTAAGCTATGCTCAGGAAACCGAGCCAGTTGCTCCTAAAATAGAAGCCGAAGAAATAGACGAACCTTTTAAAGAATATGAACCTTTAAAACCTGCAAGAGCAGCTTTTTATTCTGCTATTTTACCGGGTCTAGGTCAAGCTTACAATAAAGATTACTGGAAAATGCCCATCGTATATGGTGCTGTAGGTACGGGAGTGGGTATTGCTATTTACAATCATGACCTTTTTCAAAAATATCGTACGGCTTATAAAGATCGCATAGCTGGTAGAATTGATGAGTTTACAATTGTTGCTGATGATGGTACTCTAACTCAAACTTTTACAGAAGATCAGTTAATTCGTGCTCAGGATTTCTACAGAAGAAATAAAGAACTTTCAATATTAATTACCGCAGGAATCTATGTTTTGCAAATTATAGAAGCAAATGTAGACGCCCACCTTTCTCAATATGAGGTTGAAGACCGCTTGAGCTTCTCTCCTTTTATGGAGCGCAACACATTTGATTACAACAACACCTTTGGAATGCGGTTAACTTATACTTTTTAGATTATGAAAATTGCCCTTCTTGGTTATGGCCGCATGGGAAAAACTATAGAAAAACTAGCTACAGAACGTGGTCATACTGTTGTTAAAACTATTGATCAGGATGATGATTATGATTTTAACGGTGCAGAAGTTGCGATAGACTTTAGTGTCCCAGACGCAGCAGTAAATAATATTTCTGCTTGCTTAAAAGCTGGTGTTCCGGTAGTTTCTGGAACTACAGGTTGGTTAGCTAAGTATGACGATATGGTTTCGCTATGTAAAAAAAACAATGGAGCATTTATTTATGCATCTAACTTTAGTGTTGGGGTCAATATTTTTTTTGAACTGAATAAGCATCTTGCTAAAATGATGCAACATCTTAAAGATTATAACGTATCTATGACTGAAGTGCATCACATTCATAAACTAGATGCACCCAGTGGTACTGCTATAACATTGGCTGAAGGAATCTTAGACCACTCTAACAATACAGACTGGGTTCTCGATAAAGAAGAAACTGATAAAATCACCATTAAAGCTGAACGTGAAGGTGAGGTTCCCGGTACACACACAATAAAATATGAGAGTCAGGTTGATGAAATAACCATTGAGCATAAAGCGCACAATCGTAACGGATTTGCATTAGGAGCGATTATAGCCGCAGAATGGTTAAAAGACAAAACCGGCATTTACAGCATGAAAGATGTTTTAAATTTATCGTAACAAAATTTAAAAATTTCAACTAATACAACATTAAACCGCAATCGTTTCTGATACCTAAGAGACTTGCATAACAAACATACCGATGACATTAATGCAATGGTTTATTTTTTTTCTGGCATTACAGGTAATTCATTTTTTGGGCACCTGGAAGCTTTATAAAAAAGCCGGAAGACAAGCCTGGGAAGCTTTAGTTCCCGTATACAATGCAGTAATTTTAATGAAAATAATAGGTCGCCCTTGGTGGTGGACGATTTTACTGTTTATACCCATTGTCAATCTAATTATGTTTCCGGTTATTTGGGTAGAAACGGCGCGTAGTTTTGGTAAGAACACTACCACAGATACAGTTCTGGTTATTGTAACATTAGGTTTTTACCTGTATTATTTAAATTATGTAGAGAATATAACCTACAAAACCGAACGTTCTTTGGTTCCTAAAAGTGCTTCTGGAGAATGGGTAAGCTCTATTTTATTTGCAGTTGTTGCTGCTACTATCGTGCACACTTATGTGATGCAGCCCTTTACAATACCTACGGGCTCATTAGAGCGTACGCTACTTATAGGAGACTTTCTTTTTGTGAGTAAATTTCATTATGGAGCTCGTACACCTATGACAACGGTAAGTTTTCCTATGGTTCACGATACAATTCCCGGCGTTGGAATTAAATCGTATTTAGATAAACCACAACTCCCCTACTTCAGACTTCCCGGTTTTCAGGATGTTAAGCGGAGTGATATTGTGGTTTTTAGTTGGCCGGTAGATACGGTTAACCGGTTTTATGGTTTGGACGATGGTAAGTATTACCACAAGCCAATTGATAAAAAATCTAATTATGTTAAGCGCGCTGTGGGATTACCGGGTGATAGTTTAAAAGTTGTTGATGGTAAAGTTTTTGTAAATAATGAACCTCTCGAATTACCAGATCGTGCTCAACTGCAATACAGCTATCAAGGTACTTCTAAAGGTGGCGGGTTTAACGCAAAAAATCTGTATGATCAATATAAAATCACAAATCTGCGATTCTATAATGCCACCCAGTTTGCTACCCAAGCGATAACCGATGAGAATGCAGAGCGCTTTAAAAATCATCCTAATGTTGCTTCTTTAGAAAAATTGATTGCAACTCCAGATCAAAAAGATCCGTCAATTTTTCCTAAAGGAAATGCGAGCTTAGGAAACCGTGACCAGATCGCTTCAGTATATATCCCGAAAAAAGGAGCTACCACCCCTATTTCAACTGAAAATTTACCGCTTTATAAACGCTTGATTGAAATCTATGAAGGGGAAGAAATGGGTGAGCCACGAGAAATAAGCGTAAATGGAAATCAGGTTCTCTTGAATGGTGAACCACTTTCTGAATATACTTTCAAACAAGATTACTATTGGATGATGGGTGATAACCGTCATAATAGTGAAGACAGCCGTTTTTGGGGTTTTGTACCTGAAAATCATATAGTAGGTAAACCGGTCTTTATCTGGTTTAGCTGGGATAGTAATGGTAAAGGTATTATGGAAAAAATACGTTGGGAACGCTTATTTACTACTGTAGGGGGTAACGGAAAACCAGTTTCGTATTTCTTATACTTTATAATCGCTTTAGTAGGTTATTTTGTTATTTCAAAAGTCATAAAAAATAAGAAGGCTAAATCCTAATTATCAACTAAACAACACTAAAAAGCATCAATTCCTCAGGTTTTGATGCTTTTCTTTTTTGATGTCCTAAAAATTTACATTTTAACATAAATAGCTAGGTATTACTCGACCTGTTTTTTAGCTTGTCACCTATGGAAACACAGGAAAAAAATACACGTAAAGTAAAAAATAACGATACGGTGCAGGTACATTACACCGGTAAATTAACCAACGGTCAAATCTTTGACAGCTCTGTAGATAAGGAGCCTTTAGAGTTTCAACTAGGTCAGGGACAAATCATCCCAGGTTTTGAGAACGGACTTATTGATATGAAGGTTACTGAGAAAAAAACAGTAACTATTCCTGAAGGTGAAGCTTATGGAGAAGTAAGAAAAGATCTGTTTCAAGAGGTTCCTAAAGCTGAATTACCATCAGAAATAGATCCTCAAGTAGGTATGGGTCTTGTGGCTAAAAACCCTGATGGTAGTGAGCGTCAACTTCGTGTAGCAGAAGTACGTAACGAGAGTATCGTTATCGATGCAAACCATCCATTAGCGGGTCAAGATCTAGTTTTTGACCTAGAAGTGGTTGCGATAAAATAAGAAACTGAATTATTTGTATACAGTCCGTAAACCTAGTGTTTACGGACTTTTTTTATACCTAATCGTAAAACATTTAATCTGTATTAACAAAATTATAGGATTCTCAAAAAAATAAATTGAAATAACACTTGTTATAAGTGTCTAACTAAATTTATGAATATAATGAGAACATTTAATACGGTTGCCCTATTAGGAGCGACCATACTTACCGTATCATGTGTGTCTAAAAAGAAATACACAGAACTTGAAACCAAATATGATGATACTCGGGTTTCGCTTACCAAAACACAAGTAGAAAAAGAAGAATTAGAAGCGAAATACAGCGCTATTGAAAACCGTGTTGCAGACTACAACAGTAAGATAAATTCATTGAGAGACGATAATTATCAAAAATTAGATCTTGTAGAGAATCTTGCTGTAATGTCTGAACGTACCAAAGACAAAATGCGCGCTACTTTAAAAAATGCAGACCAGAGCCAATTAGCACAAGCTAAAAGTCTTGAAGATTCTATGAATCTTGCAATATCTTATAATTTGAAGAAAAATCTGGATGCCAGCGTGTCTTCAGATGATGATATTCAGGTTGATATTGATGAGACTGTTGTGATGATCAATGTTTCAGATAAATTATTATTTAACAGCGGAAGCTACAGAGTGAGTAATAAAGCTGATAACTTATTAAAGCGTCTTGCTGACGTTATCAATTCTGAACCAGCTATAGAAGTAATGGTTGAAGGTCATACAGATGATCAAACTGTAAAATCTGGAGCTTATATCAAAGATAATTGGGAACTTAGTGTACAACGTTCTACAGCTATAATTAGAGAGTTACAGGATAATTATAATGTAGATCCTAAAAAATTAATTGCTGCAGGACGTAGTAGTTATTTACCTCTAGTTGATAACGCAACTAAAGAAGACAGAGCTAAAAATAGACGTACCCGTATTGTAATTCTACCTAATCTTGATAAGTTTTTATCGCTTGTAGGTAGTACTGACTAATATTATATTTTTTTCTACTTGTAAAAAGCCGCCATTGTGTGGCTTTTTTTGTTTAATAAAACGAATAAGTAAGCAAAAAGATTTTTATGCTCTGTCTTAATGTCTAACTTTAAGATATGCCCTACTTCTATTAATCAAAAAGTTTGAAATATGAAAGTGAGAGATACCTACCTATCTAATCTTATAAGAGAAGAACACAAGTTTGATTTTGGAGTATTCTATTTTTTTGATGACTATATAATTTCAGAAATATATGAAGGCGAAATTTTTGAGTGGAATAAAGCTTGTGAAGTCATTAAAGCTTGTAAACAATTCTATAAAAAAAAACATCAAAAAATAAACTATATATCAAATCGAATTAATGATTACTCTATAAAGCCTCAAGATTGGCTTACGTACTTAAATCAATATGATCTCTTAAATATATTCGCAGTTGTTATTCATCGCAAAACAGCCATACACAATTTAATTATGGAACGTCTTTTTTATAAAGGCGAGATATTTTCTTTTGAAAGTTTACTTGAAGCAGTTAATTTTATTCATGAACAAGAAGACCTTGTTCATGTTACTGACTTTAAGAAACTAAAAGAAAACTAATATGGTTATACTCTTTGAACTTGCACTTATATGCGCAGGTATTTTACTAGGGATTACTGCGCTAGATAAATGGGATGGCAGCACTCAGATTTTTGCAAAAGCTGCAAACACGCTTAAACCTTTTGCAGCCGTTATAGGCGGAATATGTTTACTTATAGGTATTTGGTTTTTATTCAGACCGTTCTGTACGTTTAGAGATATAATAGGTATTCTGGCAGGATTATCATTGCTAGGTGGTTCGTTTGAAAACAGCCAGTCTCTTCAAGACTTCTTTAACAAGTCGGCTGCTTTTCTGAATCCATATAAAGTAATTATAGGAATCATCGCTTTAATTCTGGGTATCTTGGGACTTCTAAATATTGCTTTTATTTGCTAAAAGCATTAAATTATATAGATTGCTATTTGCTCACTTATAGCTATACTAAAAAAGCTTCCAGAAACCGGAAGCTTTTTTTAGCATAAAATTTAGTCTCAATATTATAAATCCTGATTAGTCGGACGTATTAAAATTTCATTTACACTGCTGTGCTCAGGTTGCGTTAAAGCATAATAGATTGAGTCTGCAATGTCTTGTGCCTGTAATGGAGTAAGGTCTTCAAACTGAGACATCATCTCTTGTACATCTTCATCTGTGATCGTATTAGTCAATTCTGTATCTACAAATCCGGGCTCAATAGCAGTAACTTTAGTATTATACTTAGGTCCCATTTCTAAACGAATCCCTTCACTTAATGCTCTAACAGCATATTTTGTGGCACAATAAACAGCTCCTGCTGGCATAATTTTTCTACCAGCAACAGATGATATGTTAATAATGTGACCAGATTTTGTTTCTTTCATATCTGGAATTACACTAGCGACACCATTAAGAACACCCTTAATATTAACATCTACCATTTTATCCCACTCATCCGTTTTCAAATTTTCAACAAATGAAAGAGGCATTAGACCCGCATTATTTACAAGGGAGTCAACTTTACCAAAAGTTTTGTGTGTTTCGTCAATTACTTTTTTCCAATCTTTTTTACTGGTAACGTCTGCAGTAACTACTAAAGCTCTACCCCCGGCTTTTTCTATTGATGCTTTCAATTCATTTAATCGATCAGTTCTTCTGGCAGTGATTACTAGATTTGCTCCGGCTTTAGCTAAAGTTTTAGCGGTAGCTTCTCCTATTCCGCTTGAAGCTCCTGTAACAATTATGGTTTTATTTTTTAGTTTCATAAATTTTGTTTTTTACAAAACTATAAAACTCAACAGCTAGCAGAAGTTGACCTATGTTAGTTGCACCTGTTAATATGCCTCAAATGATGTTAATCAGTGTTAATCAAGTACTGAAAGCTCTTTTCTAATCCTACTCAACGATTCTGGTTTGATACCTAGATAACTCGCGATTCTATAATTAGGTACCCGCTTTTCTATATTAGAATAAGTTTTACAAAAATCTAAATACCGTTGTTTACTGTTTTTTTCTAATCCCGCTTGTACACGAGCTGTTAAACTTATAAATGCTCTGGTTGTCTTGATCCTGAAAAATCGCTCAAAATTTGGTATTCGTTTATACAGCTCTTCCAGATTATTTTTCTTCAATCCTAAAACCAAAGAATCTTCTAAACAACTAACGCTCAATCGTGCTGGTGTTTCATTAAAAAAAGCCGAAAAATCACTTATCCACCAATCTTCAATGGCAAACTGTACCACAGATTGTTCTCCAGCTTCTGAAGTATGAAAGGCTTCTACACAACCTTTTACAACATAATATTCTGTATCTACAAACGAACCGGGCTGGATGAGAAACTCTTTTTTTCGCAAGCGTTGCGGAGCTAGAATACTCTTAAACTCTTCAAATTCTAAATCAGAGATCTGAATAATTTCTTCTACGTGAGACCGTATAGATTCATACATAAACTAAAGTTAGATAAATTCAAAAATATCAATTCTACTTATAACCTATTTTGATTGTGTATTGTTTAAGTAATATTTGGCAAAATGATTTTAAGTTTCATTATAAATTTAGCTTAAAAAATATCAGCCTAATTTTATGGATATTGCAATCATTGAAGTTTTCATCATCCTCGGTTTAACAATTTTCTTTTTTGTGACCGAACTCTTTCCGGTTGACAAGATTGCAATGTTTATTGTGGTTTCTTTAATCCTATTAGGTTTAGTTAGTCCAGAAGAAGGTATAAGTGGTTTTTCCAATTCGGCAACAATAACCGTTTTAGCTTTAATGATTATAGCAGTTGCGCTAGAAGATAACGGTGTAATAGCTTGGTTTGCTAAGGGATTACAGCGTTTAAGCATACTCCCTCTACTCCTGCTCATTCCTGTTTTTATGTTTATAACTGCAGGTATTTCAGCATTTATAAGTACAACAGCAGTTGTAATTATCTTTATAAAGATCATCTTTCAATTGGCAGAACGTTATGGGATTGCTGCCGGAAAATTGTTGTTGCCGGTTTCATTCGCAGGTATTTTAGGAGGTAGTTGCACACTAATGGGTACTTCTACAAACCTCATTGTAAATTCTATAGCTCAAAACCGCGGAGTTGAAAAGCTTGGCTTTTTTGAATTTGCTTTTTTTGGATGTATTTTTCTTGTTATAGGTATTGTAGTAATAACTAGTGCTTCTCGCTTTTTACCTGCTAAAAATGCTTCTGAAAGTTTAGAGTCAGATTATAAGCTTGATGAACTCATCACTACCTTAACTATTAATGATGATTCTCCCCTAATAAGTAAGTCAATAAAAAATATTTCATTTTTAAATACACCTAATGTAACACTGTTGAAACTCATTCGCGGTAGTGACGTTACAAATGCTCCCGGAAAATACATCACCTTAGCTCAAGGGGACCGCTTAGTGGTCATGGCAGATCTAGAAACGGTAGAACAAATTTCTGCCGAAGAAGGACTCTCAAAGAAAAATACTGAACAATCAAAAGAGAATGAGGAAGAGAATGGAGAAGAGAATCCAGAATCTGAAATCCATTTAGTGGAAGTTTTAATTTTGCCGGGATCTACTTTTATAGGAAATACGCTTAACAGTTTAAAGCGTTTTAAGCTTGAAGGAGCACTGCCCGTAGCGATTAAAAAACGAAAAAATATTCGCAACACACGAGAACGCCTAATTCGTAAAGATTTAGATCAGATTCGCATAAAACCAGGGGATCGAATTCTATTAGAAATAACTCAGGCAGAACTCAATACTTTAGAGAATTTAGAAGGTATTGTAATTCTTAGAACACATGAACCCTTTGAACCTAAAAACAAGACCAGAAAGTATATAACACTTGCTATTTTATTGACGGTTATAGGTCTGGCAGCGTCAGGTATTTTAAGTATTTTGGCTAGTTCGCTTACCGGCATTGCTTTGTTATTAGTAACTAATAGCTTGGAGATGAATAAAATTTATCACAAAGTTGACTGGCAGATTTTTTTCTTATTGGCCGGTATGATTCCATTAGGAGTTGCAATGACAAACAGCGGAGCAGATATTTGGCTATCTGAGCATTTGCTTATGCTTTTTGAGGGGAAGGATAATTTATTTGTATTGGGGGCTTTATTCTTAATAACGATGGTTTTAAGTGGCAGTATTTCAAATAATGCTACAGCGGTAATTATGACCCCAATTGCTATTACAGTTGCTAGTGGCTTAGATCTTTCTGCAAAACCTTTTATACTCGCAGTTATGTTTGCAGCGAATTTTAGTTTTTTTACTCCGGTAGGTTATCAGACTAACACCTTGATTTACAGTCTGGGTATTTACAAATTCAAACACTTTTTTATTATAGGTGGAATTCTCTCAATCATTCTTTGTGTTGCCGGTACGCTTCTACTTGCCACACTTTTGTAAAGTAAACTAACCTGGGGAACACCTCAGAATATTAAACCCTTTTGGTTATGCCACTAAAAAAGCAGCTATCTAAAAGAATCAGATAACTGCCCGTTTGTGATTGATTTGATTGTATCTTGAAAAATCAGCTTCCTATTATTGAGCTCTTTTCCTTAATAAAAAGAAGCAAGCCTAACACGTTCTAAAACATCTCGCCAACAGAGCCGACAATTAGTTTTATACAAAATCTGAATTTTAAAGAACTTCTTGATTGATGTTATATAAAGAAGACGGACCAGTCCAAATTTTGTTACACTAAAATCAAAAAATAGTTGTTAAAGTAATGTAAACCACTGTAGATAGCTTTAAAGATTACCATTACATTTGTTCTTTTATGAAGAACCCCTTAGAAAATAAGAATATCACTTCTTTTAAAAACAAAGCTTTTACACTTTTTACAAAGGTTTTAAAGTATCTAGAAATCAGTTTTAGATTTGCTGCTTTAAAATTTCACAGTGCTATAAAAAGAAAATGGGTTCGTTATCCTTTACTCGTTATAGGGTCTTTGTTCTTTATATTTTCAATATTCTTTCTGAGTATTTATATGGGAGTTTGGGGAGATCTTCCTTCTAAGTATGAACTTACACATTTAGAGCAATCGCTAGCTACACAGCTTGTTGATCGCAACGGAAAGAACATAGGCAAATATTATATTTTTGATCGTAGACCAGTAGGTTTTGATGAAATTCCATCACATTTAAAAGATGCATTAATAGCTACCGAAGATGCTCGTTTTTACAAACACGATGGTGTTGACAAACTAAGTTTAATGCGTGTATTCTTCAAAACACTTCTTATGCAAAATGAGTCTTCAGGAGGTGGTAGTACGCTCACGCAACAGTTAGTTAAAAATATCTACGGAAGACCCGGCGGAGGAACTTTCAATCTTATTGTTTCAAAATTTAAAGAGTTCATAGTTGCACAGCGTATTGAAGAAGTTTACACTAAAGACGAAATAATAAATCTCTATCTCAACACTGTTCCGTTTCCTGATAACACGTATGGAATAGAGAGTGCTAGTCAGAAATTTTTCAATAAAAACACAGAACTTTTAACCTTAAACGAAGCGGCAATATTAGTTGGTTCTCTAAAAGCAAATAACAGCTATAACCCGCGTGTACATCCTGACCGTGCTAGAAAACGAAGAGATGTGGTAATCAACCAAATGCTTCGGTATAAGTATCTAAAACCTCAGGATACTATTGGCATGGAGCGAGATACGATCGTTTTGAGTTATCAGCAAAGAACAGATTTAGGCATAGCGCCCTATTTTAGAGAACTTATACGTAAAGAGGCTAAAAAACTTCTTAAAAATTATTCTAAAGCAGACGGAAGCGCTTATGACCTCTATCAGGATGGGTTGATTATACATACTACGTTAGATAAGCAAATGCAAGAATATGCAGAGGCCGGAATGCGTGAGCATATGGCCGCTTTGCAAACTCAATATGAAAAAGCATATGGAAATTATGCTCCTTGGAAACGCAAATCAATTTTAGAACCTAGCTTAGAGAAACTACCCTATTATCAAAAATTGACAAAAGATAGTATTTCTGGTGAGGCACTTGAAGACTCTCTCAATTTTAAAAAAAATCGAAAAATATTTGACTGGAATAGCGATGAAACAATACAATCAATTTCGGTTAAAGATAGCTTAGCACACTACCTATCATTACTCAATTGTGGTTTTGTAGCTCTTGATCCTGAGACTGGTGGCGTATTAGCCTATATTGGAGGTATTGATTTTGAAAATTTCAAATACGATCATGTGAGTCAAAGTGAGCGTATGGTAGGATCTACTTTTAAACCATTTGTTTACACAACTGCATTAGAACAAGGAGTTGATCCGTGTACTTATTACAGTGGAGAACAAGAACTTTACTATTTCAACAATAAAGAATGGTCACCATCAAATTCAGGTGGTGAGGGTGAAGATTTACAATATTCTTTAAAAGGAGCTTTGAGTAATTCGGTTAACACCGTTGCTGTAAAAGTTTTGCTAGATGTAGGCATTGGTAAAGTTATCAATCAAGCTCATAAAATGGGGATTCCTTCAAAATTACCTCAAGTACCTTCACTTGCTTTAGGAACAGCACAAATAAAAATGCGCGATCTGGCTTCTGCTTATACTTCATTTGTAAATGGAGGTAAACCAATGAAGCCTTTCTATATCACTAAGATTGTGGACCGTACAGGTAAAACTATTGCAGATTTCACGCCAGAGACATCAGAAAAATCTGTAATGCGTAATTTTACAAGGCAAGCAATGATAGAAATGATGCGTGGGACTGTAAGTGAAGGGACCGCAACCCGACTAAGGTATACATATAAGCTTAAAAACGATATTGCAGGAAAGACCGGAACCACTCAGGATAACAAAGATGGTTGGTTCGTAGGGATTACTCCTTATATGGTAGCAGTGACCTGGGTAGGAAACGACGATTATAGAATAGGTTTTAGTAGTACAGGTTTAGGTGCTGGTGCAAATTCGGCTTTGCCAATTTATGCAAAGTTTATGCAACGTCTTAATAATGACACGACCTATGCTTCTTTAACCAAACAGCGGTTTAAGGCGCCTTCTTCTGAAGTTGCTGATGCACTTAACTGCCCTCCTATTGTAAAAGACAGTACTTCACAAGTGCGTCAATTTTTTGAGTCTATATTTAGTAAAGAAGAGCAAAAATTCAGAAAAAAGGTTTATCTGGATAATAATGGTTCTATCATAAAAACAGAAGAAGAGCCATTACCAAGCGAAGAGGTTAATCAAGACGAGGAAGAAGATACTAGAAAAGGATTCTTTTCGTTCTTAAAAAGGAAAAAGAAAAACGATGAGGATAATTAGGTTGGTTCTTGTCATATAATTAAAAAAAACATAGATAAATGCTAAAGTTATCATAAAGAGTGCATTTTAATTTGATTTTACATTTATCCATGTTATAATACATCCTATTTACTTAAAAAAAATAAATTTCATATGAGACAACTCAAAATCACCAAGCAGGTAACCAATCGGGAATCAAAATCTTTAAACACCTATTTACAAGATGTAAGTAAACTCGATATGATTACCGCTGATGAGGAGGTCGAGTTGGCACAACGTATTCGTGAAGGCGATCAGATTGCTTTAGAACGATTAACGAAGGCTAATTTGCGTTTTGTGGTATCTGTTGCAAAACAATATCAAAATCAGGGTTTAAAATTACCTGATTTGATCAACGAAGGAAATGTAGGTCTTGTTAAAGCGGCAAAGCGTTTTGATGAAACACGTGGTTTTAAGTTTATCTCTTATGCTGTGTGGTGGATTCGTCAATCTATTCTTCAGGCTATTTCAGAGCATTCAAGAACGGTGCGTTTACCTCTAAATAAAATTGGTACAATAAGCAAGATCAACAAAGCCTTTTCTTATTTGGAACAAAGTTTAGAACGTCCACCGTCTGCAGATGAGATTGCAAAAGAACTGGATATGACTGTAGCTAAAGTAAAGTTAGCTATGAAGAATTCTGGTCGTAACCTTTCTATGGATGCACCCTTTAAAGAAGGTGAGAACGATTCTAATCTTTATGATGTTCTAAAATCTGGGGAGTCTCCTAATCCTGATGCAGATTTGATGCAGGAATCTTTAGGAACTGAGATTGAGCGTGCTTTAGAAACATTGTCTCCTCGTGAGTCTGATGTAATCAAATTAAACTATGGCTTAGGTGGTGAGCAACCTCATACCCTTCAGGAAATAGGTGAAATGTTTGATTTAAGCCGTGAGCGTGTGCGTCAGATACGTGAAAAGGGAATTAGAAGATTGCGTCACACTTCTAGAAGTAAAGTGCTTAAAACTTATCTAGGATAAGAGTTTACCTCCTAAAAGTGAAAATAAAAAAAGCGCTGCAATTAAATTGCAGCGCTTTTTTTTTTAAACCACCACAGGGTAAACCCATAAAGTAGTTTATTGTTTAATGGTCTTAAACTATTCAATCACGATATCAAAGCTTTCCTGAACATCTGTTTCCCCGGCTGCATTAGTTATATCACCTTCACTAACACCTTCTGCATCTTTTGAAGGCTGGTGTCTTAAAGTAATGGTGAATATCCCAGATGAAGCAGTACCTGCTTGTAAGTTAAAGGTTAAACCAACAGGATTAGAAACGTCGTTATTGAGATACGTGTTTTCTGAATCGGTGTAAGCAAAATCAGCATTTAAGCCAGAAGAAGCTTGGTAGAAAAACTGATGCTCATCTGCTTCTTCTTGAATTTCTTCATTGATTACTTCGGCTGGAGTTTCAGTTTCATTTTCTAATAATACGCTTCCATTGTAAAGCATTCCGGCTTGTAAAGATCCAGAAACAGTGATCACGGGTTCATCAGGACCATCTCCATCAAGATCTCTTGATTCTAAGGTAACAGTTTCTCCGGTTTGTGGTACAAGGGTTACGGTGATCGTGGTGATCACTTCCTCTTCATTGATTTCTTCAGGCGTGTTATCATCGTCAGAAGAACACGAGTTAAGACCAATTACGGCTACAAGAGCCATTGCAAATAATTTAGTTGCTTTCATAAATAAAAAATTAGGGGTTAATAATTAAATTTTAATTGAATTCTAAAGTTTCGTCCTAGATCATCAGCAAAATAGCGCTGGCGATTTAGGTAATCACGATAGGCGGTGTTTAATATATTATCTACATAAAAGCCTACGGTTAATGTAGATTGTTTAAATACATCAAAATCAACGGATGATGTTAAATGAAATAAGCTGTATGCTTCTGGTGTTCGGCTTACTTCTACCCTTTCAGTAGTTTGCTCGCCGGCATCGTTGATATAAGTAACCTTAAAGTCATTATCTGGAAAACGAGTTTGCATTAAAACACTCTGATTGCGTAAGCCTAATTTGAGATTATTCCACTCAGGTTTTTGAAATCCAAACTTGGTATTTACGTTAGGTGCCGGCATATCAATTAATGGGCGATTACGATCTAGGTCTTCTCCATTTACGTAAGCGAATACCGTTTGTAGGTCAAAATTTTCATTAAAAATATAAGCGGCTCGCAAGTCAACCCCAAACAATCGCGCATCAACTTGACCGTATTGATATACAGGAAAAGCTCCTCTATTCGTATACTGCAATCCACTTGGTTCCATAATGATAAAATCATTAATATGGTTGTAATATGGGTTGATCCCAAAGCTTAAACCTTCGATTTGACCGGTAAATTCAACACTGGCTTTGTAAGATTGTTCTTGATTTAGTCTTAAGTCACCGAGTTCAATAATCGCCGCAGAATGATGCAAACCATCACTAAAAAGTTCCGCTGGATTAGGAGCTCTAGAGGCACTGCTCAAGTTCAATTTTAAATCCCAGTTTGGTTTTATTCGATATCGAGCGCCTACAGTCCCGGAAAAATTATGGTAATCAAAAACAGGATTCACGAGCAGCTGACTATCTGATCGGCTAACCACCAGATCTCCATATTCCTCTTCATATCCCCGACTTTCCCAGCTGCTGTTTAAATAATATTTTTGTGCATCTACCTGCATAAAATCATATCTAATTCCACCATCTAAGCGCCATTCTGGCGACAGATCCACGTCGGCGGTAGCATACACGCCTGCAGTGTACATCTCATAATCAGGAATCAGTCTTCTAATTCCGGTATTGGGATCTGGAAAATTTTCTTGATAGGAAACTTCTGCACCAAAGTTGGCTTTAAAATCTGTTGCCGCATCATAAAGAAAGTTAGATGCCAAAGTATGAGTCGTTAATCTTAAGTCTAATGAAGGTTTATCCCTGTCATCACCTCGGCGAATATCAAACTCCTTTCGGTTATTTTGCTGAAAAGAGTAATCCAGATTGAGCTTTCCGGCATTTTCAAAGCGTTTGTAAAAGCTGAGTTTAGCTAAATGATGAGAAACATCTTGTTTAGGAGCGTTGATATCATAGGTGAAATCACGCACATAATTGGGTTCTCCATTATTTATCGCACGAATCAAATCGCTCAAATTACCTATATGACTGGCTCTTAAAATACCAATTTCTGAATTGTAGAAGCTATAGTAAGCATCAAATCCGTAAGTGAATTTGTTCAGTCCGAATCCCACTGAAAAGTCGCGTTCTCTCAAGCCTGTGTTGGTTAGTACATAATCAGGAGCACGTAAATCGCCCGCATATTTAGCAGTACCTTGACCTTGAACATAAAATCCGCTTTTATAAGCTTTCAGTAGACTGGTGGTTAGTCCTATACTTCTTCCGTTGCTCGCACCGCTTAAAATAGTTTTACCGTATAATGTATCTTTTATTGGAGCTTTCGGCGCGTTTGTAACAATTACTCCACCAACGGCATCTCCGCCATAGCGTAATGCGCTAGCGCCCTTTACAACTGTAACATTTCCTGCAGCATTAATATCAAGATTTGGAGCGTGCTCAACACCCCATTCTTGATCTTCCATTCTTGTACCATTGTTTATAATTAAGACCCTACTGCTGTGTAAACCGTTGATAACAGGTTTTACAACCGTGCTTCCGGTATTTAGCGAGGAAACTCCGGGAACTTCCCGTAGCGCATCCCCTAAACTGGCATTGCTGTATTGCTCTAAAGTTTCGGAATGTAAAGTAGTTGAAACACTAGACACCGAACCCTTATTGGCATTTTCCCCCTGAACAGTAACAGCATTCAGTTCTTCGGTATGATGCTCTAATTTAAAATCGCGTGTGACATTCTTAGTAACTTCTACCGTAAATTCTGCTACTTCACACTCGGGATGAGTAATTGTAATCGTGTAGGTCCCCACACATAAACCTTCTAATTTATAATTTCCATCAAAATCAGATAACGCATAAATCTCATAGCCATTTACACTAAGGGTAGAATTTACTAATGCATCCCCATCGTGAAAATCACGCACGACACCGCTAATGCTATAATTACATTGTTGAGCCTGAAGCTGAATCCCCAGAAACAGCATAAGCATCAAACTGAAAAATTTCATATTTGAAAAATTGTATCCTTTTACAGGATGATTATCAGTTTATTTAAAAAAAGTTTTGGTGCAAATCAAAAATGTTTACAACACAAACCTGATAATAAGACTGCTCTCATTATCTATAAATAACCCAAAGGAATATGGGCTTAAACTGATACGGGCGGTGCTTTATTAAGCGAGATGCCAAAAGGAAACCGGTTTATTTTAATAAAGTCAGTATAAAAAACCGGAGTATTATAAGATGCAACTGGCGATTGCAACTGAAAATCATAAACAGGAGGTAAATCAAAATCTAAATTTTGTTTCTGTTTATGAGTAAGCAAACACAACTCACAATGCGATCCTTTTACAGAATCGTTGTCGTGAACGTATTTGTGAATATCTACAACTTTAAAAGCAAAAATAGCCAGTACCAGCAAAATGCTGAGGGCGGCTTTAATATTTTTACTTTTTGAAATCATAGTGCGAAATTAAGACAAAGTTATTAGAATGTATGAAACAAACTTACGATGAGCTGCCCTTTTGTTTGTGTATTAGTTACTTCGCGCATATACGAAAGTTCAGCTCTAAGACCAGATCTTATTTGATATCCCACTCCACCAAATAACCAAGTGCGGTCGTAAAGGCTTACAGTCTGACCCTTACCTATTTGCTGCTGACCGTTAACAAAGAGTTCTCCTGCGACCCAAAGAAAAAATGTTTTAGGGCCCATCGTTTTTTTATTCAATGGAAGTTTCGCATTTAAAAAATATCGGTATCGCGTTCTAAAATCTTGATTTTCCACAAAGCGTTCTTCTAAACGGATGCGGTGTAATATTGCAATACGACCTTCAAAAAATTGATTATTCCAGATGAGATCTTGATACAGTCTGTTCTCAAAGCTTTGCTCATTACTAGGGCCAAACGTCCCACTATTAAAATAGGAGTAACCGGCAACTGCTCTTAGAGAAGATCCCGGAATCTTATAGGATAATCCTGCTCTTAAAATCAATTGCTGAAAATCATTAGTAACATTAAAACTACGCTGTTGTATATCAGCCATAATGCCAAAATTACTTTCGCCAAAATCTGTGTCAAAAAAATATCCGTACCAGGCACCCAATTCGTGGTTACCCTTTTGCGCTTGTACACCTCCAATTGAAAGTATTATAAAAGCAAAAGGCAGAAATAATATTTTTGATTTCTTAAAAGAATTATGCATAAATAAAGACTATTGAGCCGGTACATTGGCATACATCTGGCTAAGTTTAAGCCTTAATTTACGCATATAATCTTCTTCTAACCAGTCTTTATAATTCTTTGTATTTTTCATAATACAATACGAATACAGACGTATGCGATATTGTATCTCTTCTTTGAGTTCCCGAGCTAGAATACGTGCATCAAAAACATCTTCTGTATTTTCAAAAACAATTTTTGCGTGCTGATTTATAGATCGCTCAAGCGCTTCTTTAGACTTTAAGCCTTTCGCAAAAACATCTTCGTACTCTTTTTTAATATCAAAATCTATACGCTCACTATTACTAAATTGTGCTCGTAATTCAGGAGGCATCACATATTCAAAATTGCGCTCAATTTCTTCGTCACTCACTAGATTTTCAAGGTAGAAATCAGGATATAAGAAAATATCATTCCAATCCATAGGTGCGTCCCACAGACCGAAACGCGCCATATTATTACCTAAATCTATAACTTCAAATTTTTTCTTGTTTGGTAACACACGAGATCCCCTACCTATCATCTGAAAATACAAGGTTAACGATCGCGTTGCACGGTTCAAAATAATAGTTTCCACCGAAGGTTCATCAAAACCAGTGGTCAAAATACTCACCGATGTTAAAATAGCATCTGGAGTATTCTTAAACCATTTCAAAATTTCTTTCCGCTCTTTATTGGTATGTGTGTTGTCTAGGTGTCGTACATCATAACCGGCTTCTTTAAAGGTTTCATATACATAACGGGAAGTATTGATCCCGTTATTGAAGATTAAAGTTTTAGTGCCTTTAGCTTGCTCTTCATAAGCAGCGAGTAATTTTTCTTGCATACTGTGATTGGTATACAAGATTTCAGATGATTTTACGGTGTAATCCCCATTTATACCAACCTGAAGGGTTTTCAAGCCTACATCATACGTATGCATATTGGCTTTCGCTAAAAAGCCTTTCTCTATTAGAGAACCTATACTCTCACCTATTATAAGTTTACGGTAGTTGTCTTTCATAGGCAACTTCACGTTAGAACTCAATGGTGTTGCCGTTACTCCTAATATAAAAGCATCTTTAAAATAGCTGAATAACTTTCTAAATGAATTGTAATGCGCCTCATCAATAATAACCAGGCCGATATCTTTTATATCTATTTGCTCATCCTGAAGGCGATTATTAAGAGTTTCAACCATCGCTACATAACACATGTAATCTTCATTTCCCTCAAGAGTTTTAACTTTGCTGTTGATGACCATATTAGGCACATCAAAGCCTTTCAGCATTTTTGAAGTTTGTGAAGAAAGCTCGATACGGTGTGTGAGAATAACAACTTTTTTCTTCTTTTCTGCAATGTATCTGCGTACAATTTCGGAAAATATAACTGTCTTACCACCACCTGTAGGAAGCTGATAAAGAAGGTTAAAGTCATCAGACTCCTCTTCTATACAGTTAAAAATTCTATCAAGATCATTCAGTTGATAGCTGTATAATTCTTTGCCGTTACTCGTGTCTTGCTCTAGTGCCTTTTTACTCAAAAGTTAGGTATATTTAAATGGTGAATTTTGCAAAAATAAGGCATTTAAAGGGCTTCTCGAAAAATTGCAATAGGAATTGTAGAATTAATAATTTTGACTAATTGTTTCCCAAAATAATAGTCAGAGATAGCCAAAATTTTAAAAGGGTGATAAAAACTTTAGTTACCCCTATATAAAATTGAAAAAAATAAGCAAAGCACAACATTAGAAAATACCTAATCTGTTACCTTTGTGTCAAAATAAAACAGACCATTTTGAAGAATCCAAAAGCGATAAAACTTATAAATAAGCTCATTGATGAAGTTGAGCAAAACGGTATCATTACAAATACTGTTGTAGAAGATTTGCAAAACCTAAGACCGTTTGCGGTTGAAGAAAAGCGTCCTTTATTAGCAAAAACCATCAGGTTGGTATTTGAACATATAGAAGCGTACCAAACTTTTGATATTCCAATTCCTGAGGAAGAGCCTATTGAAGGATATGAAGATTTACTTGAAGAGGAAGAAGAAACCACTTTTGTTCCTGCAGAAAGCTTACTTTACTTGCTTAACCTAGTTGCAGAGCCTGAAAACAAGACTAACCGTCTTGATTTAAGAGCTTATGTTGAATCGCTACAAGAATATGCTGAAGAGCACTAATCAGTTATAGCTTTAAAAAATTTAAAAAACAAAAACCACTTGCTACAAGCAGGTGTTTTTTGTTTTGATCAAATTGATAAACTTAGTTCTTTGGTGGTTTAGAAGGTCTCACCTCTATTTTACTTGGTAGGGTACGTGGATTCATTTTTAATAAATCTACCACTAATTCGCCTATATCTTCACTTTGAATTTTCCAATTGTCCTTATTAGTAGGTTCATTACCATTAAACTGCGTAGCTACAGAACCCGGCATTATAGTAGAAACTTTAATATCATCCTGCCTTAAGTCTAACATAATTGCCTGAGAAAAACCGGTTAAACCAAACTTACTCGCATTATAAGCAGATCCATTTGCAAAGAAATTAGTTCCTGCAAGACTTGATATAGTAAAAATGTATCCTTTAGATTGTTTCAAAGCATTTAAAGAAGCTTTTACACTATAAAAAACACCTGTTAAATTGGTATCTATAGTTTCTTGCCACTGATCAACTGTCATATCTTCAATACTTGCAAAATGTCCTAAACCGGCATTTGCTACTAAAACATCAATTTGACCAAACTCTGCAATAACAGTATCTACCGCCTGGATTTGACTTTCCATAGAACGCACATCTGCTTTCACACCTAGGGCCTTTCCTTTACCGTTATTATTCAATTCCTTAGCAGCTTTTTCTGCAGCTGAAATGGTTCGGCTGGTTATGGCTACATTCATTCCTAATTCTAGAAGAGCTTCTGCAACTCCCCTACCTATTCCTTTTGTTCCGCCTGTTATTAAGGCGACTTTATTTTTAAATTTCTCCATATTTTAAAAATAAGGCTAATTGCAGTTTTAGCACGATTGGCTAAATTAAAGTTTTCATAAATATGAAGTTTTATAACAATATTAGCACCGCTATTTTGTTAGCGCATAAACCATACGTTATATTTGCAAAAAAATTAATGAGTCAGAACACCAAAACCAAGAAAAAGTCTAGAATCAGACTTTTACATCAATATTATAAATTCACAGGATTTTATTCTTTTTTAGGCGGAAGTCTCAAGAAAGCACTTACTCCTATTGTGTTATTTATAATAGCACTTCTTTGTGTTCATTATTTTGTTATTGACATTAACGATCTGTTGGTTAAAATGACAGATACATTCCCTCCTTTTTGGGTTCTTACTGTCTTTTTTATTTCTGAAAGTATTCTCGGGCTTATTCCACCAGAAATCTTTATTGCGTGGAGTGATAAGATGCCAGACCCTATATTGTACCTTTCTTTAATTGCTGTATTATCCTATACTGGTGGTATTATAAGTTATTTTATGGGTAGAGCATCAACTAGAATTAATGCTGTACACGAATACCTTGAAGTTAAGATGGCAAAGCATCTTAAAAATGCCCGAAAATGGGGCGGTTTTTTGATCGTTGTAGGAGCTATTTTACCAGTACCTTTTGCAGTTAGCAGTATGGCTGCAGGGATGATTAAATATCCATTTATTAATTATTTACTTTTCGGCCTGTTACGTTTTGTGCGCTTTGCAATTTATGGAGCCGCAATATTCAATTTAGTCTAAATGATTAAAGCTTTCCAGATCATCAGTATTTTAGAAGGAATCTCGTTACTTCTGATATTGTTTGTTACTATGCCCTTAAAATATGGTTTTGACAACCATGGCCCCAACCAAGTAATCGGTATGGCTCACGGCCTTTTATTTTTGACCTATGTAGTACTGGCCATTTTAGTCAAATATGAATTGAACTGGAATTTTAAGACACTACTTATTGTTTTACTTTGTTCTATAATCCCTTTTGGAACATTCTGGATGGATAAGCAATATTTAAAAGGAAAAGCGTAAAGCAACATAATTATGAAAGCATTTCTAGTTTTGATTTTAATTTTAGTTTCTGGCTTTGTTTCAGCTCAACAAACCGAAAAACCTTTAGTTAAATTAGATACTCTAAAAGATGGCTTTACCTATGATATTAGATATGCTAGCGATAATAACTTTTTAAAAGAAGCTTTCTACGATTGTGCCGCTTGTTATTTACGACCAGAAGTTGCTGAAGCTCTAAAAGAAGCCAATCATTACTTCTGTGAAAAAGGGTATCGTATCGTTCTTTTTGACTGCTACAGACCGGTGAGTGCCCAGAAAAAAATGTGGGCTGTTTACCCAAATGCACAATATGTAGCAAATCCGTATACTACGGGCTCTGTTCACAATCGTGGTGCAGCTGTAGATATAAGTCTCGAGAAATTAGATGGTACTCCGGTTGATATGGGTACTGATCACGACTTTTTTGGCAGAGAAGCACATATAGATAATAGGACGCTCCCAAAAGATGTTTTGGCAAATAGAAAATTACTTCAAGAGGGGATGATACGCTGTGGCTTTGAGACTATTCGTACAGAATGGTGGCATTTTAACTACAAAAAAAATTACTCTTACAAAATCATCGACTTCGATTTTGAATGTAATTAACACGCTTCAATAAAATTTTAGAACCAGCTTCAAATTACTATTAATTCATTTTTTTTAGGTGAATTTTAAACAATTCGCGTTTTCACCTGTTATATACTGCGAAAAAATCAAGTTTAAAGCTTCAGTTTTTGTCTTATTACACAAAATTATCTTTATAGTGAGGTAATTCTTTTTGATAATAATTCTTAAAATCACTCGGTTTTGACCCGGATTTTCCCAAATCCTTGTTAAAAGACAGTAGCTCAAAAACCGACCACTCTTTTTCCACGTAAGTTTCAATAAGTATTAATAACCAAAGAAACTCAAATTATGAAAAAGAAAAAATCAATTGAGGTAACAACTCAAACTGTAGGTAGAAACCGCAGAAACTTTTTAAAAGTAAGTGGTCTTGCTATAGCAGGTTCAGGTTTATTGTTAGCATCATGTAGTGATGACGATGATAACGGAAATATGCTAGGTGGTACTTTTGATTTAGGTACTGGTGACGTAGGTGTTTTAAATTATGCTTATGCTCTAGAACAATTAGAGGCCGCTTTTTATACTAATGTAGTGAACGGTTCTTTTTATGCCAGTGCCTCTGCTGATGAAAAAGCAATCTTATTAGATTTATACAATCACGAGGTGAATCACCGTGAATTCTTTAAAGCCGCTATTGGCGCAAATGTTCCTATGGAGCAACAACTTACTGCTGATCTAGAATTCGATTTTAGCTCTGTAGATTTTGGCGACAGAGATTCAGTATTAACTACTGCTAGGATATTAGAAGATACAGGAGTTAGTGCATACAACGGCGCAGGTCAATATATTCAGACTGCTGCTTATCTTACTTTAGCTGGTAAAATTGTATCTGTAGAAGCCCGTCACGCCGCAGCTATAAGAACAATAATTAATGGTAGTGCAGATTACACTGCATTTGCCGGAGACGATATCATAGATGATAACGGTCTTGACTTGGCTGCATCACCTGCAGATGTTATTTCTGCAGCAGGAGGGTTCTTTGTAACTCCATTTACATACAAAAAACCACAAGCGTAATTACTAACCATTAAAAAAATACCGAAATGAATTTAATAAAATTTTTAGACGAATTTACTACTGATAAATTACAAGAGCCTAACACATCCAGACGTGCAATGTTTGGTCAATTAGGAAGCTTGACAAAAAAAGCTGCAATCGCTGCCGTACCATTTGGATTGGCTACAATGTCTAACAAAGCTATGGCTCAATCCAGCTCTAGTGTTGTTGATGTTTTAAATCTAGCTCTTACATTAGAATATCTTGAAGATGAATTTTATGCTATGGCTCTAGATTCTGGTGTACTTTCAGGAAATGCTAAAGCAGAAGCTATATATATGCAAATCTCAAAGCACGAATCACAGCACGTTGATTTCTTAACTGCTGCTATAGAAGGTTCAGGTGCTACACCCGTGGCAAAACCTACTTTTGATTTTACAGTTGGTGGTGCTTTTGATCCATTTAATGATAATGGCGCTGGGCAAGCAACAGCTTATGCACAATTATTAGCGCTAGCTCAAGCATTTGAAGATACTGGAGTACGTGCATATAAAGGTCAGGCAGGAAACCTAATGGGAAATCCGGGTGTTCTAACTGCTGCTTTACAAATACATTCAGTTGAGGCAAGACATGCATCAGAAGTAAGAAGACTTCGTGGTCTTGAGGGATGGATTACAGGAAACCAAAGAGGAGCTGGTATGCCAGAAGCTACACAAGCTGTATATGACGGGGCAACTACCGAAGCGAATATTATGCAAGGTGGTTTAGATGTTACAAGTCTTGGTTCTGGATCTCCATTTACTGTTGACGCTTCTACTCAAGCATATGATGAGATTTTAACTGGTGATGAGGCTGTTGCAATAGCAAGTCTATTTATAGTATCATAACAATTAAGTTTCTTTTGTGAATGCAAAAACCCTGCTTTTATTATAAAGGCAGGGTTTTTATATTTTAAACTATGTGTTATAAATAAAAAACTCCCGAAGTATTACACTTCGGGAGTTTTTTATTTGAGCTAGAAAAGAAGCTTATTTCTTCTTCTCTACCTTTGCAGGCTCATTTAATTTTTTTGTTAGTTCTAAAGACAATGCAGAACGCTCAAATTTTAATTTACCGGCACCTGATTCTAGGATTACAGTAGTGTCATTCAAGTCTAAAATTTTTCCGTGAAGCCCGCTTTTCGTAATTACACGATCTCCTCTTTTTAATTCTTCAGCAAATTTCTTTTCATCCTTTTGACGTTTCATTTGTGGGCGTATCATAAAAAGATACACAACCGCGATCATTAAAAGAATGGGTAAAAAGCTTGTTAATTGTTCCATTTATAGTTGCTTAGCCGTTTGTTGCTGCAGGACCTTCAGTAGGTTGTACAAAAGCGGTGATTTTTACAGTTTCAGATCCTTTTTCAGTATTAGATTTTACAGTAACAACTTTAGTTACCGAATTTAAACCACTACCGTTATATTTTACCAAAAGTTCTCCTGTCTCACCTGGTTGAATAGGCTCTTTAGGATAACTTGGTACGGTACATCCACAAGTACTTGTTGCATCAACAATAACTAAAGGTGCCTTGCCTGTATTTTTAAATTTAAATACATGCTCTACAGCTGTACCACGTGCGATATTTCCAAAGTCATATGCACTTTCTTCAAATTCCATCGAAGGAAAAACAGTAGCATCTGCATCACGAGTTGCTGCCATTTCTACATTTTCTCCTTTTACTTTGTCTGATGCGTTGTCTTTACAACTTGTAAACGCTAATGCAGCCACTAGACCAACTGCAAGAAATGCTTTTTTCATAATAGTTTTATTTTTTAGGAATTCAAAAATACAATTTTATTTATTACTCAATCAAGCCCCTACCTGCTTTGTTTAGCCTGCTTTCCTTCTTATACTTTTTAACCAAACGATCTAAGACACCATTCACAAAAATGCTACTCTTAGGTGTTGAATATTCTTTAGATAATTCTAAATATTCATTAATAGTCACTTTAATAGGAATTGATGGAAATCTTAAGAATTCGCAAAGTGCCATCTTAATCAGTATCTTGTCTAAAGCAGCTATACGGTCTTGATCCCAGTTGGGTGTATTTCCTAAAATCTCTGCTTCGTATTCTCCATTGTTGCGAGCGGTACGCAACAGAAGGTCTTTAGCATATTGACGATCTTCTTCGTCTTTATATAATTTAGGAATGATTGTACTTTCTGGAGAATTAGGCTTAATCTTCCCGAGTCGCTTAACAATTGTTGTATTTACAACAGGCAGGTCATCTACCCAAGTAATGCGATAATCCTCTAAATAATCGTAAAGTTTGTTATTAGGAGCTACGTATTCGCTGAAAAAATCGATAACAAAATCGCGGTCTTTTTTAAAATCTGATTCAGTATCAGACATATAAGCCTCATAAAAGTCGCTTTTCATAAGTTCGTTATAAATTAAAACAACGTACTCATTATCAAGCCTCCAATTATTAAGCTTTGCTTTCTTTAGTTCTTTCTGAAGCAATTCGTTCTCAGAAAGTTTAACTAAAACTTCATTGTTAATAAATTTAAGATTGGGATTTTTTTCAGATTCTGTAGCCAGCATTTTAAGCTGAGAACGCTCCATCATGTCCTTTGCATGCGCGTGAATTTCAACAACCAGATCTATCAATACCAGATAGAGATCGTACATCTGAGCGGTACTCGCGTTCAAGAATTTCTCTTCTTTAAGTAAATCAGGTTGTTCTGACTGACTTAAGGCGTAAAGTGCTTGCATTACTTTGATGCGAATGTGCCTTCTGTTAAGCATAATTTTAAAGAACTTAGGTTGTTTGAGATTATAATAACTTAAAGCTGAACGGTAGTATACCGAAAAGTTCAAAAACGTTGCAAAAATACATTTTATTAGGGTTCTAACCACCCTAATTACTTTTTTATCTCAAAAAACTCTGTACGCGTTTTACAGTCTAAACACGTATCTTTGCCCGGCTCTATATAAAAAAGACTTATGGTCAAAACCTTAGATTACGAGCCTGCCCGAAGAACTACGATTTATGAAAGAACTTCAACATCTCAATAAGTATTTTAAAAAATACAAATGGAAGCTCATTTTGGGCTTTTTTATTGTTTTGATAGCCCGCATATTTGCCATACTTACGCCTAAATTTTCTGGCGATATGATTAAGTATGTAGAAGATTATTTGAATAACGGTGGTGAATTGAGTGCCTTGAAACACCAACTACTTGTTACGCTTTTGATGCTTTTGGGAGCTGCCCTACTTTCAGCATTTTTTACGTTTCTCATGCGTCAAATGTTTATTGTTGTTTCTCGTTATATGGAAGCAGATCTTAAAAACGAGGTTTATGAGCAATACCAGAATCTTTCGCTCAATTTCTACAAGAAAAACCGTACTGGTGACTTAATGAATCGTATTAGTGAAGATGTAAGTAAAGTACGTATGTATTTAGGCCCCGCTATTATGTATGGTGTTACGACTGTGATACTTTTTGCAACAGTGATACCCTATATGTATTACAGCGCGCCAGAACTCACATTGTATGTACTAATCCCGTTACCTATTTTATCTGTTGCCATCTATCAATTAAGCAGACTCATTCACAAACGCAGTACAGTTGTTCAACAATATTTATCGCATTTAAGCACATTTACTCAAGAATCCTTTAGTGGTATCGGGGTGATTAAAGCCTATGGAATAGAGCCGCAAACGTATAAGAATTTTGAAGAGCTAAGTGAAACTAATAAAGATAAAAATCTAGATTTAGTAAAAGTTCAGGCCTTCTTCTTCCCTTTAATGATTGCTTTAATTGGCGTAAGTAACTTATTGGTTATCTATATAGGTGGAAAAAAATACATAGACGGAAGCATCCCTGATCTAGGCGTCATTGTAGAGTTTCTTATTTATGTAAATATGTTAACCTGGCCTGTGGCTTCTGTAGGATGGATCACTTCATTAGTACAACAAGCCGAAGCTTCACAAAAGCGTATTAATGAGTTTCTCAAGGAGAAGCCAGATATCGTAAACTATACAAATGAACACACACCTATCGACGGAAGTATTCGTTTTGACAAGGTTACATTTACGTACGAAGACACTAATATTACAGCCTTAAAAGACATTTCTTTTGAAGTAAATAAAGGAGAAACTTTAGCCATTATCGGTAAAACCGGTTCTGGTAAATCTACTATCTTAGAGTTGATAGGTCGCCTATACGACACTACAAATGGAACGATAAGCATAGACAAAACTCCTATTGAAAAACTCAATCTAAAAGACTTGAGAACCGCTATAGGTTATGTTCCACAAGAAGCTTTTTTGTTTAGCGATAGTATTAAAGAGAATATCAAATTTGGTAAAAAAGATGCTTCTGATGAAGAAGTTATACAAGCAGCTAAAAATGCTGTTGTACATAAAAATATAGTTGATTTTTCTAAAGGCTATGATACAATTCTGGGAGAACGGGGTATTACCTTAAGCGGTGGGCAGAAACAGCGTGTTTCTATCGCTCGTGCCATTATTAAAGACCCACAGGTTCTTTTATTTGATGACAGTCTTTCTGCAGTAGATACAGAAACCGAAGAAGAAATTCTATCAAATCTAAAAAAAATCGCTGCTGATAAGACTACAATTCTTGTTAGTCATCGTATTTCTTCGGCTAAAAATGCCGATAAAATTATCATTCTTGAAGAAGGAGAGATCATACAACAAGGTAAGCATGAAGATCTGGTAAAACAACCGGGTTATTATCAAGAACTTTACCGCAAACAACTTGATGAAAAAGAAATGGAATAAAATTTTGTACGCCAACTAATTTTTTTCCATTTTTGACAGAATAAAGCGTATTAATTAAACCAAGATTATGAGCAATAATGAAATGAAGGGGAATGATGAGATATTCTCGAAAGTGTTAAGAGCAGGGCGTCGCACCTATTTTTTTGATGTACGTTCTACACGTGCAGGAGATTATTACCTAACCATTACCGAGAGTAAAAAATTCACAAATGACGATGGTTCCTTTCACTACAAGAAACACAAAATTTATCTTTATAAAGAAGATTTTGATGGTTTCTCTGAAATTTTAAATGAAATGACCAGCTACATCCTTAATGAAAAAGGAGAAGAAGTAATTAGCGAACGTCACCAGAGCGATTATGTTAAAGAAGAGGACAAAGAGCCGGTTTTTGAAACAAAATCTGCAAAAGCATTTACTGATGTAAGTTTTGACGATATTTAAAAAATTGACAACTTAGATTTTAAAGCCGCATTATTTGCGGCTTTTTTTATACCTCAATTTAAAGGATTCAGAATTTTGAATAATAAATTACGCTATACTAGTTACTCTTTTTAAGCATTTAGTATAAATGGAAAAACGGTTTAGATTTAAAATTGATATCTTTAAAATCGTTCGTAAACTACCTCGGGGCAAGCCCGCGAGGCAGTTTCGTTAGAAACAAATTTTCAATCTCGCGGCAAGCCTCGGAGTATTAAACCCATTGGCAGTGCCAATAAATCATTTCATAAAGAATATGAAGCAAATGCTACTTAGAGTTTTTCTACTCCTGTTTATTCCTTTTACCTATGCGCAAGTATCGCATCCTACACTAGATTATTATTTACCAGATAATGTAAGTTACAATCCCGAGATTCCCACTCCAAAAGAGCTTTTGGGCTATGTTCCCGGTGAGTGGCACGTAAGCCATGATTTGCTGGTGAGTTATATGGAAAAAATGGCTGCAGCCTCTCCTCGCATTGCTATTGAAAACCGCGGAAGAACATTTGAAGGCAGGCCTATATTGCTATTAACAGTTACATCACCCGAAAACCATAAGAATATTGCTGAAATTAAAAATCAACATGCAGCACTTACATATAGCGGCTCAGAAAGCTTAGACACAGATTCAATGCCTATTGTCACCTATCAAGGGATGAGTATTCACGGTAATGAAGCCAGCGGCTCTAACGCAGGATTATTAGCTATCTATTATTTAGCTGCTGCAGAAGGGCCCGCCATTGATTCGATGTTAGAAAATGTGGTGATTTTATTTGATCCTTCTTTTAATCCTGATGGGTTACAACGCTTCTCGTATTGGGCAAATACCAATAAAAATCAAAGCCTTACTTCAGATCCTCAGGATAGAGAATACCGTGAAGTGTGGCCTGGCGGGCGTTATAATCACTATTGGTTTGACCTTAACCGCGATTGGCTTCCGGCAGAATTACCAGAATCTCAGGCACGTATTAAAACCTATCACGCGTGGCATCCTAACATCTTAACAGATCATCACGAGATGGGTAGCAACTCTTCGTTTTTCTTTCAACCGGGAATTCAGAGTCGTACGCATCCTTTGACTCCTAAACTCAATCAAGAATTAACCGCAGAGATTGGTAAGTACCACGCTGCAGCATTCGATAAAATTGGTTCGTTTTATTATACCGAAGAAGATTACGATGATTTTTACTACGGAAAAGGTTCAACTTTCCCTGATATTAACGGTAGTATAGGTATTCTTTTTGAACAAGCCAGTTCACGCGGGCACATACAAGAAACAGACAACGGATTGCTTACATTTCCTTTTACCATAAGAAATCAACTTACTGCTTTTCTTTCAACTATTGAAGCAGCACAAGCCATGCGTACTAAACTTCTTAATTATCAACGCGATTTCTATGCTAACTCGAGATCAGAAGCAGGTGGTGATGCCTATATTTTTGGTAGTCAAAATGATCCTGCTCGTGCAGCTCACTTAGCACAGTTACTACAGCGTCATCAAATTTCAGTTTATGAAGCTGATAAAGATTATGAATCAAAAGATTTAAAATTTGACAAGAATAGTAGCTATGTGGTGCCTAAAAATCAAAAACACAGCAGACTTCTTAAAGGCATGTTTGAAAAGCGTACCACTTTTGAAGATAGTCTTTTCTATGACATTTCTGCCTGGAGTTTTCCGCTGGCATTCAATCTTGATTTTAGTGAGAATGCGCCAGCAAGCTTGGCTAGTACTAAAATAGATAGCGTGTCGCTCCCAACACCTTTAACGCTATCCAAAAGTGATTATGCTTATTTACTTCCGTGGGGAGATTATTACGCTCCACAGGCATTAAACGCTATTTTAAATGCAGGTTTACGTGCTAAAGTTGGGATACAACCTTTTACTTCAGGAGGAGTTATTTATGATTATGGGACGGTGATGATTCCTGTACAGAATCAAAAAATGAATGCCGAAGAATTAAATCAATTTTTAGATAAAGTAGCTAAAGATGCACATCTTACCATAAATCCTGTAAAAACCGGCCTAACGGAAGGAATTGATCTAGGAAGCCGAAAATTTATCGCATTAGAGCCTCAAAAAATAGCACTTTTAGTTGGCGATGGAATTAACGCAACGGACGCCGGAGAAATCTGGCATCTTTTAGACACCCGTTTCCACATCAGCATCACAAAACTAGACACTAGAAGTTTAAGTAGGACTGATCTATCTAAATACACAACACTCATAATGCCTACAAGTGGCTGGGGTGGCGGTATAGACGAGTCTAGCGCTGATAAAATTAGTGAATGGGTTCGCAGTGGCGGAAACTTCATTGGTTTTAAAAATGCTGCTCGCTGGATGAAACGTCAGGGATTAATTGACTTCACAACTGTAGAAACCGAAAATCCTGCGACTGATGTAACTTTTGAGCAACGTAGAGACTTCAATGGAGCTCAGGTTATAGGTGGTGCTATTTTCAAAGCAAAAATAGATCGCTCCCACCCTATTGCTTTTGGATATGACTCTTCAGAAATTAATCTTTTTAGAGATACAACACTCTTTATAGAGACTGATGATACCAGCTATAAAAATCCTATAACATATACTGATGAACCTTTAGTAAGTGGTTATATAAGCGATATAAATTATGAAGCTATTAAAGGGACCAGACCATTTGTGCAGCAGTCTAACGGTAGTGGTAATGTCATCCTATTTACAGATAATACCAATTTTAGAGCATTCTGGTATGGTACTACAAAACTGTTTATGAATGCTATTTTCTTTAATAAAGCTATGTAAACAGCATATACTTAAAATAAAAAAGCTCGTGTAGATAATTACACGAGCTTTTTTTATTTTAAGTACATTATTAGTCACGAGCATCCTGTCTAAAATCAGGAAAACCGTTTTCGTCCCAGCCTATAACACGTGCACGGGTATGTCTGTTGAAATCATATAACGAATTGCCTCGTATTTGCTCGTAAACACGGGCGTGGTATATCATAACATCTTTTTGATCATCCTCAGATTTTGTGAAGGAATTGTGTCCGGGCCCAAAACGTCTCACTTCAGCATTAGTATAAAAGACCGGTTCTTTAGACTTGTTCCAAGATTCTTCATTCATCAAATCTGCATCTTCATCAGCCCACAATAAGCCTACTGCATAGTTAGAATCTGTTGCACTTGCAGAATACGTAACAAATATTTTACCATTACGCTTAAGAACTGCCGGACCTTCATTTACTATATATCCTATACGCTCCCAATCAAATTCTGGATTGGTAATGATGATTTCTGGCCCCTTGAGTTTTGTAGGTGTTTCCATCTCAGACATTACCAGTGATGTTCCTTCGGTTATATTTTGTGCCCATATTAAATAACGCTTTCCATTATGTTCAAAAGATGTCGCATCAAGTGAGAAAGAATCATGTTCTGTAGCAATTTGACCTTCTTCTACCCAATCACCTTCTGTAGGATCCTGAGCATCTGTAGAAAGTGCAAACATGCGTATTTTCCAAACATCTTCAACTTCGCCGGCAGCAAAATACACATACCATTTACCATCTATTTTATGCAACTCGGGAGCCCAAATATGATGCCCCATATTTCCAGTTTCATGTTTGGTCCAGATAACGTGAGGTTCTGCTGTTCCTAATCCATTAATGGTATTTGCCTTTCTAATTTCAATACGATCATATTCAGGAGCTGTAGCAATAAAATAGTAGGTGCCATCAGTATCTTTATAAACCCATGGGTCTGCTCGTTGCCCAACTATAGGATTGTTGTACGGCATTTCTTCTACCTTGTTTTGGGCAAGCTCTTCTTCAATAATAACTTCTTTATCTGTTTCTTTTTTACAGGAATTGAAAATCATTAAAACTGTAAAAAGACCTAAAAGTGAATACTTGTGAAAACTGAAAATTTTAGATATCATATTTTGTGGAGTTTATGGCTGTTTTAAAAAGTGTCTGATTTACATTTATAAAACAATAATACGAAATCCTTTGAATTAATTTAAAAATTAAAACGAATTAAGGTTTAAGCATCGCTATATCGGCCACGGTTCTAAACCCACTGTGATCTGTAGAAGAGTCTAACGCCTGCGGCGTACGAGCCGAAATACGATAACTTGCACAGTAACTGGCAGCGCAAAGAAATGAGCCTCCTTTGATTACTTTTTCTGGCTGATACGGGTTTTCAGGGTTGTAAGATTCTAAAGGTCCTTGAGGATTTATGACTTCATTACCTAAAATATCCTTATAATAGCGAACAGAGAACCAATCTTGAGTAATTTCCCAAACATTACCAGACATGTCAAAAATACCTAATGAATTGGGATCGTAAGTGGCAACAGGTGCTACATAGGAATACCCGTCTTCAGCAGAATTTTTAGTTGGAAAAGTACCTTGCCACGTATTTGCTTTGGTACTTAAATCCGAATCATCATTACCCCAGGTATAGATTCCTCCGGACATTTTACCATGAGCGGCAGCTTCCCATTCTGCCTCTGTAGGTAATCGACGATTTGCCCATTTACAATAAGCTAAAGCATCTTCATAAGTTATGTGAACTACCGGGTAATTATCTTTTCCTTCTATGTTACTTTCCGGGCCTTGCGGATGCTTCCAGTTAGCTCCAATTTTCCATTCCCACCACTGCGTATAATTGTTCAGATCTGTTACGCTAGCTACATTTCTATTGAAAATTAAAGAACCGGGTTTGAATATACTATCTGCAGGTTTTGGAGTTCCGGCAGGTAAGGTTTTTTTCATTTCTTCCCAATCAACAGGTTGCTCTGCAGTAGTGACATAGCCTGTAGCTTTTACAAATTTTCTAAACTGACCGTTTGTAACTTCGGTTTTATCTATAAAAAAACCATCTACGGCAACCGGGTGAGCTGGTTTCTCCCGAGGTAATGCGAGTTGATCTCCGGCCTGAGCACCTTGTGTAAAATGGATACCGGAAACCCAAACCATATCTTTTGGAGTTTCAATACTATCGGGTTGTTTGACGATTAATGCTATAACAGGTTCTTTTTCTCCAACAGAATTTGCCTCCCTATTTTTTTCACTTTCATTGTTGCAGCCAACAAGCAAAAGCATTACTGAACTCAAGACTAAAAAGTGGATGGATCTATTTATTATCATAAAGCTCAAATTTAATATTATCAAAATAAATAGATCAGTTTTTATAATTCATCATTAACTAAATTTTAAAGCTACTTATTAAACTTAAGCCAATTCCTATTCTAAAATTGGTCATTAATGTAGTTAAAGATAATTTTATATTATTCTAAAAAATAAAACTATGTTATTCAGCGGAGACAATCATTTTTTAAAGACTTTAAACACATTACTCAAACGTTATAAATTTAGTAATCAAGAACTTGAAAGCCTTCAAAAAGTAAAAAAGACCGAAATTATTAGTTTAGCTTATACTAATGATGGTGGTTTTGACCTGAAAACTGGAGACTATCACGATGAAGATCATCCTGTGAATTATAAACTGAGAATTTATTATAAAGATCCACAGAAAAATTCTACAAAAATGTTGGTGTTGCTTCCTTCTACTACTGAAGAATTTACTCCGGAAATGAACGCATATCAATTGGGTCAATCTGTTAAGAGTCGGTTATTATAAGGTCAGTCTTTCAATACAAAGGTATTGGAGCCTTTTTGACGATCTATAGAAAACAACGTACTAATCAATCCCAGGTGAGAAAATCCCTGTGGAAAATTACCCAACTGGGCTCCTGATGGACTTAATTCTTCTGAAAATAGGTCCAAGTGATTACCATAACTCATTAATTTCTGAAAGTATCTGGAAGCTTTCTCTACTTCTCCACCACGCGATAAGCACTCGAGATACCAGAAAGAACCAATGGTGAAAGCGCCTTCACGATCTTCACTTTTTATTGGGATGCTATCGTGAAGGTTTCGGTACACCAAAACCTCATCAATGATGAGCTGATCTTCAATTACCTTGCGGGTCTTTAACCAGCGCTCGTCATACGGGCTTATAAACTTCATTAACGGCATCATCAGCAATGAAGAATCTACGGTTTTAGCACCTTTAAAATGAACATAACTTTGTAGTTTTTCATCCCAAAAATTATCATAAATATCCTTAAAAATAAGATTTCGGTTTTCTATCCATTTGGTAACGTCTGTGGGTAATGAACGCTTTCTAACCAATCGAATAGCGCGGTCAAGAGCAACCCAGCACATCAATCTTGAATATAAGTAATGCCTTTTTACTTCTCGTACTTCCCAAATACCATGATCTGGCGACTCCCAGTTTTCACAAACAAAATCAATAAGTTTTTCAACGTTTTTCCAGAATGAATACATCACCTGCTGACCGTATTTGTCAAACAAATAAATCGTATCCATTAATTCACCAAAAACATCTAACTGCAGCTGGCCAGTTGCCGCATTTCCGATACGTACAGGTTTTGAGCCTTTATAACCATCAAGATCTAATTCTTCTTCATCCAAGTCGCGCCCACCATCTATGCGGTACATAATCTGTAATTCTACATCACCATTTATATCTGCATCTATACGCTCATAAACCCACTTCATAAAATCTGACGCCTCATTTATAAATCCTAATCTCATAAAAGCATACATGGTAAATGCAGCATCTCTAATCCATACATAACGATAATCCCAATTCTTATCGCCACCTAGAGTTTCAGGTAAAGAATATGTGGGTGCAGCAATAGTTGCACCATATTTAAAACTTGTGAACAGTTTTAAGGTGATTGCTGAACGCTTCATATGCTGCGCAAAATCTCCTTTATAAGTACAGGTTTTAATCCAGTTTTGCCAGAATTGCAGCGTTTCATCAAGCTTATTTGCTATAGTTTGTCTGAATTGACTATCATACGTATAGTTTTCTTCTTCAGCATCGCTTTCAATGATAAAATACGCCTCTTCCCCTTCATTTAACTGAAACTCGTTTCTTGTACTTCCTCCCTTTTCTAAAGGCACAGAGGCCGAAACTTTGAGTCCTTTGTCAAAATTTTTATTTGTAAAACTTAGGGTATGTTTATCTAATAGTTGAGTTTCGGTTGAAATTTTACCATAGTTGAGTTGCACCCTGATATTGAGATCAAAATTTACGCTTCCGCGGATAACTTCAATCTTTCTTATCAGTTGATTGGGAACTTCTTTCCCAATTCCGATAGGCATAAAATCTGTGAACTCAACAGTATAATTTTCTGATAAAAAACGCGTAGTCAACACACTGGTATCTAATACATATTCCTGAAAACATTTTGTAAAATCCCCCTTAGGTCTTGTAACAAAATACCCTCCTTTATTTCGATCTAAAATAGATCCAAAAACGGAATGTGAATCAAACTCCGGAAAGCTCATAAACTCAATCGCTCCTTCTTTTTGAATTAGTGCACAGGTTCTACAATTTCCTATCAATCCATACGATTCAATTGCTGGGTACTCAGAAAAATCAATCATTTATAAGTTTGCTTATTTTGTATTCATATCGTTAAACTGAAAAATTACTGATAAACGCGGCCAATTCTATTAAAATAAAGGTAAATTCTATTGATTTAGAACGGACTTTAAAAATTCTCAAAATCATAAAATCTTGTAAAAACCCCTACACACCTCATGCGAAAGCAAAAAATAGATTTAAATTACTTTAAGTTTTAAGCTATAAAGGAAATAGGTTTTAAATTAGAGGAAAACCTAAAAGTGTATAAATCTCGATTATTGAGTAACCTATTTCGGGAGTAAGCCCGCGAAGCACTAAACATAACAATACATTTTAGAACGAGACAAATCTCGGAGCATTTAAATCTCGATTATCGAGTAAATACTACAAATGACACACGAATTTAAAGAACTCATCAATACAGCTTTCACTTACCATAAAGACCATCAAAAATGCGTGATGGCAAGCGTGGTTGATTTAGATGGCTCTTCATACCGAAAACCAGGTGTGCGTATGCTTATTTCTGAAAGTGGTGTCATAACTGGTGCTGTTAGTGGTGGCTGTGTTGAAAAAGAAGTATTGTTTCAGGCTGAAGAAGTTTTTGAAACCGGAAAAGCCAAAATGATGACCTATGATGGTAGATATCGTTTGGGCTGCGAAGGTGTGATTTATATTTTAATTGAACCTGTAGTTATTACTGAAACGCTTTTTGAAGAAATAAATAAAGAATTTAAAAACCGAACTTACTTCAAACTAGAATCGTTTTACAAAAGATCACTAGATGATGTCTCCTACACTTTGGGAACTCAGGTTATTTTAAGTAATGCCGAGAAACTCAATTTATCTTCTATTTCTGCTGAGCTATTCCATACAGAAAGTAGTCTGGTTTATAAACAAAAGTTGCCTCCTTTGTTTCAGCTGTTTTTGTTTGGATCTGAACATGATGCGGTTCAGTTAGGGATTACCGCATCACAATTGGGCTGGCAAGTCACGGTAATTGCGTCTCCAAAAGATCCTAAAACCGAAGCTAACTTTCCGGGAGTTTATCAAGTGCTACATTTAACGCCTCAGGAAGCCGCTGCGCTTACCATTGATGAAGAATCTGCCGTGGTACTTATGAACCATAACTATGCGACAGACCTCAACTTTTTAGTAAATATAATTAATAAAAAACCTAATTATGTCGGTGTTTTAGGAAGTTCAAAAAGGCGTGAAAAATTATTCAACGAACTTATTGACTATAAACCCGAACTATTTGAAGAAAACTTAGATACTATTTACGGACCGGCAGGGATTGATATTGGAGCAATTACTCCACAAGAGATCGCTTTGTCTGTTACTGCTGAAATTTTAGCCCTCAAAAGAAAACGCGAAGTACAATCGCTACGGGATAAAAGTAAACAAGCTACTTCTCAAAATAGAAGGCTTTAACTAAATTAGTTAAAGCCTTTTTTAATATCAGAAGTGACGGTTTAAGCAACTCCGGGTTCTTTTTCTGCTAGTATTAATTTTTCTGGAGTGATTGGTAAATCACGCATGCGCTTACCGGTGGCGTTGAATATCGCATTGGCAATAGAAGCTGCTACACTGGTAATACCGAGTTCACCAACACCTTTAATTCCCATTTTATTTGCGATCTTATCTTCTTCCGGTAAAAAGATCACATCAATATTTGCCATATCCAGATTTACCGGTACATGATAATCTGCAAAAGAACGGGTGATGAAGTTACCGTAATTAGGTTCAACTTTTGTTTGTTCTGCTATTACCATACCGGCCCCCATCACACAACCACCAATTATCTGACCGAAAGCCGTCTTAGGATTTAGAATTTTTCCGCAGGAAGCTACATTGAGCATTCTTTTAATTCTAAATACTCCGGTGTCTTTATCCACCCAAACTTCGGTAAAATTGGCTCCAAAAGAAAATACTGAATGCTTCTTAAACTCTTCATCAGGTTCTGCCGTTCCTTCAGCCTCAAAAGAATTGAGGTTTCCGGATCGCATCAGTTTAGCGAGACCGGCATCAGCAAGTTTTAACCCGGATTTTTCTTCTAAAGAAGCAATAGCATTTTCACAAGCTGCCCGTGCTCCGTTTGAAAAAGAAGCAGCACCCCAAGAACCGCCGGAACCCGGAGTTTTAGGAAAATCTGAATCGCCTAGTTCTACATCAACCTGCGCTACAGGAATATTTAAATACTCTGAAGCAGTCTGTGCGATAATGGTATAACTTCCTGTACCTATATCAGTTGCATCCATTTGAATGGTTGCAAACACCTCACTATCCTTAAGTTCTAAAATAATTTTAGCCGAAGTCTTCTGATAAGGAGCACGCCTTGAAGCTCCACTTACACCATAACCCACAAGCCAGTTTCCTTCTTCTTTAGTTCCTGGTTTTTGTGGTCTTTCTTCCCACCCAAATTCTTTAGCTCCTATCTTAAGACATTCATTGAGCAATCTTGAAGAAAAAGGTTTATCACTGCTGGGGTCAACTTGTGTATCGTTTTTAACCCTAAAATCTACAGGATCCATTTTTAGTTTCCATGCCATTTCATCCATAGCAGATTCTAATGCAAAACTCCCGGTTGCTTCTCCTGGCGCGCGCATAGCAAACGGAGTTTGTAAATTCATAGGCATCAAACGGTGTGTTACTTTATTATTTGGTGTTTTATATAACATCTTTGTAACCGTACCACAAGATTCTTGAAACTCCTCATATGTTGAAGTATGTGATAAAGTATCGTGTGATAAAGCCGTTAAGCTCCCGTCTGACTTAGCTCCCACTTGCATTTTTTGTTCGTTACGCTGTCTCAGGTTGGTATTGGTAAACATTTGATTTCGTGTAACGGTCATTTGTACCGGTCTGCCTATTTGCTTAGAGGCCATGACTCCCAAAATAACATGTTGTTTTGCGTGAAGTTTTGACCCAAAACCCCCACCTACAAAAGGTGCTATTACACGTACATTTTTCTTTTCGATCTGAAAAGTATCTGCGATAGTTAGGGTTGCATCGTCAATTATTTGCTGACTTGCATAAGCCTCTACATTTCCATTATTCCACGAAGCAATAATCGCGTGAAGCTCCATCGGATGATGATGCTCAATCGGAGTATTATATATCTGTTCTAGTGTGACATCTGCTTCTGCCAATCCCTGCGATACATCACCTCTGGAATAGTCGGATTTTTCTGTGGGTCTGTAAGCTTTAGCTCGAGAACTGTCAAAATCTATATCGGGCTTCTCTTCGCTGTATGTATATTTTACTAAACTTGCGGCATATTGAGCCTGCTCAAAAGTTTCTGCAATAACGAGACCTACATATTCTCCGTAATAATACACATCAGCGCTTTGCAATACCGGCTGAATGCTTGAGGTTGAAATGGCAGGTAATTCTTCATCATATTGCTTCAGTTTATCTGCATTCTTATAAGTAAGTACTTTAATAACTCCTTTTTGTTTTTCGGCTTCGCTGGTATCTATTGCTGTGATTGTTCCTTTAGCTATTGTACTGTTGATTCCTTGTGCATAAGCCAAATTCTTCACATTAAACTCTGAAGCGTATTTGGCTAGGCCCATCACCTTAAGCCGACCTTCTACACGGTCTATTGGGTTTCCGGTTCCTATTGATATATCTGTATTCATTTATTTAAATTTTGTGGTGATTTACAACTAAGCCGTTTTTGCAAGTGCTTGCTCCAATGCCCTCACAATCGCTTTTATACCCATTATAACCTTATACTCATTCTCTGAAAGGGTTTTTGCACCCTTTAGAGCGAGTTCAGCCGCCTGTTCAAAATTGGCCTTTGTTGGCATTTTTCCGGTTAAGAACGCTTCAGCTTTAATAAGTTTCCAAGGTTTGTGAGCAACCCCACCCATAGCAAGACCAATATTTGTGATTTTTCCTCCGGAAATTTGAAGTCCGGCTGCAACAGAGATCAAAGCAAAAGCATAACTGCTGCGTTCTCTTATCTTAAGATAATGGTAGTTGGTTTGAAATTTGGGGTTTGGTAAATCTATTGCAGTGATAATTTCGCCCGGAAGTATCGTATTATCTTTTTCAGGCTGATCTCCCGGTAATCTATGGAAATCTGTAAACTCAATAGTTCGGGAGGTTCCTCCTGGTTTTTGGAGGGTTACTGTAGCTTCTAATGCTGCCAGGGCCACACACATATCTGAAGGGTGAGTCGCTACACAGCTTTCGCTCCATCCAAAAATGGCATGTTTTGAATTAGCCCCTTCTAATGCACCACAACCACTGCCCGGCTCTCGCTTGTTACACGGCATTGATACTTCAAAAAAGTAAGGGCAACGCGTGCGTTGTAATAAATTACCGCCGTTTGTTGCCATATTACGAATCTGCGCCGTAGCAGCAGATAACATGGCCATAGACAGCAGCGGATAGTTTTTTCTAATATCAGGATGATTTGCGGTTTCTGAATTACTAAGCATCGCGCCTAGTGTAATACCACCAGTCTCGTTAGATGTTATTGTATTAAAATCCAGATCTGCCACTTCAATGATTTGTGAAGGTCTTTCAACATCTTCTTTCATCAAATCAACAAGGTTAGTTCCGCCTCCCAGATATTTTGAATCAGTATTAGTTACAGAAGCAGTCAAAGCCTCTTCTATTGTTTCCGGTTGAGTATATGTAAATGGTCTCATAATTTGTTTTTTTGATCTGTCTTTTGAAAACTCAAGAGACATTAATCAGGATGAAGAAAAATAGATTTAAGAATTGCTCGCCTCATTCATTTGCTCTGTAGTAGCAAACTTCCATTTTGGTTTTTCTTCAACACCAGATTGTACTTCTTTTATAGCCTGCACGATATTATTATAAGCTCCACAACGGCAAATATTACCAGATATACGCTCTCTGATTTCTTCCTCAGAAAGTTCTAGATCGCTTTTGACATTGGTAAAATCTTTAGTTACATAACTAGCCTCTCCATTCTTAGCTTCTTCTAATAAAGCTAAAGAAGAACAAAGCTGTCCCGGCGTACAATAACCACATTGAAAACCATCATGTTTTAAGAAGGCTTGTTGCATAGGGTGCAACTCAGTATTATCTGTAAGACCTTCAACAGTAGTGATCTCTTTGTCTTTACAAGTAGCTGCGAGAGTTAAGCAAGAAAGCTTACGCTTACCGTCTATCATCACAGTACAAGCTCCACATTGACCGTGGTCACATCCCTTTTTTGTTCCTGTTAAATTTAAGTGTTCGCGTAGTGCATCTAGTAATGATGTTCTGGAATCTAGAGTAAGGGGTTCTACTTTGTTATTAACGTGAAGATTTACTTCGACTTCGTTTAAAAAAGCATTTAATGCTTTAGGCAAATCTGCATTTGTAGTGTTTCCGAATAATTCTGAAGTAAAATAAGATGAAGCCATAACGCTGACTCCTGCAGCAGAAACTTTACCTAGAAATCGTCTTCTTGAATCCCCAAAAAGTCCTAGCTGATTTAAAATCTGTTCTTCATCTTCTGTTAATTTTTCATTTTCGTGAGATGCGTTTTTGTTGAGCTTTTCCATAAGCAATAGATTGTAGTTTTAAGATAGTTAATTGAACTGCTTCAAAATAGATATGCAATACATCGCATTTCAGAAGAAAAAACTATCAATTACAAGTTATTACTTAAACAAATGTTTCGGTTGAAAACAGTACTAAATGTCTCTTAAGGAAATTAATATGAATTCATAAATATTTGAATAAATCGGTAGTTTTGAATGTATGTGTTGTATTTCAGAATTAAAAGAAAACATTTTGTTTGTAGATTGAGATTTAATATTGAAATTTTGAAAATATTCTAAATACTTATGTATAAGCAATCAGCTTTATATTTTGTTACCCAGTTAATTTGGGTTTACATCTTGTTAGTTTCTGTAGATTCTTTTAGTCAAGAACTAACTTCTGATTTTGAGCATACTAATGTGCTTATAAATGAAACTAGTCCTTATTTGCTTCAGCATGCGCACAATCCCGTAAACTGGCAACCATGGAGTGAAGCCGCATTTGAGCAAGCTAAATCTAAAAACAAACTGGTCATTGTGAGTATTGGTTATTCTTCATGTCACTGGTGTCATGTTATGGAGGAAGAAACTTTTTCGCAGGAAGATGTTGCTCAGGTAATGAATAAAAATTTTATAAACATTAAAGTTGATCGTGAAGAGCGCCCTGATGTAGATCAGGTTTATATGACGGCAGTGCAACTTATACAAGGTAGTGGAGGCTGGCCCCTTAATATAATCGTTTTACCTGACGGAAAGCCTCTTTATGGCGGTACTTACCACACAAAAGCAGACTGGATTAAACTCTTGAACGCTCTTTCTAAAACCTATAAAGAACAACCAGAAAAAGCTACTGAATTTGCAAGTCGGCTGGCTGCTGGTATCCAGGAAAAAAATGATTTTGGTATCAAAAAGGAAACTGTTTTTTTTTCAAAAAAATTACTGAATGAAACTATTAATACTTTAAAAGAAAATTGGGACTTGAAGTATGGTGGTTTAAAAGGACAGCAAAAATTTATGCTTCCGGCTAATCTCAACTTTTTGTTAGACTATGTAACATTAAGTAACGATGCGCAAGCAAAAGAATATACAAACCTTTCGCTAGATAATATTGCTTTAAGAGGAGTTTACGATCACGTAGATGGTGGTTTTTTTAGATATAGTGTAGATGAAAAATGGCAACTGCCGCATTTTGAGAAAATGCTTTATGATAATGCGCAACTTTTAAGTGTGTATGCTAATGCCTATAAGGTATTCAAAAAGCCGCTTTATAAAGAGCGTATTGAAGAGACCTATCAATTTTTAAATAGCGTTTTTAAATCAAAAAGCGGCGCTTATATAGCTGCATTAGATGCGGATGTAAATGGTGAAGAAGGTACTTATTATTTATGGAAGCTTGAAGAATTAGAAGCTATAATAACAGATCGATTTGAGCTATTTAAAGCTTATTATAACATTTTTGAATCAAATGCGGTAGAATCTGAAAGCTATCATTTGTTTGCAACCGAAACGAATTCAAAATTCTGTGCGAATCAAAATATCTCTGAAGCTGAATTGATCAATCTTAAAATAGAATGGAAGACCAACTTGCAGCAGCGGCGTCATCAAAGACAACTGCCACGTAAAGACGATAAGATCATTATATCCTGGAATGCATTATTGATTTCCGGGCTGGTAGATGCATACGAAGCGCTGGGTGATGCTAAATACCTCAACGAAGCTCAGAAAATTTACACCACACTTTTAAAGAATGCTTATATCTCTCAAAATCTGATGCATTCCTATAAAAAAAACAGCAAGCCCGTTGATGGCTTTTTAGATGACTATGTTTTTATGACTAAAGCATCTTTTGATTTATATTCTGCAACAACTGAATTGAAATATCTGGATCAAGCCACTAAATTTCTTAATCAGACCAAAGAAAAATTTTCTGATAATAAATCTGTGTTTTATAAGTTCAATTCTGGTGAAAAATTGATATCTAAGATCATTACCACGAATGATGGGGTTCAACCTTCGGCAAACTCGATAATGGCACAAAACCTTCTCAAGCTTGGTCACTTTTATTATAATGAGGGTTATTTAAATGAATCTAAAAAAATGCTGACGGCGATTCACGAAAAGGTCACATCTTTTCCCGGAAATTATTCCCAATGGTTTACGCTTCAACTCAATATGACCTATCCGTATTATGAGATAGCTGTTGTCGGCAAAGATACGCCTACTCTACTTTCAGAATTCAATACAATGCATTTACCTAATACAATTCTTGTAGGAAGCAGTAAAACTCAAAATCAAGAACTTTTTGAAAGTCGTTTTGTAGCCGGAGAAACCTATATCTATGTTTGTGAAGAAAGGGCTTGTAAATTGCCCGTAAAAACCATTAATGAGGCTATAAACCAGATGGAAACCGAAAATTATTAATTATGCGAATCACATTACTACTGCTTTTTATCTTATTGGGTTCTCGGTCGTTTTCTCAAAAAACATATCACTTTGATTATATGCTAGAGACTAACTATATCTTGTATAAGGATTCTGTTAAGATTAAGCATCGCCCTTTTAGAACTGAAACTAGATCTCAAAAAAGATATCTGCTTACTAATTCTAAAGACAATTCGTATCTGGCAATTCTTACTGAAAAAGATAGTTTGTATTATAACCTACAATTTAAGAAACAGGATAAAATTAAGGCTAATATAATTTTATTAAAAAATGAATTTGATATCGCTGAACGTATCAATATACCTTGTAAATATGTTCTTTCTAACAAAAATCACTTTCAATATCAAGTGAAAAATTATGCATTTCAGAAACTCCATGACACGGTGATTGGTTCAACACAACTTCATCAACTTGTCCTTAAGTCGGTTAAAGAGAAAACAATTAAAAGAAAAAAAATAGGAGAGCTATATTATCTTATTGATACGGCAAAACTAGCTGATAATTTACCTGTTTTAAAAAACGTTACTGCATACGAAGAATGGAAAACCGAGACTAGTTCACTACCTAATGGGCTTCTGAAAGAAACTTATTTCAGAGACTTTTATGGATACATTGATTACAAAGAAACGGTTATAGGTTTTAAGGTGGTAGATAAATATATATGGATTGAAGAGCAATGTTTTTAGATTAATCATGCCCACAAAAAAACCCACCAGATCAGGTGGGTTTTTCATTCTATATATTTAAGGTCTTATGCAAGATCTTCAAGTCTTTCAATCGTATTTAGAGATTTTTCTACCTCTAATTTTTGATTAGCGATCATAGAAGTAATTTCTGGAGTAAAGTTTTTACTGTCTAAAACTTCTTGATATTCCTCAACACTCGCTTTCTCACCACGAATGCATTCTTCTAAAATTGCTTCATCTTTATCTGAACTCAGTGATTCTTTTACATTCATCCAAGTTCTGTGTAAAGATCCTGCAGCGCTTCCTGATTCATTAGGCTTTTCATTGAGGTTTACTAAAACATCACTAATCTCTGTTGCAAAGCGATTGCGTAAGGCAGATTTATTTTTTAAATATTCCTTCAGATTTACATCTTTGGCTTTTACCATAGCTTCTTTATAACCTTTTTCCGCATCATAGTTTTTCTCTAGTAAATGCTGAAGATTGGTTACAGTTTCTTCGTGAGACTTTTCTCTTGCTTTTTCAATTGTAGTTTGCATAATATATATTGTTAGTTAAACATTTTTAATAAGACTATTTATTTTTAATAATAATGAATCCTATTAAATTTCACATATAAAATTACAAGAGACATAAGCTTTAATTATTTAAATTAATACAGTTTAACGTCTTTGCGTTAATTTAACTTAAGCGATAAGGCTCAATTAATTAAATCTCGATTTTCGCATAAATAGTTTTTAACTTGCTCGTTTAGCATGAGCCGGAAAATTATGAGAACAACACCGAGAACTTCTAAACAAAAAGAATTTAACGACTTTGGGCTGGGAGAAAAAGCGACTGCTGGGCACTACAGGGTTTTAAACAAAGACGGTTCATTCAATATCAAAAAGGAAAACGTGGCATTTTGGGAGAAAATAAATTTCTTTCATGCTTTGGTCTCTATGAAGTGGATCAAGTTTTTTGCAATTGTTCTTGCAACCTATTTCTGTGTCAATCTCATTTTTGCTTCAGTTTATATGCTGATAGGTATTGAACATCTCACTGGTATATATGGTACAACTCCTGTAGAACAATTTGTAGAAGCCTTCTTTTTTAGCGCGCAAACCATCACAACTTTGGGTTATGGTCAGGTTGCTCCTACTGGAATTTTAGCCAATATCGTTGCTGCTACCGAATCTATGATGGGACTTCTGGGTTTTGCACTGGCAACCGGGATGGTTTACGGGCGATTTTCTAAACCGGCTGCAAAATTAAAGTATAGTCAGACTGCAGTAATTGCTCCTTATCGTGATATTAATGGATTCATGTTTAGAGTAGTTAATCCTCACGGAAATCAATTGCTTGAAGTTGAAGCCAGCGTGTCTTTGTCTATGCTTCGAGATAATTCTCCATTACGCGATTTCTTTACTTTAGAGCTAGAACGCTCTAATGTGGTGCTGTTACCAGCAGCCTGGACAATCGTTCATCCTATAACAGATGACAGTCCGTTTTATGGGATTTCACAAGCAGATTTATTCCGAAAGGATGCTGAAATCATAGTTGTTATTAAAGCCTTTGATGAAACGTTCTCTCAATCGGTTTATTCTAGATCTTCCTATAAATTTTCTGAAATAGAATGGGGTGCAAAGTTTACCTATCTAATATCCCATAAAAATGGAAAATCTTCAGTAGATGTGAGCGGAATCAGTAAAACCGAAAAAGCCAGCCTCAATTAATACTGACTAAGAATACTTTTAAAGTTTCATTAAATAGCCCGCCTTAAAGGCTGTAGATTAATATGTTTGTAAGAATTACCTAGATACGCAATTCAACTAAAACAAAACCCATTCTGAATTTATGAGAAGATCCCTTTTTGAATTTATTTATAAACTACGGAATATTCTTGCTCAAAAATTCAAGCAATACAATACAAATCTACCCTATATTTTAACGGTTATTATTGCCTTAATAATTGTTATTGTAGGCACCAATCTTTTTATAGAGTTAACAGATACATTAGAGTCAGAGACACTTTCTTCCTGGGATACTGCAATTACAGATTATGTGCTATCGTACAGAAATCCTGTACTTACTAAATATTTTATGTTTGTGACAGATGTAGGCGATTTATACGGCTACCTGATTGTTTTAGGAATCTTTTTTGGAGTTTCGTTCTTTGTGTTCAAAAAGTGGAAGTATGTTTTACAAACAACACTTGTCCTAGCATTAGCATCGGTTTCTAATGTTATTTTAAAGCGTTTTATAGATCGTGCTCGCCCTAGTATAGAACATTTAGTTTCTGTAGAAACATTGAGTTATCCTAGTGGTCACGCTATGAGTGCGATGGCTTTTTATGGGTTTCTAATATACCTGTTTACTCAATTTAAAATGAATAGGTTTTTAAAAATAGCTTCTATCACCATATTAACTATACTGCTATTAAGTATTGGAATCAGCCGAATTTACTTAGGTGTTCACTTTCCTTCTGATATCGCAGGCGGATTTATAGCAGGATTTATCTGGGTAATCTTTTGTATTCTTTTATTTAATATCATCGAACTTTTTAAAAAAGATCCTCAAACAAAAGCTTAAAGCTTTTTAAAATGGGTAACCGATTGCGAAGTTGAGAATGGGGTTCTCAAAATCCCAAGACCAGCGCTGGCCTTCGGCTAAACTAGGATCGTGAAATGGTGCTGCAAGATCTAAACGAATCACAAAACTCTGAATATCTACACGCATCCCAAAACCACCACCTATTCCCAACTGGTTGATAAAATCACTACCAAATGTATCGCCTTCTAAAGCTTCATTATCTGTGGTATTCCATACATTACCGGCATCTACAAAAAATGCTCCCTGAAGCAAGCTAATCAACGGAAAACGGTATTCCAGATTAGCTTCTAAACGCAAGTTCCCGGTCTGATCATAATAACTGTAAGTCTCACTATCATCTGGCTGATAGGTCCCCGGACCAAGAGAACGGGTTCTAAAAGCCCTTACACTATACGGGCCACCAGCAAAATACTGTTTGGTATACGGTACAACATCTGAGTTTCCATAAGGGATTCCCACACCTGCAAAAAGACGGGCTGCAATGGTTTGTTTTTCTGCGAAATTAAAATGGTAGCGTATGTCTCCATCAATACGCGCAAACTGAGCATACTCTAACCCAAAGATAGTTTGAGGCTTATCTCCGCCTGCAATTAGACTCAAGCTGTTTCCTGCAGTCTCAAAGTTTCCATTAAAATAAATCTGGTGCTTTTTACCCGTATCAACCATTCCATTATAAATAAAAGAATAGGTCAAACCCGATATAAACTGCTGATCAAAACTGGTTTGTAAAAAGGGATTTGCCTCAAGAATGTCGTCAAAAGCATCAGTCGTATTAGCCAGTGAAACATAATTTATAGAGACCGGATTGATCTCGTGCGTCACATACTTATTAGCTTGCCACACATAACCAAATTTAGCTTCTACAGAACCTAGTGTAAAATATTGGGTTCTATTTAAATACGAGACGCCCAACTCCATTTTGGTCTTGGGAATATCATATTTAAAATAATTCTTAGAGATCTCAATAGGAAAGAGCATTCTTGGAAAAATAAGCGAACTACTCACACCCAACTGAATGCTTGAAGAACCCTGATTGTTTCCTGATCCTCCTACTTGTATCTCATACGCTCCGTCTAAAGAGATATTGAGAGTTTCTCCTCCTTTAAACAAGTTTCTATTGATAAACGTAAGACCCAGTCCCGGACCGGAGAATCCGTTAGATTTAGTTACCGCCTTAACCTCTGCACGTACTGCTCGCTTATTTAATGGCGATAAGTAAATATTTGCTGCTAGCTGCCCCAGACTATCTTCATCTTTATTTTCTAACTCGTCATACCTAATATTTACAAACTTGTATGCTCCTATAGATCCCAGACGCCTCCCTGTTGCTTTTGAAGTTGCCGGACTGTACAGATCACCTTCTTCAATTAAAACAAATGGGTCTAAACGTTTTGGTTTAAAATACACTTCATCTTGAATAAAATCTTTTTTTGCAAAGCGTGTGGTATCTAATTGAGTACTGTCTGCATCTACCCGATTATTAGGAAAAATATTCACCTTCGCTATTTTATAAGGTACAATAGATTTCTGCGGTACATCTTTTTTTAATCGTAAATAGAGATCGAATTTCTTGTTTTTATACTGATTGGTATCGGTTTCAAAAATCAAAAAACCAGAGTTAAAATTGTAATATCCTTCACCTTTTAAATAAGCATCAATACGTTCGCGCTCTGCTTTCATCGCATTCAAACTGAAACGCATATCAGGTTTTATTAAAGTTTCTGATAAAGAGTTCTGAATTTTACTATAAACTGGTAAAGTATCTGTATCTAACTGAAAAGTTTTAAGACGATAGGGTTTTGATAAGCGTAAACGATAAATCGCTTCAGCCTCTTTATTAGTCGTGTCTCTTACGATCTCAGAATTTGCAACGCTGTAAAAAAAACCTTTATTTTCTAAACGATTCAACAGAATTTGCTCCATCTCATACGTCTGAATATCTGACGCATAAACAGGTTCTTTACCCATTTTTTTATTGAAAAATTTGTTTATAAAGCCGGGTTTTTCTCTATTAGCTTTATAATGAAAATACAAACCGGGATATCCTCCTAAAACCGAACTCACCGGCTCTGGCCGCAATGCAGCTTTTAAGTCTAGCTCTATATCATCAAGATCATTAACTACAGAATCTGGTGTGAGTATAACTGTTTCTTTAGTATATAAAAATTCATCATCAGGTATAAAACGCTCTACCGAACAGCTGTAAAGAAACAGCACAGTTAGAAGTGCAAGAACAATTTGAGCCGTACTTATCGAAAAAAATATTTTTGTATTATTCATTCGTTTCATCTTCCTCTTCGTTTTTTGCAGGAAACATGGATTGCCATAATTCTGTAAACTTGTTAAACTCCCGTGTAAACAATAATGAAATTCCGTTTACGATTATCTGACCATCAATAATATTCTCAAACTGACTTCGTCTATATCCGCGTAAGCGATACCTACCATCTTCGGTTAGTAAATACTCTATACTCACATTTCCTACAACAGGTGCGGTTCCGTTCTCAGAATTACCACTGCCCTGAAGGTCTACTGCGCTACCCACACTCACTACAACACGATCATCAAACAAACTTTTTTGAGCTGCAATATCAAGTGTCGTACGGTCTTGAGGTGCACTACCTTGGTAATCTGTATAACTGTCCAGACCAAAATTGAGGTCAAAACCAGTATTCCCTAATAATTTATCTGAAAATACATTTAACTGATCTGAAATCGCATCATTGAGGTTATCACGAGCTATGCTAGCTGTTCCGCCACCACTACCATCGCTTGAAGAACTCGGGAAAAAGCGGTTAAGAACTAATAATGAAAAAACTTGTTTGTTGAGTTCATTCTCCTGCTGATTCAACTGCTGAACACGACTGTAAACCTGGCCACCTACAGCCCCCCTACTCGCCTCAGGAATATCAAGACTAAAGTTGATCACCGGTTTCATCAATTCACCATTAATGTTAATATAAACCTGAAAAGGCACCTGTTGACGGTATTGCATTTGCGTGCTAATGTCTGCCCCACTAGTTTGTGAAGCCATCAAGCCACTCGCTGAAGTCTCAACACTATAGTAAGCTTTGATATCCAGATCAGCATCAAACGGGTCTCCAGACCAGGTAATGCGACTATCTGGTGCGAGCTCAAACCTTCGGTTTACCAGATTGTACAGGTTCATCTCATAATGACCATCTATAACATCATAACGACCGCTCAATGTCATCCGTCCGTTAGGGTACATATCAAATTCAAAATCACCCGTACCACTCACCTGAAAATTATCTCCTGTTTGCTCATCTATAACCAAATTGAATTTGGCTCCTTTTGCTATTTTAAAAGTTGCATCAATTGCAAAACCAGAAACGGTGTAAGACTCCTCTTCTCCGTTAGTCAAAATCGCATCAGGAGTTTCTTTATTTACAAAAATCACGACTCCATCTTTTGATTCGATCTGTACCTCAGAAGGTGGAAGTACATAAGTAACATCTGTCTCAGAATTCACCGTTAAATCTAATTCTACTTTCGGAAGATTTAAATCTCCGGTAATTTTTGTATCTGCGTCAAAAACCACTGTGCCGTAAACCAAATCAAAATCATCTTTCGTTGAGTTGAGGGCTTTAAAGTTTTGAGCTTTGATCGTAAGATCGAAAGTTGGGTTCACAAAACTTTCGGTACCTACTTCCCCATTTACGATAATGGAGTTTGAGCTGGCATCCTGTATTTTAAAGTTATTAAAATTAACGGATTCGTTATCTAACCGAATTTCTTCGTTGGCTAATAAAAAGGGAACATTCAGCTTTGTGATTTTAAATTGGGCATCGTTAAATTTAAAATCGCCATCATATTTAGGCTCTAAAGTGGTTCCGCTTAGTGACATTTTACCACTTATAGTTCCTGAAGCTTCAGAAAGTTCTCCCATCGAAAAGTTTTCTAAAGCTTTAACGTCAAAACGATTAAGGTCTAGATTCATATCTATAGAGGCTGCGGTTTCTTTTGCAGTATAATTACCGGTAAGCTCCATATCTGCGACACCTTCTTTTATTTTTAGATCAAAATCATATCCATTATTCCCAATAGAATTTCCGGTAGCAGTAAGCACACCCATATTACTTTCAACTACTTCAAAATCAACAATTTTAAGATCTAAAACCATCCCCGGGCTTGTGTAAGGGTCCTCAACCGCAAACTGCCCGCTGAGTTTACCACTTGCAAGAGACTCTTCAGGATTAAGCATTGACATAATATTTGCTAGTTTAAAGTTGGTAAAGCTTACACCCAAATGTTCTTTTGAAATACCTGGAAGATCATTACCCGCTTCAATCTGCTGATCTTTGTAAGACATTATAAAATCTTCAAAAATGGTATTAGACTCTGTTAGAGTAATGCTATTATTAGGATTTATATCCCATTTTTTTGTATTCAGAATAAAATCTTCAGGATCAATACTTATCTTAATATTGTCTTCCTCAAGCATTATTTTAGATAACACATGCATCAGTTTTTCTCCATCATGCATAGACAAGAAATCTAAATACATCATACTGTTTGTGACCCTTCCGCCCAGGCGCGTATTTTGCATATCTACAGGACCGGCGATGAGTTCTTTCAGCCCTAAACCAAAATCCATATTCTCTTTATCAGAGCGTATTTTAATAGCCAGACTATCTATCGTGTAACCATTATAATTAATATATGGTAATTCAATATCTGCGGTAAGTGTACGTTTATATTCATCAAAATCGACTGCTATATCAACGGTATCTAGCTCTCTAAGATTAGGTATAAAAACTTCGCCTAAGATAGGTGCCTGATGTACAGAACCCCGTATTTTCATCAATACAGGATCTGCAATAGTATCCATTGTGGGGTTCTTGTCTAAATACCGTTTAAAGTGATTCTGAACAGCGGTTAAGAATTGTTTCGGACTAGCATTAGACTCTAAGTCTAAACTTAGAATTCGATTACTAATATCTAAAGATGTTGTATCAGGTTTTACAAAAGCGGCGATATCTAGATCACCCAATTGATAAGCTTTATTGTCATAAACGGCCACTCCCCTATTAATCTCAGACTTGATCTCATAATCTTCAGGAACTCCTTTAAAATAGCCCTTAAGTGTAAAAGCTGTTTTAATATTTTGTCCTGTTAAACCTAAAGCTTGTAAATCTGCACCAATAAAGTCTAAATCAACGGTGGCGGTAGATGCTATAGAATCTAAACTTACTGACGCATCTAACTTCATATTCAGATTCTCGTCTTTATAAGTTGAAGCTAGATTACCTTCTCCATTTTTAAATGTTCCGTTAAGGTTGAGGTCTTTAAATGTATAATCATTAAAGCCCAAACTATCAACTGTTGCTTTTAAAGTTGCATCCAGATCATTTAGCGTACTACCAGAGCCTGTTGCGGTAAGTTTCATATCTAAAACGCCCAACATCTCATTTTGTATCAAATTCCCCAACTGAATTTGTGTAGCAACAACATCTCCTTCAAAATTTATAGCGTCGCCAAAACCAGCAGTACCGTTTAAACGTACTGCCCCTTCTGTGGTGCTTAATTTACTTTTGGTAATGACCTTAGTCATATTTCCTTTTAAAGAACCAGCAAGCTGAACTTTTTTAGGCAATTGAACACCTAACTCTTGCTCATTTAAAAATCGGTTTAGATCAGATTTTGTACTATTAATTTTATAAACTGGAATATTAAAGGCCAATTGATCAGGATCTGTGGCATTGTAGATAGATCCCTGAAGACTTAAATTGGTCTGATTTCCCCAGTTAAAACGAGTAGGTTTTATATCTAAAGCATCAAGACTCCCGGTCATACTCAGGCTACCGGTTAACAAACGCTTACTCAACGTTGCCATATATTCATTACTTCTCAAGTCTGGCTGAAACCTGAAAACGGTATTCAGATCTGCTACAACTTTTGGTATTTGTAAATTAAGTTGAGCTGAACCGGGGTTTTCAATTAATCCGTCTAAAGCTTTATAGGTGAGCTTTACATTTCCTTGAAGTATATTTTGATTGAGTGCAAGCGATAAATTACTGAAATCAAGATTGTGATCTGTAGCATTTAAATTAAATGCTAACTCCTTCAAATTTAAACCTGAAGCTTCAGTAAAACCAGCTGAATTAAAATCAGCATTAAATGTTTTGTTCTTCAACTGAATATTTTCGATATCCAGATTTAAATCGGTTATTGCAATGGCATTCGCATTAAAAATACCATGAGTGACTTGTGCACCGTCTAGTGTACAATTTATGATATTGTCGGAGAGATTTATACGGTCAACCCTTATGGTAAACTCCGGCCAAACTGAAGTTGGTGCTGTTGCTGCTTTTGTTTTATCAGCTACAGGTTTTTCAACAGTTTTCATCGCTACCTGAACAACTGAATTATTGAGCAGTACATCCCCTATTTCAACATTACTAGTTTGTAGATCAATTTGTGGAATATCAGTCTCAAAATCACCTAATTCCGCTACCGCAGCAATACCATCTGGTACTGAAGTATAATCTACAGTAACCTGATTGATCCTTAAATTCTGCACGCTGAACTTCGGCATAGGAACTTCAGAAGAATCCTCAGAAACTGGCAAGGGCTTTGTTTGCTTATAAACTACTTTAGTATCACTAAGATAAACATCACCTACTTCAAAACTCATATTCTCAAGATCTGTCTTACGCATATTGAGTTCCAGTTCTTTGAGATTCAAACGAGCTTGAATACCCCCTACGTCATCAAAATAATTAAGATCGAAATCTTTTAAGGTAAAATCACCTAAATTGAGTTGAAACGCTGTTGTATCAGCGGCTACTTGATTTGTCGTTGTTGTATCAGTAGTTGCAAAAGCATCTATTAAAAACTGATAATTAAATCCTGCAACAGAATCTTTTCTAATAACATTTGCTTTAAGACCTTCCCAGGTCACATCATCTACACCTATTGCTCCACCATTGATGATTGACCATAATGGTATTTCTGCTTCAAGATGTTTACTGTAGACCAGCGTGTCTCCTTTTGTATCCTCTAGGTAAAGTCCATCTAAAGAAATATTCCCATCAAAAGTGACAAAAAGCTTTTCAATTTGAACTTCTGTATTGGTCTTGTTTGTAATATAATTGATTGCTTTATCTACAATAATGCCTTGTCCCCAAGGACTACGAATAAAAAGCACCAGAAGTAAAAGTAGAATAAGAATAACCGCAAGTGTCTTACCAAGAATTCTCAGGATTTTAAAAAAAATGCGTTTGCTTTTTTCACTCATAGGTACTGTACTAACAAAGCCATTATTTACAACAACTTTGAAAATGCTAAATTACTATTAATACTAGCGCTCTATGCAAGGTAGCATATTAAAACCTTGTTATAGTTTTCTATAAATGCAGTTAAAAACACACAGAAAACGATGGCAAAACACTAGCTTACTAAAAAGAAAAAATTATGAGTACTAAAGAGAAAACAAAAGCGGATTATAATTCTGAGCTAACTAAAGAAGATTTAGACGTTTTAAAACAAAAAAATATACATAAAGATGGCGGGGTTGACGAGCAGTTGCGTGATCGTGTAAAAGATGTAGACTTTACTGGTAAAGATTTAGACATCCCAACAGGTGAAAATACTACTGATATCAAAGACGAAGAAAACAAACTATATAGCCAGGGAGGCTCTAGAAAAAACAATCTCGAAGAACAAAAAGGAGAATTATAATTTTACAACAATCAACCATATAAAAAAAGCAAGAGCCGCAAAATGCGGCTCTTGCTTTTTTTATATAATCCTAGTTATTCTTTCACAATCATCAAGTTTGCTTTTACTCCTGTTAGTAAATTCCATTCATTAGAGCTTATTACATTTCCTGCATCGTCATAAATTATAAACGCCGCAGTATTAGGACCTGAAGACCCTTGATTTAAAGCTTTAAATGAGATTCTATTAAAGCCAGGTTTCAGCGGAAGATAAAAACTTGACCAAGAGTCAGTTAGCCAAATACTAGGAACTACGATTTCGTCATTGACCAAAACAGCAACACGATCTCCATCAACAAACTGATAGTCTCTACACATTATTTTTACCTGTTGGGCTCCACTGTGAAAGGTTCCTAAATCCTGATCAGATTGGTGTGCTGGTTTGTCAGAACGGTCGCTCGTACGATTTGCTTCGCGTTCGTTCATAATATCTGTATAACGTTGACCGGCATCAGCAAAGTCTTCTAATTTCAGCATATAAAAGTTAGTGGACTCGGGCGCTTTTAATGTAGGTCGCTCTACCAGTTTACCATCTGAATCTAAAGTAAGTCCGCCTTTTGATGCAGGAATATCCGGTTGATTTTTAGGAAGGTCAGCAGGAACAGGTGTAGGAGTTCCCGTAGAATCTTCTACAGCCGGAATTTTAAATGAACCCGATGAATTATCAATCTGCGCTTGCATAGCGAAACTCATCAATATAAACGCACACACAAGAACAAACGTCTTGCCGTGTTTGTTAAAATCAGAATTATATTTCAGTAAACTTTTCAAATGTTATCTTTCTAACAATAATTACGTGTATTGCTACAATATGTTGCAATGCCAACAAATTTAATTTTTAATAGTGAAACAGAAATCGTGCCAATAGTTTTTAGCTAAAAATTATACTTTATAATTTTCTTAAAAAATCGTAAATTCAAAATAAAAAACTCAATATAAGCTTATGAAAAGTTACAATTCCTCAATACGAACTGGTTTTCCTGCTCTTTTTAAATTTATATTGATTTTTGTAGGAATACTTTATAACGGTTTTGCACAAGAAACCGATCAATTGATCGAATATAAGGGAAGTGTTGTTGATCTAAATAACGGAGAGCCGCTACCGTTTGTAAATCTGGAAATTGCAGGTACTAACATCGCTACAGTAACCAACTCAGAAGGTGATTTTTCTCTTAAAATAGAGAAACCGATGCCTAATGCTAAAGTTTCAGTCACGTATCCCGGTTATAAAAAGCTACTCATCATACTCGCAGATTTCACAAAAGTTAAAAACACTATTGAACTAGAGCCACAGGCATTAGAGCTTGATGAGATCAACATTACCCGGCCAAAGGATGCAAAGAGCCTGATGGCTAAAGTTTTTGCCAACCGAAAAGATAATTATCTCGAAGAGCAAACCTATATGACCGCTTTTTACAGAGAAGCTATAAATAAGCGTAATAGAAGTGCGTCTCTCGCTGAAGCTGTTGTAGCTATAAAAAAACAAGCATATACCAGTCCAGGCAATGATCTTGTGGCTATTTATAAAGCCCGTAAAAGCACTAATTATAATAGACTTGACACTGTAGCTATCAAATTACAGGGAGGTCCTCTAAATGCATTATATGCAGATCTTGTAAAATATCCTGAATATTTTATGACTTTAGAATCGTTGAATAATTACGAGTTCGAATTTGGAGAGTCACTTATGAATGACGGTAAAATGATCTACGTAGTAAACTTCAAACAGAAGAAAACCGTTTTAGATCCTTTGTACTACGGTAAAGTTTATATCGAATCTAAAACCTATGCTTTGACTAATGCTATTTATAATCTTAATGTTGAAAATAGAAAGTTGGCTTCTGCTTTATTTGTTAAGAAAAAACCCAATCGTGTCAAGGTTTATCCTACTGAAATAAGTTATCGCGTTGATTACCGAAACACAGACGGTAAATGGTATTACGGCTATAGCAATGTAAATCTGGAATTTGTTGTTAACTGGAAGCGCAAGTTGTTCAATAACAAATATCGAATAACAAGCGAAATGCTCATAACCGATTGGAATCAGCAGATAGATGCAGAATCTGTTTCTAATCGAACAAAATTTAAACCGGGTACAATTCTGGCTGATGAAGCTTCAGGTTTTGCCGATCCTGATTTTTGGGGAACCTACAATGTCATAGAACCTGAAAAGTCTATTCAACAAGCTATCGAAAAAATTCAAAAGCAAATTGAAAAATAAAAAAAAATTAGAATGTATTTGGTGATACAGGCATACTAAATTTGTAAGCGATTGAAACTTAGGCACGCTAGTTGATACTTTTTTAATTATTAACATAAAAATGTATCATTATGAAAACTTCTACAAGTGTAAATGCAGGATCTATGGCAGACATTGCCTTTTTGATGTTGATTTTCTTTTTAACTACCACAACTATTGAGACTGACAAAGGTCTTGATCAAAATTTGCCCAAACCTTGCGAACAGGACGATTGCTCATCTAAAATTGCAGAACGTAATATTTTTCAGATTTCGGTAAATGGTGAAGGTGATTATTTGATTCAAAATCATGAAATGCAACTCTCAGAACTTAAACAAGAATTGATTGACTTTGTTGAGAATGCAAACAACTCAGAAGTAATGCCCGCTTCTCCCGAGAAAGCTTTTGTGAACTTAGATGTTTCTAGAAGCTTAGACTATACAGATTATATTCCGGTGCTAGATGAGGTTAAAGCTGCTTATAAGAGTATGAGAGAAAACTACAGTCAGAAAGAATTTAAAAAGAACTATACACAACTTTCGGTAGTAGAGACAAAGCACATTCTCAAAAAATACCCATTGCAATTAGCAGAATCAACAATGGCGGCAACAATCAACCCGTAATTTGATTTCGCCCTTTAATCTCTTTGGCAATAACATCTGAGAATTTTTTAAGGTTATAGGGTTTGGTTATGACATCGTTCATACCACTCTCTTTAACCTTTTGTTTTACATAGGATGCTTCTGCAGCAGTTAAGGCTATAATAGGCGTTGATTTATCAAATACACGTATGGCTTTTGTGGTCTCATAACCATTCATACCCGGCATATTTATATCCATCATTATCATATCATAATGATGTTTACGTGTGCGCTCTAAAGCTTCTTCGCCATTTTGAGCTTCAAATATGATGGCATTCTGATTTTCGAGAACACGCCTGGTAACCAGTCTGTTGATCTTATTATCATCTACAATTAAGATACGCAGATCTTTAAGATTGGTAAGTTCTGAATCCCCTTCCGATTTTTTAGCCTCTCGTTTACCTATTACTTGCAGCAGTGTAGCTTCAGCAAATTCTATAGTAAATGTGAAGATGCTTCCCTGCCCCGGCTCACTTTTAAGCTCAATATCTGAGCCCATTTTATTCAATAATTTACGCACTATAGGAAGCCCTAAACCGGTTCCTTTGTTGTCTGACTGAAGATCATCTAACTGACTGAATTCATCAAATATAGATTCATGCTTTTCCTTAGGAATACCTATACCGTTATCTTCAATTTCAAACTGAATCTTATACTTACCGCTACTCAAAATTTTGCTACGAAGACGAATAGCAATGGTTCCTTTTGGAGTAAACTTTACAGCATTGCCCAAAATATTAAGTAAAATCTGAGAAATTCTTCTAGAGTCTCCTACAACATAATTAGGCACCGAAGAATCTACATCACAGATGATCTTGCAATTTGAATTTTTTAAGCTATTCTGTTGAAAACTGCTTACAAGCTCTTCAACCAATAATTTTACATTAAAAGGTTTCTTGATTAGCTCAAAATTATCATCCTCTAGCTTAGAAATATCCAGTAAGTCATTAATTATATCAAGTAAGTGGTCTGCACTAAATTTTAATGAACCTATCTCATCTTTATATTCTGCAAAAGCATCTTTTTTTTCTAGTATTGAAATGATACCCGTAACTCCATAAAGTGGTGTACGCATCTCATGACTCAATGTAGAGAAGAATTTAGTTTTAGAACGCTCGCTCTTCTCTGCCCGGTCTTTTGCCTTTTTTAAATGTCTGTTGTTGAGTTTAAGGTTCTTAATAAGACCTAACCTTAAGCGCTCACTGTAGAATAAATAAGCCAGAAACAAAACCATGAGACCTATAATAGATCCTAAAAGAACAGACTGTGTCTTTTTACGCTGTAAATCCTGATCTAAAATTTGTTGTTTTAATTCAGCATCATTGCGAGCTCTTCTCAACTCTTCAGCTTCCATATGAGCCTGAGCTAATTGAAAAGTTTCCTGATTTTTAACCTGTTCTTTATTTTTAAAATAAAAAATATAGCGTTTGTAAACCTTTAGAGCTTGTTTAGGTTTACCATATTTAGTAAGAAAATCTGCAAACCCACTATAGAAATCAAGCGCCAGATAGTCCATCTTCTTTTCTTCAGTCAAATCATAAGCTTTACTATAATATACTAAAGCTCTATCTGGGAAATCAAGCCCTTTATAGTAATCACCCCAAAGAATATTTAAATAAACCAGAGGATCATCATAATAAAAACAATCCTCATCATAGCTTTTTTGAGCTTCCCTTAGATAAGGATACATCATTGTGAAATTCTTCTCATCTCTATATAACTCAGCAATATTTAAAGCTGCATCTAAAAATTCTCCATCATTGAGACGACGTTGAATTTGTAGAGATTCTTTATAATAAGTTAATGCCTGATCTCGCGTTTCTGGATATTCTGATAGACTGGCAGCTAAATTATTGTAGCCCCAGGCAATTAAAGTATCATTCTTAGAAAGCTTTGCGAAGTGCAGCGCTTTTTTAGCGTAGTCAAAGGCAGGTACAGAGTCCTGTAGTTGATCGTAAGTAATACTTAACAAATTATAGCCATGAAAAAGAAAACCGTTCTCATTTCTTTTCTCAGCTTCATTTATAAGTGAAGAAGCCATTTCTATAGCGAGATCATATTCTTTGCTATCTGTAATCTTTAAAATGCTATCTACTTGCTTTTGAAGATCTGGTTTCTGATAACTTAATACATCCATAGAATCAATGGCTCCACTAGCAGTATAAGAACAACATAGCGAGAATAGAGCAATTAAAATTGTAATGGACTTACGTTTCAATGAGTTGGGGTTTAAAACAGGTCAAAAATAGTTTTTTTATCGATAAAAAACTATTTTATCCAAAAACATTAAATCAAAGCAATCAACTATATGATATTAAAACAACTAATCATTAGTGTTAAATAAATTTCATTAAAATTTGTAGTATATATACTACATTTTAAAAATGATTTTTCTTCTTTTTTCTTGACTTTAGAAATCGTTTATATTTGCGCTCTCAAAAAGCTCTAAATGAATATTATCACAAACCCAACATACTTTCCTGATATTATTACCACAGCATCCATTATTCAGGCAGATAATGTTACTCTGGAAGTCTGTGATAATTATCAAAAACAGAGCTATAGAAACCGAATGTATATAGCCACAGCAAACGGTAAGTTGCTTCTCAATATCCCTATAAAACACACAAAAACAGAAGGTCATAAGAAAACTGCAGAAGCTTTAATGGAGAATAATTTCTTATGGCAACGGCAACATTGGCGTTCTATTGTGATAGCATATAGAACCTCTCCTTTTTTTGAGTTCTATGAAGATGATTTGTATCCCCTATTTCACAAAGAATATAATTCACTATTAGAGTTTAACCGAGCAAGTATTGCCTGCATTTTAGAAATGCTCGGCATAGACATAGATTTTACAATTACTCAGGATTACATAAAAGAATATTCTGACAAGACTGATCTAAGATTTTTAGCAAACGCAAAACGAAAAGATAAATTAGAAATCCCTGCCTACAGACAGGTTTTTGAAGAGGCAAATGGTTTTATTCCGTATCTGACCGTTTTAGATCTCATCTTTAATCTGGGGCCTGAAGCAATCACCTACTTGAAGAATTTAGATTTAAAATTATAGATTCAGTACTGCCTCAATAGGAAAATGATCTGAATATTCAACATCAAAGGTTTTAAATGCTGAAACTTCAATTTGAGGATCTGGTAAGATAAAATCTATTCGCAACGGAATTATATCAAATATGAATGTGCGACCAAAACCACTACCCTGCTCCACAAATGCATCTTTTTTATCCCCGCGAATCTTATGATAGGTGTAAGAGAACACCGTATTATTAAAATCACCGGCAACAATTTTCTTATACCTGCAATTCTTCTCGTGAGTCAAAAATAAATTGGTTTGTTCTTGTTGCTTTTTAAAGGATCTTCCCAACCTTCCTATCAATGACTTCGTATTTTCTTTTTCAAGAGCTCCTAGCTCAGGAGTAAGCGCCAGAGACTGCATATGCATATTATAAATCCGTAAGGTGTCTTTATCTTTTACAATATCAGCAAATAGTGCATTATTAAAAGTACTTTCAAATTCGAGCGAACCAGTTTTGACAATTTTATATTTTGAATAAATAGCTTGTAAGTTAACGTGCTTCCCCTCTTTTTCGCCAAAATAAGAATACGGGTAATCTAATTTTGGTGCGCCACGTTTAGAAAATTCCTGAAAACAAATGACATCAGGGTTTGCCTCTTCAATAAGCTCTGCGATACCAGTTTTTATTTCTTCAGAAGAAAAGTTTTCACTTCTAAAAACGTGTGCATTATAACTGAAGATTCTGAGTTGGTTTTCAGTCTTTATAATTTGATTAGACTCTTTTCCTGAGCTTATTTTATACAAGGTGCTTCCCTGAAAAAACCAAATAATCAATACTAATGTTGAAAGTATGAGTTGCTTTTTAAAAAGCAATAGCCAATATATTACAAATAAAATATTTGCAGCAATCAACACGGGAATAACCAAAGTTAAAACTGATAATGGAGGAAAAATCTTAGGCGGAAAATAAGGCAATATATAGCTTACAAGTAGTAAGATAGCAAATAAGCTATTGAGCAAAAAGACTAGTTTATTCCACAGACTTAGCTTCTTCATTAAGTGTCTTTTCCGGCTTTAAAGAGAAAATCTTTGTCTTCTTTAGAAAGACTGTCGTAACCACTTTTGCTTATCTTATCTAAAATGGTATCTACACGTACTTGCTTTTCACTTTTAGACATACCAGAAGTTGCGCGCTTGGTCGCTGTAGATCTATTCTTATATACAGTTTTCATTTTTACCTTCTTCTCTGATTTGGGTGTTGGTTTAAAATAGCTTGTAACAGCATCCATAAATCGCTCCCACCAAGCACCTATATCATTTCCTTTACCCAGTTGTTGCGCATAAACATACCCAAAGATTGCACCGCCTACATGTGCAAGCAATCCACCTGCATTACTAGAGGTTGGAATCTGAATCAAATCGGTAAGCACAACAAACACACCTATCTGCCAAAGTTTGACATTAAAGAAGATAATGCGCACTTCAGTATTAGGCGTATATGTAGCTATAAAGATCATTATCGCTCTTACCGCAGCACTTGCTCCTACCAGATAAGCGCTCGAAGTAATCAAAACCGGAAACAAATTATAAGCAGTAACAAATAAAATTCCGCCGGCTAAGGCTCCGAGAAGGTAAATGGTTAAAAAGCGTTTTTCAGTAAAAAGGTTTAAAACTATCTGACCAAACCAATATAAAATGAGCATATTCCAGAAAATATGCCAGAAACCACCATGCAAAAATGCATAGGTTATCAAAGACCAAGGTTGTATTATTAATCTACTCAAATCTGTAGGCAGACTGAACCATTGAGTAATAACTGCACCCGAATTGAGCACCCATTCTAAAAGCGCAAAACCTATCCAGATCAACACATTGATCACGATAAGTTTTACAACAATATTTGCTGTTTTAAATTGGTAACTTAGACTGGGACTTGCCATATTTTAATACCAGCGTTTATCATTAAAACTATTCTTTTTCCAATACCACATCATTATAAATCCGAATAGAGCACCTCCTATATGAGCAAAGTTTGCAATGTTTCCTCCAAAGATTGAAAAACCGGTAACACCAGAAAACAAATCTAAAAGAATTAAACCGGGTATAAAAAATTTAGCCTTGACCGGGACCGGTAAAAATATAAGCATCAATTCTGCATTAGGAAATAGCATCCCAAAAGCCACTAAAACGCCATATATAGCTCCTGAAGCTCCTACTGCCGACGTAGAAAATGCTTCTATCATACCTCGCACTTTATCAGGATCACCTACATTAGGATACGAATATTGACCTGATTGTTGAATGCTTGTAAATGCTTTGTTCAGAGTATCAGATATCTCTCCTGGAGTCAAACCCGCGTTTATTAAAACGTCGTAACCAGCTTGATAATGGTAATATCCAACCAGAGTATGTATTAACGCGGCACCTAAACCTGCAGAAAAATAAAAGAAAATAAATTTATTACGACCCAGCATTTGCTCTACAGGACCACCAAAAGCCCACAACGCATACATATTAAAAAGAATATGAAAAATACTGCTCTGATCATGCATAAACATATGCGTAAAAGGCTGCCAGAAGTGAAAATTAGGATTCTCAGGAAACCACAGTCCAAAGAGTTGAACTGCGTTAGGTAATAAAAACTGTGATCCTAAATAGAAGATCACGTTAACGATTAAAAGTACTTTTACAGTTTCGGTTATTCTACCCATCAATCTGGTTTGAAATGTTTAAACGCGCTAAGGCGTTTTTAATTATGCGTTAAATTTACGATCCAGCTCGTCTACAGTAAGCGTAATAAACGTTTTTTTAAGAAATGGAGACATCGTAGGTTCTGTACAGGCAAATAATTTGTTGACCAAATGCTCTCTGGACAATTCATCTAACTTCTCTCCTGTTTTTACAGCCATACTTTTTGCCATACTCTTTGCTAAAACATCAGTCTGACTAAAGCCAGTATCAGGTACTTCTTGTTCTACATCGCTCAACAACTGTTCTAAAACTATTGAAACCTCGCTCTCCTGAATACTTGCTGGTATTCCTGAAACTTCAAGAACTCCATCTTCAGGCATATTGAGTGCAAAACCGGTATTTTCTAAAGACTCTTTTAAATCTTTAAATATCGCTAGTTCTGTGGGAGAATAATCTAGTCGTAAGGGAAAAAGCAATTGCTGACTTACAGATTCTTTCACAGTAATATTCCTAAGGAATTCTTCATATAAGACGCGTTGATGCGCTCGCTGTTGATCTATTAGCATCATACCACTCTTTATAGCACTCACAATATATTTATTATGTAGCTGATAGGTATTTGCTGAATCGCTATCTGTTTCTTTTAAATCTTTAAATCCTTTGCTCTCGTGTTCTACAAAAAGGGACTCTGTTTCCGGTTCATTTTCTATTTGTACATGACTGAAAGAATTAGAGCTGTTTCTTTTATCAAGTCCGTCATAGAGATTTTCCCATCCAGCTGCACTTTTCTTCTCATAATGAGGAGTTCCGCTATAACTGCTGGTCTTTACCTTCTGCTCTTGCTCAAATGGGTTAAAGTTGCGATCAACCTCTACTTTGGGAACTTGCGCTTCTTTATTTTTATAGGAATATGGAGTATCCATATTAGATTCCCGGTTAAAATCAAGCACCGGAGCGATATTAAACTGCCCTAAACTGTGTTTTACTGCAGCGCGTAAAAGTGTATAGATCGCATGCTCATCCTCAAATTTAACCTCTGTTTTAGTAGGGTGAATATTGATATCAATTGATTTGGGATCAACTTTTAAATAAATGAAATAACTCGCTCTGGCACGATCTGGTAACAAACCTTCAAAAGCAGCGCTCACCGAATGATTCAAATAGGGATGCTTAATAAAGCGATCATTAACGAAGAAAAACTGTTCCCCTTTAGTCTTTTTTGAAAATTCAGGCTTTACAATAAATCCATCTATATCTACAATTTCTGTTTCTTCGGTAACCGGCACCAATTTCTCATTGGTTTTTGGCCCAAAGACTCCTACAATGCGCTGACGCTTATTTGCTATGGGCAGATTGAATAACTCGCTGTCGTTGTGATACAACATAAATGCGATAGAATCGTGAGCCAGGGCTACACGTTGAAACTCGTCAATTATATGACGTAATTCTACAGAGTCTGATTTGAGGAAATTCCGCCTTGCAGGAATATTGAAAAATAAATTTTTGACAGCTATCGAAGTACCTTGAAGTGTCGCGCAAACCTCCTGAGATTTGATCACACTACCTTCTATTTCTATTTGAGTTCCTACCTCTTCACCTTCAGTTTTAGTTTTAAGTTCTACGTGAGCAACTGCAGCTATTGATGCCAAAGCTTCTCCTCTAAAACCTTTCGTATTTAATGCAAAAAGATCATCTGCAGAACTGATTTTTGAAGTGGCATGACGTTCAAAACTCAGACGCGCATCTGTAGTACTCATCCCTTTACCATCATCTATAACCTGTACTAACGTACGCCCGGCGTCTTTAACAAGCAATTTAATCTGCGATGCCCCGGCATCTATAGAATTCTCTAATAACTCTTTTACCACAGAAGCTGGTCGCTGTACCACCTCCCCGGCAGCTATCTGGTTTGCTACATGATCGGGTAAAAGCTTAATGATATCAGACATGAAGTGTGTTTACTTAAGCCCTGAAGATACCTATAACAGGTATTGCGGGTATCGTTTAATTATAAATTGAGCTTGAGAATTATAATTAGTTATTGCCCGAAAAAAATACTCAAATCAAAATCGATAACAACTAAAAATAGAAAAACGAGTACAAGAACTATATACAAGGTAATGCGGTTTGCACGTTGATCAGGATTGTATTTAAAATCGTCTATTGCAGTATTGAACTTAGATTTTAAACCTTTTGACTCAAGCGTAGCTTTGCGGTACTTATCAAATTTAGATTCTAACTTGTAAGGACTACCTTCTCCCTCATAATAACGAGGACTGTAGCTGTATTTTTTATTCTTGCGTGTTTTTAAAATTCCCATAATTCCTAAAATTCAAAGTTACAATAATTGGTAGAAAGCTATGCAAAGCTTCAAACTTTGATATTCAAAAAGCATTCCAACTTTTAAAGGATTGCTTTAAGCTAAAGTTACACAAACAATTGCAATATAATTTTCAGGAGGTTTATTAGCTAAAACTTTGCGTCTTTACGTAATTGTGCCATTTTAATTGCAGCAACAGCAGCCTCTACACCTTTGTTACCGTGCTGACCGCCACTACGATCTATAGCTTGCTGCAGGGTATTATCGGTAAGAACACAAAAAATAACAGGAATATCGCTCTGGATATTCAAGTCTTTTATCCCCTGCGTTACGCCGTCACAAACAAAATCAAAATGCTTAGTTTGCCCTTGAATAACGCTTCCTACAGCAATAACTGCATCGAGCATATCATAACTCTGCTGCATTTTTTTGCAACCGTAGATCAATTCAAAACTTCCCGGAACATTCCATCTTACGACGTTTTCTTTAAGTACACCGCAATCTAAAAAGGTGTCAAAAGCACCTTGAAAAAGACCTTCAGTGATGTCATGATTCCATTCAGAAACAACAATCCCAAACCGAAAATCTTTCGCGTTTGGGATTGTTGCTTTATCGTAAACAGACAAGTCTGTTGTAGCCATAATGTATATTTTTTATTCAGCTTCTGTCATACCTAAATATAAAGGTACGTTTGCTGCTTCTGCAGACTCGCTATAATCTTCTTTAATAGTATTTAAGAAAGAAGCAGCTTTATCATTTTCTCCAAGAGCTATTGCTGTTTGTGCAGCCTTCATTAAAAAGCGTGGTGTTGTAAAGTCATTTGCACGCATTTCTGCTGCTTCCTTATAATAAGAAAGTGCATCTTCGGGTTGCTCCAGCTGCATAAATGCGTCACCTATAGCTCCTTTAGCAAGAGGCGCAAGCATCATATCATCACTACTAAAATCTTCTAGTTGATCTATAGCTTCCTGATATTTATTTGTATTCAAAAAGGCCATACCTGCATAATAATGTGCAAGATTTCCGGCTTTTGTGCTTCCATAGTTATCTATAATATCAAGAAAACCATATTTACCTTCACCTCCATTAAGAGCCAGGCTGAATAATGAATCTTTCTCAACACTACCTTCTATAGCTTCGTTAAAATAGTTCTGTGCCTGATACATCTCATTAGATGCTTCAAGTTCTTTAGGCTCTTGAATGAATTTTTCAAATGCCAGATACCCCAACACTGCAAGTACAATTACTGCAATACCAATGAAGATAGGTTTTTGATTTTCTTCTACCCAAGCTTCGGTTCTGGTTGCACCTTCATCAAGTGAATCAAAAACTTCTGCCGTTGCACTTTCTTCGTGCACCTGCTCCTCTACTTCTTCTTTAGTCTTAGGTTTATAACCCCTTTTTTGATATGTGGCCATACTTTAACTTTTGTTGGGCGCAAAAATAAAATTTTTATTCAATATTAATAGCGTATTGTTTTGTTATTTTTCAATAATTTGCATACGCTCCAATTATATTTCAACCCTTTATTTTACAGGGATTTAGCATTTTTAAACTTGCATACTACCTTATGATTCTCAAAGCTCTTTCGCTTATTAACTATAAAAATTTTGAAACTGCGTCTTTTACACTCGATTCAAAAATTAACTGTTTTGTAGGAAATAACGGGGTTGGAAAAACAAATGTACTTGATGCGGTTTACCATCTTTCTTTCGGTAAAAGCTATTTTAATCCCATAACCACACAAAACATCAATCACGATGCAGAGTTTTTTGTAATTGATGGAGTTTACGAGAAAAATGAGCGAGAAGAAAAAGTTATTGTTAGCGCAAAGCGAGGTCAAAAGAAAGTGATTAAGCGAAATGGTAAAGTTTATGAACGGTTTTCTGATCATATAGGTTTTTTGCCGCTTGTCATCATTTCTCCGGCAGATCGCGACCTAATTATCGAAGGTAGCGAGACGCGTCGTAAGTTTATGGATGGTGTAATTTCTCAAAGTGATAAAAACTATCTCGACACGCTGATCAAGTACAACAAGACACTTTCTCAGCGCAATGCGCTACTTAAATATTTTAGTGCAAACCACACGTTTAACCCAGAAACTTTAGCGATTTACAATGAGCAAATGACTGCTCTGGGAACCATTATTCATACTAAGCGCAAAGATTTTCTTGAAGCCTTTACTCCTATTTTTAAAAAACGTTATGCAGCAATAAGTGGTGATAAAGAAGAGGTTAAACTGAAATATAAAAGTCAACTGAATGATACGCCTCTTGACCATCTTTTCACCGAAAACCTAAAGAAAGATCGCGCTTTGCAATACACCAGTGTAGGTACACATCGGGATGATTTAAGCTTTAAAATTGAGTCCCACCCCATCAAAAAATTTGGTAGTCAGGGTCAGCAAAAATCATATCTCATCGCTTTAAAACTAGCACAGTTTGATTTTATAAAAATACAAAGCAACACCACGCCTATTTTGTTATTGGATGATATTTTTGATAAGTTAGACGAAAGTCGGGTGATGCAAATAATCGACCTGGTAAACGATGAGAGTTTTGGGCAATTATTTATAAGTGACACCCACGCAGACCGTACGGAAGCAATCGTAAAAGAGATACATCAAACTTATAAACTCTTTAAACTTTGAAAAAAATACTAGTAAGCATTTTAACAGTAGCTTTTTTGAGCTGTGCTGAAAACAATCCTGAAGAGCAGCTTAAAAACCTTAATGGGTATTGGGAAATAAAATCTGTTGACTCTCCTTATGGAAATGACAGAGATTATAAATTTAACGAGCGAGTAGATTATATAGAGCTTACAGACACTATAGGTTTTAGAACTAAAGTGCTTCCGCGCATAGATGGCACTTTTGTAAACAGCGATACAAAAGAAACTGTTATCGCAAGAATAACAAACGACTCATTACGTTTAAATTACAGCACCCCATTTGATAACTGGACGGAAACTGTTCTCAAAGCAGATGCCAACCAATTACAGGTAAAAAATGACCGGGGTATGATCTATACCTATGCTAAATTTGAAAAAGTAAATTACCTCAGGGAAAGCCCAAGAGACATTCGTTAGAAACAAATTTTCAATTTCGAGGCAAGCCTGGGGGGCATAAAACCCTTTGGCGGTGCCAATAAATATAACAGATTAATGGCTAGACGAGACGCAGACCCTAAATCTATACGAGATGTACTGGGCGCATTTGTAGAAAAAAATAAACTTCAAAAAGGAATAGATAAAGTTGATGTCGCCGAAGCCTGGCGTGATGTGATGGGACCTGCCATTGCAAAATATACAACTCAGATAAAGTTAGATGGTGATCGCTTGATCATTCAATTAAGCTCATCTGTTTTACGTGAAGAATTAAGTTACGGCAAAGAAAAAATTCAACGTAATCTCAACGAAGAATTAGGTAGAGAAATCATTAAGAAAGTGATTTTAAGATAGCTAAATAGGATAATAATAATAAAAATAATAGATATAAAAAAAGCGGCTCAAGAGCCGCTTTTTTATGTTCAATTGATAAAGAATTTGACACTATCCTATTAACTGTGTAAGTTAAAAATAACAGGGGTTTGACTTGTTTAAAGTCTGACCCTTTTTTCATAGATCGTCAGGAACTGATTTAGGATTATGCCCCAGTTCCTTACAGGCA
>NZ_QOVK01000011.1 GCF_004104075.1 Leeuwenhoekiella polynyae | reverse complement strand
AGGGCAGAGCGTTAAGGAAAGGTCTAGTAGACCTTTTTAGCGAATGAGCCAGGTGGCGCGTTGGCTTTGGAATGGACTACTTTATTTTAAGTAAAATTTACTCTTAGAAAAATTGGAATAAAGACGCGGAGCTGACAAGCCGGTTTTCGCCCTAAGGCGAAAAATTCCTAAGCGAGGGACTCTTTTCTTTTGGTTCGTTTTCTTTGGAGAAGCAAAGAAAATGAACAGAACATGATTAGAAGTAAGCACTATTCAAATCTCCGTTAGGAGATCAAACAACACCTCATTAGAAATCTAACTTCTATTCATCTTCCTGTTCTTTTGCCTTGATGCCAAAGAACCAACCTACCTCCCGGCAGGCAGGAAGATCAAGGCTTACATGAGCTTCTCTAAATTTTATGTTCCCTCCGCTGCATACGCTTAACTCGGCCGTTGGCCTCAAACAGAAGCGCCTGCTACGCTACACTCCCTGCAAATTTGACGAGAACCTCCTGATAGGCCATTACTGACGTTTTATTAGACTTGAGACGGTAGAAGGTAGATACAAGAATAAAACTCTACGTATCCATACCCGAAGGGTTAAACGAATGCCCTTCCCTCGGTTCAGAATAGGCGTAGGAAGCTCCGAAGGACAGGAGCGGTAGCGACGCGGAGCTGACAAGCCGGTTTTCGCCCTAAGGCGAAAAATTCCTTAGCGAGGGGCTCTTTTCTTTTGGTTCGTTTTCTTTGGAGAAGCAAAGAAAATGAATGAAACATGATTAGAAGTAAATCTTACTCAAATCTCCGTTAGGAGATCAATCAACACCATTAGAAGATCTAATTTCTATTCATCTTCCTGTTCTTTTGCCTTGATGCCAAAGAACCAAAAGATCAAGGCTTACAAGACGGTATCTAAATTTTTCGTTTGCTGCACTGCATGCGCTTAACTCGGCCGCTCTGGCGGCCTCAAACAGAACCGCCTGCGACGTTCCGCTCACATCAAATTTCACGATACCTTCTTGTAGGCCGTTTCCAAAATCAGAACTAAGAATTCTATTCTTTAGCCTTCTTTTTCTTCAATATAGCAAAAAGTCCCCGTTAAGAATTTCTGAAGCTATTCTGGTCCGAATGAATTTTGATTTCGTTTAAATCTTTGGGTGAGAATTTTCAATAGAACCGTAAAACGGCCTACTTTTTAGATCTGTAGTAAAACAAGCGGGCGCCGCAGCGATGGGCAGTAGAGCTTGCATCCGACGAGTGCAACGAGAGGAATGCACAGGCGCAGCGGTTTGCTATCCGCAGGCAAAGGCGTTTGCGTAGTTTTCAAAGATGTAAAAATAAGCCTAGACTTTTTTGATTCTTTTTTGGGCGATGCAAAAAAGAATGAAACATCAATGGAAGTAAGTACTACTCAAATCTCTGATAGGAGATCAAACAACACCTCATTAGAAGTAAATAATATGAAAACCAAAACTACTTTGCATAAAACCCATCAGGTTTGGCATCTTTGCTCAGAGTCGCATGCTCAAATAAAACGGTGTTTCGCGGTTGGGTAAGAGCGCCGTTTTCGGTAGCATACCAACTGATGCTTTTGGGCAATAGCATGCCGTTAACCGGGGTCCATGCTGCATAAGAAATATAACTGATGCGGTCTGATTTTTTGGCAGCGCCAAAAGTAGCCGTATAGCCCAACCAACGCATCTGGTAGGTTTCGGAGTCGTAGTATAAATAATACTCGTCATTAGCAGAAGAACCAATGTTGGCTTCAAAACTTATTTTAATACCGGGATAGCTGGTGTCTGCTACCTGAAGGGCTTCAGTCTCTTCATAAATAATGCCCGGATCTGCCAGTACAAAAGGCATTGCATAAAAGTAGAACATCAGGTTGTGGTAAAACTCCGGATTACCGGTATAGGTAGAATCCGGATTGGAAAGCCAGACTTCCTGACCGTCATAGCCCAACGTTGCCGTGCCGATCTCCAACCGGTCTTTTCGGGTATGCAGGTCGATGGTCTGTGTTTCTTTTTGGTCCTCTCCTTTAATAAGCGTATAGCTCAAGGTTTGAAAACTATTCCAGTTTTTCAAGGAGCCGTGTGCATCCAGCACTTGAGCAACGTTATCGGGATAAACGGTTGCGGTTTCTGTTTCCTCAGGAACAGCGGCTGTCTTCTTCGTTTTAGAATTGCAGGAAACGATACCGATAAATAGGGAAAGGAGTATAAACTTTTTCATAAGAAATGATGGGTTGTAAGTGGGTTTAGTCTGTAGGAGCAGCGAATGCTTACAGGAGGAGGTGGTATTGAGATATTAGACTTGAGACGTTAGAAGATAAATACAAGAATAAAAAGCATACGCATTCATACCCGAAGGGTAAACGAATTTTAAATTCCCTCGGTTCAGAATAGACGAAGGAAGCTCCGAAAGTATACTAGTTTTTGATCTTATTAAAAATTTTAAAAGCGGCATATAGAAAAGATCTCGTAAAATTTGAAGTGAGGCTTCGTGAAATTTACTGCTGTTTGACCCGCAGGGGAGTTCAGTAAATTTAGAAGCTGAACAATAAATTTAGAGATCGTTTCTTAAGCCTAGACTTTTTTGATTCTTTTTTGGGCGATGCAAAAAAGAATGAAACATTAATGGAAGTAAGTACTACTCAAATCTCTGATAGGAGATCAATCAACTCCTCATTAGAAATCTAACTTCTAAGCGTGTTTCTGTTCTTTTGCCTTGATGCCAAAGAACCAACCTACCTCCCGGCAGGCAGGAAAATCAAGGCTTACATGAGGTTCTCTAAATTTTTTGTTCCCTCCGCTGCATGCGCTTAACTCGGCCGTTGGCCTCAAACAGAACCGCCTGCTACGCTACGCTCCCTGCAAATTTAACGAGAACCTCCTGATAGGCCGGTACTGGCGTTCTATTAGAATTTAGATTGTATATAATATTCAGAAGATTAAAACTATACCTATTCATACCCGAAGGGTTAAACGAATGATTATTTTCAATTAAAGAAAACTACGTTAATGAACTATAAATACTATTCTTTAGCCCTCTTTTCTTCAGTATAGCAAGAAGTCCCCGTTAAGAATTTTCGAAGCCTTGGAGAAAATTTAGGGGACTACTTGTGGTTTTGCCCCTTAGGGCAAAAATACCTAAGAAAAGGCTCTTTTCTTTTGTTGAGCCTGCCCTGAGCGATAGCCGAAGGGTTTCTTTGGAGAAGCAAAGAAAATGAACAGAACATGATTAGAAGTAAGCACTACTCAAATCTCTGATAGGAGATCAAACAACACCTCATTAGAACTAGGCATTCCTCAATTCGAAAGAAGATCAACGTAAATCACACCCAAACATCAAACCCCTTACTGCAACTCCTCTAAATAGGCCCTAAACTCCTTGGTATCATAATCTGCCATACCCAGATGGGTGAGGGCGAGTTTTCCTTCAGCATTGATCACAAGAGTTGTGGGCAGACTGCCGGTGTTGTACATCTCGGGCAGGTCGTAGGCAATGCGGTAAATGGGAAAGTCAAAGCCTTTTTTAGCTTTAAACGCCTTAGCTTTTTCAAAATCGGTATCAAAAGAAACCAGTACAAAGTTCACCTCGTCCTTTTTATCGGCATACAGATTCGCAATCCCTGGCATTTCAGCGATACAAGGCGGACACCACGTTGCCCAGAAGTTGATGAAATACGGCTTATGCGGCATCGCATCCAGAGAAACCAGTTGGCCCTCTTCGTCAAAAAACTGCACATCCAGATCAGCGGGATCGCCCGGTTCAACGGCGGTACTGTTTGCACCTTTTACCCGGGTTTTTCCTTCGGTATCGGGTACTTCCTTAAGTTTAGGGTTCATAATCCCTGTTTTAAGAATGCCGCGTTGCAGGGTTGCCATGATAGGTTTGTGTAAGCCTGTGGAATAAACCACAACCAGAACAGCGAAGAGGATTCCGTATTTGAGTAAGCGTTTTTGACGGGTATGCATAGCGCAAAAGTAGCGACTTTGTAGCGCTTTAAAGGTAACATAAGTAACAAAAAAACCCTTTCATTGCTGAAAGGGCTCTTGATTGTAGATAAGCTGTTTCTGGTGAATTTTTGAAATTTAGTGAAGGATTAAAATTTCAAAAATGACTTATCTACCTCAACACACACGAATAATTACGGTCACACCACAGGGTGTTTAGTTTGTTACCGAGAATTTATAGATCGAAACGGTCTCGTATTTTTCAGTAGGATTCAGCACAATGCTGGGGAAATCAGGTTGATTAGGTGCATCAGGAAAATGCTGGGTCTCCAGAGCAAATGCGGTTCTAAAATCATCAGTAGCACCCGACTTAAAGGTGTTTTTACCTTCCATAAAGTTCCCGCTATAAAACTGTAAACCGGGTTCTTTGGTGCGGACTTCCATTGTGATTCCACTTGCATCCCCGGTAATCACAGCCGCTTTATGCAGGGGTTCAGGATCGGTTGCATTCAATACATAATTGTGATCATAACCTTTGCCAAAAGTCAGCTGCTCATTAGGCGTTTCGATACGCTCGCCAATAGTATGCGGAGTCGTGAAATCAAACGGTGTCCCTGCTACCGAATCCAGTTTTCCAGTAGGGATCAATCCGGCATCAACAGGGGTATACTGCCCGGCAGCAATCATCAGTTTATGATCAAGAATGCTTCCGCTGCCCTCCCCATTGAGGTTAAAAAAAGCATGATTGGTAAGATTTACCAGTGTTTTTTGATCGGTTGTAGCCTCATATTCCATTTGGAGTTCGCGGTCTGTAGTCACGCTATAGGTAACGGTTACATCTACATTCCCGGGAAATCCCATTTCCATATCGGTAGAGCGGTAGTTAAGGATCAAGGTTTGCGCGTTTGGCTGGCGTGCATCCCATACTTTATATTGAAACCCCTGATCTCCCCCGTGTAGTGCGTTATCACCATTATTAGTAGGCACCTGGTAGTCTTTTCCATCAAGACGGAATGCACCATTAGCGATGCGGTTACCCACACGCCCGATGGTCGCTCCAAAATAGGGTTCTGTGGCATTTGCAAATTCCTGTACGCTGCCCATACCCACGACTACATCGGTCATCGTTCCATTTTTATCGGGAACCCAAAGACCCACGATGCGTCCGCCATAATTGGTAAACGCCACCTCAATATGCTCATTTTTGATCCAGTAAAGGGCTGTCTTTTTACCGGCCATACTGCTTTTAAAAGCCTGCTCGTTGAGGGGCATTTCCTGTGGGGATTGCTGTTCGTTTTGCTGTGCGGTAGTTTCTTTACAAGAAGAAAAGCTTATGCCTAAAACAAGCACTAGGCATAAGCGGATGCACAAATTAGTGGTTAGGTTAATTTGCATCATTTAATTTTTTAATGAGATCCACCTCATCCTGACGATACGGAGTACCGTCTTTTCTAAACACATCGTGAAACCATTCTACCGGCTCATCCCCATTAGCTATAGGCGTATTCCATGCATAGATGGTGTTGGTTTTGCCATTTACAAGTCCCCAGTTGATCGCTCCGATCTTGTTTTCAGCAAGCATCGGTAAGGTGTTTGAAAAACGGCTGTCATTGGTGCGCGCCATATATTCGGTACAGATCATCGGGCGGTCATGTGTTTTTAAAAGTTCAATTACACGGCGGTGCATAGCTGCATTTTCATAATCGTGATAGGTGATGATATCAGAATGTTGCGCCTGAAAGGTGTTGAGTTCCTTATAGCCCCAGCTCCATAAACCTACAGAAAGCGGTTGACTCGGGTTGACCTCACGCGCCCATTTAAAAACGTTGGTCAGCAAAGGAAGACTCTCGGTGTTCTTATCGTTATTTCCGGGTTCATTATACAAATCCCAGAACAAGACGCGCTCATCGTCTTTAAAGGTTTTGATAATATCCTGCACATAGGCTTTAAGTTCCGGTGAGTTTGCCAGCTCCTTAGAAGCCGGGTAGCCGGGATCTTGCATCCACCCACTGTTGTGCGTTCCTGTTTTAGGTTCGCGTTGTTTCCCGATCTTAGGATTGGCGTCCCAGACGTCATCAAAGATCACAAAGATGGTTTTGATGTGGTGTTTGTCGGCGATACTCAGGTAATCATCTACCCGATCTTTAAACCCTTCGTTATCAGACTTATACGCCAGACTGTGTAAATACACCCGCATCGTATTGAACCCAATACCTTCAGCATAACCCAGTTCGCGGTCTATAGTCTCCGGGTCATAGGTGTCTTCCTGCCACATTTCCAGTTGGTTGATTGCAGTGCTGGGTATAAAATTAGCGCCGGTGATCCAGTCGTGCTCAGCATACCATGCTTTTGCCTTTTCTTTAGACCATTTGTTAGCGTCTAGATTTGCACCGCTCTGGCTAAAGCCAAAAAAGCCAAGAGCGAGCGCAAAAATTAAGAGGGTTTTTTTCATAATAAATAGCGTTAGTGTCCTTTAAATTATTTTGAGGGTATCGGTTGTATCACTGAAGTAGGAAAGGGTGTACCTATATACGGGGTGCCGTCTTCCTGCCAGTACAGGCGTTGCATGCGCGGGGAGCGTTTGTTGCCGCAGCCTTCTCCGGGGTTGGAATTGGCGTGGTATAAGATCCAGTCTTCTTTTCCGTCAGGAGATTTAAAGAATGAATTGTGCCCCGGGGCGTACACGCTGTTTTCTGGAGTTTGTTTAAATAGGGGTGCTTCTTTTTTGCTCCAGGCAGCGGCATCCATAGGATCGTTTCCTGTGAGGCTCAACAGCCCCAATGCATAGTGATCGGTCCAGCAGCCACTCGCCGAAAACACAATAAACAGGTTCCCGTCGTGCTCTAAAAACTGCGGTCCTTCATTTACACTTACATGCGCGGGATTACCGGCAGTACCCAGATCTCCGTTCAATTCCCAGGGGTAGGTAGGCGAACTGATCTTAATCCGTTTTCCTGAAATAGTAAGCGGATCGCTCATCTTTGCGATAAAAATATCCTGCTGCCCGTTCGTAGCTCCTTCCCAACCTGACCAAGCCATATAGAGTTGGCCCTTATACGTATACACGTTGCCGTCTATCGCCCATTTGTCTGAAGGTGCTGCGAGTTTACCTTTAAATTCCCAGTGATCATTTAAAGGGTCTGCAGTAGTATTCTCCAATACATACATGCGGTGGTTTTCATTAGTGCCGTCATCTGCAGCCACATATACATACCATTTATGGTCTATATAATGAATCTCAGGCGCCCATATATCTTTGCTATACATCGTATTTGCAGGAGGGGTCCAGATGGTTTTAGAAGCTGCATCCCTAAGGTTTGCAAGATTTTTGGTTTTCCAAAGCACCACACCGTTGCCCGTCGTATGGGTGTAGTAGTAATAGCCATCTACATAAACGCTAAACGGATCTGCCCCGGAATCTAATAAGGGATTCTGAAAAGTTTGCGCCTGATTTCCCCACGAAAGGAAGAGGAACAGGATCACAATGGTGTGACTGATGGAGTATTTCATAAGCATTAAGTACAACCGGCAACTAGCCGAAAACGTTATCGTGACGAAATTCAGAAAATACGGAGTATTGGAGGTATTGGCTTGGCTCATTCTTGCAATAGATTGTTTCAAAATACCTGATTTTTCTGGCAAACGGGCACAATGAGACGATTTGATGAACTTTGAGATTAAATTTTCTGAAGAAAAAAGGGTGAACTGACAAAAGTCATAAAATAGGCTGAAGAGGTCTGGTACTTTTACCGGGTAATTTGATAACTATTAAATTTTTCAGGTATGACCACTTTTTCAAAACTTCAAAACGATTTTACCCATAACATCATTGGGTATTCTGCAATAGGAATTATTCTAAGCACCTGCTTAGGTTCGGTAGCTGTGATGACTACATTGATGCACGGGCATCATATGGTACACATGTTTTTTGTGATGCTTAGCGTCGTTTTTTGCAGTTTACACAATGCTTCGATCCTTACGGTGCAAAAACCCGGATTGATCTTTAAACTTTTAGTCATAAGTACTGTAGTTAATGTGTTGATAATTATTGGAGGATTGATTCTTTAACAGGGGTGAGAGCAACGAAGCTCTTTTAAGGATCAGTTTATTCAATTTTTTTTAACCGAGCTTCCGGATATCTGAAAACAGGTCTCCGGAAGCTATTTTTGATTATTCGAGTTATGCGTAATCCATTAATAACCAAATACAATGTTCCCGGTCCCCGATACACCAGCTACCCAACGGTACCGTATTGGGACAATGAGAACTTCAGCCTTAAAGACTGGAAAGAGACCTTTAAAAAAAGCTTTTCAGCAAGTAATAAAAAAGAAGGGATCAGTCTGTATATACATTTACCCTTTTGTGAATCGATGTGCACCTTTTGCGGCTGTACCAAACGAATTACCAAAAACCACAGTCTCGAAACGCCTTATATTAAAGCCGTATTGAAAGAACTCACCTTGTACCGGGATTTAGTAGGAGAACGCCCGGTGATACAACAAATACATTTAGGAGGAGGTACGCCTACCTTTTTTTCAGAAGCAAATCTGGCCACGCTCATGACGGGTATTTTTAAAGTAGCGGATAAAGCTGCAGCTTGTGAGATGAGTTTTGAAGGCCATCCCAATAATACCACGCTAGAGCATTTAGAAACGTTGGAATCGTTTGGTTTTACACGGGTATGTTATGGAGTACAGGATTATAACGAAACCGTACAAAAAGCCATCAACCGTATTCAGCCCTTTGCCCATGTGCAGCGCGCAACCGATCAGGCGCGACAAGCGGGATATACCTCAGTGGGGCACGATATTATTTATGGACTCCCTTTTCAAACGCTGGATTGTGTTAAAAACACCATAGAAAAGACCATACAGTTGTTTCCAGACCGTATTGCGTTTTACAGCTATGCGCACGTGCCGTGGATTAAAGGTAACGGGCAACGCGGTTATGATGCCGCCAATTTACCTACGGCGGAAGAAAAACGCGAACAGTATGAGACTGGTAAGCAATTGCTGCTCGAAGCCGGTTATGTGGAGATCGGAATGGATCATTTTGCTTTGCCTACTGATGATCTGTATCACGCCCAACAAGAAGAACGCATTCACCGTAATTTTATGGGCTATAATGCTTCTAAAACCCAGGTAATGCTGGGGCTGGGTGTTTCTGCCATCAGTGACAGCTGGTACAGCTTTGCACAAAATGTAAAAGGACTCTCTGAATACTATCACCTGCTTGAAAATAACATACTCCCCGTTTTTAGAGGACATATTCTAACCGATGAAGATTTGAAAATCCGTCAACATATCCTGAATCTGATGTGTCACTTTAAGACAAGCTGGAACGAACCTGCATTGTACTTTGAGGAGTTACCAGAAGTGCTGATCAAGCTGAAAGAACTGGAAGCAGACGGATTGCTGGTTTTTGAAACTAAAGCACTTCGCGTAACTGAAAAAGGAAAGCCTTTTGTACGCAATATCTGTTTGCCTTTTGACCTGCGTTTGCAGCGTAACAAACCGGAAACTAAACTGTTTTCCATGACGGTTTAGAAGATTACGTTTCATTTGATTTTAGTTGGTAAAACCTGTCTTGAATGCTGATTATTCAGTGTTTGAGACAGGTTTTTTCGGCACCGACAAAAGGCTGCTGGAAGAAAAATTGAATTAGGTATGCACGCGATGCAATCGCGCGCGAACAGTTGGAGCTATAGAAAAAAAAGAAACAAATTGTATGAAATATCACTTCAATTAGTATTTCTTTTCTTTTGCCTTGATGCAAAAGAAACAAAAGATCAAGGCTCTCAAGAAGATATCTATATTTATCGTTCGCAGCGCTGCATGCGCTTAACTCGACCGCTACCGCGGCCCCAAACAGAACCGCCTGCGACGCTGCGCTCACTTCAAATTTTACGATATTTTCTTGTAGGCTGTCTCTAAAATAGGAGCTAAGAATATCATTCTTAAGCACTCCCTCGGTTCAGAATAGCCGTAAGGGCAGAGCGTTAAGAAAAGGTCTGGTAGACCTTTTTAGCGAATGAGCCAGGTGGCGCGTAGGCTTTAGAATGGACTACTTTACTTCAAGTAAGAATTACTATTAGTAAAACCTGATTAGCGACGCGGAGCTGACAAGGCGGTTTTCGCCCGTAAAACGGCTTTGTAAAGCGAGTGCTCTATACCAAAGGACTAAATCTAGGATTCAAGACCGGTTCAAAAAGTTATGATCTCGATCATCGAGCGAAAAATTCCTAAGCGAGGGGCTCTTTTCTTTTGGTTCGTTTTCTTTGGAGAAGCAAATCGACGTTAGGAGATTCACGAGTTCCAAAACCAATAAACGATTACGAGCTAAAGAAAATGAACATAGCATGCTATAGCAACTATAATAATCAAATCGACTTTAAGAGATTCACAAGCTCCAAAACCACTAAACAATAGCGAGCTAAAGAAAATAAATGAACACAATCTGAAGTAAGTAGTATTCAAACTAAGGTTAGAAGCTTCCTCAATAAGATCAATAATAAACTTTTTCAATGACAACTATGCCTCGCCTCCACCTGTGCAACCGTTACTTTTTCGGAGGGGGAAACATAGGGAATACCCAATCCGAGGCCACGGAGGATAAACAGGCAACCCATCAGGATCACCAGTACCGGAATGAGTTTGACAATGCGTCTTTTGGCTTTACCTTTTAAAAAATTCCCCAGATAAATCGCTGAGGTCATTAAGGGTAGGGTGCCTAAACCAAAGAGCAGCATATACAGACTCCCGTTAAATGCACCGCCGGTACCCAGGGCACCAAACACCGCCATATATACCAGCCCACAGGGCAACAAGCCGTTTAATAGGCCCAGCGTAAAAAAGGTGCTTTTGCGTTTGTTCTTGAGCTGTTGTCCCAATGCCGATTTGATACGCCCCACCAGTTTATAAGCCGGTTTTGACAGGTTATAGCGGTTAAAGATGCGGGTAGGGATCACTACTGCGCTAATCATCAAGACCCCCACGGCAATAGAGAGTTGTTGTTGCAGCCCAAACAGATTGAGGCGTTCTCCCACGGCTCCAAACAGAAAACCGATGAGTGCATAAGTGAGTAGCCTCCCGCTGTGGTAGCTGAGTATCTGCAGAAACTTTTTAAACGGATTGTGGTGATCTACCGGCATTAAAAATGCGATAGGCCCGCACATCCCCACACAGTGCAAACTGCCCAAAAGCCCAAAAAGTAATGCCGTTGCAATCATGATCAATAGGTTATTTCATCCTCAAAGCGGTATTTTTTACCGGCGTATTCCCAGGTTATGGTAATGTTCCAGCGACCGCCTACCAGGCGTTTGTCAGGTATGAGCAAATTAGAAGATGACAGGCGTATGGGCATGTCAAAATCAAGTTGCCGGGCAGACGGTCTATACAGGAACACTGTGCCGGTAATGGCTTTAGGATCTAGATTTTTAGGAAATGCGATGAGGTAACCTGCTTCGGTTTTGATACCGGTTACCGGTGTTTCAAGCTTACTGCTGTTTGCTGAGGCGTCAATGGCCGCCTGCAGATTCATCTCGTGCTTGTAATAATCTTCGATGACCAGGTCGTAGCTGTACTTCTGGTCTGTTGACATGGTAATCACAAAGTACATGATAAAGCTCATAAAGCCTACCATCCCTATGACGAGTCCGGTTCCCCAATTGAATTTCATAGTTTCAGTATTTTAAATAATTAATTCTGTCGCCAAAATCATATTACATTAGATTGTCAGTCTGAGCCTGTCGAAGACTATTTGGCTATCCGTCTATTGAGAACTTCGACCCCCGGAACATCGGGGCAGTTAGACACCTTAAGGTTACTTTTTCGACCTCTTCTAGTTCGTTAAAAATCGTCCCCGCCAGGATCAGGCATACTTTTTAGCCAGTTCTTCCTGACTTAAAGCTTTCTTTTGTTTTTGTTCTTCTTTAAGCAGACGTACGTTGCAATGTTGATTTTGACCCGGCTTTCCGTTTTGGCAGCCCAGGCAACAGTTGTGTTTTTTTGTAGTTTCCATAGTCGTATTAATTATAGCTTCTGGGGCCCAAAAAGATGGTACTGGTGGTCTCTATAAGACGCGCACCACTATAGACTCCAATTTTTAGTTTTTCCTTTTCGCCTTCAAGCGTGTAGGGGTTGATCTCGATAAAAAGCGTGCCTTCCGCAAGTCCCTGAGCCGGAACGTTGAGCGTCTCCTGAGAGACCACGCGAATGCTTCCGCTGTGCGAAATCAATTCAAAGTGCACGTTTTCAATCTCCTTTGTGGTTTTATTGATGAGTTTAAAGGTGTACACATTGCTGATGAGGTCATCGGCCTTATGCTCATACAATTGTCCCGGTAAGCGCAGCACAGTGGCTTCTACATCATTTCGTAAAAACAGCATTCCGCTCAGCACCCCAATGAGAATAATCAACACGGCGGTATAGCCTTTAAGACGGGGTGTAAACTCAAACTTCGTCTTCTTTTCAATGTGTTCTTCACTGGCATACCGGATAAGATCTTTAGGCAGATTTACCGCTTCCATCATCTGGTTACAGGCATCGATACAGGCGGTACAGTTCACACACTCCAGCTGGGTACCGTTGCGGATGTCTATCCCCGTAGGGCATACGTTCACACACTGAAAACAGTCAATACAATCGCCCTTGCCGGTAGCTTCACGGTCTTCGTTCTTTTTAAATTTGGCCCTGCCGGCTTCTTTTTCTCCGCGTTTGTAATCGTAGGCAACCACGATAGACTTGGTGTCGAGCAGTACGCCCTGTAACCGGCCATAGGGGCAAACGATGATGCATACCTGCTCGCGAAACCACGCAAATACAAAATAGAACACTGCCGTAAAAATCAACAGGGAGATCAGGGTACTGCTGTGATTTGCAGGTCCGTCTACGATATACTGCAGCAGGCGGTCGCTACCGATGAGATAGGCCAGAAACACGTTGGCAATGAGAAACGAGATCACAAAGAAGACCGACCATTTAAGCAGGCGTTTACGTATTTTTTCGGCATTCCACGGCATGTTGTCGAGGCGTATTTGTTTCCCCCGATCGCCGTCAATCCAGTACTCGATCCTGCGGAAGACCATCTCCATAAAAATGGTCTGGGGACAAATCCACCCGCAAAAGATGCGGCCAAAGGCAACCGTAAACAGGACGATAAACACGACCCCGGTTATCATAATGATTACAAAGAGGTGGAAGTCCTGCGGCCAGAACGGAAATCCAAAAATGTTGAAGCGCCGCTCCAGCACGTTGAACATCAGGAACTGATTGCCGTTGATGTGAACAAACGGAGCGGCAACTAAAAAGAGCAACAGGACATAGCTCACCAGTTTGCGGTAGTCGTAGAATTTACCCACCGGTTTTTTAGGATAGACCCACGCGCGTTTACCCGACTCGTTGATCGTACCTATACTGTCTCTAAAATGTTCCTGATCCTGAGAAGCCATGGCTTTGTTTTTTTAGTTTTCGTCTGTGAGGATGTCGCCGGTTACCGGTTCATCTTCCAGAATGACCTCAATACCGGTAGAATCCTGTTTTACCTGAGCATCTTCTACTGGGGCATTTTCGTCGATATACATTTCCCCTTCCGGTTCTTTAGCATCTGCAGGGTTGGTACCGTGCAGGCTCAACACATAACTGGCTACCTGAGCGATTTCACTTGGTTTTAGATCGGTTTTCCAGGAAATCATTCCCTTACCGGCGCGACCCCCTTCAGAAATGGTGTGAAACACGTTTTTAATACCGCCACCCAGAATCCAATAGTCATCGGTAAGATTAGGACCAATACCCCCGGCACCACCTGCTTTATGACAGGCGATGCAATTGCCGGTAAAAATGCCTTCCCCTGCTTTGATATCCGATGCATCGGTAAGCAATTCTACCGTATTGGCGTCAACCAGATCTTTGGCGGTTTTCTTGTATTCTTCAAGATCCAGTTTGGCTTGTGCAACAGCCTGCTCGTACTCGTCTATCTGGTTGTAATCCTCAAAAACTTCAAAGCGTAGCAAATAGATCGCAGCAAACAGGATGGTAGCATAAAAGCCGTAGACCCACCAGGGGGGCAAGCGGTTGTCGAGCTCTTTGATGCCATCATAATTGTGATCGAGCAGAATTTCCCCTTCCTCTTCAACGGGTTTGGCTTTCCAAAGTTTGCCATAGAGGCCTTTGACCCAGGCGAGACGGCGTTCTTTTTTAGCAACGACTTCAGCCTTGTACTGTTCCTGTGCTTCAGGTTTGAGGGTTTTAAAAAGAACTGCGCGTAAGCTTTCGATACAAATCTCAAAAGCGATGTACATAAAGACAAGTACGGCATAAATGGCCCAAAGCCAATTTTGGGTGGTAAATACCGAAGCTTCATCTTCAGGGGTGCCCACATAGTTGAGAAACAGATAGGCAAACCCTGCAAATAGTAGAATACGTAATAAGGATGCGATACTTCTCATGGCTGGTCTGGTGTTTGAGGATCTTCAAGCGGAAGCGCACTCACTTCCTGTAAATACTTTTTCTTTGCTGTGATTACCCAGGCAAACAGGGCGACAAAAAAGACAAAGAAAATGAGTAGGGAGATGATGGGGTAGATGGCTACCCCGTCTATGTTCTCCAGATTTTGTTTGACAAATTTGAGCATGGTTATTCGGTTTTTGCGGTTGAAGTTTCGGCTCCGGTTTTAATCTTAATATCTGTTCCCAAGCGTTGCAGGTAGGCGATCAGCGCTACGATTTCGCGGTTGCGCATTTCAACAAAATCGGCTCCGTTTTGAGCAGCAGCCTTTTTATCGGATTCATAGGTTTTTGCAAAATCAGGATCGGCATACAGATTTTTCTCTATCGTTTCCCCCTGCTCGCTCATCCATTGCTGCGCGCGCTCGATGTCTGCTACGGTATACGGCACGCCCAGTTGTTGCATCGCCTTCATCTTATCTTCGGTTTTAGACTTGTCGAGTTCGTTGCGAATCAACCAACTGTATGAGGGCATAATGGAGCCGGCAGAAGTACTCTGCGGATCGTACATATGGTTGAGGTGCCAGTTGTCTGAGTATTTTCCGCCTACGCGAAATAAATCAGGTCCGGTACGTTTACTACCCCATAAGAAGGGATGGTCGTAGACATACTCGCCAGACTTGGAGTACTCACCGTAGCGCTCTACTTCACTGCGGAACGGTCTGATCATCTGCGAGTGACAGCCCACACAACCTTCCCGGATGTAGAGGTCACGGCCTTCAAGCTCCAGCGGAGTGTAGGGTTTTACCGTAGAAATTACCGGTACATAGTCATCTACAATCAAAGACGGAATGATCTGTACCATACCCCCAATAAGGATGGCGATGGTGGCAAAGATGGTAAGCTTCACCGGGCGACGCTCCAGCCAGGTGTGATACCCTTCTTTTGTAGTACGCTTGCTGGTTACGGGAGTAAGCGGAGCAGCTTCAGCCAGTTCATCGGTCACTTGACTTCCACTTCTTACGGTTTTAATGATGTTATACAGCATCACAAAAGCACCGGCGATATACAGCGAACCGCCTATAGCACGCATCCAGTACATTGGGATGATTTCGGTCAAGGTCTCCAGGAAGTTTCCGTAAGTAAGCGTACCATCAGGATTGAATTGTTTCCACATAGAAGCCTGAACAAAACCGGCCACATACATCGGCAGGGCATACATGATGATTCCCAGGGTTCCTACCCAGAAATGCACGTTCGCCAATTTGGTAGACCACAATTGCGTCTTGAAGAGGCGCGGTACCAGCCAGTACACCATTCCAAAAGTGAGGAAGCCGTTCCAGGCTAAAGCACCTACGTGTACGTGTGCGATGATCCAGTCGCTGAAGTGGGCAATGGCATTTACATTTTTAAGCGAAAGCATGGGGCCTTCAAAAGTGGCCATCCCGTAACCGGTAATGGCAACTACCATAAATTTTAAAACCGGATCGGTACGAACTTTATCCCAGGCACCACGCAGAGTAAGCAAGCCGTTGATCATACCCCCCCAGGAGGGCGCGATAAGCATAACCGAAAAGGCAACCCCCAGGTTTTGTGCCCAGCCGGGTAATGCGGTATACAGCAGGTGGTGTGGCCCGGCCCAGATGTAGATAAAAATGAGCGACCAGAAGTGTACGATAGATAGGCGATACGAATACACCGGTCTGTTTGCCGCTTTAGGTACAAAATAATACATCAGCCCCAGGAATGGAGTCGTAAGGAAAAAGGCAACGGCGTTATGTCCGTACCACCATTGTACCAGCGCATCCTGCACCCCGGCATAAGCCGAATAACTCTTAAGTGCGCTCACAGGAATCTCAATACTGTTTACAATATGCAGCACCGCCACAGTCACAAAAGTGCCCAGGTAAAACCAGATAGCCACATACAGATGGCGCTGTCTGCGTTTAAGGATGGTACCGATGAGGTTGGCCCCAAAGGCTACCCATACCAATGCAATAGCGATATCTATAGGCCACTCCAGTTCTGCATACTCTTTGGAGGTAGTATATCCCAGCGGCAGGGTGATAGCCGCAGCGACGATAATCGCCTGCCACCCCCAGAAGTTGAAGTTGCTCAGCCAGTCTTTCCACATACGGGCTTTAAGCAGACGCTGGGAAGAGTAGTACACCCCTGCGAAAATGGCGTTACCCACAAACGCAAAGATCACGGCATTGGTATGCAACGGCCGTAGACGTCCAAAGCTCAGCCAGGAGATCCCGTCTGTAACATTGGGGAATAAAAACATAAAGGCCAGCAGTAAGCCTACGCTCATCCCGATGAGCCCCCAAAACAGGGTGGCGATGATAAACTTTCTTACGATTTTGTTGTCGTAATAAAACTGTTCTGTTTGCATAATTACTTCGATTTGCGATCTGAATGATTGGTACTGGATTGTTGAGGTGGTTTTGCCGAAGACTTTTTGGTTTTTACCAGTTCGTCTTCAAAAAGCATGCGCACCGAAGGGGTATAGGTGTCATCGTACTGCCCTTTGCGTACCGAAAAAATAAAGGCTGCAAAAAAGACTAACGCTACAACCACGCTTATCGCGAGAAGCATATAAATGATACTCATACCTACCTGAATTATGGTGTAAAATTACCGATGCACAGTTCCTTAAAAGATGACATAAATCAGCTTTTGAAATTCTTTTCATTTTTTTCTACAGCCTGCAGTTTGCTTCCGTAATAGTGGGTGCAAAGTGTGGTGAAGGCCACAATACTTATGGAACTCAACGGCATCAAAATGGCGGCATAAACCGGTTTTAGATTGCCACTTACGGCCAGCGCGATGCCTGCCACATTGTAAAGCAGCGAAAAAGCAAAGCTCCATTTGATGATCTGCCGTCCCTTTTTAGCCAGCCGGATAAAGGCGGGCAATTGCTCAAAACGGGAAGCATCGAGAATACCGTCACAGGCCGGTGAAAAGACATTCACATTTTCAGAAATGGCGATGCCTACATCGCTTTGTGCCAAAGCTCCGCTGTCGTTAAGTCCGTCGCCCAGCATCATCACTTTTTTACCCTCTTGCTGCAGCTTTTTGATAAACTCGAGTTTGTCTTTGGGCTTTTGATCAAAATGCATCTCGACGGGCATCCCAAGCAATTGGTTCAATTGGGGTGCTTCGCGGTTATTATCTCCGGAAAGAATAAGGAGTTCGGCATCGGGGTTTAAAGCTTCGAAAACAGGTTTTAAAGCTTTACGATACGTGCTTTGAAAGCTGTAATAGCCTTTATAGCCGTTTTCTGTAGCGATGTGCACACTGGTGAGAAGGTCAGTGGGTGGTTCTGCATCTGGGGGAAGCTGATTGACAAATGCATACGAACCCACGCGTATCTGTTGCTTCCGCTTAGTACTGGTGATGCCCTGACCCGGTTGTTCTTCAAAATGATCTAAAGTCTGAATGTCATAGTCCTGCAACAAAGCATAAAGGCTTCTGCTTAGCGGATGATTTGATGCCCGAAGGGTACTGGTGAGCAGGGACTCTTCCCGTTCGGTAAGACTCTGACCGGTATAGCGAATACGTTCTTTAGAAGTGGTGGTCAGCGTGCCGGTCTTATCGAAAACCAGGGTATCGATCTCGGCAAGTTGCTCGAGAACCCCGGCATCTTTTAAGTAGAATTTGTTTTTGCCGGTAATGCGCAACAGGTTACCCAGTGTAAAGGGAGCAGACAGTGCCAGCGCACAGGGACAGGCCACGATGAGCACGGCCGTAAAGACATTCAGTATTTTTGAAGAGTCTATAAACCACCAGCAAAGTGCAGCTGCCAGGGAAATGCTTAATATACCCAGAGTAAACTGTTTGCTTATTTTTGAAGTGAGCGATTGGAGTTCGTTCTGATGTTTTTTCTGGAAGACCTCATTACTCCACAGCTGGGTAAGGTAGCTTTGTTCTACGGCTTTGGTTACACTTAATTCGATGATACCACCCTGTTGCATCCCTCCTGCATACAGCATACTCCCGGGTTTTTTGGCCACCGGTTCTGCTTCGCCTGTTACAAAACTGTAATCGATAAGTCCGTGCCCGTTGATCAGGACCCCATCAACCGGAATGAGTTCGCCATTGCGAATGAGGATGCGGTCTTTGGGTTTGATCTGGTAAACGGGAATTTGCACTTCACGGCTGCTTGCATCGGGTGAGACTGAAGGTTCAACTCGCGTAATCGCGATGGGAAAATAGGATTTGTAATCGCGCTCAAAAGACAGGTAGGCATAGGTTTTTTGCTGAAAGAATTTCCCCAGCAATAAGAAAAAAACCAGTCCCGCCAGGCTGTCAAAAAAGCCGGTTCCCGTATTGGAAATCACTTCATAGCATGAGCGTATAAAAAGCACCAGAATGCCCAGAGCAATGGGCACATCGATGTTGAGCATCTTCGAGCGTAGAGACCTCCAGGCGGAAAGCATATAATCCCGGGCTGAGTAAAACACCACCGGAAGCGAAAACAGCAACATGAGGGCTCTAAAAACCGGTTTATAACGGTCTAGCCAAAATTCTTCTACTTCAAAATATTCGGGGAAAGAGAGAAACATAATATTCCCGAAGGCAAAGCCTGCGATACCCAGTTTGTAAATGAGTGAGCGGTCTGTTCTGCGCTCTTTTTTGTCAAAGTCATCAAGCGAAATCACCGGTTCGTAACCCAACATACACAGCAGTTCAACTACCTGCCTGAGGCTTAGGGTATCAGCATTAAAGGTGATCCTGACTGTTTTTTCGGGAAAATTAACCTGCGTATTGGTGATTTCGGGTCGTAGTTTGTTGAGGTTTTCGAGCACCCAGATACAAGAACTGCAATGAATAGCCGGAATGGTAAACGAGACGATTTGCGTAGCCTGTTCGTCAAAATCAAGCAGTTTGGCCTTGATTTCGGGGTTGTCGAGAAAATCAAATCTGCCCTTAATCTCCTTTGGGGAGGTACCGGGATTAGCATCTAGATCGTAGTAATACGACAGATCATTATCTTGTAAAATATCATAAACTGTTTTACAGCCGTTGCAACAAAACGCCTTGCCTCTGTGTGGGAATGTGCCGTTTGTACACGGGTCACCACAATGATAACACTTGTTCATTGTACTCTAATTTGCTTAAATACCTGATGCAAAGGACTGAAAGCGATATTGGATAAAAGATGACTTTTGTCAGTTGACCAAAAAATTATGCTAATTTTGAAGTATGGCAGAACACGAAGAATCCCGGTGTGAAAATTGTATTATCAGAGAATTGAATTCACTTAAAGCACTTAAGAAAGAAGAGCTTAAGGCGATTTCTGATAGTAAGGTTTCACGCCGCATAAAAAAGGGGGAAGCACTTTTTAAGGAAGGAGAAAAACTTGGTGGTGTTTATTGTGTGCGGGGTGGCGTTTCTAAACTGTCAAAAATAAGTGATAACGGGAAAGACCAGATCGTAAAGATTGCTTCTAAAGGTGAAGTGATGGGACAACGTTCTATGATTTCTGAAGAAGCGACAAATCTGAGTGCCGTTGCGCTTAACGATATGGAGGTGTGTTTTATTCCTAAAGATCAAATTACCGATCGTATTCAAGATAACCCTGCATTTACACAAGCTATTTTAAAGCATATGGCTCATGAACTTAAAATCGCCGATGACTTTATCGTGAATATGGCTCAGAAAACAGTCAATCAGCGTCTTGCCGAGGTACTCCTTTATCTGAGCACGACCTTTGGTACTGATGATGAGGGTTATTTAGCGCTCATACTTTCCCGAGCAGATATCGCCGATGTGGTAGGTACTGCGACCGAATTGTGTATACGCACGCTGGCTAAATTTAAAAAGCAAGGTCTTATAGAGACTAAAGGTAAACGAATCAAAGTTTTGGATCATTCTGGTCTGGAGAAGCTTAAAGACGGATTTTAGTAAAGCTATTCGTTAATAGGAGCTAAGCCTTCGGTGGTCATTTGCACACGTTTTAAACTTCCATCTTCATTGTATATCAACTTGTCAATACATACCGATCTGCTGTAGCTCCCTCCATCTGTCTGAATACCGCCGTTGTGGTAGATAAAATACCAGTCATCTTTAAATTCAACAATGCTTTGATGGTTGGTATTGCTGTTTCCGGCTAGTTCATTTAGGATTCCACCGTAGGTATAAGGCCCATCGACCGCGTTTGCCGTGGCATAGGCGATTTTTTCAGGAAAACCGGTGGCGTAGGTTAAATAGTAGGTGCCGTCTTTTTCATGCACCCAGGGAGCTTCGGTAAAGTCAAGGCCTTCAAAATCTATTTTTTTGATTTCACCGTCAATCTCAATCATATTGTCTTTCAACTTTGCGTAATAGCAAACCCCGTTGCCCCAGAAAATCCAGGGCTGGTCGTCTTTGTCTATAAAAATTGCGGGATCAATACAAGTCCAGTTATGAGAAGAGGCAAAACAATCTTCATTGGTTAAAAGCGGTTTCCCCAAAGCATCTTTATAAGGACCCTGTGGCTGATCGGCCACTGCAACGCCTATCCCGTTCCAGTTGGTGCTGATGTACCAGTAGTATTTGCCGTTTCTTTTGGCTACGTGCCCGGCATACGCATCACCACTGGTTGCCCAGGTGAAGTCGGTAATTTTTAGGGGAACCGGATGCTCGGTCCAGTTCTGAGTATCAGTGGTTGAAAACACCAGCCAGTCCTTCATTTTATAGCCTTTTTGTCCACCTTCATAATCGTGACCGGTAAACAGCCATAAGGTGTCATTTTCTACTAATGCCGCCGGGTCTGCAGTGTATTTGTGCGTAATTATGGGATTTCCTGTTGATTGGAACGGAAAGGTTCCGTCTGCTTCGGTTAATAGCGCTTGAGGAACGCCGCCCCATGTTGCATTCAGGCGTTTGGCTTCTTCTTTGGTGATGCTGATCACACTGCCGTGGCGTGGGAAAAAGTCTTTGGTAAAGGACTCGGTTTCCGTAGTGAAGTTGTACAAATCGGTACTGCGTTGAAACTCATAACGCCCGCTGGAATACAGGTCATACATAAGGATGTACTCGTCTTTGTTATTCAACTTAAAAACCGAACTTCCTTCAACCGTGGTATTTTGGTCGGCATAGGCATCCAGATAATCGAAGCGTTCTTCATAGGGTCCTAAAAGCTTTTTACTCGTAGCCTGCTTGATTCCATTTTGAATTTCTTTGCCGTTTTCGTCTTTAGTATTTCCTTTATAAAACAAATGGTACAGACCGTCTTTAAAGATAATGTCACCGTCTATAGCCCCGTCTTTGGCACTGTAAAGCAGTTTTGGAGTAGATTCAAAAGCTGTAAAGTCTTTGTTGGCATAGGCCGCATAAAAGTCAAGCTTCAGGTTGTCGTAGGAGCGCACTGTAAAATAGACGAGGTATTTCTTCTTTTTAGTATCGTAAAAAGTCTGTGGAGCCCAAACCCATTTATTATTTTTAAATTTTTCGGGGTAAGTTTCTTCGAGATTAATCGCGGAAGATTTCCAATTGATCAAATCATCAGAATGCATTAAAACTATTCCCGGATTATAATCCCAGCCATTTTTACGCGTGTACATATCGGTTGCAACCATATAGAAACCATCCTTTTTACCACCACGTAAAATATGTGGATCGCGAACCCCGCCGGTACTGGATATTTCAGCAGAAGAAACGATAGGTTTATTTCCGTTTAAGGCTTTCCAGTGTATGGCATCATCACTTACAGCAAAGCGTACTTGCTCTTGTTGGTCTCCGTCACCCTTACCCTCAAAATAGGCGAACAGGTAGCCGTCCATTTTTGGGTTTTGGCCAAACATAAGATTTAAGGAAAGACTTAAAAAAAGAAATAATGTGGTTGTTCTAAAGGTTTTCATATCCAATTCAGTTAGAAATTTAAATCCATTGAGTAGTGAGCAGCCAGATTTTTGGCTTCTCTCTGACTTAGGGTAATCACTGCACCGTGTTTAGGCGAAGTGAAATTGGTTGTTTTCATCACGCCTTCGTTAAAATGTCCCAGATTCTTAAAGGTTTTAAAATCGGTTGTTTCTAAAAATCCAAAATTGTGCGGATTGATGCTGAAAATATCATACATCAAGACCCATTTATCTTCGCCGATGCGCTTCCAGACATTGGGGGCTTCGCACGAACCCGGTTCCTGATCGATCCATTCCGCATCATACGTATAACCGCCATTGGCGTGATCTGAAAATGCCAGCTTAATTCCACCGGGATTTTCCTGAGCGACGTAGGTCATCACATAGCGCCCATCTTCCAGTGGGGCGATATCTGCATCCAAGACCTGCACTTCAGGATTGGGATAGGTAAATAGCAATTTGGGTTTGGTGACGATTTCCGTAAAGTCATCATTGGTATACGCATAATACATTTTGGTAAGACCGTGGCCCAATCGCATGGTGAAATACACCATCATTTTAGCTGCTTTGGGATCGTAAATGGTCTGCGGAGCCCAGGCACAACCAATGTTTTTCAGCTCGGGAAAATGCTCATCAAAAAGAAAATTGCTGTGCGTCCAGTTGATCAAATCATAAGATTTCATCAATACAAAGCCGCGGTTGTTTCCCCAGTCGTATGCGTCCTGAGGTCTTTCCCATGTGGTCTCGCGATAGCCTTTTTGTTTAGCGAAAATATGCAGGTCGGTCATCGCGACATAAAAAGCACCATCGGGACCGCGGGTGATGTGCGGATCGCGTATGCCTCTTTGGCTCGCAATGGTATCTCCGGCAACCACAGGTTTACCCGCATTTACATCAGTAAACGTATAACCATCTGTACTTAAAGCCAGATGCAGACTGTGATCATCGTCTTTAAAGTAAGTCATCAGATAGGCACTCCTGCTCGATTCTGAGTCTTTAACGGCTTGGTTTTTAATGCTGTTGCAATTGGCTAAAAGAAGTGCTAAAACCGTTAGAGCAAAGAAATTATTTCTAAAAAGGAATACCATAAATACGAAAGGTTAATAGGATTATTCAAAGCCTTATACTTTAAATAAATAATAAATGTAAATAAAACATTTATAACTAAAAAACCTATTTTATAAAGCAGCTGAAATATTTCAGATCAACGGTATGTATTTTATTGGAAAGGAAACCTGTTTGAGTTAATCAAAGTACCCCGAGGCCGGGAGCTTCACTCGGATATAACACACCTTTTTTAAGCGAGAAAATTCCGGAAAAAGGATCATCTAAAATATCCAGATGTCCATCGAGATCAGCATATTTGATATTTGCTCGTGAAAGTGCAAAATGCAATCCTGCTGAAATACCCAGAGCGCACTCATCGATACAGCCCACCATGGCCTCAAATCCAGCTGATTTGGCTACTGAATTGATGTGCATGGCTTCCCGTATTCCACCCACTTTCATGAGTTTGATGTTTACCATATTGATGCGGCTGTTTTGCGCAAGGCGAAAGGCATCTTCCAGATTTTTCAGGCTTTCGTCTGCCATCACCGGAGTAGCTGTACGGTGGGTGATCTGGCCCATATTGTGATCTTTTCCCACTGCGGTGGGTTGTTCAAATAGTTCGATCTTCGCGGCTTTCGCTTGTTTTAAAAAACGAAGTGCTTGCTCCACCGAATAGCCTTGATTGCCATCAAAGCGCAAAACCATGTCCGGATACAATTCGCGTATGCGTATCATTTTCTCAACATCCTCATCAACAGACAGTCCCCCTTTGACTTTCAGTATAAAAAATCCTTGTTTGTGATATGCTGCAGCTGCTTTGAGTGTGTCTTCTACGGTGAGAATACCAATGGTCATGCTTGTGGGAATGCTGTGCCGGTAACCGCCTAGAAACTGATAGAGCGGCACGTCCATTTTTCGGGACTTGAGATCCAGAAGCGCCATATCGGTCATTGCTAATACCGAAGACGAAGTAGGAAGCAAGGTTTTTAGCTCTTCCAGAATTTGAACAGACATCATCGCATCTTTACCTATCAGGTAGGGAATGAGTATGTTTTCAATGGTTTCTTTTGCCTGCGCCGGACTTTCAAGGGTTACTACTACATCAGGAGCAGCACAGCCAAAGCCGGTAAGTCCACTACTGGTGACTATTTTGAGTATGAAATTTGTGGTATGCGCAATCGTCTCATACGCGATGGTATACGGCTCCGAAAGCTTAAGGTCGAGTTGTTCAAAAGTGACTTGTTTTATCTTCATCAAGTCGCTTAGTGTTTTTTAAGGTGTTGTTGCAATACACGGATCAATCCTTCTGATCCGTGGGCCAAAACGTCAAAAGCCGGCAAACCGGTTTCTTGTGTAATCGCTTCACAGGCGGGAATGATTTCGTCAGGTGTCATCTCCTCGTGATTTACGGTTATGGCAATTACTTTTCTCCCTGAGATCACCTCAATGGCATTGATTTGCTCTTTCAAAGAATGCAGACGATACCCCGGAAACCCATCATATTCCATGCGTTTTGGAGCGTGCTGCAGTATGACATAATCGGGTCTTCCTGCAGCCAGAATTTCAAAACCGCCGGGATAGGCTGGATTCATCAAACTACCCTGACCTTCAATCACGATCACGTCTGGTTTTTCATTTTTATAAGCACTCACGACAGCATGCTCGATCTCACCCGAAACAAAATCGTTGATGCAACTGTCCATCACCATACTGTATTTGGCTCCCTGCATCCAGGCAGTCTGTCCGGTACCTATCATCTCAGCCTTTAATCCCGCATTGCGGAAACCATGCACGATAATCCAGGCGGTGGTGCGTTTCCCAATAGCCGAATCGGTACCCAAAACCGCCAGTTTTAAGCAGTCAACCTGCTCGATATCTCCTGTAAAAAAGTGCAGTTTATCGCGGTCTGGCGTTTTGCGTATGTCCCGAATCTGCGAACCTTTCTCAGCTGCGATATCTACCAGATTTTTATCATTGGTCAGAAAATCATGAAGTCCGCTGTCTACATTCCAGCCTCGCTCCAATGCTTTTTTGATAGTTTCTTTTGCAATGGCCGGAAGTCTTCCGCCGTCAGGCGCAAGCCCAATCACCAGAGATTTGGGTAAGTTGTTTTGAGATTCTAAAGCAACAAGTGCTGCGTCAAAGTTTTCAAAAATGGGAATTCCGTTTGGTTTTTGGTCTAAGACCTCACCGGCATCTTTACCGGCGTAGGTATGATCGATCACACCTACCACATCGTAACGTTCAGTAAAACGTACGAGGCCGTGTGCTGTTTTTCCGTTAGGGGTGTTGAAGGCGCCGTCACAGTATACCAGTGCTTTGCCGTCTATAGCTTGTTTCATTGTATTAATATTTTGCAGTTAGTACCGCCACAAAGCGGTCTGGTTCTAAATTTAGTTTTTCGTCCAGTTCAAGTAAGCCGATAAGCCCGGCAGTGGATGCCGGCAATACGCGCATACTTTCTTTTTGAAGCAGCAGTGAGGTCATTTTTTTAAGTTTTGCATCACTTATGTTATAGGCTTCACCGCCTGATTCACGCAACGCATACAAAGCTTCTTCGCCGTCAAAGCTGTGCCAGTTGATAAGCGGCTCGTTGTATTTGGTTTCTTTTATCGCTTCGGGATTGAGGTCTTTGCATACTTCAAGTCCCAGTTTAAACGACTGGATAATGGGGTTTTTATGCGTAGAAGAGGCTGCGATCATTTTAGGTATACGAGAGGTCTTACCCCGTTTATAGAGGCTTACAAAACCGCGGTAAATACCGGCAAAAAGGGTCCCGTTAGAAACCGGTGCCGCACAGTACTTAGGCGCATCGCCCAGTTCTTCTACAATTTCGTTTGCGATCTGAGCATAAGCCGTAATCTGTAAAGGGGTGTTTGATCCTCCGGGATTAGCATCGTACCACTCGTTTTGCTCAGCAAGAAGGCTACTAGCCTTAACCACATCTTCATAACTCCCAGGCAGACGTATAATATGTGCGTTGAGGTTTTGCATTTCGATGATGCGTTCGGTGTGATACGATTCGGGGATGTAAATCTGACACTGTATTCCGGCCAGGTTTGCCGCCAGTGCTACTGCCACTCCATAATTACCACAGGTAGCAAGGGATACCACCTCATACTCCCGTCGCAGGGCATCGTAAACCTGTGCAAACGCAATGCGGTCTTTTTGCGTTCCCGTAGGATTGTCGCCTTCGTATTTGATGTATAACTGCCTGATATCAAACTCGCGCTCTAATGCTTTGGCACGATTGAGACCGGTATCGCCTACTTCAAGGTTTATGATGTCTTCAAAACTTTCCAGGCGGTCCACCAATGATTTGCTCTTATCTTTGACAAAATCACTGAGTTTTTGCGTTTCTGAAGATACTTTTAAAGCTGCAGATTTTACACCATCACGTAGTAGCACAGGTTATTTTAAATTTAAGGGAACGACTAGTTAGTTCTATAATATAAGAACTAATGTAATATAATTTTGCAGTTGAGCTCGAAAGTATTTTGCTAAGGTTTTGTTAGCTTTTAGGAGGTAAATACATTATTTACAGAGTGGTTTCCGTGTCCAAGATAAATTGCCAGAAGTGTGAAATTACGCAGCAAGTAAGATTAAGAATTGATTTTACGATACCTACTTTTTCTATGAGTGCAATGGTTTGTGAAGCAGCACTGTGTAAATTTCATTTTTCTATGGCGACGGCAAGAATAAAATCGCCCCTATACAGAAAGATGTATTTAGGACCTTATGAGACTATAGTGGTTGAAAGATCAAGCGCTCCCGTTAACGGAAAAAGTACAAGAGGTACTAATGGGTTACCCAATGGGTACCGCCTCAGTAACCCACTCGAGGGCAACCCATGATATAGCATTCAAAAACATCATATGCAGGTTCTGGTATAACTTCAGGAACCTCTATGAGCTGTAAGATGGTAAACAGCAGTGGACCGGCAATTTAGAAAATACGCTTATCGATTTTCTTAACTTCTAAGTAAATAAAATGCTAAGTTGGAAAAGCTATTTTGAACTACATACAGGAAGTTCAAAAATAAATCCTTCAGTCATGGCTCACCTCAGTAGACAATACTTTGGGCTAATCAGATGGATTAAGCTGATTAAAGACACCGGAACGTCTTAGGATAGTATCTGAATATAACGGGAAACTTTTTTTAAAAGCAGAGGTATTCGGTAAATACTTTTTGACTCTAAAAATAGGGGAGCTTTTCCAGAGGTATACGTAAACTTAAAAGGGTCTAAGTCGTCCCTATACCCAAACAAATTCTTTACAGTTACTTTAATTAATTATTAAGGATAGCTAATCTGTGTTAACTAAGATCATAAAAAAAACCTTGCGTACTATTCAGTAGATTGATTTTTTTTTGAGCTGCAAAACCTTATAATACAGATGCTATGCTGCTTTAAAAGCAAGCTAAAGCAGTATAAAGGAATTTAACGTCTAAAACAATCCTGAACTCGCTTATTTAACCCACGCGTAACCTTTAAGTAAAACCTTTTATTGAGAAATTCAATTATTTAGCACTGCGAAAAGAAACGCATAAACCCACTAAAATATGTAGCACAAATCCACAAAAAAACGCAGTTGCTACCAACAACTGCGCCATCCATTATTAAGCATTGTGTCCAATCAATTACTTAAACATGAATTTTAAAAATAATACTATTACATGTAAGAATATAGTTGCCCTCGCCTCAATTGTATTTTTTTCTACTCAAGCCCAGGCGAAAACACCGCTTGTGGAATTTAAGACATCGGCAGTTTCAAATATTGAAGAGATAGCTGTTCAACAAACCATAACCGGAACGGTAACCGATAACGATGGGGTTTTATTACCGGGAGCATCGGTTAAGGTCAAAGGAACTTCAAGCGGAACCACTACAGATTTTGATGGTAATTTCAGTATAGTTGCCAATCCCGGTGATGTACTCGAAGTCTCTTATGTAGGGTTTGAAACCACTACAATTACCGTTTCTCAACAGACCAATTATACCATTAACCTTTCGGCAAATACTTCAGAACTTGATGAAGTTTTGGTGGTAGGCTATGGGACTCAAAAAAAATCTGATTTAACCGGAGCTGTAAGCTCTGTGGTTGCCGATGAGTTCAATAAAGGGGTAGTCAATAACCCGGGTAACTTATTACAAGGTAAAGTCTCTGGTTTGAATGTTACCAATACCAGTGGGGAACCGGGAGCCGGTCAGGATATCATCATTCGTGGTGTAGGAACCTTGCGTTCAGGAACCTCTCCCCTTTATGTGGTTGATGGCTTTGTCTTAGATAACTCCGGAAACGGTTTGGCAACAAACCCGCTAAACTTCATCAATACTCAGGATATTGAGTCCATCAACGTATTGAAAGATGCTTCGGCAGCTGCGATCTACGGTTCGCGTGCAGCAAACGGGGTAGTGGTCATCACAACTAAAAAAGGAAAAGCAGGAAGAACGCAAATGAACTTTTCGGCTTCAACTGCAATTTCTAGTATCGCCAATACGATCGATGTGTTTTCTGCAGAGGAGTTTAGAACGGTCATTCCACAAATAGGCGGAAGCTTAAGCGATAACGGAGCTAATACCGACTGGCAGGACGAGCTTACTCGCACGGCAATTACCAATAACATCAACTTCTCGATGAGTGGTGGTACAGCAAGTACATCGTATTTTGCTTCGATAGGCGTTGATGATCAAGAAGGGATCATCAATAATAGTGATCTCAAACGCTATTCTGCACGTGCTAACGTCACTCAAAAGGGGTGGGATGATCGTCTCAAGGTTGATCTGAACCTAACTGCTACCCGTACCGAGAATACCAGACCCAATACCAGTTCTATAGTGAGTAATATGCTGAGTTTAAATCCTACTACTCCGGCCTATACAAATGGGGAACCTACGGTTTTTGGTACAGGATTGAATCCGTTGATCCTTGAGGATATTTACGGAGACTTTTCAAACAACAACCGAATGATCGCTAATATTTCACCTTCCTTAGCGTTTATAGATGGGTTAACCTATAAGCTGAATCTGGGGGTGGATTATTCTACAACAGACCGGGATATTCAATATATGCCGTATTCTGCAGATCCTGATTATGCTGAAGGTTCGGTGAGTTCAGCATATACCACAAATAGAAATACACTCGTTGAAAACACCCTCACGTATGTTACCGATTTTGGCGATCACGGACTTACAGTTCTGGCAGGACATTCCTACCAGAAATTCTTTATCCATGCTAAGAATTTTTATTTTGAAAATTTCCCCGATAACGGAATCGAACCGCGTTACCAATTGGGGCAAGCGCGGGGTGATAATTACAGTCAGACTTCTAGCGCGACCAGCAATGAATTGCAGTCGTTTTTTGGTCGTGTAAACTACGATTACAAAGACAAATATTTGGTGACGGCTACCTTACGTTCTGACGGTTCGACCAAATTTGGTGAAAACAACCGCTATGCAACTTTCCCTTCTTTGGCTTTAGGATGGAATATTTTCAAAGAAGATTTTATGGCAGATTCAGGGATCAACAATTTAAAGTTGAGAGCGAGCTGGGGGAAATCAGGAAATCAGGAAATCCCTTCAAAACAAACACGTTTAAGCTATGGCGAAAGTTTTGCAGATAATGATATTTATCCCTTAAATGATGCTATCACTACCCGGGAAGGGTATGATTACGGTTTGGTTTTCGCCCGTACGGCAAATCCTGATTTGCAGTGGGAAGAAACGACACAAACCAATATTGGTTTAGATTTTGGTTTTCTGGACTATAAACTAAGCGGATCGGTAGATTACTTTTTGAAGGAAACCAATGATGTATTGCTGTATTTCTCAACGCAAGATCCTATTGATGAGGTAGGCTATAAGTGGCAAAACATACCGGGGATGAAGATCAAGAACAGCGGTATCGAGTTGGCTTTAGATTACCAGAGCGATCGCAGTCGGGATTTTTCTTACAATATAGGAGGTAACATTTCATACATTAAAAATGAGATAACCGATTCTCCTTTTACCATTGTAACTACCGGTACTGCCAGCGGTGCAGGACAAACCGGAGCGACCATCAACGGGTATATGAATGATCAACCTATAGGTAATTTCTTCCTTAGAGAATTCAATGGGATTGGAGCAGATGGTCTCAGCCAGTTTACCGATGTTAACGGCGACGGTCAAATAGATGATAGTGATCGTATTTCAGCAGGAAGTGCGGTGCCCGATATTCTGTATGCATTCTACCTTAAATTCAAGTATAAGAACTTTGATCTGGGATTGAACTTTAACGGGGTTAGCGGTAATAAAATTTATAACCACACCCGTATGAGTTTGTTTAATAAAACACAGATTGCCAATTCGTTGAACACTACAGATCAAGCCATCGAGTATGCTAATGAAGATCCCAGTAACTCCAATACGGTTTCTACGCGTTATCTGGAGAACGGTGCTTTCTTGCGCTTGAATAATGCCACTTTAGCTTACAGCTTAGACCCTCAGGTGATCGGGTTGGAACAATGGTTGACGAATGTGCGTTTATCAGTAACCGGACAAAACCTGTTTACCATCACCGATTACACCGGTTTTGATCCAGAATTAAACACGGGTAGCTCCAGCGATTCAAAATCGTATGGTATTGACTACTTCACGTACCCAAAAGCACGTACCGTTGTGTTCGGGTTAAATGTATCCTTCTAAAAAATTAAAAACTGCTTAAAATGAATTATAGAATTCTCACGCTGGTTGTAGGGCTTAGTGCTTTACTGTTCTGGAATTGTACAGACCTCGAAGAAGAAATATTAGACGAATCGCTAACCGGAACTGACGGTTTAGCAGAGCCTGTCTCCGGATCGATCTCTGCGGCTTACGGTATTTTACCGCAAACCTTTAGACATACCCGCTATTTTGGGCTGCAGGAAATTCCTTCAGACGAAGCGATCTTACCCCCGCGTACCGGGCTGGGTGGAACGCAATGGGCAGATAATGATACCTATACCACCGCACACAGACACCTGATGTCTTCAAGCAACAGTTTGGTTACCGAATCATGGAGTTATCTCACTACCGCATTGTTTAGAACCGTAGCAGCAATAGATGTATTAACACCGCTTGCCGAAGCAGGCGATGCTGAAGCCATTCAGGGATTGGCAGAAATGCGGGCCTTACGCGCTTATGAAAATATGCTGTTTTTAGACAGCTGGGGACTTACTTTCAAAAAGGAAGCTACTTCAGAAACTTCAGAAGTATTACTAGGTGCAGAAGCGGTAAGCTATATCGAAGCAGAGTTTCTGGCGGTGGTAGATGCTATCAGCCCTGGCAATGGTAAGGGGCGTATAACACCCCATGCAGTTTATGGATTTTTGGCTAAGTTGTATCTCAATGCAGGGGTGTATAGAGACCCTTACGGAACTCCCGTGTTCACAGATGAAGATATGACTCAGGTGATAAACTATACTAATCGAATCATCAATGACGGAAGTTATGCACTTTCTTCAGAATATTTTGACCTGTTCAATGATGAGAATCACGACAATGCAGAGTTGATTTTCGCTTTAGATTTACGAGGAGTATTGAATAATGATCACAATCGTTGGGCCTACTGGTCGATGTCGGGTTCGTTATTTCCAAGACCGGGAGATTTCTATCTAAGTATGGATGGTACAGACGGTCCTGCCGCAACACCTGATTTCTATCAGTATTGGGTTGATGCTTACGGAAGTGTAGATCCTGCCGATGCCGATGCCCGTTTCTATAAGAAAAATGCACAAGTCCCTGATGACTTGGAAGATATTTCAGGATTAACGCCATATAAGCGAGATACGTTAGGGTTCAAAACAGATAAAGACCATTACTTCGTCGCAGGTTCTGATTTTGAAATCGATCGTGGAATCATTCGCGGTACGATGTGGGCACCTCGAAAAGAAAACTACCGATCAGGAAATTTTATGACCGGTACCGATGCTAATGGCAACAGCGGCTTTAGAATTTATCCGCTTGCTGAAGCACGTGAAAATGGTTCAGATCCTGAAGACATTACCTATTATGTAGACCATACACTAGCTATTAGTCTGGATGGAAGCGCAGGTTATGCAAGCGGTTACCGTTTTGCGAAGTGGCAATTCAGTAAGACCTCAGATAATGGTAACAATTACAGCAGTGTAGATCTTATTCTATTGCGTTTGGCTGACGTGTATTTAATGCGCGCTGAAGCAAAACTTAGAATGGGCGATAACGCCGGAGCACTAACAGATGTTAATACCCTTAGAGCTTCCCGTAATGCAAGACCAGATCAAACCCCTCCAGCTTTAACCAGCATTACCTTAGAAACTTTATTGCGTGAGCGCGGTTTTGAATTCTACTGGGAAATGGCACGTCGTAGCGACCAGATTCGTTTCGGTACATACGAAGATTCATGGACTTCAAAAACCGATAGTGATCCAAACCATCGATTATTCCCGATTCCTCAGGAAGCGATTGACGGGGCTTCTAATACCCCGGGATATCTGGAGCAAAATAAGGGATATTAATATGTAGTACATTATTTTTGAAATGGCGGAACGCAAGTTCTGCCGTTTCAAATTTTTAAAAATACCAAATGATGAATGTAACGAAGAAAAGTCTTGTTGTGCTTGGTGCGCTGCTGGTAAACGTCTGTTTATTAAAACTTAATGCTCAGGAAACTCAAACGGAAGAACCTCTTAATGTGATCTTGATGATTGGAGATGGGATGGGTATTCCGCAGGTTTCGAGTGCGTTTTATTTTGGTGAAAGTACACCCAATTTTGAACGCTTTGAAGAAATAGGCCTGCACAAATCCTATTCTACCAGTCATAAAATTACTGATTCGGCAGCCGGGGCAACTGCTTTTTCCACCGGGCAAAAAACCTATAAGCGTGCGATAGGAGTTTCAAAAGACACGATTCCACAGGAAACGATTTTAGAGAAGTTGAAAAAGGATGGCTATCAAACCGGCCTCATCTCGCTCACCTCAATCACCCATGCCACGCCGGCTTCTTTTTATGCACATGTTAAAGACCGGGATATGCATGAAGAAATTGCTGCACAGCTCGTTACCGCCGACGTAGATTTTTTAGCGGGCGGTGGCCGTAAATTCCTGAGCAACCGGAGTGACGGGAAGAATCTGTTTAGTACGTTACTGGAGCATAATTACCATCTGGACACCCTTAAGCTGGGCAATTCAAAAGCCGGGATGCGTAATGCGTTTATTATTGAAGACGAAGGGCTTCCGTCAAAAATAGAGGGGCGTGGTGACTTTTTAAAGGAAGCTAGTTTAGAGGCGCTTGATTATTTTGGCAAAGCCGAAAAACCTTTTTTCCTGATGATTGAAGGATCGTATATAGACTGGGGCGGACACGATATGAACCCTGAAATGATGATTGAAGAAGTAGCTGATTTTGATACAACCATCGGCGCTGTTTTAGACTATGTAGAAACACATCCAAATACGCTTTTGGTCATTACTGCAGATCACGAGACAGGAGGGGCAAGCATTGGGAAATACTATGAGGTTGACGAAGAAACCGGTGAGAAAACTGAAGTTCCGGAGAAGGTTGCAGTTTATTTTACCACAGATCAGCACAGCGGAGAGTTAATCCCTGTTTTTGCGGCAGGAAAAGGCGCTGAAAATTTTAAAGGAATTTACCAGAATAGCGCCATTTATCATAAAATTTTAAAAGCCATAAATGCCAAAAATCAACAGCATGAAAAATAGAGTTCTAATCTTTTTGTTATGTGTCAGTATCCAAAGCTTTGCACAACAAAAAGCCGCTTACCATGTGCATTCACATAACGATTATGCACAAGAATTTCCTTTTTGGGAAGCTTATATAGGTGGGGCGAGCAGTATTGAAGCCGACGTATTTTTAAAAAACGACACCCTTTTTGTTACACACACTGAAGATGAGATCTCTACAGGGAACACACTAGATCAGTTGTACTTACAACCGCTAAAAAAGTTGAGTGAAGAAGGTAAACTCAGAAGCCTCCATGTGCTTATCGATATTAAATCTGATGCTGAAACTACTTTAGAAGCAGTAATAAAAGCAATTCAAAACCAGGAATTGGCCAACACAGATCAACTTACGTTTGTGATTTCAGGCAACAGACCGGCAGCAGAAACCTATAAGAATTATCCGGATTTTATTCAGTTTGATTATCAGGATTTAGAGGATTTAGATCAGATTGACCTCAGTAAAGTAGCGTTGATCAGTGTGAATTATAAAGATTATTCGGTATGGAATGGTTTTGGGAATATGGTCGCTCCTGAACTCAAAAAGGTAAAAGCAGCAATAGCAAAAGCGCATGAGGTGAATAAGAAGTTTCGCTTTTGGGGCAGTCCCGATACTAAGATTGCATGGACGCGTTTTGCAGATCTTGGAGTAGATTTTATCAATACTGATACTCCGGGAGAAGCGGTTACTTACCTTAAAACTCTGGATCAAAACACTTATGTAAATACGCAGAAAATCGAAGTCTATCAGCCGGAATTTCAATTCGATTATGAGACTACTCCGGTCAATGTGATTTTGATGATTGGTGACGGTACTGGTTTGGCGCAAATCACTTCGGGTCAAATAGCAAATGGAGGCGCATTGACGGTTACCCAATTGAAAGATATCGGCTTTTCTAAAACTGCCTCAACAGACGATCTGGTTACCGATTCTGCTGCGGGAGCTACGGCGATGGCTACCGGTACCAAAACACATAATCGGGCGATTGGCGTAGGACCTGATGATCAACCGCTGCAAAACATCACTGAAATTCTGGGGACTAAAGGCTTCTCAACTGGTTTGATTACAACCGATGCGATTGACGGGGCTACTCCGGCATCCTTTTATGCACACCGTAAAGAGCGCGATGATGCTCAGGGAATTCTTGCTGATTTAAAAGGAAGTGAGATTGATTTCTTTATTGCCGGTGGAAAGTCTAAAGCGGCATTGCTACCCGATTCGTATCACATAAAAAACTTAACCGACTTTAATACTATAAAGGAAAAAACAGCGGTTTATGTGGGTGATGGAAAAGTACCTTCAATTGCTGATGGACGCGGAGCGCTCTTGCCCAATAGTGTAAAACAGTCACTTGACATTTTAGAGAACACTAAAAAACCCTTTTTCATGATGATTGAAGCAGCACAGATAGACAGCAACGGACACGCAAATAATACAAGCGGAATCGTACAGGAAATGCTTGATTTTGATCAAACCATCGCTGAAGTTTTAAAGTTTGCAGATAAAACAAAAAACACATTGGTAGTCATAACAGCCGACCACGAAACTTCGGGGTTTGGCATTATAAGTGGAGATCTGAAAACAGGTAAATTGCATGGCGAATTCTTAACGACGAATCATACGGGAATTATGGTGCCGGTTTTTGCTTATGGTCCACAAGCGCAAGAGTTTAGAGGTGTTTATGAGAATACTGAGATCTTTGATAAAATTTTAAAAGCCCTTCACCCATAATAACATTTGTTTTTTACAAAATGAAAGCCTCTTCCAAAATACAGGAAGGGGCTTTTTTTATAGAGAATTGACGTTTTAATACGTGTTTATTTAGTTTTATTAAAAATAATTTTTTTGTTTATAATTCACGTAAAAGGTTTTAATACCTGAATATATAGGGCTTAGGAAGGAATTCTATTGTTCTTTATTTTTATTTGTACTTAATCTAAATAAGTATAAATTTGCTGGCAACAAACCTATAGATGAAACAAAAAATACTCCTTCTTTTCTTTATAATTCCATTTGCTGTTGCGGCTCAATATGATTTGAGCGGTTTTATTCAAGATACTAATGGCTATGTTGTTTTAGGTACTCAAATCAAACTAAGCGGCGGAAGTCTCTCCCGTACAAAAACCGTTAATGGGTCGGGTAAGTATGAGTTTAAGGATTTGCCTTCAGGTACATTCAATCTTGAAATTACCAGTGGCGATTATATAGAATTTGATCAGGTTGTTATTACCGATGTTGATGTGCGTCATGACATTCAGCTTAAAAATCATAAGGATTATGAGTTGGAGGAAGTGGCTTTACGCGGAGAGTCTGCAAAGTCTAAAATGGAAAAAAAAGGTTTTGCACTCAATGTAATAAAAACCGATGAAGCTGCACAGCGCAATATTCAAACTAACGAATTATTAAATACTAGTGTAGGTGTAAAAATTCGTCAAAATGGAGGCTTAGGCTCTAATGTTGAGTATTCTTTAAACGGTTTGTCTGGTAGTGCAGTGCGTATTTTTATAGATGGTATTCCCATTTCTACTTTTGGATCTTCTTACAATTTAAACAGTATTCCGCCTTCAATGATAGAGCGTATTGAGGTGTATAAAGGTGTAGTTCCCGGATATTTATCTGATGATGCTTTAGGTGGAGCAATAAATATTGTACTCAATCAAGCGACTAATACAAATTTCAATGCTTCAGTTTCTTATGGCTCTTTTAATACACTACAAGCTAGTGTAAACGGGTTATATCGCTTTGATGGATCTGGCTTTACTGTAAAAGCCTCTGGATTTCATAATTATTCTGATAATGATTATAAAGTTTCAGGAAGAAGCGTTGTAATAACCGGTTTGGGAGGTGTGCAAACGCCTATCACGGCCAGAAGATTTAATGATGCGTATAGGTCTACAGGAGGTTTGGTGCAGGTAGGTTTTACAGATGTAAAATGGGCAGATCAATTTTTTGTAGGCTTTAACGGTTCAGAAGATTATAATGAAGTGCAGCATGGTGCATTTATGACGACAAGACCTTATAAAGGAAGGTTTTATGAATCTGATGCTAGTCTGGCTAATTTGATCTACCAGAAAGAGGATCTTTTTATTAAAGGTTTCGACGTAAATGTAAATGGCTATTACGGAAAACGTAATCGTCAGTTGAGTGACACTGTAGCTCAAGCTTACAGTTGGAATGGAGAACCTGCAGTTGACTTTAGAGGAAATGAATATGAGTACACTTGGGGTTCACAACAAGAAGGAGGTCCTACCCTTGCTAAAATAGAGCGAAATGTTACATCTGTACGTACCGGTTTAGCTTATGCTTTTAATAAAAACCATAAAGTGCTTGCTAATCATGTTTTTAGCAGTATTGACAGACAAGACAGTGATGCGTTGCGATCGGTTTTAGAAAATACTTTTGTAGGTACGCGTGATTTACGCAAAAATATCTTTGCGCTGACCTATGAGTTCAGCGCGTTTGATAACAGGTTACAAGCAAGCTTATTTGGGAAATACTATCAGCAAAAAACGATAAATGTAGATCCTAAGATTGAAACAGATGCAGCCGGAAACAATCAGCTTGTAGATGAAGTAATAAGCAGTAATAAAACTTATAATGGGTATGGCTTTGCGCTTTCTTATGCTGTATTACCTAATATTACTTTACTAGCTTCTGCAGAAAAAGCAGTGCGACTGCCTAATGAGACTGAAATATTTGGTAATGATGGCGACAATGTTGTTGCCAATTATAGTATTAATCCTGAGCAGAGTAAAAATTACAATCTTGGGTTTAGATTGGGAACATTCAATCTTAATAAAAACCAATTTGGTGTATCCGCCAATTTATTTACCCGAAATATTAAAGATAGAATAGGCCTGCCTATTGAGACTTCGCTTAATGTAGATGAAGAGTTAATTGTATATGTTAATCAAGGTAGTGGTAATTCTAAAGGTTTTGACGCACAGTTTAATTATAGCTACGATAACAACTTCGGTGTCAATTTTAATATTTCAAAATTCGATTTAAAAATAGAAAACAGAGGCGTAGAAATAGATGTGCCTAACACTCCATTTTTAACAATGAATGGAAACTTGAGGTATTCATTTAAAGATTTAATCCAGGAGAAATCAAGATTAAATCTATTCTATACCCTGTACTACACGGGTGAATTTTCATACCTGGTTCCGCAAGGATCCAATACGGTAGGAGATGATTTCTTTAAAGTTCCGGAACAGTTGGCTCAGGATATAGGGGTGAGTTATGCATTTCCCGGAAACAACTTTGTTATGAGTTTTGATGTCAAAAATATTTTTGACAAACCGGTTTACGATAACCTTTCTGTTCAAAAACCGGGACGCGCCTTTTACTTAAAACTTAATTATTCAATCAATAAATTTTAATCGCTTAAAATACTAAACAATGAAACGTATATTTCTAAATTGGAAAGCATTTACGCTAATAACTCTTACAGCAGGACTTTTTACTGCTTGTGATACTGATGATGCCGTAAAAGAAATTGAAAATGGAACAGATTCCAGATGGATTACCGTTGCTGCTGCCAGAATGGGTGAAAACCCGGGAGATGGAAATGGAGGAACTCTTATTTATTCAGTAAGCGCTGAAGATGCTAAAGACCCTTCGATATCAATAGAGCCTTTTGATAACGGATTTATTGTACCTTCTAACAGAACAGCAAGATTACAATCTTCTCAAGATGGAAACACTATTTTTAACATTAGCTATGCCGGTGATACTGGTGGGAATTACACCAAGTATACAGTAAATGGAGGGCAGAATTTTGCTCAAACCGGTTCTGCAGTAAGTATAGAGCCTTATGTAGGTTCTGCACCGCGATGGATTAAATTATTTGATGGAGATCAAACGGGTGCTGCTGTATATGTTTCTACCGAAAATGAAATTAGTGATAATGATACTCCAGATGATGCTACAGACGATTTTTATTTACGTACTGAAGCAAAAATGGGGATTGTAACCTTAGATCTAGAAAATTCTTTGATTAAAGAATTTCAAGAACACAGTATTAGCTTAAGTGATGAATTAGAATCTCAAGGTTACTACATAGGTAGAATAGATATGCCTACTTTAAATGCCGCAGGTGATAAATTATACATTGGCGCACGTTTAAGCAAAGTAGATCCTACAACTGGAGAGCGTGATAGAAATGCTGAAATGCTTGAATCAAGATCAATAGTTTTAGATTACCCTTCTTTATTGAACCCGACAGTAATTATTTCAGAAGTAGGTACAGGTAATACAAATGGATACCGCAGTATCAATGCTTTTGAATATAATGGAAGCGTATATCAGGCTAATCAGAGCGATCCACAAGGATCTCATATTTTAAAAATAGGGGCAGACAACAAGTATGATGATTCTTATGTCTTTAATTTAGATGACGCATTGGGAATTGAAGGTGCTTACATACTAGCGTGGAGACCTGCAGCTAACGGAAAAGCTGTTGTTGCTTACCGTCATGATGGTTCTGCAGAAGGTGTAGCCGGAGCGCAAGGGTTCTTTGCTTTAGTTGACTTGAATGCAAAAACTGCTCAGAAAATAAACGATATTCCTTACGATCCAGATTTCTATTTATTCCAATATCAAGGTTTTGTTGTTGATGGAAACGATATCTATGTTACTCAGGCTCCTGTAGGAGAGAATGGTAATATCTATGTTGTAGATACTGAAACTGGTGAAGTTACTAAAGGAGCTGAACTTGTAAATGTAGAAGGAAGCCACTTTATCGGGGTATTCTAGGAATAAAAAGCCTTGATCCTCTATTACCAAAAACCCCCTCGATTATCGAGGGGGTTTTGTTTTGATACTAGTTTTAAATTTTTAAAACTGCAACGTAAACTCGGTTCCATTATCGGCATCACTCTGCAGCTGAATTTTACCTTTATGCAGGGTCATAATCTGTTTACTTAAGCTTAAGCCAATGCCACTACCAGTCTTCTTTGTGCTGAAAAAGGGAATAAAAATACTCTCGCGTATTTCTTCGGGTATACCGCTGCCATTGTCTCTAACCTTGATTTGAACTTTGCCCTTACTGTTTTGAGAAGCCGTGACTACGATCTTGGCATTTTTTACCTCTTGAGTCGCGTCAATCGCATTTAGGATCAGATTGATCAATACCTGTTCAATAAGGTAACTGTCAATCTCAAAAAGCATTTCAGGATTTTCAGTCTTAAAATAAAGACTAACATGTTTGTCGGCGAGTGAGGGCTGCATCAAATCGCTGATGCTTTTAAAGAGTTCGCCCACCTTAACGGTTTCCAGATTAAGGTGCGTGACTTTGCTGAGGCTTCGGTAGGTCTTGGCAAATTTCATCAGGCCTTCGCTGCGTTTTTTTATGCTGCTGATACCTGCATTGAGATCGTCCAATTCCAGCGGATGTAATGCTGCATTTTGCTGGTTGTTTTGAATGTGGTTTTGCAGGGTTTCGGCAAGCGACGAAATGGGTGCAATGCTGTTCATAATCTCATGGGTCATCACACTCAGGAGTTTTTTCCAGGCATCTGATTCCGTTTGGTTGAGCGTATTTTCAATATTTTGCAGCACCACAAGTTTAAACGCATCTTCTTCTACCTGAAAAACCGTTTCGGAAATCAAGACTTTTAAGTTCTCGTTGCGCAAGGTGATTGCTGTCGAAACTGCTTCGTTACGGTAGGTGTCAAAAAGTTCGTCATACAGCTGAGGCCTGCGTTTTTCAACAAAACCGATGTTTTTAAAGTTGGGCAAATCGAGGGTGTTGAGCAGCGACTCGTTTGCCCATAGCACCTGGCCGCTATCCAGATTGTAGGCGATAATGCCCACATCTACCATTTCCAGTATTTTCTGTAAATAAACGAACTGCGCCTGCCGCTCATTGTTGATGGCCTTGATCGTCTTATTGACATTGTTAAAGCCTTTATGCAACCGGCGAATGTCCTGCGGACCGTGTTTTTCAGAAAACCAGCGCGAAAAATCCCGGTATTTTACCGCTTCAAAAAAATCATCCATGGCAACAAAACGCCTGGTCAAAAACCGGTAAAGGTTAAACAGTACAAATAGGGTAAAGACTCCTCCTCCTAAAATAAAATAGATATGGGCATTTACAATACCCCAGGCCAGTCCCGTAAGTCCCGCCAGTAAAAGCAATACCCACAGCAATAAGGCAGCGATGTAGCTTTTATAGATCATACTTGTTGAGTCTGCGGTAAAGCGCGGTACGCGTAATGCCCAGTTCTTTGGCCGATTTAGAAATATTACCCTTATTTTTCTCAATCACGTTGAGGATGGTGTTTTTCTCCACAGCATCCAGATTGGTTGTTTTGAGTTTGAGTTCGGTTTCCGGTTGTTGCTCTATGGGCGAAAAGGCTAAATCTTCGGCACTTAAGACAGAACCTTCGGCCATGATCACAGCGCGTTCCAAAGCATATTGCAGTTCACGGACGTTACCGGGAAAAGCGTGTTCTTTTAGTTTTTTTATAAAACCGGGATCCAGACTGAAGCTTGCTTTGCCATACTTTTCGGCATAGCTTTTTACAAAATACTGAGCCAAAAGACTCAGGTCTGTACCGCGATCGCGTAGGGGCGGAATCATCAGGTCTACGGTGTTGATGCGGTAGATCAAATCCTTGCGAAACTTACTTTCATCAGCCAGATCGGTAAGGCTAATATTGGTTGCACAAATAAGCCTGATGTCAATGTGTACCGACTCGTTTGACCCCAGCGGAGTTACCTGCCTGTTTTGTAAAACCGTGAGCAGTCTGGCTTGCTGCCGAAGGCTGATGTTACCTATTTCATCCAGAAAAAGGGTGCCGCCGTGTGCAGCTTCAAAACGACCTTTGCGGTCTTCCCGTGCATCGGTAAAAGCCCCTTTTTTGTAACCAAACAATTCGCTTTCAAAAAGACTTTCGGTAAGCGCTCCTACATCCACTTTTACAAAAGGCTGGTTTTTACGCAGGGAATTTTCGTGAATGGATCGGGCAATGAGGTCTTTACCGGTTCCGTTTTCGCCCAAAATCAACACATTGGCATCGGTAGGGGCCACTTTTTTAAGCTTTACAAACACCTCCTGCATAGGTTCGCTATCGCCTATGATCTGAGTATCAGACTCCAGTTTGATTCGTTGACTACCGGGTTTTTTCTTTTTGGATAAGATTTCGGCCATGGACTCGAGTAGTTTTTCGTTCTTCCAAGGCTTTACCAAAAAGTCAGAAGCACCTTCTTTAAGGGAACGAATGGCAAGGTCTATATCGCCATAAGCCGTAATCAGCATCACGTCTGTGGCCGGTTTCCAGGCTTTGATCTTATTGAGCCAAAAAATACCCTCGTTGCCTGTGTTGACGAGTCCGTTGTAATTCATATCGAGAATCACCAGATCAAAATCCTGTTTGCTCAAAATAGCCTGCAGTGCATTTGGGTTTTTTTCGACCACGACCTGTTTGACCTGTGGTTTGAGTAAAAGCCGCAGTGCCGTAAGTACGTCTTCATCATCGTCAATAACCAGTATGTGAGCGTCTTTGAGTTGCATACTTACAATATTACAATTTTCGACTTTTGAGCAACCCGTAGAACTGGGCTAATTTTTAGCTGTACCAAAAGTGTATCGGCAGCGTACATGAAGTGTATCAAAACCGAACACTTTTAATAAGGGTTTTATTTTTAAAAAACTAATAATCAGCAGGTTAAAACTGTGGCACGGTATTGCTTTGTAAACAGGTGCAAACAATCATTTTATGGATATCCCTTTAGAAAAGAAACGCTTTACCACTCAAAAAATACTGATGATCGCAGGCGGTATTGCCTTAGCTGCACTTATTATTTTTGTGATCTTATCTACTACAGGCAATTCAAAACTCAATGTACAAAAAGAGCGTCTGAGCATCGCAACGGTTAAGCAAGATGTTTTTCAGGAAAACATTCCGGTGAATGGGGTGGTGATGCCTATTACCACGATTTATCTTGATGCGCTTGAAGGTGGTCGCGTAGAAGAAAAGTTTGTAGAAGACGGCGCGGTGATGAAAAAAGGCGAACCCATTTTACGCCTTTCAAATACCGATCTGGAATTAAGCCTTGTAAATCAGGAAACCCAGGTATATAACTTGTTGACCCAAATGCAGATTTCGCAGAATGCCGCGCGTCAAAATACCATTGTGAAACTCAATCAATATACCGATGTGGAGAATAGCCTCATCGAAGCTAAACGGGTGTACGAACTCAATCAAAAGCTTTACGATAAAGATGCGATAGCAAGACAGGATTTGATTAAATCAAAAAATGACTACAACTACCAGAAGGAACGTATGCAGCTGGCAGAGCAAATTCTGGCTCAGGATTCTATCGCTGTGAAACAGGAAAAAAATCAGGTTTCAAGCTCGTATGCACGTACCCAGAATGCTTTAGAATTGATGCGTCGCAAGGTAGCCGATTTGGTGGTTCGGGCGCCGGTTGACGGGCAACTCACTTCACTTGATGCTGAGATTGGCCAGTCTAAAAATAAAGGGGAGCGGCTGGGGCAAATCGACGTGTTGAGCGGGTATAAAGTACGTGTTGACATAGACGAACATTACATTTCGAGAATTTACACGGGTCAAAAAGGCTCGTTTGATTTTGACGGAAAAAACTACACGCTGGTAATCAAAAAAGTATACACTCAAGTGACAAACGGAAGGTTTCAGGTAGATATGGAATTTGAATCTGAAGTGCCTGAGGGCATACGCCGCGGGCAAACACTACAGATTCGTGTTGCGCTTAGCCAGGAAAAACAAGCTTTATTAATTCCCAAAGGTGGATTCTTTCAGGAAACCGGTGGTAACTGGATTTTTAAAGTAAGTGAAGACGGAAGTACCGCCTATAAAGCTGACATTTCATTGGGTAGCCAGAACACCGAATATTATGAAGTCTTAAGCGGACTCGAACCTGGAGACCGGGTGATCACCAGCAGTTACGATAATTATGAAGAAGTACAGGAACTGGTACTTCAAGATTAAAACTAAAAAACGATGATAACACTAATCTTAGCATTTATAAACCTAATTCTTTCTTAGATGATTAAAATAACAGACTTAGAAAAGTATTATGCCACCGAAGAGGTGCGCACCATTGCCCTCAACAAACTGTCTTTTCAGGTGCAGGAAGGTGAATTTGTTGCCGTAATGGGCCCTTCGGGTTGTGGTAAATCAACCTTGCTCAACATCCTGGGACTTCTGGATGACCCGGACGGTGGCAGTTTTATTTTTAACGGTATTGAAGTAGCCGGTTTTAACGAGCGTAAGCGTGCCGATTTGCGCAAGCATAACATCGGTTTTGTTTTTCAAAGCTTTAATCTGATTGACGAACTCACCGTTTTTGAAAACGTAGAGCTTCCGTTGATTTATACCGGTGTAAAACCAGCAGAGCGTAAAAAACGCGTAGACGAAGTGCTTGAGAAAATGCAAATCATGCACCGTCGTAAACACTTTCCGCAGCAATTATCTGGAGGACAGCAACAACGTGTAGCCGTGGCCCGTGCAGTCGTGAATAATCCTAAACTCATTCTTGCTGATGAACCTACGGGTAATTTGGACAGCAGTAACGGGAATGAGGTGATGGATTTGCTTACGGAACTCAACGAAGCCGGTACCACCATCATTATGGTAACGCACAGTGAGCACGACGCCAAATACAGTCACCGCATTATTAGAATGCTAGACGGGCAAAAGGTGACTGAAAATATACTTTCAGAGTATAAAAGTAAAACCTTAGAAGTTTAAGATTTCCTTAGGGGATTCATTCATCAATCGGCAGCAGCCGAAACAATCCATCAAAACCGGGACTTAATCACTCCCACTATTTTATCAGTTATGCTCAAAAATTATTTCAAGATTGCTTTTAGACATTTGTTGAAAAACAAGTCGTTCTCGCTTCTGAATATTTTTGGACTTGCTTTAGGTGTAGCGGCGTTCATTGTGATTTTACTTTATGTGAACTACGAAAAGAGCTATGATACTTTTGACGGATCTGAAAATATTTTTAGGGTATACATGGATTATATTGAAGGTGGGCAGTATGTTCCCGGCGATGCACAAACCTACAATCTCACGGGTCCTACTTTAAAAAGTGAATTCCCCGAAATTGAGGAGCAGGTCAGATTGTATCGTCTAGAAAAGGTTACATTTATAAGTGGAGAAAAAGTGATCGAGCAGCCCAACGGTTCATTGACCGATCCTACCTATTTTGATATTTTCAAACCTACGTTGCTTAAAGGTTCGCGAGAAGATTTTTCTAAACCCAATACCATAATCCTTACACAGTCGCTGTCTAAAAAGATTTTTGGAAACGAAAATCCTATCGGTCAGACCTTGTCTGTTTTTTATGGAAGCGAGAGTTTGATGGAGGTGGTCGCTGTTATTGAAGATATTCCGGAAAATACACACTTGAGGATGAATTTTTTCATCTCGTTTGAAACCATAAAAACCTGGGATGCGATGTCTGGGCAGGCCGAATTGAACTGGAATCAGAACAATTTCTTCACGTACATTCAGGTGAGTGACCAGGCTGATACCAAATCTTTACAGGCAAAGATAATGGCTAGTGATTTTGAAGAAGACCCAGATGAAAGACACAATATAGAACCCCTGTCAGACATTCATTTGTACTCTGATAAGCCTTATGAAGCAGAAGCTAACGGAAGCGTAAAGCGTGTTCGTTTTCTTTCTGCCATTGCTTTTGTGATCCTTATTCTTTCCTGGCTAAACTACGTCAATCTAGCAACAGCAAAATCACTGGAACGCTCTCGCGAAGTAGGTGTGAGAAAAGTAGCCGGAGCCAATCGAGGCCAGTTGGTGCTGCAATCCCTAACGGAATCTTTTGTACTCAATGTTCTTGCTTTCCTTTTGGCAATATTATTGGTTTATCTGCTGCTGCCTGTTTTTAATGATTTTGTTGGTAAGCCGCTGCAACTTGATTTTACAAATTACTCCGGGGCACTGTCTATTTTTGGATTTATTCTAATCGGGAGCATTGTGGCGGGGCTTTATCCGGCCTTTGTAATAAGTGGATTTACTCCGGTCAAAGCACTAAAGGGAAAAGTACAGGTCAATCGCGGAAGCATTGGGATACGTAAAGGGCTTATCACACTTCAGTTTTTTGCTACTGCAGTCCTAATTATTGGAACATTGGTTGTGGTCAAACAACTCAATTTTCTAAGGGAACAGCCCATAGGGGTTGACCTTGCTCAGGTAGTTGCGCTCCAAGGTGAAATATTAGAATCTCAAACCGACTCTTTAACAAAACAAAAATTTAAAACTCTGGAAGGTGAGCTCAAAAAATTACCGTTTGTGGATATGGTTTCTCGATCCAGTACCTATCCGGGTGATGGGTATGACAATCTTTCTTCAACTGTTGGGATCACGAGCCCCAAGGGTGAGACTGATGAGCGCCAATTGTTCTATCTCTATAGCGCGACGCCTGAATATTTTAGAACGCTCGATCTAAACTTTGCAGCAGGCGAGGCCTTTTTGCCAAGTAGGGAGAATATTGTTATGAATGAAACATTTGCCAGGCAACTGGGCTATGTTAATCCTGAAGAACTTGTGGGGGAGACGGTAAATTTTTGGGGTCAGGACTGGAAGGTTTCAGGGGTTGTTGAAGATTATCACCACTTTGGATTAAAAGATAAGATCGAACCATTAATGATTGTTCAGGTTTTTGGGATGGATAATATTTTGGTGAAAATAAATACGCGTGAAAATTCAGCAGTAGGAATAGCAAAAAGTCTTGCAGCCATACAGAAGAAGTGGAAAACTATTTTTCCACAAAGCACCATGGACTATACCTTTCTGGACAAAAAATTTGACTCCCAGTATAAAGAGGATAAAAAGTTCACTACTGCATTTCAAATTTTTACTGGGCTCGTCATTTTCATTGCTGCACTCGGTCTTTTCGGTCTTTCCTCATACACAATTTTAAAACGTAGAAAAGAAATCGGGATTAGAAAGGTAAGTGGGGCATCGGTATTTCAAATCCTAACGTTATTGAACAAAGATTTCCTAAAATGGGTGTGCATTGCTTTTGTTTTTGCGATGCCCGTGGGTTGGTACTTGATGACCTCTTGGTTAGATGGTTTTGCCTACAAAACTATGATTAGTTGGTGGGTATATGTCACAACGGGTGCTGCGCTCTTAATTACGGCTATTATAGCGGTAAGCTTTCAGGCTATTAAGGCAGCTATTGCTAACCCAGTAAAGTCGTTACGTACCGAATGATTCATCAATCAAAAACAATCAATTATGCTTAAAAATTATATCAAAATCGCCTTTAGAAACCTTTGGAAGAAAAAGGGCTACAGTGCGCTTAATATTTTTGGACTGGCCATTGGGATCACGTGTGCCAGTTTGATCCTGCTTTGGGTAGAAGATGAAATGAGCTTTGACACCATTGTCACAGATCAGGAACTGGTTTACAGCGTACCCACCAATCAAAAATACGACGGACAGGTTCGTACTTTTTTTCAAGCAACACCCGGCCCATTAGCCGCAGCTTTAAAAACTGAAATTCCGGAAATTACCAAAGCTGCAAGATTGCGAAATAGAGATTTCCTATTTACCGTAAACTCCTCTTCAATAAGCAGTGCCGGTTCCTATGCAGATCCAGATATTTTTGATCTGTTTGATTTGAAATTTATAGAGGGCAATGCTACTGATGCTTTCAAGATGAAAGAAAGTATTGTAATTACAAAAGAGGTAGCACAAATTCTTTTTGAAAATCCAACCAATATTTTAGGAAAAGTAATCCGGATTAATCAACAGGACAATTTTCAAATAACCGGTGTGGTTGAAAACCTGCCGGTAAATACGACCTATAGTTTTAACTGGTTGGTTCCATTTGAAAATTTTACATACGACAAACCCTGGACGCAGGAATATGGCAGCAATTTTACAGAGACCTTTGTAAAGCTATCACCGGATGCTGACTTCAATAGCGTCAATGAAAAAGTCAAACACATCTTACCAGCCAAAACCGGCGATGAAGACACCAAAGCTATCTTACATAAGGCAGCAGACTGGCATTTACGATCCGACTTTAAAGATGGTGAAGTGGTAGGTGGTCGCGTAGAATATGTGCGGTTGTTCAGTTTTATAGCGCTTATTATTTTAGTTATTGCCTGCATCAATTTTATGAATTTAGCCACTGCCCGTAGCGAGAAGCGTGCCAATGAGGTAGGCGTGCGTAAAACCTTAGGTTCAGACAAACAGCAATTAATTTTTCAGTTTATTACAGAGGCTCTGATGACTGCAATATTTGCAGCTGTATTAAGTGTTTTAGTTTTGATCCTCATTATTCCGGCATTCAACGCGCTAATAGACAAACAACTTGCTTTGGGTTTAACTATACCATCGCATCTGCTTTCGCTTTTAGCTATAACCCTAACCTGTGGGATATTTGCCGGTTTATACCCTGCGTTCTACCTCTCTTCTTTTAAACCTATTGACGTGCTTAAAGGAAACCGAATTCAGTCTAAGGGAGCCGGGTTTATTCGCAAAGGGCTGGTCATTACCCAGTTTGTGATTTCAATAGTGTTTATCATTAGTACGTTACTGGTTTACCAGCAGGTACAACATGTAAAAAATCGCGATTTAGGACTTGATAAGGACAACCTGATCGAGATACCTGCAAATGGAGATTTGATCAAAAACCGAAAGGCTATAGCAGAAGGTTTGAAAAATACAGGGATGATTACTGGTTTAGGATTGTCAAATTCTAATATACTTTCTGCTGGGAATAACGGCTCTGGTTTAAGATGGCAGGGAGGGAGCAGTACTGAAGATATACTTGTTTCTTATAGATACATAAATGAGGAGTATTTTAAAACAGCGGGAATCGAATTGATTGAGGGACGTGGTTTTAGTCCTGTAGTTGTAAATGACAGTTCACACGTTATCATTACCGAATCTTTTGCACAATTGATGGGCACTGGTAGTGCACTGGGCAAGACTATAGACCGGTACGGGGATATGTATACCGTCATTGGGGTGACTAATGACTATTTATACGGCGACATGTACGGAACCAGTGATCCGGTTATGTTTTATAATTATCCCCCTGAAGCACAGTACATGTATTTAAAAACAAACCCAAAATACGCTACAACCGAGGTTTTGAGAAGCATTGAGTCAACATTAAAAGAATACAACCCCGGGTATCCTTTTGAATACCGCTTTGTTGATGATGCTTTTGATGCCCGTTTCAAAAGCGAACAATTGATAGGGAATCTCTCCCGCATTTTTGCCCTGCTTGCAATATTAATCTCGTGTTTAGGTCTCTTTGGGCTTTCGGCTTATACCGCAGAGCAGCGTCGTAAAGAAATAGGGGTACGCAAAGTTTTAGGGTCTACTGTTGCCGGTATTGTAGGCTTATTATCCAGAGATTTTATAGTTCTGGTGTTGGTCGCGCTACTTATTGCCGTTCCGCTGGCGTGGTACTTAATGTACTCGTGGTTACAGGGATTCGCCTATCGCATTTCAATAAATATGTGGGTATTTGTTTTTGCAGGATTTGTTGCCATAGGAATTGCTTTGTTAACGGTGAGTTTTCAGGCGGTTAAAGCAGCAATTGCTAATCCGGTAAAAAGTTTAAGGACAGAGTAGAAATAATTAGTCATAGTAAGGAGATACTTTAAAAGCGTCAATCAAAAAATCAAGCCAGTATGTTTAAGAACTATATAAACATTGCCTTTAGAAACCTTTTAAAACACAAAGGCTATTCTGCCATAAATATTTTTGGCCTTGCTTTAGGAATGGCCGTTACGTTGATGATAGGACTTTGGGTTGCAGATGAGGTTAATTTCAACAGTTATTTTGAGAACAAACCGAGACTTGCTCAGGTATACCAGTCACAGACTTTTAATGGCAAGACCCAAACCGGGCCCGCAATACCGCGGCCTTTAGAATTTGCACTTCGAGAAAACTTTGAATCTAAGTTTAAGTATCTAAGCATGGCTTCCTGGTCAAAAAGTAGAAATTTTAATTATAAAGAGACTGCAATCTCACTTGACGGATATTCTGTTCAGCCAGAATTCACCCAGATGATCAACCTTAAAATAATACAGGGAGATGCTGCTGCCTTAAAATCATCTAATGCGATTATGCTTTCTCAAACGGCTGCGAAGACGATGTTCGGTGCCGGGAATGCGATGGGTAAAATCATTAAAGTAAATGATGTTGACCATATGATCGTGAGTGCGATTTATGAAGATATCCCTGAAGGAAATGATTTTAAGGATATGGAATATCTTATGCCATGGTCACTTTATGCAAAAAAAGATTGGATTGAATCGTCGATAGATCAATGGGGAAACAACTCTTTTCAGCTTTTTGTTGAATTGGCCGATGGGGTGGATCTGGCAAGTGCAAGTGCTGCAATTACTTCGGTCAAAAAAGAGAGTGATGCAGAGGTAGCACCGTTCAATCCACAGTTGTTTTTATTTCCTATGCGAGAATGGCATTTGCATTCAAACTTTGAAGATGGTGTTCAAACCGGTGGTCGTATTGAGAATGTGTGGCTTTTTGGGATAATTGGGGCATTTGTGTTGCTATTGGCGTGTATAAATTTTATGAATCTGGCGACTGCACGAAGTGAGAAACGAGTTATTGAAGTAGGCATTCGCAAAACAATAGGTTCTACAAAAAACCAACTTATAAAGCAGTTTTTAACCGAATCCTTTCTTGTCGTGATTATGGCCTGTATTCTGGCATTGGCAATCACGCTAGTATTTTTAAAGCCCTTTAACACATTAGCAGATAAAGCCATTACCTTTCCGTGGAGCAATCTGGTATTTTGGGTAGTAATTTTACTCTTCATAGCTTTTACCGCTCTGGTTTCAGGAAGTTATCCTGCTTTGTATTTGTCTTCGTTTAGACCTATTAAAGTCTTGAAAGGAACCTTTAAAGTGGGTAAACTGGCTACCCTTCCGCGGAAAATACTTGTGGTAACCCAGTTTAGTGTTTCAGCAGCTCTGATTATTGGAACGCTTATCGTTATGTCGCAGATTGATTTCAGCAAAAACAGACCTACTGGATACACCACGGAAAACCTGATACAAATCCCTGTGATGAGTAATCAGTTTTTAGGGAAGCATGATATGATGCGCAACCAGTTTAAAAAATCGGGTGCCGTATTAGAAATGGCAACTTCAAGCAGCCCAACAACTGAGGTGTGGTCTAATCAAAGCGGCTATGGCTGGGAAGGTAAGCCTGAAGGTTTTCAAGAAGACCTTGCCTATACACAGATCTCGTACGAATACGTGGAGACCTTAAAAATTAAAATGGCTGCGGGACGTGGTTTTTCCCGGGAGTTTCCAACAGACTCTACCGCGGTAATTCTAAATGAGTCTGCAGTAGCCTATATGGGACTGCAGGATCCTGTGGGCAAATACCTTACACAAGGTAGTAATGAGGGCGGTATGCGTAAACTACAAATTATAGGTGTTATGAAAGATATGGTGGTGCAATCTCCCTATGAACCCGTGAAACAAGCCATTTATATGTTTGATGGGTTTAATAATGCCAGTTATTGGAATCTGCGCCTGAATCCGGAAAACAGCATGCGTGAAAATTTAGCGACGGTAGAGAAAGTTTTTAAAGAACACTTTCCCAATGCCCTTTTTCATTATGATTTTATAGATCAGGAATATGCGAAGAAATTTGCTGAAGAAGATCGTATTGCAAGTCTTGCAAAAGTATTTACCGCACTAGCAATAGTAATAAGTTGTCTCGGTTTATTTGGATTAGCCTCTTTTGTAGCAGAACAACGTACCAAGGAAATAGGAGTGCGCAAAGTGCTGGGCGCATCAGTTGCTAATCTTTGGATGCTTTTGTCTAAAGATTTTTTAGTACTGGTGTTTATTGCACTGCTTATCGCAGCTCCCGTTTCCTATTATTTAATGCATAATTGGGTACAGAAATTTACGTACCACACCGAGATTTCCATTTGGATTTTTATCGCGGCAGGTGCGGGAGCATTGGGGATTACCTTGTTTACGGTAAGCTTTCAGGCGCTAAAAGCAGCATTTGCTAACCCTGTGAAAAGCTTAAGAACTCAATAGCCCTCACTGCCTGTTCCGCAGATTTTCAGGATTAGGGCAGCAGAAATTGATGAATAAGATTGCTAATAAAATGCTCATGAATTATGCTTAAAAATTATATCAAAATCGCGTGGCGGAATCTTTGGAAGAACAAGATGACCACTACCTTAAGTCTTTTCGGTTTAATACTGGGCGTTACATGTTTTATGCTCTTAGGGACTTATATTCTTAACGAATTACGGTACGACCGTTTTAACGATAAGGCAGTCCGTATTGTTTTTGTAAACTACAGTTATAAATCCCCATCTGATGTAGAGGCGACCCATACCCGTAATACGCCCACAGCGGTTGCTCCCGTTGCGAAGCGTGAGTTTTATGAGGTAGAAGATGCTGTACGTATTTACAGGTATGACCGTCGTGAGGTCGAGGTGGGCAATACCCACTTTACTGAAGGCAACATGTTACTTGCCGATGCTTCGATCTTCCATATTTTCAGTTTTGATTTTATAAGTGGTAACCCGGGTACGGCACTAGACAAGCCCAATACTGTTGTTATTACGCAACGTACGGCAAAGAAGTATTTTAAAAATCAGCCCGCACTAGGGAAATCTATTGTCATTAATGATAAGATTTGGGAAGTTACCGGGGTCGTTAAGGATAATCCACCTTATTCATCCCTTCAGTTTGATTTGGCAGGCTCCTACTTGTCCAATAAGCGCTCAGAACAGGAAATTTGGAATTCAGCAAACGATCACTCCTATTTACTTCTAAAAACACCAGAACAACGCCTCCAAGCCGAACAGAAATTTAATGCCTATGTGCAAAATCAGTTTCAGGACGATTTTAAAGGAGGCTTTACGATGCGGTTTGATTTTATACCGCTCACAGAAGATCATCTTTCTAGCGCGGCTTCTGGAAATCTAAAGACTTATTTATTCATACTTGGGGTAATAGCGGTGTTGTTATTGACGATAGCTGCCATAAACTTTACCAATTTAATGACGGCAAAATCTGTTGAACGACTTCGGGAAATAGGTGTTCGTAAAGTTATGGGTGCTTCGCGTCAAAGCCTAATCATTCAATTTTTGACAGAGGCAGCTATACTAACCATATTGGCTGTTTGCACAGGAACGCTGATCGCAATCGCGTTGATGCCTGCTTTTAATAAGCTCACTACGTTAAATATAAGTCTCACGAGTTGGGACGGGACGTACTTTGTACTAACCCTTGTGTTGTTGTTTTTTACCACAGCGCTTTTGGCAGGCGGTTGGCCCGCACTCGTGTTGTCTCGATTTAAACCGGTAAATGCCTTAAAGAATAACGCCACATCACTAACTAATACCGCCAGTTTACGAAAATTTCTGGTTGTTTTTCAGTTTGCGGTTTCCATTATCTTCATCATAGGCACTTTAGTAGCTAAGAAGCAACTGGATTTTATAAGTAAGGCCGATACCGGGGTTAACCGGTCTAATGTCGTTGTGGTTGATGCCAGTTCTATGAGCCAGAATACCGTTGAATCTTTTAAAGAGAAATTAGTAACCTCTCAATACATTAATGAGGTAACCGCTTCTTCAGATACTCCAGTTGATATGAAAGGGGGCTACAGCATGAAGGTTAACGGTCAGGAAAGCGGGATGTCTATTACAGCTGCGCCGGTAGATAAAGATTATATCACCACACTGGGAATGCGCTTGATCGCGGGAACCAATTTCAATGAAAGTGATAAACTACAGGTTCAACAGCCCCAAGAAGCGCGGGTCTATGCGTTTATGCTGAATAAAACAGCAGTAGATCAATTGGGCTTAACCCCTGAAGAGGCCATAGGAGAAGCCGTAAATCTTAACGGTAGAAAGGGCTTTATCAAAGGCGTATTGCAAGATTTTAACTTTGCTTCCCTGCATCAGGGTATTTCACCTGTGGTACTCTTTGCAGAGTATGACTGGACGGCAAAAATATTAGCTAAAATTCAAGGCAGTACAAGTCAAGGATTAGCGGCAATTCAAACAGTTTGGACCGAATTCAACCCAGATAGTGCCTTGTCGTATTCGTTCCTGGACAATGACTATCAAAACTTGTATAAGAGTGAACAGCGTACCGCAGCTATACTCAATATTTTTTCAGCGATAACCATTTTGGTTTCCTGTTTGGGACTTTTTGGACTTTCAGTATTTATGGTTGCACAGCGTAAAAAGGAAATAGGTATACGTAAGGTGCTGGGTGCATCTATTGTTCAAATCACCTACCTGCTGTCAGTTAAATTTTTAAAACTAATAGGCATTGCGCTTTGTATTGCTTTGCCTATAGCCTGGTATTTTACCACGAGTTGGTTGCAGGGTTTTGCCTATAAAATTGCCGAACCCTATGGGCTTTACATTCTTTCTGGGGCCCTAACCATAGGTATTGCGATGCTTACCCTTAGTATACAAGCCATCAAAGCCGCAGTAGCTAACCCGGTAAAGTCTTTGAGAACTGAATGAGCCCCCTAACCCCCAAAGGGGGAATTAGGAACACTAAAAGTAATATTGAATTATGTTTAGAAACTACATCAAAATCGCCTGGCGGAATATCTTAAGATACAAGACCAATAGTGTGCTTAATATTTTGGGGTTAACCATTGGTTTAGTATCGGTGATACTCATTGCATTATACATCCAGAATGAGCTGGCTTATGATACCCAGTTTGATCAGGCGGCGCAAGTCTACCGAGTGAATATGAAAGGCAAAATGGGGGACAACACGTTTTATGCGGGATACACACCACCACCTGCCGGGCAAGCTTTAGTAGATCAGTTTCCGGAAATTGAAAGCGCAACGCGCATTTATCAACCCGACAATACCAAATTAGCATACACAAACGCGACGCATACAAAAGTTTTTAATGAATCTGAAATTCTTGCTGTTGATCCTAATTTCTTAGAAGTTCTAAGCTATCCCTTGCAAAAAGGGGATGCTACTACCTGTTTGCAGGAGCCCAACAGTATTGTGATTACCCCACAAATCGCAAAGAAATACTTTGGCGATGCAGATCCTATGGGTAAAACATTGGCATATGGGGACTCTGGGAAACCCTTACAAGTGACCGGAGTGTTTGAAGATCTCACCAGCTATCCGGCTTCGGTAAAATTTGACATCCTGATGCCGGTAGCCAATTTTAATGAGGTCACCTATTTCAATTGGAGTTGGGTATGGCTCAATATGGCGACTTATGTAAAGCTCACCTCACAGGCAAGTGCGAATCCGGCGACCCTGGCGAATCTGGAATCCCGATTTCCGGAGATGCTCAAGGTACAGGCAGCACCCGCGTTTGAGCGTATAGGGCAACCTTTTGAGGAGTTTATAGAGAAGGGAAATTACTGGGAACTGCACTTACAAGCTTTGTCGGATATTCATTTGTATTCTCAGGGAATTACGTCTTCCATAACCGAGCAGCACAATGTTAAAAGCCTCTATATTTTAGGCATCATCGCCTTTTTTATCATCATTCTGGCTTGCGTGAATTTTATGAACCTTTCTACCGTTCAGGCTGTAAAACGCAGTAAGGAAATAGGGATTCGTAAAGTCTTAGGATCGCAACGGAAACAGCTCGTTAAGCAGTTTATGACCGAAGTTTTCTGTTATACTTTTTGTGCCACACTACTGGCTTTTATCACGGTGCTCTTGATTTTACCGATGTTTAACGGGTTGACCGGAAAAGAGCTTGATATTCAGGCATTTTTCAATAGAAATCTAATCTTGCTAATACTAGCTGTTGTAGTCCTTACCACCCTGTTAGCCGGAATGTATCCTGCATTTTTCCTTACATCCTTCAATCCTATACGAGCCTTAAAAGGAAAAGTGGGTAAAACAACCCAATCCAGTTTTATCCGCAACGGGTTGGTTGTTTTTCAATTTTCAATTGCGATCACCCTGATCATTTGCACCCTGGTGGTGTTTAGTCAGTTGCGTTATGCCCAACAAAAAGATTTGGGTTTTGATAAAGATCATGTTTTGGTCATTAACAATGCCGAAACTCTGGGGAACAGTCTGGCTAGTTTCAAAAAAGAACTTACGGCGTTAACCGGTGTAGAAGCAGCAAGCAGTTCGAGTGGGATGCTCACCCGTGGGAATTTTGGGGATTTCTACACCCCAAAACCCACAGCTGACGAACCCCATATTGCAACTGATATTTCACTGAGTTCGTATCTGGTAGACGATAAATTTATACCAACGCTGGATTTGGAAATCGTTGACGGACGAGGCTTTGATAAGCAGTTTAAAGATTCGCTATCGGTTATTCTTAACGAAACAGCTGCCGCTCAAATAGGTTGGGAAAATCCTATAGGAAAGCAAATACGCTATCCCGGCGGTAACATGGAATATTACACGGTAGTAGGTATTTTAAAAGATTTTAATCTGGAATCCTTACATACTCCCATTGAGCCATTTGCCCTTTTTGCTGAAGAATCAAAGAGTTACGATACCCGTACTTCGTTTATCAGCCTTAAAATATCCGGAGAGCATACTAAGAAAGTAATCGGTCAGGTGCAGGATTTGTGGGAAAGTTATTTGGAAAGTACTCCTTTTGAATATTCGTTTTTAGATGAAGATTTGGCTTACGCCTATCAGGAAGATCAGCGCTTAGCCTCCTTATTTACGGGCTTTAGCATACTTGCCATTTTTGTTGCATGTCTGGGACTATTTGGTCTTATCGCCTTTACAGCACAGCAACGCACGAAAGAAATAGGTGTACGTAAAGTATTAGGAGCCAGCGTAAGCAGCATCGTAAAACTTTTAGCTATTAACTTTTTAAAGTTGGTTTTACTGGCGTTAATCCTTGCAGTACCGGTAGCCTGGTTAGCCATGGATAGTTGGCTGCAGGATTTTGCCTATCGAATAGACATACCCATCTGGGCATTTGTAGCAGCAGGTGCTTTGGCACTGGCTATAGCTTTAATAACCGTGAGTTTTCAGGCCATTAAAGCCGCAATCGCTAACCCGGTAAAATCCCTGCGTACCGAATAATTCATCAATCAAAATCAATCAGCTATGCTTAGAAACTATATCAAAATCGCGTGGAGAAGCTTACAAAAGAATAGGCTACAGACTTCAATAAACCTGCTTGGGTTAACGGTGGGCACGGTTTGCTGCCTGAGCATACTTATCTATGTTACAGCACAGTTTGGTTACGATAAGGATTTTGCAGATGCTAAATTGATTTACAGGATAAATACATCAATCGCGGAACATGACGATGGGGCGCTTTCCGCAGGAGTTTCACCTCCTATAGCTTTTGCTATGAAAGAGGATTTTCCAGAAGTTGCAGAGGCCTGTAGGGTGGTTTATTTTGGATCTGGAAACGATGGATTGTTACGAAACCCGGAAACTGATGAAGCATTTTACGAAACGCGTGGGTATTTAGCAGATTCTACGTTTTTTAAGGTTTTTAATTTTCCGTTTAGTGAAGGTAAGGCAGAAGGGGCTTTAACTCAACCCAATTCAATTGTTCTTTCAAAAGCATTAGCTACCAAACTTTTTGGAAGCAAAAGCGCACTTAATAAAACATTGATTTTAGGAAGTGGGGAGCAAGAGCATAGGCTTACTATAAAAGGGGTTTTTAAAGAAGATTTTAGTAAAACGCATTTAAACCCCAATTATATTCTCACCATGAATTCTAATGGGCTGGGCAAAAGCGTACTAGAAATTCAAAACTTTGCTACACAAAATTTCACAATGAGCTATTTAAAAATAAAGGCTGGCTCAAGTATTGAAAAACTGGAAGCAAAAATTCCTCAATTTTTGCAAAAACATGGCGCTAAAGATTTTGCAGAGGTGGGCTTCCATAAATCCTTAAAATTTCAAAAGGTAACTGATATTCATCTATATTCAAAAGGCATTCAAAACCAAATAGATGCCGTTTCAGATATCAATTACCTGTATTTATTGCTCCTTTTAGCGTTTTTTATTCAATTAATTGCGTGTGTCAATTTTGTGAATCTAAGTACAGCACGGGCAAATAAAAGAGCTAAAGAAATTGGTGTGCGTAAAGCCATAGGTGCAGAAAAGGGTGATTTGATCCGCCAGTTTTTAGGAGAATCTGTCTTGCTTTCAATTTCTGCCTCGTTAATTAGTATTCCTCTTACTTTAGTTGCGTTACCTTTTGTAAACACGCTGACACAAGGAGATATTAGCTACTTCAGTATTCTGGACTGGCGTATTTTGGCCTTACTTGCAGCTTTGGGAATTTTCACGGGGCTCGTTGCCGGTATTTATCCTGCACTCATACTTTCGTCAATAAAGCCAATAAAAGTTTTAAAAACTTCAGTGAACTTAAATTTTGGTAATGGCTATTTCCGTAAGGTGCTGGTAGTTTTTCAGTTTGTGATTTCTATCAGTTTAATTTCAGGGGTAATAATAATTACGCAACAAGTAAACTATTCCCAAAAAATGGATATGGGCTTTGATAAAGAAAGTCTACTGGCGGTAAAATTAGGTACGCAAGACATCTCCGCAAGATTTAATAGTATAAACACCAACTTTAGAAAAGTAAAAGGGGTTAAGGAAGTTACGGGTACAAACTATTATCCTTCAGAATTTATATTTGGAGATATGGGACTTATACTTCCTGGCGCAAGTTTGGCTGATAGGACCCTAGTTCATTATAACGGTGTGAGCTCAAGATATCTCGAAACTGTAGGCACCAAATTACTGGCGGGCAGGACACTTAATGACAAAGATGAAAATCAGATATTGGTTAACAAAGCTACCCTTGATGCATTTAAAATTCCATTTGATAAAGCTATCGGTGCTATACTCGTAAATAATTATGGCGGTCAAACTCAAGAATTTGAAATTGTAGGCGTCACCGAAAACTATAATTTTGGGGCTTTAAAAGATAAAATAAAACCGCTGCTTCTTTATAACGAAACAGAACCGAGTTATTTAGTTGTTAAGGCTGAAACACAGGATTATAAGACACTTTTAAAAAATCTTGAAACTTCGTGGGAAACAATAAATCCAAACGCCCCTTTTGTTTACAATTTTATTGATAAGGAAGTCGAAAAATTATATGCAGAAGAAAAGCGATTGAGTAAAATCTCTGCCGTATTTACTTCCTTGGCAATTTTAATAAGTTGTTTAGGTCTTTTCGGTCTTGTTTCTTTTATAGCCGAACAAAAGAAAAAAGAGATAGGTATTCGCAAAGTACTGGGCGCAAGCATTCAAAATGTAGTTCGCTTATTAACAAAAGATTTTATAAAGCTCATAGGTGTGGCATTCTTAATTTCAACACCACTCGCCTATTTCATAATGCAAAAATGGCTTCAGGATTTCCCTTACCGAATAACTATAGAATGGTGGGTATTTGCCATTGCTGGCGGATTTGCTTTGATCATCACGATTATGACGGTAAGTTTTCAGGCCATTAAAGCCGCAATCGCTAACCCGGTAAAGTCCCTGCGTACCGAATAATTCATCAATCAAAATCAATCAGCTATGCTTAGAAACTATATCAAAATCGCTTGGCGGAATATCAAAGCAAACCGCTTGTTTACGGTGTTAAACATCATAGGACTGGTAGTGGGCTTATGCGTGTGTATCGTGCTGTTTTCGTTTGTAAATAGCGAACTCAGCTTTGATAAAATGTATTCACATGCTCCCGATATTTACCGCGTAAATATGGAGACTTCTGAAGAATACAACTTTGAGACCTGGGCCGAACTACCCAATGCAGTAGGACCGGCGATGGTAAAAGATATTCCACAGGTTAAAAAGATGACCCGGCTTATCAAAGATGATTTTGGGGTGACGGCATCCTTAAAAATAGGGGCAAAGAATTTTACAGAAGACAGACTTTACCTCGCAGATTCAACCGTCTTTGAGATGTTTGACTTCAAGTTTATAGAAGGTGAGGCTAAAAATGCTTTCGCAAACCCGAATTCTATTGTGATTTCTAAAACTTCGAAGGAACGGTTTTTTGGTAGAAAATCGGCTTTGGGAGCATTCATAACGGTAAACAACCGGGATACACTTCAGGTTTCAGGAGTGTATAAAGACCTGCCCGAAAATAGTGTGATAGACTGTGATATGATCTATCATATTTTGGATTCCTGGATGGGTACTAATGTGTATTGGAGCAATGCCAGTTATGAAACCTACGTACAGCTGCAGCCACAGGCTCAGGTCGCTCAGGTTGAAACTCAGGCTACCCAATTAATCGATGCCTATGTGCCTAAAGAAGGACAGTATTTCACGCAGTTTTACCTGCAACCGCTTACAAAAATACACCTGTATTCGGCAGGTATACGCGATGGCTACGCAACCCGGTTGGGAAGCATCACAACTATTAGAAGTCTGATATTCCTGTCTGTTTTGGTCTTGGTAATTGCCTGCATCAATTATATGAATTTGGCCACTGCAAATTCGAGAAAGCGTAGAAAGAGCATTGGAGTAAATAAAGTTTTGGGCGCGACTCAAAAGCATATGCTTGTTCTGTTTTATGTAGAAACAGCAATCCTGGCTTGTATCGCAGTGGTATTGGCCTACGCGGTTTCATTCCTGATATTACCGTGGTTTCAAAGTTTTACGGGTAACGCCTTGAATTACGAGGATTTGTTAGCTCCGCCTATTTTAATTGGACTGGGTTTAATCTGGTTGATCGTCACACTCTTTGCGGGCAGTTATCCTGCGCTATCGATGACCGGTATTTCGCCGCTTTCTCTGGTAAATAAGTCCAGAAAAAAGCATACCGCTTCTGAATTTGTGCGAAAAGGCCTTGTGGTTTTTCAGTTTGCGGCTTCTATCGTTCTCATTATTGCGGTTACGGTAATCATTCAGCAAATGGATTTTATAAAGAATAAAAATCTGGGTTACAATCCTGATGGAGTGGTGGCAGTTTCGATAAAATCTGCAGAAAGTAAGCAGCAGATCAGAAATTTAGAAAATGCTTTAGACCGAAAACCCTACGTTGAAGGTATTGCCGCTGTGCAATCCATTCCCGGGGCTGATGAGAGTGGGAGGTCTGTACGCCGATTGAGTACCGATCAAACCGGAATGCCCATCGCCAGTTGCCGTACTGAAGGTAACGTGGTTGAAACCTTAAAGTTGAAGCTTCTTGCAGGCGCTGAACTACCTCAAAACATTCCCGAGGGAGATTCGCTGGTCTACACCCTGATCAATGAAAAAATACTCAGCTATCTCAATTATAAATCTCCTGAAGATGCAATAGGAAAGCTGATAAATACAGAGCTGGGTGGGGAAGCGATCATCACCGGGGTCGTTGCGAATTTCAACTTCAATTCACTCAAAGAAGACAGCGGCGGGTATATGTATTATAAAGCCAATGACGCTCCGGAAGGCATACGCACCTTGTTGATACGATACAATACTCAGAATCTGCAGCAATTGATCAAAGGTCTGGAGCTAGTCTTTAACGAGAATTTACCCAACACCGCTTTTGATTATGCCTTTGTAGACAAGCATGTGGCGCAATTGTATGCTTCAGAAGAGCGTACGGCTCGTACCGCGACACTTTTCTCGGTTTTGGCCATCTTCATTGCCTGTTTGGGATTATTTGGCCTGGCGGCTTTTATGGCAGAGCAACGCACCAAAGAAATCGGTGTACGTAAAGTACTAGGCGCGAGTGTTGCCGGGGTCACGGCACTGCTTTCCAAAGACTTTTTAAAACTGGTAGGTATTGCCTTTGTGCTGGCATCCCCTTTTGCATATTGGATTATGAGTGAGTGGTTGCAAAATTTTAATTACCGCACCTCTATACATTGGTGGATTTTTGGACTTGCTGGGCTGGCAGCTGTACTCATAGCCTTTGTTACCGTAAGCTTTCAGGCGATCAAAGCCGCATTACAAAACCCTGTAAAATCCTTACGGACCGAATAACTCATCAATCAAAATCAATCAGCTATGCTCAGAAATTATATCAAAATCGCTTTTAGAAACCTGTGGAAGGACAAAACGTTTACATTGCTCAATATTGTGGGGTTGAGTACGGCCTTTGCGGTGGCTGTACTTTTAGGTATGTATGCTTTTTTCGAACTTTCGTACGACAGTTTCCATAAAAATAGAGCGTCTCTATATCAAATCTACTATACCGAACAAACGCCAGAAGGTATAGAAGCTAATGAGCCTCAAGCGGTGCCGTTTACACCAGCATTAAAGGAGGAGGTCCCCGGTGTTAGGCAAATAGCGAGGTATAACGGCAAAGGGGTGCTGGTGATTTTTGGCGATAAAGAGCTGCGTATGAATGCTGCTTACGTGGATCCTGATTTCTTTTCCATGTTCAGTTTCCCGGTTATTGAAGGCAATAAGGACAAGCCTACATCAGATAAAAGTACCGTGACCCTAACAGTGCATGCTGCAAATCGCATTTTTGGCACCCAAGATCCTTTAGGAAAAACCATACGCGTCATTACCGAAGGGGAAGAAAAGCCTTTTACCGTCGCTGCCATTACCGAAGATTTCCCAGAGCAGAGCAGCCTTAAGTTTGATTTGGCCTTAGATTTTAGCAATCAAGCATCCTATTCATACGCCGATATAAAAGACAATTGGAGCAGCAACAATCATGAGGTGTATATGCAACTTGCTCAAGGGATGACTGCGGCACAATTTGAAAAGGCAACGGTAGGATTTTCACAGTTGCATTATGAAGATGAAATAGAATCGCTAAAACGGGACGGGGCAAAGCCTGATGCACAGGGAAATTACAGACAAATACGGCTTCTTCCTATTGAAGATGTGGCCTATGCCAATTTTGATGCAGGGATAGCCCGGGTAGAAAAGAGCATGCCTTATTTGGTTTTAGGTGTTGGTTTTCTCATTCTGTTTATAGCTTGTGTGAATTTTATCAATATGAGTATAGCCAAAAGTACGCAGCGCTTACGTGAAATTGGGATGCGCAAGACCTTGGGTGCAGGTAAAGCCCAATTGTTTTTTCAGTTTTGGGGTGAAAGCATTTTGGTTTTTGTGGTTGCAGCAATTTTAGGGGGTATACTCGCTTTTCTGCTTGTCGATCCATTCAGGACGCTTTTTTCAACTCGAGCGAGTTTTGAAGCTATTGTTTCAGTTGATATGGTTGTGGGCTTTGTAGCGGCCCTTGTTTTAATCACCCTTATCGCCGGGGGCTATCCTGCTTTACTACTTTCTAAATTGGGAACCCTTCAGGCTTTAAAAGGGAAGTTGAACCTTACCCGCAAAAATCGGGTGCGCGATTTTCTTATGGTGGTGCAGTTTGGTATTGCCATTGTGTTAATCAGTGGCACCTTTGTACTTTGGCAACAGATTGATTTTATGCGCAATAAAAACCTGGGCTTCAATAAAGAACAGGTGATTTCACTACCGCTTAACGGAAAACTTGTGGGTGCGCAGGCGGTTAAACTTTTACGGAATAAACTGGAGAATCATACAGAGATAGTAAGTATTACTTCAGCAGACAATATACTGGGATTGGGCAAAGATGGAGGGCAGATGACCAGTGAGCTAGGATTTGATTATAAAGGAAGGGGCGTCAGCACGCATATGCTTACCGTGGGTTATGATTACCCGGAAACTTTAGACCTCAAACTCCTTGCAGGAAGGAGTTTTGACCGCTCGTTTGCGACAGATAGCCTGGGGGTTTTGATTAATGAGCGTATGGCAGCACAATTACAGGAAGAGAACCCGTTAGAAGCACGTCTGATTCTGGGAGATAGTACGGTGTATCATGTCCTGGGTGTTTTAAAAGATTATAATTTTCAAAAATTAGATAATGCGGTAGAGCCACTTACTGTTTTTCTCGAACCCGATTCTAATAAATATTATGCCTTTATAAAAACAGCTCCCAATAAAGCCGCCAGCGCACTGGCTCTTCTGGAAGTTATATGGAAAGACATAGAACCTAACGCCAACTTTTTAGGTTCGTTTTTAGACGAGAATATAGACCGCACCTTTAAAGCTGAACAAAAAATGTCAACGATGATTACCAGTGGTTCTATACTGGCGATCTTATTGAGTTGTATCGGGTTGTTTGCGATCTCATTGCTTATCGTGGCACAGCGGCGTAAAGAAATAGGGGTTCGTAAAGTGGTGGGGGCGAGTGTTACCCGCATAACCTGGTTGCTTTCTATAGACTTTTTAAAACTGGTAGGCATCAGTTTTGCTATTGCCGCACCGGTAGCCTGGTGGCTGGCCTATAACTGGCTTCAGGATTATGCCAATCACATTAGGTTAAGCATTTGGGTGTTTATAGCTGCCGGTGTGGCTGCATTACTCATCTCACTGGTAACCATAAGTTTCAGAACCATACGGGCAGCGCTGAAGAATCCGGTAGAATCGTTACGAACAGAATAGCCCTCTCTGCCCTTTGGGCATCCCTACCTTTACCGGCAGGCAGGTCTCCCAAAGGGAGAGAAGTAGCAAACTAAAAACTAAAATTGTGATTAGAAATTATATCAAAATCGCCTGGCGGAATATCTGGAACAACAAGCTTTTTTCAGCCATAAATATCATCAGTCTTGCTATTGGTTTAAGCGCTGCTTTTGTGATTGGGTTGATGGTGTATTATGAGTTTACGTTTGACACCTTTCACCAGGGTGGGGATCGTATGTATCGCGTTGTGACCGATTTTGAAACCCCTCAGGGTGATATGAAAAACGGTGGAGTAGCGCCACCTATGCGACTTGCAGTACGTGAAGAATTAACCGGAATTGAGCAATCGGCTTATTTTTTTAATTGGTGGATCAGTGAAAGTAAGGCTGCTTCCAGCGAACAGATTTTTAAAGATCCGGAGAAAATCATACTCACTCAGGCGAGTTATTTTGATCTCTTTCAATACAAGTGGATTGCCGGTTCTAAAGAAACTGCACTACAGAAACCCAATCAGGTGGTGCTTACCCGTAAACGTGCTTTAGAATATTTTCCTAATCTACCCTTAACAGCAGTAATGGGGCAGACTATTGAGTATAATGCTGATATTCAGGCTGTGGTTTCCGGTATAGTTGAAGATTTTGACAAGCGCTCTGATTTCTTCTTTGATGAGTTTGTCTCTTTAGCAACCGCAAAGCAAACGGGAAGTAAAGATCAGATTCTAAATGATAGCTGGGGGATGACCAATAATGCCTCGCAACTTTATATCAAGATTTCTGAGCATAGTACAGCAGCACAAATAAAGAGTCAGTTAGTAGCATTAAGTGAGCAGCACGTAGATGCTGATATGATAAAATATAATAATAAGCGCACATTTAATCTGCAGCCACTTGCAGATTTACACTTTGATCAGGAGTATGGTGTTTACGATTATTCACGGCCTGAAGCGAATAAGAATATATTGATCAGCCTTATTTTTATAGCAATCTTTTTGCTGCTTTTAGGAAGTATCAATTTCATCAACCTCAACACAGCTCAGGCGACGCAGCGCGCAAAAGAAATAGGTATTCGTAAGACCTTGGGAAGTTCAAAAAGACAGTTGATTGTTCAGTTTCTGGGAGAAACCTTTTTGCTAACCTTACTTGCAGCGCTGTCTTCGGTTATTTTATCAATCTTCGCTTTAAAGGTATTTGATGACTTCATCCCTAAAGGGGTTGATGCTACGCTTATGGCAAGTCCTTGGTTTACCGGTCTGGTGCTTGGACTTATTACGATCCTCACGTTCTTATCCGGTTTTTATCCAGGACTTGTTTTGTCTCGATTTAAGCCATCTCGAGCACTTAAGGGCGAGCTTATACGATCTGAAAATAAAAGTTCTCTGCGCAAGGTATTAACCGTTTCGCAATTTGTAATTGCTCAGGTTTTTGTGATTGTCACCCTGCTGGTGAGCAAACAAATATACTTTATGATGCATAGTGATTTGGGTTTTAGAACAGATGCTGTTGTATACCTTCAAACTCCGTGGGAAGATCAGAAGGTCGATAAACGCTTCGTTTTAGAACAGGAAATCAGGAATTTACCAGGGATATCCAGGATTAGTTTAGGGGGAATGCCTCCGGCATCTCACAATATGGCTACCCGAATGGGAATTTACAAAACCAAAAATCAGGAAGTCATTCAGGAGCTTCAGGTTCTCAACGGCGATGGCGATTATTTGGATGTTTATAACATCGATATTTTGGCGGGAAGAAAACCACTCAACGATACTATCGAAGAATATATCATCAATGAAACCGGAATGCAGGCTTTTGGTTTTCACAATCCCGAAGATATCGTAGGAAAGTATATTGAGCTGAACAGTAATAAACGACTGATAGTAGGAGTAATGAAGGATTTTAAGCAACGCTCACTTAAGACCGGAATTGTACCCTTAGTCCTTACGGGAGATACCGGTAGAGAACGCCGTACAAATTTCAGAACTGTGCATTTAGTGTTGGGTGATAAAGCCTCCGGCTGGAGCGGAACACTAGCTGAAATTGAGCAGGTTTACAAAAATATATATCCGGGTGAAGATTTTAAAATAACTTTTTTAGATCAGACGATTGCCAACTTTTACTAGCAGGAGCAACGCATTGCAAGCCTGCTCAACTGGGCTACCGGATTGTCGGTATTGATTAGCTGCCTGGGGCTTCTGGGATTGGTTATTCATACCACCGAACGCCGCGCCAAAGAAATAGGCATTCGTAAGGTTTTGGGAGCATCTCTGGTACAACTCAACCTATTGTTGTGTAGAGATTTTTTGAAGCTGGTGCTTTTAGCCTATCTCATTGCCATGCCTTTGGCCTGGTGGGGATTACACAATTGGCTTCAGGATTATGCCTACAAAACCGAAATGAGCTGGTGGGTTTTTGCCCTAAGCGGAATAGGAATGGTCGTGCTCGCTCTGGCAATAATGAGTTTTAAAACCTTAAGAACAGCCCTAAGAAACCCGGTAGAATCATTACGAACGGAGTAATAATCCCCATTGTCCTTCGGACATTTCCCCCAAGGGGAAAAAAGATAGAAATTATGCTTAGAAACTATATCAAAATCGCGTGGCGGAATCTGCTTAAGAATAAGCTCTCCGGTATTATTACCATTGGTGGCCTGGCAATTGGGCTTACTGCGTGCACGCTTATTCTGTTTTATGTGGCACACGAGCGTAGCTATGATAGCTTTCACGCTGATTCTGATCGTATGTATACTGTAGAGGCTCAGGTAAATATGGGCGGCGATACGATCTATATGAATGCGATGAATGCAACCGTTGGGGCACTCATCGAAAATGCGAGTCCTTCAGTTTTCTCCAGCCTGCGTTTAAAAGATGAGTATAAACCGGTAATCCTGACCAATACGCAACAACCAGGTACCCGGTTTTCTGAAAAGGATTTCAGCTATGCTGATGCTAATTTTTTTGATTTCTTTTCTTTTAAACTGCTCAAAGGCAGCAAAACAGAAGCTTTAACCAAGCCTTATTCTCTGGTGCTTAGCCAGGATATGGCTAAAAAGTATTTCGGAAATCAAAACCCGATAGGGGAGTCGATATCGGTGCGGAAGGATAGTACCTATCTATTTACGGTAACCGGAGTTATGGAAAATACACCCAGCAATTCCAGTATTCACCCCGACTTTGTGGCATCGTTAAGCAGTATGCCTACCATGAATGACTATAAGCGTGATTTTGATTCCGAAGCCTTCAGATTAGGTTCGTTTCCAACCTACTTAAAACTGAAAAACGCATCCGATGTGAAGACGGTGGAAAAAACCATGCAGGAATTAAGTACTCAAGGTAATGCAGATGCTACTGATGTGTATAGTCTGAGTTTACTTACTGATAAACATTTAAACGGAAGAGATGCTTCAAATACCCGATACATCAGTATTTTTCCGTTAATAGCGGTGCTCATTTTAATATTGGCATTAGTAAATTATCTGAGCTTATCAACAGCACGAGCGAGCTTGCGATCTAAGGAAATCGGCGTGCGTAAAGTAAATGGTGCGAGCAGAAAAAGTGTTGCTTTTCAGTTTTATATAGAATCCACGCTTTATGTACTGCTTGCGTTTGTGGTTTCGGTAGTGCTTAGTGTGGTTCTAAAACCCTGGTTTTTTGGTATTCTGGGTATTGAGATTGATGCTGTCTTTTTTCTCAATCCTACCTTTTTAAGCATACTCGCCGGTTTGCTGGTCTTTACCATTCTGGCAACCGGTTTTTATCCAGCACTGGTGATGTCAGCATTCAATCCGGTTGAAAACCTGAGAAGCAGTCGTGCTTCAAAAATGGGAGGGGTGCGTTTGCGTAAGGTATGTACCACTGTGCAATTTGTGATCGCGATAGCCCTTTTAGTGAGTGGGATTATCATTCATCAGCAGCTTGATTTTGTGCGGGGTGTTGATACCGGTCTAAATCGTTCTGACGTCGTGATGTTACCACTGCAGAAAACAATGGGTACCAATAGCACGCCTTTTAGAAATGAGATCGAAAAGCTTTCGCAGGTAACCAACACGGCAGTAACTCAATATCCTATTTACAAGGGCTACAATATGTTTTTTGTTTCTTCCGAACACATGCCTGATGCTATAGGCCTGCCTATTTTTGCAGTAGATGACGACTTCTTTCAAACCCTGGACGTAAACTGGGAACTAAAACCCGAAGACGAACATTATTATTCTAAAAGCGAACAGGTAGTCATTAACGAAGCGGCCATCAGCAAATTTAAACTGGGATCTAATCCTATAGGAGAAAGCCTGCTTTTCGGAAACAGCAAAAGGGAAATTATTGGAGTAGTTAAAGATTTTCATTTTGAAAACCTGGACGCTCCTATAAATGCGTTGGCCTTGTTTGTGAATTCAAAAACCCAGGCAACCACAAACATTCTGGGTAAAAGCGGAGGCTGTCTGTTTGTGCATTTTCAGCCGGATAGCGACGTATCCCAATTGCTGTCTCAAATAGAAGCCATTTATACCCAATACGATTCTGCTACTCCGTTTGAATATCAGTTTCTGGATGATGCTTTTGACGCGATGTTTCGCTCAGAAGAGCGGCTGTCACAGGTTTTTAATCTCTTTATCATCCTCGCGATGTTAATCGCGGGACTCGGACTTTTTGCGCTGGCAACCTTTAGCGCGCAGCAGCGGGTCAAAGAACTGGGCGTGCGTAAGGTTTTGGGAGCATCTGTGATACAGCTTACCACCCTGCTCTCTTTTGATTTTTTGAAATTAATACTTTTGGCTATTCTCATCGCATCGCCGCTAGCCTGGTATTTTATGCATCTGTGGCTTCAGGACTTTAATTATAAAACCACCATACACTGGTGGGTCTTTTTAGGCGCTGGTACGGGGGCTATGGCACTTGCGATTTTAACGGTCAGCTTTCAGGCGATTAAAGCCGCACTTGCAAACCCGGTAAAATCATTACGAACTGAATAATAACCCCCATTGTCCCTCAAACATTCCCCAAGGGGAACTAAAAGATAGAAATTATGCTTAGAAACTATATCAAAATCGCCTGGCGAAATCTGCTTAAAAATAAGGCATTTACAATCATTAATTTGTCAGGTTTGACCATTGGGATGACCGCAGTACTGCTCATTGCAGCCTGGGTACAGTACCAGATGGGTTTTGAACGTTTTCATACCCATGAAGATTCTTTGTTTAAAGTCTACAACAGAAGTACAGGACCTGGTGAAATTTACACTTGGGATGTCACATCAGGACCTTTAGGGGCTGCTTTGGAAAAAGACTTTCCTGAAGTAGCGCAAAGCTCACGTATCTATTGGAGTAAAGACCGATTGTTTAGTACAGGAAATACGCACATTAAGGCTAAGGGGAATGATGTGGACAATGCCTTCTTGAGTATGTTCAGCTTTCCGCTGTTGCAAGGAGATTCTGCCCATGCCCTCGACGCGGTCAACACCGTTGTAATTACAGAAGAGCTCGCTATAAAATTATTTGGTACAGCTGATGTAATAAACAAAATGGTAAAAATTGATAATGAAGATACCTATCAAATAACCGGAGTTTTAGAAAATTTACCGGCTAATACTGATTTTGATTTTGACTACCTGGTTTCTTTAAAAGCGAATGAAAATCTATACAGTAATAATAATTCCTGGAGTACGAATACCTTTTATACCTATGTGCAGCTCAAACCCAATACTGCTGTTGATGAATTTAATCACAAGATTAAAGAAGAAATAAAAAAATACAATGCTGAATCTGAGACAGAAATCTTTTTGCATCCTATTAAAAAATGGCATTTGTATTCTCGCTTCGAAAATGGAAAAGTCGCTGGTGGACGTATTGAAACCGTACGCTTGGTAGGACTAATAGGTATCCTAATCCTGGTAATTGCGTGTATTAATTTTATGAATTTAAGCACGGCTCAGAGTCGCAAACGGGCAGGAGAAGTAGGGGTGCGAAAAGTAATAGGGGCAGGAAGATCAAGTTTAATGCTTCAGTTTATTGCTGAGTCTGTTCTTTTGGCCAGCATAGCAGGAGTTTTAGCTGTTCTCATCACGATTGTAGTATTGCCTGCTTTCAACCAACTTATTGGCAGTTCAGTATTTATAAACTGGTTGAGCCCTTGGCTTTGGTTAGGCTTAGGAGTCTTTATTTTAATAACCGGTTTGTTAGCCGGAAGCTATCCGGCCTTTTTACTTTCTGGGTTTTCGCCTATAAAAGCTTTTAAAGGAAACTTTAAAAAACGAGGGTGTGTTTTCAATTCCCGTAAAGTATTAGTAGTAACCCAGTTTTCAGTGGGGATCGTACTTACCATTAGCACGGTGGTTATTTACAATCAGATTAATTTTGTTCAAAATCGCGATACAGGTTATGATATAAACCACTTGATCGAGATACCTTTAGAAGGGGATATTGATAAAAACTTTGAATTGATCAAAAACGAACTTCTTAAAAATGGAGCTATTGAGGCGATGAGTAAAACCGCTTTTGGTGTTACCTCAGAAGCCAGTACCGGTTCTGGTTTTAGCTGGAACGGGAAGTCTGAAGAGGACGAAGACTTAAGCTTTTCGCTTTATAGAACCAGTGGCGATTTTGTGCAAACCATGGGCTTGAACCTGATTGCCGGCCGGGATATCAACCTTGCTCAATTTCCACGTGATAGTACCTCGATTCTGATTAACGAGCAGGCACTGAAAAAGACAGGAATTACAGATCCTATAGGAAAAACCATTAAGAGGAAGGACCTGACACTGACTATAGCGGGTGTTTTTGAAGACTTCATAATAGGTTCGCCTTACGAGGAAGTAAAACCTATGATCGTTATGGGCTATAAAAACTACAATTACAATACGCTTTTGCGTTTAAACCCCAACAACACCACACAAAAGAATCTGGGACTCATTGAGCAGGTATTTAAAAAATACAACCCTGCATACCCATTTGTATATGAATTTGTGGATAAATCGTACGCCAAAAAATTTGCTGATGAAAAGCAAATGGCATCACTTTCTTTTTTATTTGCAGGACTTGCTATTTTTATCTCATGTTTGGGTCTTTTTGGCTTGGCAGCAAATATGGCTGAAAATCGCGCTAAAGAAATGGGGGTCAGAAAAGTTTTGGGAGCCAGTGCACAACATGTGGCCAGGCTTTTAGCAAGTGACTTATTGAAGTTGGTAGTCATTTCATTGCTTATAGCATCTCCCATGGCCTACTACATCATGCAAGACTGGTTACAGGATTATACCTATAGGGTAGCCATAGAATGGTGGATATTTATCGGTACAGCTGCGGTGCTTTTGATTATAACGATGCTTACCGTTAGTTTTCAAGCCATCAAAGCTGCATGGGTAAACCCCGTAAAATCATTACGAACTGAATAAGCGTCCCAATCCCCAAGAGGAATTAGTGGCAATAACAATAATAATAACAATAAAAATAAACCATGCTCTTACAACTCAATCATATTTACAAATGGGTCAAACAAGGCGGGAAACGCGTCTTTTTACTAAATGACATCAGCCTTGATGTGAAAGAAGGCGAGTTTATCTCCATAATGGGACCTTCGGGATCAGGGAAATCGACCTTGCTTAACGTCATCGGGATGCTCGACGAATTTCAGGAAGGCGAGTACATTTTTAATGAGGAGCCTGTACACAGTTTAAAAGAAAAGCAACGTGCAAAACTCTATAAAGAATACATCGGTTTTGTATTTCAGGCCTATCATTTGATCGATGAGTTAACCGTTTATGAAAACATCGAAACCCCGCTTTTGTACAAGAATAGCAAGTCTTCAGAACGAAAGGCGCTGGTTGCAGATATGCTGGACCGCTTCAATATCGTAGGGAAAAAAGATTTGTTTCCGGCGCAATTGAGTGGCGGGCAGCAACAACTGGTGGGCATTGCACGGGCATTGATCGCTAAGCCTAAACTCCTTCTGGCAGACGAACCTACCGGAAACCTCAATTCGAAACAAGGCGAAGAAATTATGGAACTCTTTAGAGAATTAAATCAGGAAGGGGTAACCATTATTCAGGCAACACACTCCGAGTCTAATGCGGCGTATGGCAATCGCATCATTCACCTGCTCGACGGAAGCAAACAGCATCAGACGTCAAACTAAAATCCAAAAAAGCGCCCACTCAAAGAAATCATCAACCTGGGCGCTTTTAAAATTGTATTCATTCATCATCAATCAAAAGCATTATGAAAAATCCATTCACAGGCCTGTTGACGGCCTGCTTATTTATGATCTGTAACTTGCAGGCACAAGAAACACAAGCCACGCTTACACTGGAAGATTGTATCGAGATCGCTTTAGACCAAAACTTTTCGGTTCAACGCGCGGAGCTCAATGCGCAGGGCGAAAACATTCAGTATAAACAAAACCGAAACGCGCTTTTACCCCGGGTCAATGCCGATTATAATTATGGGGTGAGTAATGGCCGAAGCATTGACCCGTTTACCAATGCCTATGTGACCGAACAGCTCAATTTTTCAAATGCCGGACTTAGCCTTAGTGCCACGGTTTTTAACGGGTTTAGACTGCTTAACAGTCTCAAACAAAGCAGCCTCAATAAAGCTGCTGCCGGGATGGAAGTGGAAGAAGCCCGCCAAAACCGGATGCTTGATGTTACGTTGAGTTTTCTGCAGGTTTTAAACGCCCGCGAACTCGTAAAACTGGCGGAAACCCGTTTGCTTACAACTCAGGAACAGTTAAAACGTCTTGAGAAACTCAACGAAGAAGAGGCCGGCAATCCTTCTGATTTTTACGATTTGCAGGGACAACTGACCACAGATCAAAATGCCATAACCGATGCCGCCAACAGTCTGAACAACGCCCTTGAAGACCTGAAGTTTCTACTGAATACCGATGCGGAAATTGAAGCAGAAAATCTGGTTCTGATAACTGAATTTGAAAACCAGCAACTGTCTGCCGTTGGCATCTACGAGCAGGCCCTGCAAAGTCTTGCAGCTATAAAGGCTCGTGAACTAAGGCTTGAGGCTACGGTCAAAGGAGTTGCGGTTGCACGCTCGCAATACATCCCCGAGATCAGCCTGTTTGCCAACCTGAATACCAACTACTCCAGCGCCGCCCGTTTGTTTGAAGAAACGGGAAATCAACTTATTGAGACGGCCGATTTTGTAAGCATTTCGGGAACAGATTATAGTGTGTTTACAGAAGAAACGCAGTTTGAATCTCGCGGCATCTCGTATACCGATCAGTTAAATAACAACCTCAATTCTACAGTAGGAGTATCGGTGAGCATCCCGTTGTTTAACGGGTTTCGGGCAAAGAACAATGTACAACTACAAAAGGTTGAGCAGAGTCGGGCTGAGGTTGCTCTGGCTGAAACCAAACGTGCGCTGAAACAAAACATCGCACAGGCGTATAACGATTGGGATGCTGCGGCGACCAACTATGAGTTGCTGCAAGAGCAGGTTGCAGCTTATGAAAAATCATTTGCCATCAATGAGGCGCGCTTCAACCTGGGTGTGGCTACCAGTGTAGAATACATCACCAGTAAAAACCGCCTGGATAACGCCCGAATCAATTTAACCAATACCCACTACACGTATCTTTTGCGCGATAAAGTGCTGGAGTTTTATCAGGGGAACCCAATTCGGTAAGACGCTATATTTAGGATAATACGTTGGTAAAGATTCGAAATGAAAATAACCAATTTGATGTAGTTCATCAACACGTAGTTCTGGTGCGTCAATCCATATTCTCATTAGTTAGAAGTTGATACGATATGCTTTAGGTAGCGAAAATCAGAAGCATGGTATTGTATTTGATGGTTTTTTAGCAAATCTATTTTAACGTTTAAACATACCTTAAAATGAAGAAATTTGGATTGATGGCACTTGTATTCATGATCATCACGTTAGAGGGGCACGCGCAAACCGTAAATGATAAACCCATAGCAGATATTGATATTAAGTATATCGAAATCGAAGGTACCCCGAGAACGATGAGTAAAAAATGAACATTGAAATTCAGTTTGGTCAGGAGGGCAATTTAATGGGTAACCAAAACACCAAAATAAAAGATGAAAATGGAGAACGTCTTTTGTTTAATTCTATGATTGATGCCTTGAATTTTATGGATAAAAACGGCTATGAATATTTAGACAGTTACATAACGACTTATAAGGGAAGCAATACCTATCATTATATCCTTAAACGTAAAGAAGATTTAGAATCGTAGTGATCTTATTGGCTTGAAAACTAATCCTTTTACCCTAACATAGAAAATGAAATCGGAGTCTACAAAGTAGACCTGGATTCATCATCACAAATCCTTGTTTACGCCTTCTAAACTGACAAAAAGAAGATATATTAAATTCCTTAAACTAAATGTCTACCCGATGTTTATTATGGAATTATTCAATTTTAAAAATAGAATCAATATTATATACCAATTTATTTTTCAAGCTATTTATTTTGGTGTTCTGCGCCTGTACGGTAACCGTAATGGGTAAAAAGCAGTGAATAAAAAGTTTGATGTGGAAATTTTCAGGCGCGCATGCAAGTCCCCCCAACAGCTTTTAATACGACAAACCCGATATTAATATGGAGCACCTTTTTAAAGCCTTTTCTAATTCTGTTTAGGCCAGTTTAAATCATATTTACGAAATCGATTGCATTAATTTATTATATTTGAAAAATTAAGTGTTTTTAATACATTAATTAAGAATTAACGGAATGCATTCGATCCTAACATTTTGATTCGGAAAGTAATTAGTCATTCTAAGCTTTAAAAAAAATAAAGAAACGATGAGGAGCACAGAGGTTTTTACAACACTAATTTTTTTAACCGCACTTATACTTCATGGGCCTATGGGTGCACAGCATATCGTGCCACAACGTCCTGTTATTCAGACGAAATATACCGCAGACCCGGCGCCTCTGGTTTATAAAGACACGGTGTTTTTATACACCAGTCACGATGAAGATGATGCTATGGGATTTAAAATGAAAGACTGGTTATTGTATTCTTCCACTGATATGGTAAACTGGACCGATCACGGTGCAGTCGCTTCACTTGATGATTTTGACTGGGTGCCTTACGAGAATGGAGCCTGGGCCGTGCAGTGTATAGAACGCAACGGGAAGTTTTACCTGTATTGCCCTATGCCTGGAGGAGTGGGTATTGGGGTTTTGGTCGCAGATAGTCCGTATGGACCTTTTAAAGATCCTTTGGGCAAGCCTCTGATCAAAAATAGCAACCACGATATAGATCCTACCATCCTCATTGATGATGACGGGCAGGCGTATATGTATTGGGGAAACCCAAAAATCTATTATGTGAAACTTAACGAGGATATGATTTCATATTCCGGAGCAATCATGCAAGAACCTACAACACCTCAGAATTATCAGGAAGGACCATGGGTTTGGAAACGAAAGAATACGTATTATATGGCCTATGCTTCTAGCTGTTGCCCGGAAGGAATAGGTTATGCTATGAGTGATTCACCCACAGGGCCCTGGGATTATAAAGGAATGATCATAGACGCATCGGAGAAAACGCGTGGTAATCATCCGGGTATAATTGAATTTAGAGGGAAATCTTATGTTTTCGGTCATAGTTATGATCTCCTTAAACAAAGAACTCCCAAATTTTACGAACGCCGTTCTGTGGATATGGATTTAATGGAATACAATCCCGATGGGAGCATCAAAAACAGGGAGTATTTTTCCGTAGAAGGCCCACAACAGGTAGGAATCCTTAATCCTTTTCAACGCGTGGAAGCAGAAACCATGGCCTGGAGTGAAGGTGTAAAAACCCGTTTTGAAACCGAATGGGAAGGAGATTTTGACTGGGACAGAGGTCAAAAGATCGCTGATCATCGGTTTGTAAGTGAAATCAACAATGGCGATTATATAGCAGTAAAAGGAGTTGATTTTGCAAATGGAGCAAAATCAGTTGAAGTTAATATTTCTCCCATTTACGGAGGTAATATCGAAATACATGCCGATGAGATAGATGGGTCCCTGATCGCAACTGTGGAAGTCGATACCACTAGGGAAGAAGGAATCTGGAGTACCTTTACAGCACCGGTAAATACAAATATCAAAGGGGTTCATGATGTCTATTTTGTCTTTAAAGGCAAAAAAGATTTGTTTTATTTTGACTGGTGGAAGCTCAACTAAGTTTCTTTTCCAGCTGTTTTGACTTCTTAATATGTGCGGGGATTTCTCCTCCACATTTTGTGATTCAACAAATGATATGTTGAGTTATTTAAAAAAGCGATTTCTTATTTAGGGAATTTACTAACTAAAATAAAGAAAGCTATTGAAGACTTACGTTTGTCTTCGGGTAAGTATACATTACCTGACCTGGGCTTAAACCGGTATTGAGAGTGCCTTGAAACACTGAGATAAGATTATCAAGAAAAGCTATCGAAACACCAAAAAAAAAGCCTCTCAATTTCTGGAAGAGCCTTTTTACGCGTTAAAACCGCTGTAAAATAAGCTGCGATTGAAAATCATAAGTATATAAAAGTATTCTCGTGTCAGATTGAGCTTGTCGAAATCCTTTCAGAAAGCTTATTTTTATCAGCTCGAAAAAAATCTTTCTTTCTGGGCGGGATTTGAACCAATCTGGGAACACCCGTATTTTCAGGCTTTAAGTATAAACATCAAAACGTATGTAATTATTTTCTTTCATTAATAAATATCTTATTGATTTATAGAGATTAAACTTGTGAGGTAATAATAAATCTGAAATTCCTGAGTCATTTTAGGGAGTATGAAGTTGTCTATTTTGAATGAATGGCTGCTCCAAACACCTTTGATATCGAAGAGATTTGATTTTTGCGTGATAAAACCACTACTATATCATTCACAAAAATGCGGGTATCCCCTTCCGGAATAATGATTTGATTATTTCTTTTAATCAGGTTAATCAGGGTATCTGCCGGTAAGATTTTCTCTTTATTGAGGTCTTTGATTAATTTGTTTGCTATGGAAGACTGATGCTCAACGATAATTTCCAAGAGTTCAAAGCCATCTCCTAAATCCAGAAATTCTTTTACATTAGGTCCTTGTACCGCTCTGTACAAATACCTTCCATTTAAACGATGCGGACTCTCAACGGTGTCAATACCAAGCTGTTCAAAAACCGGCAAAAGATCGTCATTGTTAACAGAGCTCACCAGGCGTTTAATCCCCATATCTTTTGCAAGAAGTATAACCAGTGCATTTACGGCATCATCGTGAGTCGTTACAATAATCGCATCTGCTTGTTCAGCCTTAGCTTCTTTTAGTATTTCGCACCGTGTGGCATCTCCGTGAATAACCACACAGTCAAAATTAGTAGCTACCCAGTTGGCGGCTTCTTTATCTTTTTCAATTACATAAACATCCTGACGGTCATTTAGGGCGGCTTCAATAATGTGTTTTCCGGTTCTGCCAGAACCTACGATGATAATATGCATAACAGTATTTTTAAGATTAAGATTATAGTTTTCGTGCTTTGGTTCCGTAAAAGAATAAGCGTACCAGCACCAGCACCGGTATAATTTCAATTCGGCCGGCCCACATTTGCAGGATGTATACCGTCTCTAAAATCGGCGACATTGAAGGGTCTGATATCCCGGAAGAAAGACCTACCGTTCCCTGTGCAGATGCCGCTTCAAATAGGGCATCAGCCAGTGAAAAATCATCACTCATGTAGTACACGGTAAGCATGGTTGAAGCAAAAACGAACAGCAAATAGATTAACGTAAATATTCCGGACCGGGCTAATTCTTCATTCATTTCCGCAGGCATCATATAGCGGTTGTTGAATTTGACGCTCTTAATGGTATTTTCAGAAAGAAAAATCTTGTTGATGTGCCAGCGTAGCCCTTTTTGTAATAACAAAGCCCTAATGATTTTAATACCTCCCACAGTTCCTCCCGCAGAACCTCCTATAAGCATTGCCGCAGCAACGATAAAGAGGATTGAAAGATCACTCCAGTCACCTATTGCTGAAGTTTGCCATCCGGTTGTAGACAGTGCGCTAATGAATTGAAAAATACCTTCTCTAAAAGGTTCCAGAACGGTACCGGACTGCATCAGTAACAACGACAATACAATACCGCCAACTACGGAAGCGATTAGTATCGCCCGTGTTTGAATATCGTTCCAGACTTCACTGAATTTTTTCAGAATAATAAAGCGGTATAGAAAAGGAATAGAAAGTCCGCCCAGTAACATCGGAAGTAAAAAGAGCATTTCCATTTGCTGAGAATGATAACCCGCTATACTGTCATCAAGCGTACTGAACCCGCCGGTAGATTGCCCGGCCATGGCATGATTGATGGCATCAAAAAGATTTTCAGCTAACGGATAATCGGGCAAAATAAAATAGGTCCCAATGGCAATATAAAAAAACATGAGTATCGTAATGATGAAATAGACCTTCCATATAGAGCGTGCCGTCTCGATTACGTTTGTTTTTAGCTTGGTTCCGCTGGCTTCAGACCCATAGAGCAAAATAGCAGACTGCCCGGGAATGTGTTTAAACACAGCCAAAGCCATTACAATAAAACCGGCACCGCCCACCCATTGTGAAAAGCATCGGTAAAAAAGGATGGCTTTACCTACCGAAGGCTCGTGATATGCCATTGTTAATCCGGTAGTGGTAAAAGCGCTGGTGCTTTCAAAAATACAGTGCAGGATGTTTTTAAAATTGAGAATACTCGACTCGGAATACGAAGCTCCTGCAGGTATAAATTCAGTCATAACTTCAAGAGGGGTGATGTGTGCAATCACAAAATAGGGTATCGCACCCATAATGATAATGCTTAGCCAACCCAGCGCCGCGATAATAAGCGACTGCTGGTATTTAGGTTCTTGCGCCTTACTCAGGAGCTTATACACAACATATCCCAGACCGGAAGTTAAAATTCCCGAAGTGGCAAACCCTAATAAGGAGTACCATTCTTTGTAAAGGATAGCTACCAGACATGGGACAAGCATAACACCTCCAAGAATAATCAGAAGGCTCGAGATTTGTTTGATAATTGTCTTATACATGTGGATTCAGGTTAGTGCCAAATTGTTGTAGAAGCATTTGAAGTTGAAGGAGTAGGGTGTTGAGTTCTTCAAAAACCTTCAGGTTTTGCCGGGTAGTCGTCACATACTTTTGAAGGGGAACAAGTTTACCCGAAAAATCAAGTTCTTCCTCGCTTGCAAGGACTTCTCCCATCAACCTGTTCAATTCTGAATCAACTCCTTGAATGGTGAGTGTGGAGTTGGTTAAATTGCTCACCTTTCGCATTTGAAATAAAATAGCGACAAACAGCTTTGCCTTTGATTGTTCCATCCTACTGAATTTTTAAAAAAGGGTTGAAACTGTGTGTCCTACCCTTAATTAAGAAGTCGGGTTTGAGGAGTAAACTGTAATGAACATCTATACAGTCTTCAACTCCCTTAAAAACCTTAGCTTCTTAGACAATACAAAGTTGAGGCGAAAAGAATATGTATTAAATCAAAGAAGTGGTAGCTGGTATAAAGATTTTATAAAGACTATTGAAAACGGTAGCCTACGCCACTCTCGGTAATGAGGTGTTGGGGATTGTTTGGGTTTTCTTCTATTTTCTTCCGAAGTGACCCTACAAATACTCTTAGGTATTGCGTTTCGGTCTGGTAGCCATAGCCCCAAACTTCTTTTAAGATGTATTGATGGGTAAGTACTTTACTTTCATTTTTAGCAAAAAGAGCCAGTAAGTTATATTCGGTAGCCGTGAGTTTTACAATCTCGTTATTGCGTTTTACAATACGCGCTACCAGATCAATTTCCAGTTCGTTTGCAGTAACTACAGATGCGTTAACTGCGGTCTGGCTTCTGCGTATTGCAGCTCTAATGCGGGCGAGGAGTTCGCCTGTTCTAAAGGGTTTGGTCAAATAATCTGTAGCACCGGTATCTAAGGCAGACACGATATCTTTTTCATTATCCAGTACAGAAAGAATGATTACAGGCTTGGCGTACCAGTGTCGGAGTTCGCTTAAAACCTCGTGCCCGCTCTTATCGGGTAGTCCTATATCTAGAATAATGAGATCTGGAGGATGGTTAGCCGCCATTAAAATTCCTTCTTTAGCAGTACGCGCCTGCACTACTTTATAGTCATTGCTTTCCAGATTGATCTGAAGCAATTTCTGTATTTGGGGCTCATCATCAATAATGAGAATCTCCGCTTTATTCATGTTCAAAATCTTTTAAAGCAAGCGTTTTAGATGGAATACATACATTGAAAAGAGCGCCACCTGTTTTCTTATTTTCTAAGGAAATGGTTCCCGCCAAAGCCTCGGTAAACCCTTTAGCAATTGAAAGACCTAATCCCGTACCACCGGTAGCCTGATTATTGAGCTTGTAAAATTTATCAAAAGCAACAGGAATACTCGCTTTAGGAAAACCATTCCCATTGTCGGAAACACTAATTTTTAAAGATTGACCTTCAAGACATGCTTCTATTAATATGGTGGTTTGCTTCGGAGTATGCTGTAACGCATTGTAAACAAGATTTTGAAGAATGGTTTCCAGAAAACCGCCATCTGTCCAGACCAGATCCGGGTTTTTCTGCGGCGTAAATACTAACTGATGATTTGCGGCCTGTTCCTGGTTTTGTTTCAGCACATTAAAAATTAGCTCATTGACATCAAACCAGTCAAAAGAGGGTTTTAAAATGCCAGCTTCCAGTCGACTCATATTCAACAGGTTTTCTACCTGCCTGTTTAACCGCGAACCTGCAATTGAAATCTCATCGTACAATTCCTGTTTATGGGTTTCAGAAAGTTTGGCTTTTTGATCCTGTATGGTATCTATAGAACCGATTATAGTTGCGATAGGAGTTCGTAACTCATGAGAAAGTGAATTTAAGAGAATATTATACAGGTTTATGGTCTTGGTCTTTTCTTCTTCGTCCCTTTTCTTACTGTTGTAATCTCTGATTTTATAGGTCAGTACGGCATTGACCAAAGCCAAAATCAAATACATAAAAAACATCAGTACATCTTCGGTACTTACTATTTTAAAGGTGTAAAGTGGTGTAATAAAACAGAAATTAAGCAATACGGCACTGCTTAAAGCTGTAATTAAAACCGGCCAAATATCAAAAAGCATAGCGCTTATCGAGACCACAAGCAAATAAATCAAAGCTACTCCCTGATATCCAATATGGTGAATTGATACTTGAGAAATAAGCGTTGCTGCGACAATGAGTAAGCCGCTTATCAAATACGGATTCGATCTTTTATAGATTGTTAAAGGCATCAAATTCCTGTTTCTACGAAGTTACTTTAGATTCTATAAAGATTTTATAAAAAATAAGCAGTTTGCATAGTCAGGCTCTCAAGTCACTCTTTTTATAAAAGCTATCCTCAATTCTAAATTTTAAATACCGGCAATCGAAAAGAAAACACATATCGGGAGAAAGATCGCCCGCACCCGTGAGCTGCTCGGGATGAAATAAGAAACTCTTACTCAAGAGCTGGGGATCAGTAATCAAAGTGTTTCGCATGTCGAGCAGAGTGAAGCCTTAAAGGTTACTTTTTGAAGAACACGCTCTGATCAAATAGTTAGCGGATGAAAATGAAGATCCTCGTTGAATGGTTTTATATGCAGCATTTCATTTGCTAAGCGACTATCGAGTTGACTTATTTCAAGTTGCGGAAAAAGAATTCGGAAAAAATATTCCTGAAAAATGTAGGATTGGAATAAAAGGAGGAGGTTATAATGGAGGAGTTGTATTTCCTCAAAAAGAAACTAAAAGTTGGATTGAATTAAGGTGCAAAATAATGAAACAAATAAATTAAAAAATACGTTTGGTAACACCGATAACCGTTGCACAAGCCCCTAATTCTTATAAAATCTCATTTATTTAAACCGTCCCGATAGCTACCTTAGGGATGAGCGGTTTTCTAGTTTTAGGCCTTTTGTAAATTAGCAACATGAAGTCCCTTTAAAATAGACTTATACTCCTGATTTAACGTCATTGCAAACTTTAAAAATAAGCCGAGCATTCCTGCCCACTTTTCATTCGGTTTTGCGTGAATTTCATTCTAGATATTAATCTTATTACATACGCTATCATGGCCTAGGAATAGGCTTTTGCGGTCTGGACGGGACTCGAACTGATCTGGGAGTGCCAGTGTTTTCAGGCTTTTAGAAAATGCTATTTTTAATGACTCACCGAATCGTACACCTATATTTAAACTTTAACATTTTTAACATAATTAAATGTTCTTATAAATCTGAAACGAAGTAAATATCTTGGAATCTTAATTAGGGTCATTACTATTTAAAAATTCTGAAGGCGACATTTTAAAGTGTTTTTGAAAATTGCGACCAAAACTGGTTTGAGAACGGTAACCTATTTCCTCTGCAACTTCGAAGATTTTTTTATCGGTAGTTTTTAACAGAAATGCAGCCTTTTTAAGCCGGCTGGTATTTATAAGTTCATTTGGACTTTTGGAAGATATCTCTTTTATCTTTCTATAGAGCGTAGAACGACTCATATTCATTAATTTCGCCAATGTTTCTACATTGAGGTCTGTATCTTTCATATGCGATTCAATGATTTTATCAAGTTTGGAAATAAAATCCTGATCAGAAGCAGAGAGTGTAAGCGATTTTAGATGAGCTAGCGGACTATTGCTATAATGATCTAAAATTGTTTTCCGGTTTTCAAGGAGGTTTGAGATTTGTACCAAAAGATGATCCATCGAGAATGGTTTTGTAATATAGGCATCCGCACCCGACTCAAGTCCTTCTATTTTAGCGTTTAAGGCGCTTTTCGCGGTGAGCAGAATCACCGGAATTTGCTTTGTTTTGGGGTTTTCTTTAATTTTTTTACAGAGTTCAATGCCATCCATCATGGGCATCATTATGTCGCTCAATATAAGTTGAATCGTGTGCTTATTCAGATATTCCAGCGCCTGTATCCCATTTGCAACAGCAATCACATTATAGCTTTGCGATAATTCTGAGAAAATAAAATCAGAAAGCTCCAGATTGTCTTCCACAATAAGAAGGCAGGGCGTATTTTTTTTGAATGGTGCTTTAGTTTCAAAATCAGTTTGATTTTGAACTAGAGCCGGTTTAAACTCTGTTTTTAAAGCTTCGGATTGATTTAAAGGCAGGCGTAAAATAAAAGAGTTCAGATTGTTTTGGTTTTCAAAGTGCAAATCTCCCTGATGTAGTTGGGTTAGAGAATAGGCAAGGGACAGCCCAATACCGGTTCCCAGATTTTTTGTCTTGCCAGGCACTCTGTAGAAAGGTTCAAAAATGCGTTTTTGCAGCTGAGGTGGGATTAGTGTACCATCATTGGTCAGACTTATTTTAAAATGAGTTTCATCACGCTCCAGCTTAAGGCTTACTTCGTGATTGGAATATTTTACTGCATTGCTATACAGATTGCTCAAAATTTTCCTGACGGCCTCTTCATCTACCTGAGCAATTATTGCTTCTGCAGGTTTGATTATGGTGAAATTGAGACCACGTTCCTGTATTAAAGGACTAAAGCGCAAATAAGTTTCTTCCAGGAGTTCGTTAATGTTCACCGTAAAGAAGTTGAGCTTTACGTGTTGCATTTCAGTCTTCCTAAAATCGAGAAGTTCATTGACCAGATTTAGCAGGCGGGAGGTGTTCTTTTCCATAATCCCAAGATTTTTAGGGATTTCAGGAGACTTATACGAGCTTTTTAAAAGTTTTTCAAGCGGACTTTTAATTAGGGTCAACGGCGTCCTGATCTCGTGGGCTATATTGGTAAAAAATTCAATCTTTGCCTGATAAATTTCTTTTTCCTTCGCATTTTCAAGCTGCTGAATACGTTGATTATTTTTGTCCCGAGTATAAATGTGGTAGTACCTTAAAAGTATGAAAACGAGAAAAAGTAGCGAAAGTATGTAGAGTGCATAGGCTGTGTTGCTTGCAAAAAAGGGAGGTAAAACTTCCAGATGTAATTCTGCGTTTTTCGTGCTCCAAACCCCGTCACCGTTTAGGGCTTTTGCTTTAAGGGTATATTCACCTGCCGGAAGTTCGGTAAAACTTACCTTGTGGTTTTTACCCAGACTGATCCAATTTTTATTCAGACCTTCCAATTGATACCAATACTGTGTCATTTCGGGTGCAGTATAACTTAGGGAAGCAAATGCGAGGCTAAATGTTGATTGCTCACTGGAAAGCTCCAGTTTTTGGGTAAATGAAATAGATTTTTCGAGTGGAGATCCCTTGGTATGAACAGCTACCTTTTCATTGTTGATCTGAATATCTGTAATGTAAATAGGTGCCTTATACGTGTTTTGGGTAAAGGTTGAGGGATTAAAACTGATTAAGCCGTTTACACTGCCAAAATACATTTCGCCCGTATCATCTTTAAAAAACGAACTGTAATTAAACTGATCGCTCAGGAGACCGTTAGATTTGGTAAAGGTTTTGGTTTCACCATTTTCAGGATTGTAATCGACCAATCCGTTTGAAGTACTTATCCAAAGATGCATTTGATCATCTTCCAGCAGGGCATAGGTTACATTAGCGGGCAGGCCTTCACTTTTGGTGATGCGGGTAAATTTTCCAAGTTCTCGTTCTAATCGGTTAAAGCCATTTTCAGTAGTAATCCATAACCGGTTTCTGGAATCTTCAAAAATGCCGTTGATTACGTTAGAACTTATACTTGTAGTGTCGTTACGGTCGTATTTATAAAATCCCTTTTCCTTGGTTGCCGGATTGTAATAATAAAGACCATCCCAATAAGTGCCTGCCCACAAGATACCCTGATGATCTTCCAACAAAAAAGTATAATGATAGATCTCTGGGAATTCTTCAACCAGTTCAAAAGAATCTGATGCGAAGAGATATTTATATACGCCCTGAGAAGTCAGGATGTATAAATCTGAATTTTTTGTTTCATAGATATAAACTACAAAATCGCTGCGAAGATTCCCTTTACCGGTTCGCGAATCGTAATGTTTAATGACCTTACCTGTTTGAATATCCATCACATCTAGGCCGTGTTCAAAGGTACCTATCCACAATTGAGAACCACGGGGTAAAAGACCATGAATATTGTAATGTGCCAGGTCACCTCCGTCACTTTGAGGCTTAAAGTTTTCAAATTTACCAGATACAGGGTTAAACCGGTTGAGCCCGGCGTCTTCAGTGCCTATCCATAGATTGCCATAGCGGTCTTCTTCAATTTCACGTACCGCATTCCCACTAATTGAATTTTCACCCACTCTGGGGAAGTATCTTTTAAATGGAGTATAAGGTTTTGGGTAATAATTGACACCGCCAAAATACGTGCCCAGCCATATGCCGCCTTCCTGATCTTTGACCAAAGCATAAATCGCATTGTCTGAAAGCGAGTAGGGATTGTTGTAATTTTTTTTCAGGTTTTGAAAGGTTTGATTTCTTAGGTCGTAAATGAATAAACCAGATTCACTTGCAATCCAAAGTTCGCCTGTGTTTTTAAGCAGAAAATCCCGTACAAACAAAGGGTTTTGATCTTTCTCAAATAAGGATTCTGTCTTTCGGCTTGCAATGGAATATACTAAAACCCCCTGATCTTTAGTCCCTACATAGAGTTGCTTGGGAGAAAGGGACGCATCCAGTTCTGTTATTACCGGTTCTACATCACCAGCATTTACTGGAAGTTTTTGAAGAGAATTAGTTTCGGGAACGTAATAGAAAATCGAATCCTGAGTGGCTACGTAAAGTGTTCCTTCAGTACTTGTTGTGAGCAGTCCAAAATATGCCTGATCGTAAACTTCATCGGTTTGAGATTTTACGTTGTATCTGTGCAGATTTCCCGAAGCAATAAACCAGATGTTTCCCTGAGCATCGCTTTCAATATCCAGAATGGGCTGGTCTTTAGTTTGGTAAAGAAGATTAAAAGTTTCGGTTTTCTCATCGTAGGTAAATAGCCCCGTATCTGTACCCACCCAGATTTTGTTTTCAACTTCATAAAGACAACGTATAAAATTACTGCCCAGACTGGTGGAATCTCCCGGGATGTGCTGAAAGCTTTTATAATTATAGCCATCAAAACGATTGAGACCGTCTTTAGTACCAAACCACATAAAACCCCGATGATCTTGCAACATGCTAATGACCGAATTGTGAGACAGGCCGTCTTCAACCTGATAGTTGCGAAACGAACGACTCTGACTGAATCCTGCAACCAGCACAAATTGAAGAAGTATAAAACCAAAAGCTTTCATACTGCAAAGCACGTTATTTAACTGATACCATATAAAATCAAATTGTCTCATTCTTCTACTATTTAGTTCAGAACACTCCCGGGTTTAACTTTTTATTGATGTTGACCTGTTTTGTAGAAAGATTGAAATACAAGCATAATTCTCATTTCAAATATTATAACCTCTTTTGTAAAGCGACGAATCGGTAATAATTGCTTCTCAAAATTGATAGATTCTTAGAAACAATACAGCTAAATTAAGAATTTTTGAATTGACAGCTTGTCTGTTTGGGAGTTAGGAGAAATCAGTTGACAGAGTAAAGAATTCAATTTGTTGCAATTTCATAATTAATCAAAATTTCTAAACGAAATTCTATGAGAACTAATCAACATTTCTATTTTAAAACATTTGGGTTATTGATGCTTTTTTTGCTTTCATTCGCTCAAACGTTTGCGCAAAACAAAACCATTTCCGGAACCGTAACGAATACTGAAGGGGAGCCTATCCCGTTTGCTAATATTTTGGTTGAAGGCAGTTCAACGGGTACAGCTGCAGATATGGATGGTTTTTACACTATTGAAGCAGGTTCTGATGATATACTTGTATTCAGTTATGTGGGTTTTAAAACCAAAGAAATTGCTGTGAGTAGTCAAACGACTATCAATGTTCAGCTTGAAGAAGATATTGCAGCCCTTGATGAGGTTGTGGTAATAGGCTACCAAAGCGTAAGTAAAAAGGACCTGACGGGAGCTACAGGGCTCGTGGATACCGAAGCGACTGAAAATGTTGTAAAACGATCTGTACCTGAAGCACTGCAGGGTCTTTCACCCGGAATAAATGTACGAAATGGGGGAGCACCCGGGCAGAATGCGGTGGTTAACATACGTGGGCTAAGCACTTTTTACGGAAATGCGAGTCCGCTTTACATTATTGACGGGATGTTTGCAGATCCCAATATTACCATTAACCCCAATGATGTTGCCAGCATTCAGGTATTAAAGGATGCTTCTGCGGCTGCAATCTACGGGTCACGAGCTGCAAATGGTGTAATTATCATTACTACGGTTAAAGGTAAAGCCGGTAAACAAAAATTCACGCTAAATACACGTTACAGCATATCCTCCATCCCTAATGAGTATGATATGATGAATGCTTCAGAATATGTAATTACCAATACCAATGCTTACAATGCTGCAGGCTATACATTGCAGCCTGCCGTAGCCAATTGGGATGGCGAGGTAAATACTGATTGGAGCGATCAAAGCCTGCGCACGGGATTTGTTCAGGACATTAATGCCACGCTTTCGGGAGGAAGCGAGACGCATACCTATGCGTTCTCTGCCGGCTATTTTAAAGATCAGGGTACTTTAATAGGCCGTAAGTTTGATCGCATGTCATTACGTATTAATAGTGAGACCGAAAAAGGTCGATTTACTTTTGGAGAAAACCTCTCGTTAACTAACAGCAGAAACGACAGTCCTTTTACCGGTGGTTTTGCTGTAGGTAACCCCTGGTTTGATATGTGGAGTAACGTTCCTATTATTCCGGTGCAAAGTGATGATTTAATTTCTGATTCTAACCCTGGTGGTTGGGGCTATGGTTCTACCAATACGGTAAATACCTTTGCGCGTAACCCGGCTGCGATTTCAAACATTACTTCTACTTCTGCTAATTATGTCAAAATACTAGGTAATGCCTTTGTTGATTTTCAAATCGTAGATGGACTCAAATACCGTTTTAATGCCGGTGTTGAAACCAGTTTTGATAAAACCAAAAATGTACGTAAAGAAGGATCTTGGTATCAAAACCAATCTCCCGAAAACAGCAGCGTAAATGAAACTCGCTCTCAGTTTTTGAGCTATCTTTTTGAGCATACATTAAACTTTGATTATACCCTCGGTAAACATAGCTTTAACGGGGTAGCTGGTTATACCCAACAAACCTATCAAACCGATTACACTGCAGGAAGCGGATTGTTTTTAGCTCAATTTGGGGAAAATTACTTTACAACAATTTCGTCTACCAGCAATTTACCGGGCGATCGCAATGCCTCCGGCGAAATGACTAAATATTTAATTGATTCGTATCTGGGTCGTTTAAATTACACCTATGATGATAAATACTTATTGACACTGACTTTCAGATCTGATAAGGATTCCAGATTTTCTCCGGAATTTAGAAGAGGTAACTTTCCCTCAATTGCCGGAGCATGGCGTATTTCTAATGAAAACTTTTTTGATGTATCGTGGGTTTCTAGTCTGAAACTGAGAGGTTCTTATGGGGTGCTGGGTTCTGCCAATCTGGGAGTTTATCAATATACCGGTTTTCTCAATCAAGGGCCTAATGCCGTTTTTGGACCAAATCAAACCGGCGTACCCGGTGCCACGCAAGCCAGACTGGCTTCCGGAGATTTGCGTTGGGAAGAAAAGAAAACAACCAACTTAGGTTTTGACGCTTCACTTTTCAACAGTCAGTTTAATGTTACATTTGATATGTATCGTGCAGTTTCAGATGATGTATTGCTGCCTCAGCCTTTACCTTCCTATTTGGGGAATTTACAGGGAGATCCTATTGTAAATATTGGTTCTATAGAAAACAAAGGTTTGGAACTTGACCTTAGTTACAGACCCCGATCTACTGGATCTTTTACTTGGGATATTGCGGGTAACATCAGCTTTATTCGTAACAAGATTCTTGCTTTGGGTAATTTGGGAATTGATGAAGAAACAGGATTACCCCGCGATTATATTCAGGTAGGAAATACCCGTTCACAGGTGGGGCGCTCCATAGGTGAATATTTCGTACTTAAAACAGACGGTATCTTTCAGAATCAGCAGGAAATTGAAGATCATCAGGCTCAGGCAGCTTATGCTCAGCCGGGAGATATTAGATATGTAAATGCTGTAGATGACGGTTCTAATGATGATATTAACGATAAGGACCGCATGTATGTAGGCTCTCCTTGGCCAGACTTTACTGCAGGTTTACAATTCAATTCAGCTTACAAAAACTTTAATTTGAGCGTTCAGCTTTACGGATCTTTTGGAGGCGATTTATACAATGATGTACGACGTGAACTGGATGGCTATGGCTATTCAAATTACAGAAGATCTATAAATCCTTGGAGACCCGATAATACAAATACTTCAGACCCCAGACTGGGTGTTGCATATGCTTACGGAGGTCAGCCTGCAGACCGTGGTATTATTTCAAATACCCGTGGCAACTCAGATCGATGGATAGAAGACGGAACTTATGTAAGAGTGCGCAATGTAGAATTAGGCTATAATCTGCCGGCAAGTTTCTTAAACCAGTATGGAATTGCGAACACCCGTATTTATCTAAGCGGACAGAATCTGCTCACTTTCACCGGATATTCTGGTTTAGATCCTGATGTCGTAGGAGCTAACATTAACCTGGAACCCGGGGTTGATGCAGGAAACTATCCATCTTCACGTATTTTTTCAGTAGGACTAAACGTAGGATTTTAAGAATGAATCATTTCAAAAACATAAGCAATATGAAAACGATATATAAATTAGGACTAATACTTGTATTAGGTTTTACATCCTGCGATAGGGATTTTGATGAACCTAACCCTAATTCACCAACAATTGCCAGCTTTTGGCAAAATGCTGACGATGCACAAAAAGGAGTCAATGCTATATACAGTACGTTTTACAGAACAGCCTCAACCTATTCCCGATGGATGTACTATCATGGTTCGTTGCATGCTGACGAGGGCTTTGGATCTGGTGGGGATATTGGCTTAAACAATCTGATGAGTTTTGACCAAAATAATTACAATCAAAACCTTACTGCAGAAACCTGGCAAAATATGTATGTTGGTATTTTTCGGGCCAATCAGGTGATTGCTTACGTGCCTGAGATTGAGATGGATAATGACCTAAAAGCTCGTTTGATAGGAGAAGCAAAATTTTTAAGAGCGCTTTTCTATTTTAATCTGACCCTTTACTATGGTAGACCTCCACTCATGCTTGAACCTTCCCAGCCATTAGATACGCCTCCTAATGCAACTACAGCTGAAGCCTATGCTCAGGTCGCCGCAGATCTTGAGGATGCCATTGCAGCCCTGCCAGTATCTTATACAGGAATTGACCTGGGTAGAGCAACACGTGGAGCTGCATACGCTTTATTAGGTAAAACGCACTTGCAACAAGGCCAATTTACTGAAGCTGCGGCAGCCTTCGAATGGATGGTAGAAGGACCTGGAGCGAATGTATATGACCTCACCCAAAACTATAGGGATAATTTCCTGATCTCTACAGAAAATAATATAGAGTCTGTATTCGAAATTCAATTTCAGGAGAACCTTTCTGAAACCACTGATAATGATGTTGATGAAAGCCGTGTAAATAATACCGGAACTTCTATAGCCCAGTTTTATGCACCTCCAGGTATTGGTTTTAATGATGGTGCTGCTCGCAGATGGCTTATTGATGAATTTTTAGAAGAAACCACCGTAAGTGGAGATCGGGATCCGCGTCTTGCTGCTTCATTTATATTTGACTTTATGGATCCTGCAGGGCCAGATGCTACGCAGGTTTACGGTCAAAGTTTCAGCAGCCGATATGGTAATGGTCCTAATGCAAATGGTGTTTGGTTTAGAAAATTACTGAACGATCACTGGAAAAATCAGGAAGGTTTTCGTTCACCTAACAACTACAGGCTCATCCGGTATGCAGATGTGTTGTTGATGTATGCTGAAGCTTTAAATGGCTTAGACCGCACTCAGGAAGCATATGCTTATGTAGACCGTGTAAGGGAACGTGCCGGGCTGGCACCGCTTTCTACAGCAATGCCTAATTTAAATCAGGATGAATTTTTGGAGCAACTGAAGCACGAACGTATTACTGAGCTTTCAGGTGAAGCCTGGCGTTTTGCTGACCTTAAGCGTTGGGGTGACCTGGGTCCTGAATTAAGCTCCAGGGATCCTGAATTTCAGAATTTTGTGGTAGGAAAACATGAGAATTATCCCATTCCACAACGGGATATCGATTTAAATCCAAATCTTACTCAAAATCCCAATTATTAATTACAACCTCTAAAATGGGGCGTAAGTTGAAGTCTATGAGAAGAATGAATAAAAGAAATGAACTAGTGGTAATAGCGCTGTGTGTGATCGTCTTATTTGGAGCAGGTCTTTCCTGCTCCAAGAGTGATAATCCACCCATTGAAATTATTGAACCGGTAGAAGAAACCACTTTTACAAACCCATTGATAACCGGTGCAGATCCCTTTGTTTTTAAAGATGGTGATACCTACTATTATATGCATACCGTGGGCAATGCGCTACGGCTTTGGGAGACCGAAGCGATTGAAGATTTAGCTTCTGCCACGTCTAAAGAAGTGTTTAGACCTACGGCGGGCACCCCTAATTCAAGAAATATATGGGCACCTGAAATTTTTAAACTCGATGGTAAATGGTACATTTATTATACGGCGGGTGACGGGGATGATATCAATCAGCGTACCTGGGTGCTTGAAAATTCCAATAGCGATCCCATGCAGGGAACTTGGGAAGATAAGGGGAAGATTTATAGCGATCAGGCCGATTTTTGGGCAATTGACGGCACGGTGATGGAGCACGGAGGAAAACGATACTTTCTGTGGTCTGGAAGGCCGGATAAGACCAATACAGACCTCACTCAAAAAATCTATATTTCTGAGATGACTAATCCCTGGACGCTTACTGGTGACGTCACTTTATTAACAGAGCCAGAATACGGCTGGGAGCGTAATGGCTTTGGAGTTAATGAAGCCCCTGAGGTTTTAAAAGGTCCTGACACCTATTTTATGGTTTATTCTGCCAGTTTTTGCGGTACCGATGATTATGCTCTGGGAATGCTCACGCTGAAGGAAAATGGGAATCCGTTGGTTGCTTCAGACTGGATTAAATCTGATCAACCTGTGTTTACTAAAAAACCGTCGGCTAATGCTTTTGGTCCCGGTCATAATTCATTTTTTAAATCTCCTGATGGTTCTGAAGACTGGCTCATATATCATGCAAATCCCAATTCGGGTATGGGCTGTTCAGGAAGCCGAACGGTACGTATGCAGTCCTTTACTTTTGACTCAAACGGAAAGCCCAATTTTGGAGAACCTGTTGCAACAGGTCTTGAAATCGATCAACCTGCACAAAATTAATTTGAATGAGAATAGTACTTATAGGCTTAATCGCCTGTTTAATGAATGGAGTAGTTTATGCACAATCTTTTCAGAATCCGGTTTTAGATTCGGGAGCAGACCCATATAGTATTTATGTTGATGGCTTTTATTACTATACCCATACCGTAGGGAACCGCATTGTTCTTTACAAAACCAGGAATTTAGCAAACCTACGCCAGGCAGAGTCTAAAACCATTTGGATTCCACCTAAAGGAACAGTCTACAGTCACGAGATCTGGGCTCCAGAAATACACTTTATAGATAAGGCATGGTACGTTTATTTTGCAGCAGATGACGGGGATAATACCAATCACAGAATGTATGCGATTCAAAATACCAGCAATGACCCGTTTAGTGAAAACTGGGAGTTTAAAGGCAAACTTGCTGCGCATCCCGATCGCTGGGCTATAGATGGCAATGTGTTTGATTATAAAGATCAGTTGTATATGGTATGGTCTGGCTGGGAAGGAGATGTTAATGAACAGCAGAATATTTATATAGCAAAAATGTCAAACCCCTGGACTCTTGAAGGTAACCGGGTCTTACTCGCCGAGCCTACGCATAACTGGGAAAAGCAGGGAGATTTAAATGACGCTAAAAATCCTCCACACGTGAATGTAAATGAAGGGCCTCAGTTTTTAGAACATAATGGTAAGGTTTTTATCGTCTTCTCTGCCAGTGGATGCTGGACCGATTATTACTCTTTAGGACTTATTGAATTTACAGGAGATGATTTGTTAGACCCGGTGGCGTGGGATAAGAAGTCGAAGCCCATTTTTATAAAATCGGAGGAAAATGGGGTGTACGCTCCCGGACATAATTCTTTTTTTAAGTCTCCCGATGGTTCTGAAGATTGGATTTTATATCATGCAAATGACAATCCCGGAGACGGTTGTGGTGGTAAACGGTCACCCAGAATGCAAAAGATTAACTGGAATGACGATGGCACGCCCAACCTTGGAGTTCCCTTTTCTACACAAACCAAATTAGCAATACCCTTAGCAAATTAAAATGATGAAAAAGCTTACACTATTTATGATTTGTCTTTTGGCAGGTCTATCGACCATACACGCTCAGCAGCGTTGGAGTAAAGAAAAAGCAGATGCCTGGTATGCCGCTCAAGACTGGATTACCGGAGCTAATTTTATACCCAGTACCGCAATCAATCAGCTCGAAATGTGGCAGGAAGATACCTTTGATCCAGAAACCATAGATCGGGAGCTGGGTTATGCTGAAGACATAGGTTTTAATACCATGCGTGTTTATTTGCATAGCCTGGCTTATAAAGCAGACCCCGAAGGTTTTAAAAAGCGTGTAAACACCTATTTAGGCCTTGCGGATAAACACAACATCAAAACGATTTTAGTCATTTTTGATGATGTTTGGGATCCTAATCCTGAGATAGGCAAACAGCGAGCTCCAAAACCCGGAGTACATAATAGCGGGTGGATGCAAGATCCGGGATACCCTGCTTCAAAGGACATGGCTAACTCACCTGAACTTAAAAAATATGTTCAGGATATAATCGAAACCTTTAAAAACGATGATCGCGTGTTGTTGTGGGATTTATATAATGAGCCCGGTAATAGTGGTAAGAAAACGGAAAGCATGCCCCTGCTTAAGAATGTTTTTGCCTGGGCACGAGAGGTAAAGCCTTCTCAACCGTTATCTGCGGGATTATGGGACTGGAGCTTTACAGAACTGAATGCTTTTCAGGCACAAAATTCAGATATTATCACCTATCACGATTATGAAAGTCCAGACTGGCATCGTCGGGTTATACAACTGCTTAAATCTCACGATCGGCCTATGATTTGTACCGAATATATGGCACGCACTCGTAACAACAGATTTTCAAACACCCTACCTATGCTGGCAGAATACAATATAGGAGCGATTAATTGGGGACTTGTTAATGGAAAAACCAATACGATTTATGCCTGGGATACTCCAATAGAATCTGGCGAAGAACCGGTAGAATGGTTTCATGATGTTTTCAGAAAAGATGGAACACCCTATAGACAAGATGAGATTAATCTAATTAAGAAGCTTAATAAAAAGAATACTAAATAATAGAGTAAGTATTTTACCTATTATTTTTAATCAAAAGGGCCTTCTGTAAAGAAGGTCTTTTTGATTAAGACGCTATTTTTCAATAACTCACCGAATCGTACACCCGATTTTAAAATTTCGTTTAGATTCTTCTTTATCCTACTTGAAAGCAGCTGATTTAATCACGAATAAATGATGAAGATTTATTCTGATGAATAGGGACATATTTTTCAATGATATATTCGGTCACAGCTTTTAAGGTTTTCCCGTTTACCGGATGAACTCCTGGAGCAGTATAGTATTCAATTTCTCCAGTTTCATTCTTATAATACCAGACCAATGGCTTTTGATTCTGTTCAGAAAAAAATAAGGTCGTGATATCAACATCGATACGTCTAAAGTTCTCAAACCGTTTTTGATCATACGGCTCAATTGCAGTTCCATATTCAGAATAGGAACCTGCGGAGCAGGATATTTCTTCGTATACAGTTCCGGTCCAGGTCATGCATTTTACAGACGCACCCAGTTCGGATGCATTATTCTCAGCGATAAAATAAACCGCAATTATTAGCGTAAGGGCAAACGTCCCAAAAATAGAGATCGAACGCCAATTTTTTTGATTCGTTACAGTTGCTGTGCCTACGGATGAGTCATCATTTTCGTCTTTCTGGCTTATATCAGGCGAATCATATACGCGTTCCTTTACTTTGTTTTTCTCAACGAACTCAGCAAAATCATTATATCCCAAATATTTGCAAAGCCTATTGAGGGTATGCTTGCTAGGCCTACTGCCATTTTTGCCTTCACTAGTACAATAATTATAGGCTTTAGTTAGGGTTTTTGCACTAGGTGTGTCAATTGTCATTGAGATATGATTGCTCCAAGCGTTTATCGAGTCACCTGGACAAGACACCTTTGCTTTTTCAAACGCTTGTAATACAATTCTTTTCTTAGTTTCTTCCCCCATATTATCCTAAAAATACAAATTATCATTGGACATTTTTTAGACTGATTCTTCGTGGACCCTTGAATTTACTGGTGTCCAATTTTTGTCTAAAAAATGTCCAAAACCTGTCTGCAACTACACGTTTAGCTTCCCTTTACTTTGTCCCAGAGAATGATTGCTGCTATGTCTTGCTAACATAGCTTTTCTAGAACACTCATTCTTACGGAAATCTATAATGCAGTGGTTAAGGCCAATTTGGAAAGTAGCTAAAGGCTGCTGCATAAGATTTCCACTTTCCAAAAAAACAAGAGGAGTACTCCAAAACTCAATGGTGGCTGTAAAGCAAAAAGCTGGGAAAACCCCGGACGGCCACCCCTTTGTTTAATCACAAAATTTTAAAACGATGAAAAAAATAATACTGGCCATATTCATTGTGGCATTAAACGGGGTAATCACCTCGTGCAGCGCAGACGCTTATGAAGAAAATTTAATTCACGGCACTCAAGCCACTGAGGGGGATGATGAAGATATACTTCCACCACCACCGCCACCAGAAGGTATGGGAGACTAATTGAATTTGAACCTGAATAAAGAGGAGCTGTGCCAGAAGGTATAGCTCTTTTTTTTTTAGTAGTTTAGCTAAAAACTTTTTTGAAAAAAACGCTACTCTTACTCATTTATGTTCTGCTCATTTCTTGCACAGAGAAACAGAGAGTTTTTCAAAATACTACAACCTCTCGTATAGACAGTACGCTTAAATATTTTGAAAAATCCAAAAATGTGGATTTACCTTTAAAAACTCAATACGAATTAACAGAAAAGGCGTTTAAATTAGGCAGTACTATTCCATCAGACACCTTATTCCTGAGGATTTTATATCAAAAAAACTGGTTGCATTTTTCTTTGGGACAATATGATAGCTTGATTAAATATGATAAAGTTTTGAGAAGGTTATCTGAAGAACTTAAAAACGAACTTTTTCTAGCAAGGCAGAATTATTTAATGGGGTATTACTATGAAGCTATTGCTCAAAAACCTGATAGTTCTTTCTTAAGGTATAATAATTCTAGAAATTATTTTCAACGATTAAATGATAGTGTTTGGATTGGTAAAAACCTATTGAGTATGGGGATTGTTCAAAAGAATCAAAGTGATTTTTTTGGAAGTAAAGAAACCTTAACCGAAGCTTTGCAATATCTGGATAGAGGGAATAAAAATGATGTGGCTTCTGCATTCAGCACTTTAGGAACAAATCATCGTAAACTTTACAACTATAAAGATGCTGAAGAGTTTTATTTAAACGCTATAGCTTTGACTGAAAGTGAAGAGAATAGTGTAGGTATTAAAAATAATTTAGCAGCCACTTATATAGATAACGGTGAATTTGCTAGAGCGGCTAAACTCTTAAATGAAATAGCAGATAACTCCTCATTAAAAATAAAAAGTTCTCAATACGCTCGTGTCTTAGATAATTTGGCTTATGCGACATGGTTATCACATAAATCTACAAATAAGGAGTCTTTTTTAAGGCCCCTAAACTTGCGTAAACAAGCAAATGACAAAAGAGGGATGCTTTCCAGCTATACGCATTTAGGGGAATACTATAGCCAGTTAAACCCAACCAAAGCAGCAAAATATTTAGATTCGGTCATTCAAATCTCAAAATTGATTAAAGCTCCGCGAGCGGAACTAGATGCACTTAAGTATAAGATGGAACTTTTTCCTAATCGTATTGCCTTACGAGATCGATATATTTTTTTACAAGACAGCCTTTATAAACATGAACTCAAGGTCAAAACTCAGTTTGCCAAGTATAAGTATGACGACCGCATCAAGCAGGAATCGATACTACGGCTTGAAAAGGAGAATGCCGAAGCCGAACTTGAGGCGGAAAAAGAACGTAATATAAGGTATTGGTTTCTTGGAGGTACCGTTTTGTTGGTCATTGTATTGGGGATTGGATATTATTCAAACAGACAACGCATTAAACGCTTGAAGGCACAAAACCGAGCAGATCGGGTGGAGGCTTCTTTTGCTACCGAAGCAGCTCTGTCACAACGGTTACACGATGATTTTGGGGCCGGTTTACACCATTTGATGCTTATGGTGCAAAGTAAAGCTGATCCCGAAAAAGTGCTTGACGAACTTGATAAGCTCTATCAACAAAGTCGGGATTTTTCCCGAGAGATCAATGCCGTAGATACCGGTGTAAATTTTAAGGAGGCTCTTTACTCCATGCTTGACTCACATAAACCAGAAGAAACACGCCTGCTTATTGTGGGTGGTAAAGATATATCCTGGCAATCCCTGAACAATGTGACCAAAATAACGCTTTATAAAGTCTTACGGGAGCTGTTTATCAATATGAGCAAACACAGCCAAGCCAGCCTTGTCACTTTAAATCTGATGCACCACGCAAAAGAACTTGAAATTCGATATTCAGACAATGGTGTAGGGATTGATACTTCTAAAGGATTTGAGAAAAACGGACTTTTCATTACAGAAAAGCGTATGGAAGCCATCGGAGGAACCATTACTTTTGAATCGGATCAAGACAAAGGATTTAAGTCTGTGATCAAAATACCCAATTATTAAAGAGTCTTTTTATGTTTCAAAAAGTTTTGATCGCAGAAGATTTTCAGGGAGACAACAAGAGTATTGTTGATACCTTAAAATCAGAATTAAATATCGCAGAAATTCAGGAAGAGTATTATTGTGATAAGGCATTTAACCGCCTTAAAGCAGCTCTCAATAATCAAGAGGCCTATGACCTGCTTATAACCGATCTTTCTTTTAAAGAAAACCACATCCCTCAAAAGTTAACCTCTGGCGTCGCATTGATCGATGCTGCCAGAAAGGTACAACCCGATTTAAGGATCATCGTAAATTCTATGGAGGAGAATTCGGTTAAAATCAAATCCCTTTTTGATACGTATCATATTAATGCTTACGTGTGTAAAGGCAGGCAAAGTCTTGATGAATTAGTTAAAGCAATGCACGAAATAGGAAATGGAAACACATATCTATCTCCTCAAATTGATCTCAATACAGCTAAGAATGTATTTGAACTGGATGAGCTGGATTTGTTTATTTTAAAAAATCTTGCAGAAGGACTAAGTAAAAAAGAGATTCGATACAAACTGAAGAAGGAGGATTTAAGGCCCAATAGTGAAAGTGCTATAGATAAGCGGGTAAGTAATCTTTTTGCTGAATTTGGAGCCAAAAATTCCACCGAACTGGTCGCTAAACTCATACGGGAAGGCCTGATCTGAAATACGGAAACATTTTATGTCAAAAAAACCAATGCCTTACAGATATCTGTAAGGCATTGGTTTTTAATAGGCTTAGGTTTGGGTAATTATTAATTTAAAAGTCATAAAAATGAAAAAGCCAATAGGTACAATTGCAAAAACAGGTGAAAAATGTCCAGAATCTGGTGTATGGAAAGTTACTTCACTGCCTACTACTACGGCACCAATTTCTAAAGGAAATACAATGCCACCATACAACAATAAGGGGGTTAATTGGAAATTGATACAACATGCCTAGACAAATTCTAAACTAGATTTAAAACTTAAAAATTATGGCAGTAAGACACGATTCAACAGGAGAAGTACACAAAGGTTATAAGGAGGCACTACCGGTTGCGGGGTTAATACAAATGACCATCTAAGTCATTGGACTGATGTCACGGCTAGTATCACGTGTGCTAAAAAAGGGTGTAAGAATTAAAATTCAGGAATTATGACAAGTTATTATGTAAACAGAAAAGCCCAGAGCAATGGAGACCACGAAGTTCACAAAAGTGGATGTGATTATTTCCCAAGCGATAATAAATACCTCGGAGAGTTTGATAATTGTAAAGATGCTGTAAAGGAAGCTGAAAAAACATACAGTCAAGTTAACGGCTGTTATTACTGTTCTTATCCTTGTCATACCCAATAGGTAATTCATTTTATGAAAAACGTACTTCTTTTAATATTGTTTTTTGGGGCCTCATTTAGCTTAAACGCACAGGTTACTCTATCAGATACTCGCGTCGCAACCTCTTGTTGTGAAGAAGGGCGTGGCTGTACGGGATCTGCATATTGTAGCGCCTGTAAAAATTGTACGGGTTGTAAACATTGTGCAAAAAATGGCGGGAGTTGCGGGGTGTGCAGCCGGGTGAGGTCAACACCCTCGCGATCCACCACGGTAACTCGCAAGTCTACCGCATCAAAATTTTCAATAGGGCAGCAGGCAATCGTTAATTCACCCGTTCTAAATCTTAGAGAGAAGCCTTCTGCATCTTCAAAAATACTTGAGAAATTAAAAGAAGATCAACAAGTCGAAGTTCTGGAGGTATTGGAGTCTTGGTTGAGAGTGAAAGTCCTTAGTAATGAAACCACAGGTTATGTGCATAAAAATTTTTTGAAATAATCTTATTCATTTTCCTGTTGCTATAATTCTAATAGTAAAATTTTATAGACTCAAAATAATCTTAAATGGAATACAAAGTCATGCCCTTTATTGCTTCAATAGATCGTAATAAAGAAAATACAAAACAAGTTGCCGAGCAGTTAGAAACCTTGATAAGAAATCAGACTGCTGGTGGTTGGAAATATGAAAGACTTGAAAGCGTAAGTAGTTATGTTCAGTCTACTCAGGGATGTTTTGGCTTCGGGGGAGAACAAGGTTATTCTACAGCACATCAAATGGTAGTATTCTCTCGGAATTTCTAATGCGTATTATTCTTCTCATACTTATCAAACTTTATTGGTTTGTAATTCCAAAGACTAGTCGTAGACGGTGTTTATTTAAGAAAAGTTGCTCACATTATGTCTATGAAATAACTATAGAAAAAGGATTTTTAGGTGGATTGAAAGCTTTAAGATTTAGATATAATCACTGTAGACCAGGCTATTATATTCTTAAAGAAGAACGGGTAATTATATCTGCCGGCGGAAAGAGCTTTGATAGTCAAACTATTAAACCGGAAATCTTTTAAATCAATATTTCAACTTTTTATTTATTAATCAATGGGATACCGAAAAGGCTATTATAGAAAAGACGGAACCTATGTTCAGGGACATTACACGAGCAAATCCACCTCAAAATCGAAGCCCAAATCAAAAAAGGGTTGCTCCCTTTTAATGCTAGTAATAGTTTCTATTTTGGGAATAGAAGCGTGTAATCCTGAATCGGATTGTCCTACTAGAAAATGCTCTGATTATAACAGTCAAGCCCAGGCTCAACAAGAATTCAATGAAAATCCTTCTTGCCTTGAAAACCTGGATTCTGATAATGACGGAATTCCTTGTGAAAACCTACCTAAAAATTAAACTATGATATCTACCGAATTAAAAAGCCATTTTCTGCGCCTGTATCAAATGGCATTCTCAGACGATAATTTTGATGTTTTAGAGATGAAAATGCTTTACCATTTTGCCGAAGAGCGTGGAGTGACCAAAGCTGAGCTTGATGCGATTCTGCTGAATCCTTCCCACAACTCGATGGTTCCAGATTCAACCGAAGAGAAACTATCGTATCTCTACGATTTGGCTTTGATGATTTGGGCAGATCATAAAGTGGAACCTGACGAACTCACCACGCTTAAAAAGTACTGCCTGAAATTTGGATTTTTAGAAGATAATATAGAAGCACTTACTGCTTTTCTGTTAGAAAAAGCAAAAGAAAACCTCCCTAAGCAGGAGTTGATGAACTTAATACAGGAGTAATTATGAGTCCGTTAAAAAACATATTTACAGTAAAAAATGAAACCCTTGTCGAAGAAAAACCGGTAGCGGTTGAAGATACAACCAAAGTAAAATTGACGTTTTTTGAGAGCGGATATGGCTCTTCAAAACAGGCAGAAGGAAACCACCGGGTTTTTAGAACCTGTCTAGAAGAAGTTTATATGGACTATAAGGGGAAGTGCCGGGAAAATGACCAGCTGCAAAAGGAACTTAAAGCTCCCTATCTGGATGAAAAAGGAAGACAGGAAACCGAACTCAAAAAGCGCAAAACGGCCCTCAGCCTTCTGGAAGAAAACATTACTTCAATAGAAGAGAAAATACGTTCCTTTAAGAATGATATGGTTGAGGTAAAACGCAATCCAGAAGTTTACGGACTTGAAGTTGATAAACGACCTAAAGCCCAGTTTTACATCGGTTTATTTGTTTTGCTTCCGATAACCCTTTACCTGTTGGTATTTTATATTTCAGCTTCTTATTCGGCATTCTTCAAGAATTTTGATTCGGACAAATTGGGGGAAGCCATTTTTGATGCGGAAGCATTTTCTAAAGCACTAGCAGACGGATGGCTTGAGGCTGTCTTTGTAGCTACAATACCTTTTGCCTTTATGGGTTTGGGATATTTGATCCATATGTTTCAAAAACAAAAAGGGGTTTTGAGTTATGTCAAGATATTCATGTTGTTTGCAATCACCTTTATTTTTGATGCAATCCTGGCGTATCTTATTGAACAGAAACTTTACGATTTTTATAAAACACCAGATTCTCCAGCTTTTGATCTTTCTATAGCTTTCTCTTCCGTTGAGTTCTGGGGGATTATTTTTGCAGGTTTTATCGTCTACATTATTTGGGGTTTGGTATTCGATTTTATTATGAAAGAGTATGAAAACTTTGATCTTATCAAATCCTTTATTCGCTCAAAGCGACAGGAGATTAAAAACAAAGAACTTGAATTGTTGAAAATTGAAGAAAAGCTACCTCCCATAAAAGAAGAAATTTCAGGTTTTGAGGGGAAAATACTGGATTTACAACGCACTATTGACGGATTTGTCTTCTCAAATAAACATTACTTAACCTACCACGCAGAATATGTAAAAGGATGGTTTTTAGCGATAGCTGATAACTTTGATGCAATCAAAAGGCGCGAGGAACTTTACAAAAGCTGTGAAGAGCAAGAAAAGCTTCATCTGGTAAAATACAATATAGATAATGAAGACTACGAAGGGCGTCTGTATAAACTTGTAAACTAATGGGAATTAAAAACTATTTTACACTCACATTATTGATTCTCTTACTTCAAGCTTGTAAGAAAGAATCAAAGGAAATTAAGGTATTAGATAAGGAACAAGAATCTGTAGTGAAGCTATCTTCAAATAGACCCGATTTGAATCTAAGTATATTATTAGACCTTTCAGACCGCATCAATCCAGATAAATATCCAGATGCAGCAATGGAATTTTACCTTAGGGATTTGGGATATATCAATTCTATCGCAGAGTCTTTCGAAGTTCATTTGAGAAATAAGCGAACTTTAAAGATTAATGATCAAATACAACTCTACATTGACCCAGAGCCAGCTGATAAGAAGCTCAACAAAAAGTTAGAGGACTTGAAGCTAAAATTTACACGGGATAATGCAACAAAGGATAAAATTCTATCTGTTTCTGATGCGTATGACAGCATACCAAAATTTATTTACGAGGCTGCGATTTTAGATGATGCTTATGTAGGGTCTGATGTCTGGAGGTTTTTTAAGAACAAAGTAAACGATTTTTGTATTGAAGAGAATCACCGAAATATTCTTGTCCTTCTTACAGATGGATATATTTATCATAAAAATACATTACTGGAAGAAGAGCATCTAACGTCTTATCTTACTCCGCAAACCGTAAAAAGTTTTAGACTCAATTCCAGTAAATGGGAAGAAAAAATAACTGGGGGTAAGTACGGCTTTATACCTGCAAATAAAAATTTAGAAGATTTAGAGGTTTTGGTTTTGGGTATCAATCCAGACCCTAAAAATCCCTATGAGGAAGACGTGATCTTTAAATATTGGCAAGATTGGTTTCAGGCAATGGGAGTTGAGAACTATGAGATTAAACAAGCTTTGTTGCCTTCAGATATGAAAGGAATCATTCAAGAATTTATTTGGGGAGAGTAAATCAATACAGACTAAACTTGATAAAAACCGGTAAGTGATCTGAAAGTTTACGAGCCTGATCTAATTGATCACAAGTCAATACAAAGTCCAGCACTCCGCTTTCCAGAAAAATTATTTCTTTCGAATAAAATATATTGTCAATTGCATAATTCAGGTAATTCAATCCGGTACAAGTTCTTTTAAGTGTCGTTTTTTGGCCGACTAATGCGGGAGTAAAACCCTTACCTTTTAATGCATCAAATACGGGATCCTGCTCCACAACGTTAAAATCTCCTGCAAAAAGTACAGGGCCTTTTATAGCGTTGATAATATGGTGCGAGATGGCACTTATTTCGGTCTCTGGATTTTTATTATGAGGTCTCGAATGAAAGTTTATGACCTTTAAGACCTTTTGATCTAAATAGAAATTTATAGTAAAGGGTTCGCGCTCTACTTCAGAATCCAACGCTACGATTAACGTGCCTCTGTTTTTGATTTTTATATTAGTAGTTTTCCAAATGAAGGCATAACGTTCGGTGACATATTTAGAACTGTTTGTAGGATTACTGATTACGTAATCCCATTTTGAGCCTTTTCGATTTAGAATATCTGTGAGTCTTGCTACTGCTTGCGCTCCACCATAACCCGCAACTACCTCCTGAACCGCAATAAGATCTACATCCCTTACTATTTCTGCAATTTGATCAAGTTCTTTACTGTTCTTGGTCTTTCCAAAGTCTCTAATGTTCCAGGATACAAGGGTAAACTCTTGTTGTTGAGAAAAGGATAAAAAAGAACAAAAAAGTAAAATTAATAGTATACATTTTTTCATCGAAAATCTAATTTGGCTAGAAAGCTAAAAATACGGATTATGCCTCTAAAGAAATTTACAGAAATCTATACTCGTCAGATGTTTAATTTTAGAATAGTATTTACTATAAGTTTGGAAAGCTTATTAATTGCTTTAGCTCCGCTGAACCTTGGATTTTAGTCGTTGCTTGACGAAGGTATAGGATTTCAATCGGTGTTTGTTTTTGAATCGGAAAGTTGTTTTTGGAGGTTTCAGAATAGTAATTTTAGTGAGGATTCACAGGATTGAGAAAGCAAAAAGGGGTTACTCAAGGTTGTGAATTGCTTTCAGAATGCTAATTTTAGTGAGGATTCACAGGAATTAGATAGGGTTTATGATATATCTGATAGTTGTGAATTGCTTTCAGAATGCTAATTTTAGTGAGGATTCACAGGAATAGCTTCCACAGCTATTAAAAGCACGGAGTTGTGAATTGCTTTCAGAATGCTAATTTTAGTGAGGATTCACAGGATAACCGTGATTTCCAGAAACATTTCCTAGGTTGTGAATTGCTTTCAGAATGCTAATTTTAGTGAGGATTCACAGGAAGAAATTGGAGTGATAAGAAGATCGGAAAGTTGTGAATTGCTTTCAGAATGCTAATTTTAGTGAGGATTCACAGGACGTACTTTCCCATTTGTATCAGTAGCTTTGTTGTGAATTGCTTTCAGAATGCTAATTTTAGTGAGGATTCACAGGGTTTATCTTTTTTGCAAGCGTGTCTTTATCGTTGTGAATTGCTTTCAGAATGCTAATTTTAGTGAGGATTCACAGGCCGCTGTAAGCGTGTGTATCTATAACTTCAGTTGTGAATTGCTTTCAGAATGCTAATTTTAGTGAGGATTCACAGGTGAAAAGACCTTCAGCGCCGTAAGCTTTGGGTTGTGAATTGCTTTCAGAATGCTAATTTTAGTGAGGATTCACAGGGAAGAAGTTTTTCATTCACAGGATTTTCAAGTTGTGAATTGCTTTCAGAATGCTAATTTTAGTGAGGATTCACAGGTGTCTGCGATTTTAAAGCGAATGATAAGTAGTTGTGAATTGCTTTCAGAATGCTAATTTTAGTGAGGATTCACAGGGAGCTATAGCGTTATGCGGTCCCAGCGCAAGTTGTGAATTGCTTTCAGAATGCTAATTTTAGTGAGGATTCACAGGGGATTGCGTGAGTTTAAAGTAAATACTAAGTTGTGAATTGCTTTCAGAATGCTAATTTTAGTGAGGATTCACAGGGGGTAGGTTTTTTTAACCGCGCATTTTCAAGTTGTGAATTGCTTTCAGAATGCTAATTTTAGTGAGGATTCACAGGCCGTTGTCAAGATGAATTCAAACCGATTCTGTTGTGAATTGCTTTCAGAATGCTAATTTTAGTGAGGATTCACAGGCTTTCTGGGTACTTATGACAACGAACTAGAGTTGTGAATTGCTTTCAGAATGCTAATTTTAGTGAGGATTCACAGGAACATAGACAGGAATAGCAAAATTACTAAGGTTGTGAATTGCTTTCAGAATGCTAATTTTAGTGAGGATTCACAGGTGCCGTCGTGCATTCTAGCGTGCAATGCCTGTTGTGAATTGCTTTCAGAATGCTAATTTTAGTGAGGATTCACAGGTTACCTTCTAGCATTGCTTTATGGCTTTTAGTTGTGAATTGCTTTCAGAATGCTAATTTTAGTGAGGATTCACAGGGCGTTAATGATTTAGCGGCACCGTCTCCTAGTTGTGAATTGCTTTCAGAATGCTAATTTTAGTGAGGATTCACAGGATTAAAACCGTTTTGAAATTCCTTCGCAAAGTTGTGAATTGCTTTCAGAATGCTAATTTTAGTGAGGATTCACAGGCAAAGATCATGCGGGTGTCTGGCGTGCTAAGTTGTGAATTGCTTTCAGAATGCTAATTTTAGTGAGGATTCACAGGTTTATCAGAACCAGTAAAAATGTTTCTGGAGTTGTGAATTGCTTTCAGAATGCTAATTTTAGTGAGGATTCACAGGACACTATGCGACACGCCCGAGGCGCTAAGGTTGTGAATTGCTTTCAGAATGCTAATTTTAGTGAGGATTCACAGGTCATCCATAGCGTAGATACTCCACGCTTTAGTTGTGAATTGCTTTCAGAATGCTAATTTTAGTGAGGATTCACAGGAAATGATTTGCCTACCATTTTCAACAATTAGTTGTGAATTGCTTTCAGAATGCTAATTTTAGTGAGGATTCACAGGAAAATGAAATAGCCAGACAAGATCTTATAGGTTGTGAATTGCTTTCAGAATGCTAATTTTAGTGAGGATTCACAGGTCCGGTTGATTTACTAATTCCATTATTGCGGTTGTGAATTGCTTTCAGAATGCTAATTTTAGTGAGGATTCACAGGATTTATCTTCTATCGCTTTATAGTCTGGGAGTTGTGAATTGCTTTCAGAATGCTAATTTTAGTGAGGATTCACAGGTTCAGGGTTTTTCGCGTGTGTAGGCTCTGGGTTGTGAATTGCTTTCAGAATGCTAATTTTAGTGAGGATTCACAGGTTACCGTATTTTTTTCGCATTGCATCATTAGTTGTGAATTGCTTTCAGAATGCTAATTTTAGTGAGGATTCACAGGTGATCAATTTTAAATTATGCTTAACCTATTGTTGTGAATTGCTTTCAGAATGCTAATTTTAGTGAGGATTCACAGGTTACGGATGGCAAAAAACTCAACCGTAAATGTTGTGAATTGCTTTCAGAATGCTAATTTTAGTGAGGATTCACAGGTCAAGGCAAAAAAGAAACGGAAGAGTACAAGTTGTGAATTGCTTTCAGAATGCTAATTTTAGTGAGGATTCACAGGCAAACTGTCTGAATGGTTCGGACAGCATTAGTTGTGAATTGCTTTCAGAATGCTAATTTTAGTGAGGATTCACAGGCTTTTGTTGTTTGCCCTGGCCTATTTTTTAGTTGTGAATTGCTTTCAGAATGCTAATTTTAGTGAGGATTCACAGGTCTCCATCTAAACGGGTTGCGAGATCCAGAGTTGTGAATTGCTTTCAGAATGCTAATTTTAGTGAGGATTCACAGGGCTCAATATTAATGGTACGCGGCATCACGGTTGTGAATTGCTTTCAGAATGCTAATTTTAGTGAGGATTCACAGGCTCCGAAATTATTACGCCAATCCTTTTCGGTTGTGAATTGCTTTCAGAATGCTAATTTTAGTGAGGATTCACAGGATATCATTTATTCTAAAAAACGAATGGGTAGTTGTGAATTGCTTTCAGAATGCTAATTTTAGTGAGGATTCACAGGTCTTCGCGTATGGTGTAGGCTCTCCGTCTGGTTGTGAATTGCTTTCAGAATGCTAATTTTAGTGAGGATTCACAGGTTACAATTCTGAAATAAACAGAACAGATCAGTTGTGAATTGCTTTCAGAATGCTAATTTTAGTGAGGATTCACAGGGTAGACTGGTTGTTTATTTGAACACGAATAGTTGTGAATTGCTTTCAGAATGCTAATTTTAGTGAGGATTCACAGGCTCTAAGTCCTGAGCTGACAGGACTGTAAGTTGTGAATTGCTTTCAGAATGCTAATTTTAGTGAGGATTCACAGGTTTTGAATGATGGGGATTTATGCGAGTTCAGTTGTGAATTGCTTTCAGAATGCTAATTTTAGTGAGGATTCACAGGAAGTCGGTGTTTTTCATAAATGAGCCTAGGTTGTGAATTGCTTTCAGAATGCTAATTTTAGTGAGGATTCACAGGTGTTATACCTTCTTATTCCTTGAATTGCAAGTTGTGAATTGCTTTCAGAATGCTAATTTTAGTGAGGATTCACAGGATACCCGCCATAAAAAGCTGGTATCCTGTTTTTTATGTTAATTTTTAGGATTTAAAAAATTGAGGTTTAAAGATGATCTCGACTGCTAGGACGATAAAAAATTTCATTCTGTTTTGACTAGATAAGCAAATTGCACGTGTCTCCCTTCGACAGGCTCAGGATGACATTAGCAATTAAAAAAGCTCAAGTTGTTGTGAAGGTTGTTCGGGTTCTACTTCTTTTTGACCGTGAAAGAGTTCCATCATTCCAAATTGCTTATCGGTTATTTGCATTACACAGACTTTTCCTTTTTTTGGAAGATTATTTTTTGTTCGTCGTATATGAACGCTGGCATTTTCACGACTTGCGCAAAAGCGCATATAGATACTGAACTGAAACATCGCAAACCCATCATCGAGTAAGTTTTTCCTAAATCGTGCTGCGACCTTACGTTCCGTGCGTGTCTCCGTTGGCAAGTCAAAAAATACAAGTACCCACATAGATCGGTATTGGTTAAGTCTTGAGAAGTTGTTTTCCTGCATCATTCACGCAATCTGTTGACTGTATATTCAGGATAGAGTATCTTACGGCTGGTTCCCAGAAAGCAATCATACAGGCTACTCGTCGTGCGGCTTACCGCATTCATCAGGGGGCTCCATTTGCCATCAATATAAACGTCCAGGGCAGGAATACGTAAAAGTTCGGTTTTAAGTGTTCTGGAGAGTTCTTCAATATTACAGCCGGTTTCCACAATATCATAAACTAAAGCATCTACATAAATGCGGTAGGGTTCCATAATATCATCAGCGAGACAGAACGCGTTGTATTTGTTGCGGTGAAAGATTCCAACCGAAGGTAGCATCCCACTGCTTACCAGTGCTCTTGCCACTACTGCTCTTAAAATGGCATAGCCATAATTGAGTAGATTATTCGGTGCAACTCCCTTCTGATTCCGGCTAAATCCAAATACTTCATTAAATAGATTTTGAAAATAATGCGCTGCAGCAACTGCTTCTAGATTTCCGGTATCGCCACTTTTTACATCCGTACTCCAGCGTTTGAGTTTTAATGCATTTTTTCCTCTGAATTCTAAATGTAAGGCCTGATTGTAAATTTTTGCACTTACGGTTTGTTGCCACAGGTTTTTTTTAAGAGGAAGGCTGGCATTGAGTTGATGCCGCATACGCTCGGTTTGCTCGGTATGGCCCACCAAAGGTTGCATCATAGAGCAGGGCAGGTGTTGTTTATCACAGGTGATTACAGCCGTTTTATTTTGAACCAATTTCATCAGGAGCCCATTGGTGATGGTGATCTGGGGGTCCTCTAGCACGATATAGCCTAAATCTTCAATAGGGATGCTCGCCTCCTTCTTATCTTCCTCCGGAAAGTTGACCACAAGTTGTTCGTTGCGGGTACTCAGGTATGAGGGGTTTCCAAAAAAGAGAGTGCGCTTGATCATATGTTAGATTTTAAAATTTAACTTTCCCATCTAAATTCATTTCAAAATCTTGGTTTTCGATAGCGAAATTCCAATTACCGGCTGTAAGTCTCATTAGCGGTTGCTCATCGAAACAGCCATATTCAGAGGCTTCCTTATATCCTTTTGGTAAGCCATTTACTATTTCGGTATTTGCTCCGGAAATTAAATGATGTTTGAATTTTATTTTATCCCCGCCTTTTCCCTGTTCAAACTGGTACATTTTATACATTCTATTAGACAGTTCTTTCTCGTTGAGATCTTTTAATTCTTCTAAATTTTCTTTGTAGAAAATAGCTTTTTGACCGGATTTCAAAACTGCATATAAGGGGAGTTCTGTTTTTTTCTTATTGATCGAATTAAAAAGTGGGATTTTATAAAAATCTTTTTCATCCTTGATATCGAGTTTAGCAAGATCAAAAATCCCAATGACATTAATAGCCCGCTCTTCTTTTCCTTTTACTTCTCCTTTATAAAAAAGGCAAAATACATTTTCCCCGTTCTGCGCATAGGTGGTTTGCTTATATTCTTTATCTGAAACAAAATCGTGGTCGTGCGGCCTTACAGCGGTTGAATGCTTCAACCTGTCAAAACATCTTATATGTCTGATTTTGTTAACTTTACCTCCTTTTTTGTTAAGCATATAAATCCCTTTTTCTAAGGCATTTTTAAAGCTTTCGGCTTTATCAACCTGAGTTTGTATCATTTCAAATAAAGCTCGGTCAACAATTACCTTTTCTATTTCTTTAAGGGTTTTAAAGCCTGGGGAAGCGGCATCTTTGGCATATGTCAAGGGTTTTCTAATAACAAGTTTGATTTCTTCTTCTAAAATCATTTTCTTGTTATCGTCAAATACAATTTTGTTATCCTCATCACGTTGGGCCTGTTTTATGGCACCGTATAATGATTCGCCGTGTAATTGCCCTCGAATGGTATCGCCCTTTGCCCATATTGGCTTACCATTTTCTTTTTTCACTATTTTTCCACGTTTCCTTACTTTTTTAAAAGTCGAGGTAAGGGTACGTTGTTCTTTTAGATTATTTATGAGTGTTTCTTCTTCAATTTGTTTAATGTAGTACGTTTTAAAGTCTTTCCAGTCTATAGGCTGCTCGTGATAAGTTCTTGCGATACCATTATCTTTAGCTAGATTATATTTTGTTAAAATCTGGTCACGCTCTGTTGGTTTTGGTATCAAGGTTAAAATGGCAGCATCAACAGCGTGGTGACTGTGTTTGGTGCGGTCTTTCTTATTTCCAAACAATTTTACATTATAAATTTCTTTAAAATCGTTCACTACATTTCCTTTTTGAACCTCTACACGGTTAAAAACGGTTTTTAGATAGGGAACAGCATACTTCGTCATTATTTGGGTATCCCGTAGTTGACTGTTTCGCCAACTTGCTTTATATTCTTCAATAGTAAAGGTTTGCAGTTTTTGTTTTAAATAATCCAGTTTGAATTTTAATAGATGACGTTGTTGAATTTTATAATCTTTGGCATCTTTCGAGTCAATATAACTTAGGTTTTTTAAACCGTCCAATTTTTTTTCTAAATCAGCGATTTTAGCCCATTTTTCAACGGTAATTTCTTTTTCAACCCCTCCTTTCTTGACTTTCTTTTTATAAACTGTTCGTTTACCAAAAAGACTTTCTATATTTTTTATAATAGGCTCAATTCGTTTGCCATTAAATGTTGAAGCATCATCATAATTGTCTAATTGGGTAGGGTACTTCTTCCCTTTAATGTTATTGTTGAAGTCTTTATTCGCCAGACTTAAGTTCTTCAATTCACTATCAAAGCTAATACTGGCGGGTATGGTGTGCTCTATGTCATAATATTCCCCGTTAAGCACATCGCACATATTGATGACTTCCCCAGTATAGAGACATTTGCGGTCTTGTTCTTCCCAAAGTCTTATTTTACGTATAAGGGATTTGTTGTTTATGTCAAAACTGGTATTACATTCTTTATTGATTTCTGTAATACGTTTTTTATAAGACTCATTTTCTCTTTCCCGTTCGCTTTGCCATTTTTCTAATGCTTTTCTATAATTAGCGTTGTTTAGCTCTCTCGCTATTTCTACGACAATCCGGGTATGCTTATCAATTTGTTGGGTATGTAACAAAAAGTTTAGCAGCTGTTTTAGCTTATGTAATGTTTTTAAAGCCATGGGGTTTTTAAATCCCTTACTTATAGGTTCTGGATCGCCTAATAATTCAAGAGAAATACCTTCAGCCTCCGCATCCGGATTTTTATGTAAAAAACGATCCAGTTCAGCTTCTTTGATAAAAAAGGTTTTGCTTTTTAGGTTGATTTCCTGATAGGTAGACGCATTGGGGTATTTTTCCTGTTCTGAAGGATGCCAAAGGTATTTTATGTTTTCGTGAGGGACTTGTTCAGGATAATGTTCTTGCAAATATTTAAATATCTGATCGTGAATGCGAGGTTGCTCTATAAAGCCTGCTTTTTTTGCTTGAAGCGGTTTTTGTAAAAATTGCTTATACTGTTTTCTTACATAATCGAAATGTTGTTTTTGAGTGATTTCATCGGTTTCGCTCCAAGTTTTTTCTCCAAGTATTTCAATTATTTTTTGTTTAATTAAATCTAAATCAGCATCATCTAAATCTTCATGTTCAGCTAAATGATAATCGCCTTCTAAAACAAGCTCAGTTCGAAAAAGACTATTTAAAATATTGTTTAATTTTTTCTCTGTAGCGGCATTTTCATAAATAGTATCGATTTCGCTGGCAAAATGATTGATCAAATCTTCTGAAACTTCGTATGTTCCTAGCACTTTTTGAAGGTTTGCCATATAAACCGCTTTTGGGTATAAGAACCCTTTTTGAAGATAGGGCAGTATTTTTTTTATAGCCGAAGGGCTTAAGGAGGCATAGCCTTGTTGCAGTTTTATCTTTGAAAATTTTGTAGATGCTTCTTCAGATAAGCCTAATTTAGTCGAGGCAAATTCTTTAAGCTTTTCTTCATTGTCAAAGGTGAATAGGATGTGCCAAATATCCTCCACAGTATAAACTTCATCTTGCTTTTTTGAAGGTTGTGCTTCACGTACAAAAAAAGCATTCCAATTAAAATCTTCCTTCCAACTTTCACCTAGAACCTCTTCAAGCTTTTTTAGCAATTTAGCAGATAATACTTTGGTGTCTGGGCGATCAGCAAATTTGGAATGTACTTTTCCCCCGTCTTTATTTATACGGTCAAGAATTGTTTTAAGCTTAAAATCAGTTCCGCTTTTTAGGAATAAGGGATAGATTTTTTCTTTAAGATACGCATCCAATGCTTCTCCTTCCGGAGCTTCAATTTTAAGGTTGTTAATAAAGATCCAAGTTCGGTATTCCTCGTATAGTGGGTGGCTTATGGGTGCTCTTCTTTTGTTTCTTTCGTAAGTACATAAACCTATTAATCCTTTTTGTGTTCGCAAAGGACGTTGCCAAATGATCGCTTTTTGCAGTTTCTTGTAATCGCTATCACTTAGTCCTTGTACCCGGCAAATTTCTTTTAATTCATTTTCGTAATCTTTTCTAAGGTTATAGCGTTGGCGAATACGGACTTTTTCATAGTTTTTGGAATGCTCTTTTTGGTAATGGTAAAGTGCAGCACCTAAACTTTTATAGATGTCTATATATTCGGAAATTTCATTTCGCCCCTTTGTAGTGCCATCTTTAGAGCCTTGAAGCATTGTTTTTGCTTCCTCTTCATCTCGCCCTTTAAAACCCCTTCTTTGTACCAAATGATAAAAAACACGACCTAAAATTTGAGGGTTTTCTTGCAATACTTTTTTGTCTTTTTCCTCCTCACTTACAGCTTTCATTCTAAAGAGGTAATAGCTCTCGTGCTTGTCTCCTCCCAGTAAATGAAAATCAGGTTTGCCATCACCGTTAAAATCAAAGCGAAGCCAGTTGAGAAACTTTTCGGTTTGAGGGTATTTTCTTTTGTCTTTCTTAGAATATTTTCGCCACTCATTGAGTTCGTCAATGCTTAGCGGACACATCTCATTTTGAATAAGAAACTCTAGTAATTCCCATTTTCTATATTTTTCGGCTTGGTAATTCCTGCGTTTCCCACGAGATTCAGTACGTTTTTTTACCTTAGGGAATTCAATTCCTTTTTCTTCTCCCACACCTTTATCAAAAATTAACACCCCATTTTTAATAATTTGATTATCATTTTCTGTAGTGTCCCTAATAGCCCATCCAATTGAGTTTGTGCCAAGGTCAATACCTAAGGTTAAGTTGCACATAATTATTTTTTATTTATATTTACAGTCTGAAAGCAATTCACAATAAGGCTATAAGCCGAAGAAAAATCTTAAATCCTGCGTACTCCGTGGGATTTTTTATTTTATCTAGTTAAATATAAAGGTTAGAATTGAAATCATCTTACAGAATTCTATACAACACAATTATTTACTCAGATTTATTCCCAAGCAAGCTTTAAAAATCCATAAAAGAAATGAATTAAGTAAGGGGAATAAACCCTATTATCCACAACTTTAGCATTCATAATCACTCCGTAAAAAAGCTTCTCCCGGAATTTCGGGACGGAAATAGCCATTTATTCCAAAATCTTTATCCCAATGCTTTCTCCCGTACTAGCGGAAGGATTGCGTTCGCCTGATTAAGATTAAATGTCTTTGGATTTACTCGGAAGTAGTTTATGTGAACGAGCTTATTGCTGCTGAAAATCACAGTATCTTGTGAAATTTGGATTAGAAGGCCAAATGTATTTGGGAAACACATCTATAATCACATTTTAATGTGAAATTATATGTATTTTTGCTTTGTATTATTAGGAATAGGGTTAAAATCACAGTATAATGTGATTTTTAAGGATGTAAATTATGTCTAAAAAGAGTATTGGAATTCAATTAAAAGAAAGACGGGATCATCTTAAGATTACGCAATATGAAGTTGCCGATCTGGCTGGGATTAGTGTAAATACCTTATATAAGATCGAGCGTGGGCAAGCGAATCCCACCCTGGAGTCCTTAGAGAAACTCACGTCGGTTTTGGGCTTAGAACTTACGCTGCAACTCAAATCTATTGAGGTATGAGGATGGCTAAAGTTTTATATAAACAAGAAGAAGCCGGATCGCTCATTCAGCACGATGATGGAGGTTTTGAGTTTAACTATTTGGAAGATTGGCTGAATAACCCCGATAAACCTGCAATAAGTTTGACCCTGCCCAAATCACAACAGACTTATCAATCGCCCTATTTATTTCCTTTTTTTTATAATATGTTGCCGGAAGGGACCAATCGGCAAGTGGTGTGTACCGAAATGCGTCTGGATACCGATGATTATTTTGGCATTTTGCTCACTACTGCTGCTTATGATACTATTGGTGCCATAACCCTAAAACGAGTTTCTGAAAGCTAATGGATATGCCTACCATTCAATACTGCCCCGGAACCCTGGTTGAAGGTCATACAACTTACAGTAGAAATTGCCTAAAACGCATGTTCAATAACCGAAAAGTATCCCATATACTTTCTTATGATTCACCGGGTGCTGGGTTGCCCGAAAGCCAGATCTTTAGAGATAATCAAAAGCGTATTTCGATATCGGGTGTGCAGGAGAAATTTTCGGTTCTTTTAGAGAAGAATACACTGCGGTTAATTCACGAAGGAGAACAAGGAGCATATATTTTAAAACCTATCCCTAATGCAGCAAAGCGCAGTGATCAAATGCCGGCAAACGAACATCTTACCATGCAACTCGCGCGGCAGGTTTATCAAATTGAAACCGCAGAAAATGCACTGATATTTTTTAAGAATGGGGATCCTGCCTATTTAACGAAACGATTTGATATTGCAGCGGACGGAAGTAAACTTGCTAAAGAAGACTTTGCTACACTTGCAGGTAAAACACCACAAACACACGGTGCACATTATAAATATGATGGCTATTATCTGGAACTTTTCGAATTGATGAAGACGTATTTGCCAGCTTATAGGACAGAAATTCCTAAGCTGTTTCAAGTATTGGTCTTTAATTATTTATTTTCGAATGGAGATGCACACCTCAAGAATTTTTCGATTTTGGAGACTCCTTTAGGAGATCATCGCTTGAGTCCGGCTTATGATTTACTCAATACCCGGATGCACGTAGATGATGCGGTTTTTGCCTTAGATGGTTTATTGTCCGGAAAGGACGGGCAAGGAAGCATTTATACCCAGTTTACGACCCTGGCAGATAAAATTAAGTTAACTGAAATGCAATTCAACAAGATTATGTCTACCATGCTTGGTGGTGCTGAACACGTAGAACAGCTGGTTCAGGCTTCTTTTTTAAATGAGCAATCTAAACGAAATTATTTACAAGCCTATCAGCGACGACTTAAAAGGCTTAAGCCTAACTTATAATTCCTTATTTTCTATTGCTTTTTAAGGACTTAAAAGCTCTTAAATGGATAATGTAGAATGGGAATAAACCCCATTTTCCTCCATTCCGCAAAAGGCCTGTCCTGAGCAAAGTCGAAGGGTTTCATTCCAGAAAAAGAGGTTTATTCCAAAATCTTGAACCCAATCCCAGATCTCGACAGCTGTCGGGAGGATTGCGTTCGCTGATCCTGCTGACTTCAAGTTTGCGTTTTACAAGAAACTTTTAACCAACTCCAAACTGGTAGTTGACATCCTGCACAGCACCCATTTCCTTTTCGGTTAAGAACTAAAATTTAGCCGGAGCCGCTTTGCATAACCAGGCTCCCCTGTCGCACTTTTTATAAAAGCGCTTCCTTGCTAAATTTTAAAAGGAAGTCTGTCGAAAAGGAAACGCGATGGCGCTATGGGAAGTAAATGGAACTGCAATTCAGATCCTTTTTTTCGTTGCCTTGATCTTAAAAAAGGTGGTTGTTGAAGCGTTCTGAGCTGGATGAAACACCAAGAAAAACGCTCCAGATATAATAAGTAAATGGGACCCCAGTACAGTTTACCAGACCAGCTTATTTTAAGCTCTTTAAAAAATCCCGGAATTCCCGGTTATCATAATCGGCCATACCCTGATGGGTCATAACAATGTCCCCATGGGCATCGATAACGTACGTTGTAGGAAGCCCATTGGTACTAAAAACTGACGGTATAGCAGATACAGGACTGTAAATGGGCAAATTAAACCCTTTGCGTTTGATATACGTTTTTGCTGTTTCAAAATCAGTATCAAAAGACAGCATTATAAAAGCAACTTCGTCTCCCATTTCTTTATGAAGATTATTAATACCGGGCATTTCTGCAATACACGGAGGGCACCACGTGGCCCAAAAGTTCAGAAAAATGACTTTCCCTTCAAATGCTTTTAAATTTGTAAGCTCACCATCTGAACTCCTTAATTCAAAGTTGAAATCGGCTTTAGGTACAAGAGGCTGCGTTTGGGCATCAGTATGGGTGCTGCTTAACTGCTCCCTATCGTTTAGATCGGGATTCACCAATCCCGTTTCAAGTAAACCCCGTTGTGCGAAAGCACTGATTTCAGTAAGAAACCCAGTGCTATACACAATAAAACCAATACCCAGTAGAGCAACATACTGAACCCACTTTCTCTTTATAGTCATAATTATTTTTTTTAATGAAATTCATAATTTGTTTCCGGAACTGTTGAAAAAGATTCAGTTCCCAGATATTCACAATACGCCCGACCTTCCAGCTTAGGGGAAACGGGCGACATTTCCTTTAAATAGTCTTCTACTGCCTCATGTATCGTATAATCTTTAACCTCAACATCCTTTACATCTGGCATCCTGCATAAATTATCTATGGGATCCCCGGGACGCAAACAGGCCGACAGGGTATAATACACATCATCCTGCATGGGTCTTCCATTTACGGTGATACGTTCAATACGATGCCCTTTCTTATTCTGACTGTTAAAAACCACGTTCATACCCGAAAATCGGACGAGCCATCCTCCAAAACGCTCCGTGGGTTTTTGAGAAAACGCATTGTGCATTTCCTGTTCTAACCAGTTCTTAATCTGAATTCCGGTAGCTTTACCTGTTTTGATTTTTTCGTTGACAGGAAGTAAATTCCATAAATTGGCCCGGGTGATTGGTGCAGGTTTATCAGGTTCAGGTACTATAGGGTTTCCAAAGCGAAAGCCGTTTGAAATGGCAATATCCACGCCGGTTTTCCAGCGGGCAGCATTCGTAATCATATTATCCATCGGGTTTTCAACGGTGAGATAGCGGTAAAGCGGAGTTTTTGTATACCCTATCACGGTTTCCAGAGAATCCTTGTAGGGCGCTTTTTTCCTATTTATTAAATCCTGAATCCCCGGATCTGCAGGGTATAATTCAGGGTCAACATCAAGAAGTTCATAATCATCACCTACCAGTTCTCCGTTTACAAAATGCAAGATCAACTTACCTACAAAAGAACCAAAGGCTCCAGGCTCTGTAACCTTGGCATATTTACCCGTTATGGGTTTTCGTACCCGTTCATGAGTGTCATTGCCCAAAATATAATCGGCTTGCGCTGCCAACGGATTATTCGCCAGCTCTACCTGCTTAAATATGCCCAAATGGGTAACCAGAAAAAGAACGTCCACACGCTCCTGTAACTTGAGGTGTTCCATGTGCTTCTTAAGATCATCGGTAAGACCACTAAACCCGATACCCTTGCTGAATATGGGATTCTGTCGCACCGGTACATCTGGATCATTAATCCCTATAAACCCCAGACGAATCCCTTCAATTTCCTGAATTGAATAAGGAGGAAATAAGAGGTCCATGCTCCCTTTGTGAACCATATTCTGCGCGATGACCTCTGTGTCATAGCCTTGCATGATTTCCATCATCACCTCTTTTCCATAAACTACTTCCCAGTTGCCGGGTATGATAATATCGTACCCCATGTTCTTTATGATTTCGGGCATTACCTTACCTTGAGAAAGCGCTGTATACCCACTGCCCTGTATTAAATCACCTCCATCCACAATAAGTGTGCGACCGGGACTCTTTTTACGCTCCTCAGCAAAGAGGGTTTTTACATGGGCCAGTCCCCCTCGTTCCCTGAATACGATTTTTCCATCTTCGCGAAAAAGTTCGGGATGCGGATCCAGCTGTCCGTGAATATCCGCAGTTTGCAGGATGGTTATACTTAAGGTATCCCCTGAGCTATTTGGGCGATCTGTAGCCTTGACCTTTTCGGTTTTACAGTTCACCAGTATTACGGGCAAGCTCAAAAATACAAGGATGTTTAATTTAAATCTGTGAATCATTTTCATCTCTTTCTTATGTTCTTAAAGACTTAAGCTTTTATAACCTTTATGCTGTAACCGGAAATTGTGCAGGATTCCGTTTTCCACAATTTTAATCCCGGAAGGTACCGCCGCTCTGCTCACCTTAAACTTCTTCAGTGAAAATCCACAGGCTATTATCTGGACCCCTGCTTTTTTTGCCCGTTCAATGAATGGGGTAATTAGGTCATCCTGAGTTATATCTCCAATTTCTTTTCCGCAAATAATGACCTGAAAATCCCCAAAAGAATCGCCCTGTTCAGCCCGAAGGGCTTCGGCTGTGAGGAGTATGGGTTGCAATTGAGGTACTTTTTTAGTGAGTACCACATAATTACTTTTTGTTGGTTGATTTTCCTGTGCCTGTGTTTTAGCCGTATTAAAGGTGCTTAGTATCAAAAGGATATAACTGAATAAATAGAATTTCATGATTATTTTTTTAAAAGGTTACTGGTATCGTTCCATACAAAAAAGAGAAGTCCGCCAAAAATTGCTATGTTTTTAAAGAGAGGGCCCAATGTGTTTATTTGCCCTACCTGAATGGTTAGTGTGATGGGTAGGAGTACTGCCATTAACAGCAATGCCGCCCATTTGGTTTTGTACCCAATAAGGAACAGGAAACCAGCTGTTAGCATTACAATACCTGATAGAACAATCAGCACTTGGGGATCACCAAAGAAATAGGCAATACCCTTAAAACTGGCCTGTTCTATACGTTTAGCTGTTTCTTCTACATGAACGAGGTGATTAAAACCCGCCACGAGAAAAATACCGCTTATCAGTATGCGTAACAGTTGAATGGAACGACGGCTTACCCGAATTGTAGTAGCCATTGTTACTAATGTTATAGATGTGAATTTAAATGAAGTACGTTACCGTAAAGGTTCGTACCAATTGAGAACACTTTGATCCTGCCGGTAGGGCAAGTACATTATAAGTTCTCTTGAGGAGGGACTCAACCCATTCGGGGAGGGGGAGAGTCGTTATCAGAATAGCGATACATTAATGCCGAAGGTGATTCTTCAGGTGGTACCGGAGTACTCACATCAAGCGATGTCTCCCAGTTGTTAAAGGTCACCTGTAATGGCGAGGCACAAAAACCACTCAAAATCAAAATAGTATAGGTTTCGGTTTCAGATTTTGTCAGGTTTTTAGTTTGACCGGTTTGCTTTGGGGAGTTTTTCTTTTTACAATAGGGATTTACAAAAGTGGTCTCTGAACCCTTGAATAGTAAACTCACTGCATTCGTATCAATAGCAATAAACTTTATCAGAAAGATAAAGGTGAAAAAAATTGGTATGTAAGACCTGGGTAAAACCATAAGCACAAATGTAATTCAATACTTCTTACCCATTTGTAACTTAAGTTACCCAGCGTATTCGTTTTTTCAATCTGCTACGCCGTTATCTGTTCAATGATTTTTTAAACCGTTGTTACAAACAGAAAAACGCTCCAGATATAATAAGTAAAGGGGTTTGCTTCTCATTTAATTTGACAGCATTTGATATCAAAATTAATGGAAACTTTTTTACTTACCTTCAGGTAAAATAAGTAGCATTTTAGGGAGCGAAGCGGAGGAAAATGTATAGCAAGAGGGTAACACGCTGCGCGCTGTTACGGTATACATTTATGGATTAAGTTGTTGGTAATCAGTTAATTGATAATTTTTTATTACTGATTGATCTTTAGATTTTTGCGACAAAAGCTCTGGGAGCCCCTATTTTTAGTGAAGATTTTGCGACAAATCGATTTAATCTGCTTGCATTTCAGGTGTCAGATTTTTTTCAGAAAACCAATGGAGTTCCGAATTTGGATGATTAGTTCAAAGCGATAAAAGGTGCTAAAATGAACTGGATGACGAAAAGTTTGAGAACTGGAATAGGAAGGATTTCTAAGTATTTGAGTTTACAGTTCACTCACGCCCGTTGTATATGCCCTATGACATTTAGTGAGCGTAACCCTCACCCTACGGGTATACAAGTACCCTCAACCCTAAAGGTCATTTTATAGTTCATTCAAAATATCATTTACTTTTCTTTCATCAGTACGGCTTCGTTTCTTGAGTTGGTTAATAAGCAAGCTCACGCGTTGTATGTGCTCCGTCGCACTTAGTGAGTATCTGGAATCTCACTTTACGGATGTACAAGCACCCTCTTTTTTAGTTTAGACTTTTGAGTTAGGAGTTCAGCGTTTTTTATTTTTTAAATCGCCATTTGTCAAAAGTCAGATGTCACGCGTTGTATGTGCCTGTTACACTTAGTGAGTAGCTATAATCTCACCTTATGGGTGTACAAGCACCCGCTTAATTAGTTTAAATTTCCAAATTATTATATTCAAAGTCCGTTTTTACCGCCTAGTATAAATATACGATGAGCTCGCGCGTTGTATGTGCCCGTTACACTTAGTGAGTATCTTTGATCTCACCTTAGGGGTGTACAAGCACCCGCTTATTCAGTTCAAATTTATCCTACGACCAACTCAATCCCAGCCTTTTCCGCTTTGTATTTGATTTTAGTCATGAGTTCGTAATAATTCCAGTTTCTAAGTACAAAATCCTTTTCATGTGCGGCTTCTATTTTGGCTTCCTGATTTACCAGTATCAAGGTACCGGCTTGATGTTTGACGCAAAAATCAATGAGTTTACGACTATACACGTGCAAGCGCTGATTGACATACTTGGTTTCTTTATCCTTATATTTTTCTACGGCCTTGAGTTTGCGTTTGCGCCCGTGGCCACCACGGGAATGTACCGATCCGGCCATCGCCCGTTTACGGGCGGCCTGTATCGCCAGCCTACGGTATAAAAACTCCTCTTTTGTTCCAATAGTCGTTCGATTACTACCAATCTTGACGGTAATGGGATATTCTAGTGATAAAGAAGCCTCAGCAACCACATTAGGCTTTAAGGCGTGTTGCTCTTGCTCGATATCAAAGACCGCCAGCCAGAATATCTTCCCGTTTTTTAATTGGATCTGGGAGGTGCGTAAACGGGTATCCGCTTTGAGTACCCGGTGTAACAAAACCCGCTTATCGGAGAAGTCCCGGCCCAAATAGGTGCAAAAGGGAATCTTAAAAAGTCGGAAACAAAAACAATTTCGTTCTTCATCGTATTTAAAGCTGAACATACTGTTGGGACCAAACGGAAAGCCATTATCTCTTTTAAAATTTTGAAGGGAGCGCTCCCCACTCCAGTACTCCGGTGCATTTTTTTTAAATGCACTTTCTAAGTTCCGGTTTAAACTCGATAAGATTTCGGTTGGAATTTTACCTTTAAACCGGTCTGAGATCACCCGGTAGGTGGTGTTGATACGCGAGCGGTTTAGAATGCCGTTTTCGTCTTTCTTTTGATCTGCCAGTTTATACTGAATGTCCTCGGTCAAATAAAAAAATTCCTTGATCATTTCCTGCACATAGAGGTGTGAGACGATGATATTGGAAGCCTTAAAACAGCAGTATTGCCAATCGTAAAGTTTGGCCATTGCTGCTTTACGCTCCTCATAATCGGGCAGGTCTATATTGAGTTGGATCTTGCGAGTTAGGCTGAGGGTTTTGTTTTTCATCATTAAGCGGATTGTAAGTGTTCGTGCTGTTGTAACAGCTTATAAGCCGTCGTAAAGGCGCGGTGTACTTCCTTTTGAGAAAGCTTGAGTTCGTTTGCGATCTGGGCAAAAGAATACTGCTGTTCGCAGCGCAGGGTCAATACCCGGGTTTCCTGTTCGGTCAGCTCCTGGGGTGGATTGGAAGCTTCTGAAACCGAACGTTCCTCCTCAGTCAGACACTCCTGCTGCAGGATATTTTTGAGCTGCTGAATAGCATCTTTCATCAGGTTGCTGGCATCCTTAATGCTGATCCCCATATGCTCCGCAATGGTTTTGTATTTAAAGCCGTGTTGCATTCCCAGTTCTATAAGGCGTTTGAACCGCGTTCCGAGCAAGGGCAATATACCGACTACCTGCTCATATTCTTTTTGGCTGTTTTGCTGATCTTCCAGATGCGTATCGACTGCTTCAGGATCATAGCCCCACCTATAGTCCTGATAATTGAGAATAGAGTCATAGGAGTAAATACTGCGTTGAAACTGATTCCCCGGTCGTGTGTAAAACCACTTGCATTCATTGGAAATGACCGCATAGAGGAAATTAACCAGGTGTTGAGGCGACTCGATATCGTCGCGTTTGTACCACAGCCTTAAAAAGGCATCCTGTACGAGTGTTTCTACCACAAAGACATCTTTAAGCATACTCCTGCCCATCCAGTAGATGGGGCGGTAATAGTGTTTGTATAACGCATTAAATGCCTGGCTGCAGCCCGATTTAAAAGACTCAAAGTGTATTTCACTGGGATAATGCTTCATAACTGTACCCGTTTTTATTTATTCCACATAGTTTTAAAATAAGGGTGTACTGATCTTAAGCAGGTGTATGATTATACCAGCCCAAGAGCACATTTTAAATTAGGGTATAGCTGCGAGGCTTCATTAAATAAGAAGCATAGCTTGAATGTTGAGAAATGCTGAGAATAATACAAAAAGGCGCAGGTCTCAACTTATCGAATCAAGGTACTGGTATACCGCGCAACAATAAGTGAGAGCCCACGCCCGGGTCGTGAGCATCCCGGCTTATCCTCTCGTTGCTAAAAAGTACCAGTTTTTGATTCGAGATTCAAAGCGAATGCTTCTAATATGTTATGCTAAGAAGTTTCGCAAATATATAATTATGAGGTAAATATATAAAAAAAAACAAATTGTAGTTAGTACTACCTACATTATTTATGTTAAAATTTGTGAGCTTGCTTATTCACAAGGCTGTCAAATGATTTCCGATCAAACATATCTTTTAAAATTTGGAGAAAACGTTCTTAAAAGGAGAACAGAACTTAAATTAAGTTATAGACAGCTAGCTCAAAAATGTGATCTTGATTTTAGTGCCATTTCAAAAATTGAGAAAGGCCAAAAAAGTCTGGAATTCCAAACTATCATTGAACTTGCCAAAGGTTTAGATATACATCCCCGAGAACTTTTCGATTTTGATTTCCCAATTAATAAGGTTTAAAATAGCCTGATTTGATATTCCTCTATAAACTTAACCGAAACTTTTTTTCTTAAAAGCTCGATTATTACAGATATCCATAATACACTGTATTTTAAATTGTTTAGTTTTATAAAAGTGATTTAAATCTGCATAGCAGCTATTTAAATCACTTTTATAAAACCTTACATAATTGATTTATATGTGGAGCGATAATGAAACTCATTTAGACTTTATTAATTTTAAGAATCTCATTGATGCTTCCAAAACCATCATAGACAATGACCAACTCTTGCCTTGCAGTATTGGAATATTTGGAGATTGGGGTGGTGGAAAATCAAGCTTAATGAACATGATTGAGACCACCTATAAAAATGAGAAAGATATATTGGTAATAAAATTCAATGGGTGGCTTTTTGAAGGTTATGAAGATACCAAAACTGTATTATTAGGGCGAATACTTGATGAAGTAATTAGAGAGAGAACGCTTAACGAAAAAGCTAAAAAACTAGCATTAAGCTTACTACGAAAGGTAGACATTCTGAAAGTTACAGGTTCAGTAATTAAATATGGTATGGGTATAGCTACAGGCCCAGTAGGTATTGCTGGTATAGCTCTTTCAAATATTTTAAATCAAGGAAAAGATTTTGACTATGAAAATTACTTGAAGATAGACAAAGAAAATCCAGATGAACTTATCAGAAATAATATTCAAAATTTTCATCAAAACTTTGAAGATCTTGTGGCTGAGACTAAAATACAGAAAATAATAGTGTTTATCGATGATTTGGATCGTTGTACACATGAAACCATAATAGGAACATTAGAGGCTATTAAACTCTTTTTATTCACTAAAAAAACAGCTTTTGTAATAGGTGCCGATGAACGTCTAATAAAGTATGCAGTCCGAAGGAGGTTTCCAGAAATTCCTGGAGATAACAGTGAAGTGGGACGCGATTATTTAGAGAAAATGATACAATATCCCATTCGTATTCCACCTCTTAGTGAATTAGAACTGAGTATTTATGTAAACCTGTTATTTTGCCAATTATATCTTGAAAATGAACAATTTGAAATTGTAAGAGAAATAATTTTACGCAAAAAAAATGAAAATCAATCAGGCTTTTCATTAAACTTCAATAATGCAAATGAGTTTATAAAAGACATTCCTGAATCTCTTAAGGAAGCGCTTCTTCTTTCAGAACAAATTATTCCTGTACTCGCATCTGGCCTTAATGGAAATCCTCGACAAGTTAAACGTTTTTTAAACACACTATTATTAAGGTCTAAAATGATTGCAAATACTCATGAAAAATTTGAGAAACGAATTCTGGCAAAACTAATGTTATTGGAATATTTTAAAGGAGAGACTTTTGAGGATTTTTATGAAGAACAAGCGCAAAATAAAGGGATAATTAATGAGATGGGTACGTTAGAAGAATTAGCCCTAGATCATAACAAAGATTCCATTGAAGTTAAGAAAAATTCGTCAAAGCATTTTGATTTGCTTGAAGATCCATGGATTAAAAACTGGCTGATATCTAAACCTTCTCTTGAGGGTGTTGATTTGCAGCCATATTTTTATGTCTCTAGAGACAAATTGTCTATTATGGGTTCTAATATACGACGTATGAGTTCGGAAGCTCAGGAAATCTTTCGTAAATTAATACAGGGATCAGAGACTATACGTAGCACTGCTCTGCATAATTCTAAAAAATTAAGTCAGGGTGACGCGGTGACGGTATTCGAATCCCTTAAGGAAAAATTCGTTCAAACAGAACAGGTTAGCGGGGATGGATCTCCTCTTGAAATACTTTTTAACTTCTGCAAGATTCGTACTGAATTAAACTCTCAGCTACTCTCTATGTTAGAAGATCAGCCGGATTCACGTATTCCTTTAGCAGCAATAACTCAGGTGATTGAAATCGGTAAAACTGGGAGCCACAAAGAAAAAGTCAAAGACCTTATCTCAAGATGGAGTAAATCCGTTTCTAATAAACCCCTTGCCTCAATAGCAAAGAAAAAATTGATAAAATCCTAAATCATGGGAACATCTAAATCAGGTTCTGGAATCCCAGGATCTTCCCCACTTTTACCTGACTGGGCCCCACCAGCTTCACCTCCGCCGACAGAAGAAGAACAACAGGATGTGCAAGACGATAATAATGAAAAAGTAAATCCTGATATAACTATTCACGAATCCACCGGTAATTTTCAGTCTGTAAAATCAAATTTCACTAAGTATATAAATAATCCATCGAGAACCACTTTCAAAACTGCGATACGCAACTATATACATAAAACAGGGGGTGTAAAAAAAGCCACCACTTCTGCGGCAGTAGGTATAAATATCGGAAGAGGATATATTAGTTTTCTAAATAATCTAAGTTCACAGGGGGTATCAGAAACACTATCTCAACTAGGACTGACAAGCCATATTGGTAGGTCTAGCGAAGAAGTATTAGCAATTATCGCCGACAAAATTGCACCTGTCGGCTCCACGAACGATGAAGCAATTGCCAGAGCTGCTGTCATAATCGCCACGCAAAAATTGTATGAGCGTCTGGAAGAAGATGGCCAAGATTTGAATAGTTTAGATTTTCTGAACATAACTCTTATCAAAGAAGTTGTAATAGAATATGTAATTGCTTATATATTTAAAAAATGGGTATATGAAGCTGGTATGGCTCTAGAAAAAAATAAGTTGTCAGAAAATAAGGCAATTGAGTTAGAGCATCAGATGAAAGATTTTATAAGACAGGAAGTTAAAGTGGGAATAGAGAGTGCTAACCTGAAAGACTTTGATCTAGCACAAGGCTCTGGACGTGACTTGGTTACAGATATTTTCGAACTAGCCTACACAACCTTGGAACAATGAAAAAAATAAAAGTAATTCTTAAGCAACATAGACAAGATAACTTCAATTTCAAAGAAGAAAAAGATGTTTTGACCATCTTTACGAACGATAGAGGATTATCAGAAACTATTGTAACAACCAATGTTTTTGATATCTTAAAAAAGTGTGCTATCACTACCTCGGAAGAAGCAAATGATCTTCTTCACTTAGCTATAGGTCTCTATGTTATTGACCAAATATACTCTAGAAAGATTTTTGGCTTTCAAGGATGGAGTCGCTATTTCGAAATTTATATACCAGTTGCAAAACCACAACTTTGGCAAGAAATCAAGGAAGAACTTGAAAATACCTTATCATTTCTCAGTGGAGATAGATGTTTTTTTAATTTTAGAGAATTAATTAAGGAAGAAAAGCAGTTAAAATTTTTACAAGAAAATAAGGACTGGAAAATTGATAAAGTAGCGCTTTTTTCTGGTGGAATGGATTCTTTCATCGGTGCTATTGATTATCTTGAACAAGGAAATCGTATGGCTTTTGTAAGTCATCATAAGCGAGGTTCTGAAGGAAAAGCCCAGCAAAAACTGTTTGGGGCTTTGAAAAACAAATATGGAGATAGATCGTTCGAGACATTTCGGTTCTGGGTTCAACCAGTCAAAAAAAATGCACCTTCTGCTGATATAAGCAGTAGAATGCGTTCATTTCTTTTTGTTTCTCTTGGTCTTACCATTGCTAATAGCCTAGGGGAAGAAATAGATTTTATTATTCCAGAAAATGGACTTATTTCATTAAATGTTCCTCTAACAGGCACGAGATTAAGTAGTCATAGCACGCGCACTACTCATCCTTATTACATCTATCTACTTCAAAATATCTTCTATCATTTAGGTATTAAAAATAAAATCTACAACCCGTATCAAACTAAAACTAAAGGTTCTATGGCGTTAAACTGTGAAAACCTAGAACTATTGCGAGAATTTAACAAGGATACACTTTCTTGTTCTCATCCCGATCAAAACAGATGGAAAAAAGGTGGGAAATCAGGTGTTAATTGTGGATATTGTGTGCCTTGTATTATAAGACAGGCTGCTGAAAAAAAAGCAAATATAGAAGATACTGTATATATTCACGATATTATTAATAATCCTAATTCTTTAAAATCTAAGTCTCGTGAAGATTTGCGAGCCTTTCAATTAGCATTGGAACGTTTAAAAAGTGTTTCTGAGAAATCTCTAATTTTTGAAGTCCTGAATTCAGGACCTCTTTCATTTTCAAACAAGTACGAATTATCAGATTATGTTGGTATATATAAAACTGGTATGGAAGAAGTAGCAGAATTCCTATATCCATAATCATGAATTTCCACGATACCCATTTTCACCTAGATCTTATGGGTGATCCTGAAGCTTTAGTCAAACAAATTGAAACTAATAAGTGCTATACTATTGCAGTGACTAATAGTCCAAGTGTATTTTTCTATTCTAGAAGTCTCAGTCTAGGTACAAAATATCTCCGGGCGGCATTAGGGTTTCATCCTGAATTAGTTTCTGAAAGATACTATGAATTGCCGAAATATCTTGAACTCATAAATCAAACACGCTATATTGGTGAGATAGGTTTGGATAAACACAGAAAATCCGCTGCTAATTTTAATAAGCAGTTAGATGTTTTTACAAAAATAATTTCTGCTTGTAGAAGTTGTGGAGATAAAATTATTACGATCCATAGCCGTAAAGCTGAGAAAGAAGTTCTACAAATCATTGGGTCCAATTTTCCCGGTAAAATAATTCTCCATTGGTACTCGGGACCTCTAAAACTAATAGAAACAGCCCTTAACAATGGTTATTATTTTTCATTTAACTTAAAAATGTTAAAATCAAATAATGGTAGAAAGATTCTACAAAAGCTACCTATAGATCGTTTATTATTAGAATCTGATGCCCCCTTTACACTATCTCAAAATCAAGAATACCACTCCTTATTATTTCAAGAGATGGTATTCGATCTTGCTAGATTAAAAAAATTAAGTGTAAATGATATAATTTTATCTTTAAACAAGAATTTCAAAAAGCTTTTAAAATAGTCATTAGAAAATTTTATCCATAAAATATTTTTAATTAACTAGCTTATTTTCAGAAGCTAATTGCAGTTTTTAAAATCATTATTGACTTTATTTAAGCCGTTTGATAATTTTGTATTTACTATCTCTAATTTTCTTCTGCAAACTCCTCGCCAAAAAATAGGTTACCTATATAGACGCGCTAGCAAAAATTTTATGACTAACTTGGAATTGACTATTATTGAAAAGATCAAAAAAGAATTAAATATCTCTGATGAGGTTTCTATTATTGAACTACATGATAAACTTTACAAAGAAAGAAATTTGACTCACCCTGATAAGGTTGACGAAAAATTAAAAGAAAAAGCCAAAGAACGATTTAGTATTTTAAATAATTTATTAAAAGAACTTAAAATCTACATAGACAGACACAACTTAAAATCCTCCAGCTCTTTAATACTCTTTGAAAATGACTATGAAAAAATCAATGATAGAAGTAAAATACTAAGACTTGAAAAAGATATACTTGATTTAAAGAAAGTAATAAAAAAACAAGAAAAAGAAAACAAAAAATTAAAATCAACCCTAAAAAAAATCCAGAAGGATAAATCTCAAGAATTAACTGACAAACTAAAAAATTATTACGAACCCAAGAGGTCTAGCTTTTTAGTGTTAGGAATTTCTGCATTCCTTTTGATCCTTATAAATATATCAGTTCAAATACAAAGATTAAGTGCTATTTTTTTAGACTTCTTACCAATCAAACTAGATTATTTTAACCTAGTTTTAATAATAATTTTAGGCTTTATTTTCCTAAGCCTGTTATATAAAAACTTTAAGTATCGGAAAATTCAAAATATTACAGAAGAACTTAAATCTCCCTCATTCATAACGACATTTTGCCATATTTACGCAAAAGAACACGAAGATTATTTTGAAACAAAATTCTTTCTAGAAAGTAGTATTGAAAGATCGATAACAAATAGACATGCTAATAAAAAGTTTAAAAATCAGAGCTGGCATAAAAAAGATCGAATAATAAAACGAATAATCGAAGTTTTAGAGGACAGAATTAAAAACCCGATAGGTATAAATGATCAAAAAAGTTTAAATTATTTAAAAGACATTTTTATTTATAATTTAATCACTAAAGGATATATTAGATTTGGAAAGTCTAATAATCTTGATCGAGAGTTTCTCATTGAATAATTTTTTACTTCGACCCGGTTCGATAGCTGCATACATAAAAAGATTAAGATAACGTAAAAGGAGTTCCTTATTAATCTTTCTAAGAGAAAATATTAAAAAATGTGTATTTTATCTGAATTAATCCTAATATAACATACAAACCCTTTTTTCAGGTACTAAAGCTTTTAGAAGGCCTGTTTGTATAGCTCCACTCTTTCTATACCGACTTCGTATGCGGTAATCTAAAGGCTCAGATGCTCTTATATGCTTCAACATTCTTACCATTATAAACCCATATCTACCCACAAAAAGAATGGAAAAGTGTGGTTGCAGTGTGGGTTCACTGTGGACTCATTGTGGAGTCACCCTGCTTTTTTAGGGGAATAAAGTATCTCTAATTAGCTATCAAAGCATCACGATGCGTTCATTATACCCGTCTAATACCGTACTGGGTAGCGATTTTAAATAAACCTGAGTAGTATTTAAGCTCGTATGCCCTAACATTTCTGATATAGCCTGTAACGGCACTTCCTGAAGCATAGCCTGAGTGGCAAAGCTGTGTCTGGATAACTCGGATCAAATTGTGCCACTGATTTCGGTCGGTTAGTGCCAGGCATTTCGGTTTGAATTGTGCCACTTTTGGGTTTTTAGTTAAGCCTGTATCGGTTCGATTTGTGCCAGTTG
>NZ_QOVK01000010.1 GCF_004104075.1 Leeuwenhoekiella polynyae | reverse complement strand
AACAAGATAAGATAAAACCAAAACGGTATAAATCAAAAAAGCTTGACGATAATAGAATCGTCAAGCTTTAAATTATAAATTTAATCCATCAATAATCTGTATCGTTTATTTAGGACTAGACATTAAAATTCAACTAATACTCAGGTAATATTAGACCGGTATATTGCTCAACTAAACGGAGCTTTAGTTGAAGTATTTTGGATTAGCTTTTATGTTTTTTTTGATGAGTCTCCCGATTTGGGCTCAAAATAATCCTGAAGAAAAGTTTGAGGCTTTTAAAGATTCAGTTTTCTATGTGTATAAAAACCGATTAGAGCTTGCTGAGTCTGGTGAGAATACTTCAGAACTAGTTAATTCACATATTGATCTAGCCAGATTTTACAAACAAACTCAGATCTACACCGAAGCTGTAAACCACTACAACGCGGCGCTTATTCAAAACGAAGATCACAATAGTCAGCTTACGGCAACGGTTAAAAATGAATTGGCCGAGATCTACATAGCACTTAATAATTATACTAAGGCAGCAGATCTTTTAAACAGCAGTCTTTCGCATTCAGAGAAACACACGTATTTAAATCTAAAATCTAAAAGTTATGAATTGCTCGGTACCTGTGCGGAAAAACAAAATCAACCGAAAAAAGCACTTGATTTTCAGCAGCAAAGCCTGCTAATCTATCGTGATCTTAAAGACTTAAGTGGAGAAGCTACAGTTCTTGAGAATATAGGCAGTATCTATGAAGATCTGGGAGATTATGACAAAGCCTATACCTATTTTGAACAGGCTTATGCCTTTTTTAAAGAGGTAGATGATGAGGCTCAGATCAATGCTTTTAATAATCTCGCTGATATTTACCGAAAAACGGGGAGGTATAAAGAAGCAATAACAAAAACCAAAGAAGTTTTAGAATTGGCTCTTGCTTATGATAATCCGCATCAGATAGCAAGTGCCTACAAAGATCTTGCAAAAGCTTATGCCTTAGCTGAAGATTATAAACATGCACATTTCTATGCATTGGCGTATCAGGATTTGGTTGAAAAGCAATTTTACGCGCAAAACTTCAATCAACTAAATGCGTTACAAACCGTTTACGATACTAAAGAGAAACAGGCCAGAATAGAATTGCTCGAGCAGGAGCAAGAAACTTCTCAGGTAAAATTTATTGCTATGCTACTGCTGCTGTTCATTTTGATAAGCAGCGGCATCATTCTATTTTCTTTTCAGAAGCGAAAACGACGAGCAAGGCTAGAAGTTGAGTTGTATAAACAGCGTGCATTAGAAGCTGAACTAAAAACCAAAGCAGCTCAGGAGCAAAACCTTCAAAATCAAATTCAGCTTAAAACGGCTACGCTATCAAAATACAGTTTAAGTCTGGCTCAAAAAAATAAATTGCTGGAAGAGGTTTCAGGAACCTTGCAAAAGTTGAGTTTGAGAAAGCGTATGGACATTCCTGCTAAATTGATTGCACTTTCAAGTGACTTAAAAGCGCATTTGCTAGAAGATGATGAGTGGAATCAATTCTTGAGTTTATTTGAAGAGATCCATCCGAGCTTCACTCAAAGACTCAATCAAGCTGCCACTCAAAAATTAACAGCTACAGAGCTGCGATTATGTATGTTGCTTCGGCTTGATCTTTCTTCAAAAGAAATCGCATCGGTACTGCGTATTACTCCAGACAGTGTTCGGGTGGCCCGTTACCGACTGCGTAAAAAATTACCGCTTGATAGTACAGATGAGCTCGTGAACTTTATGCTGAAGTTATAAAACAGCTCCCTTTTTTGCCTCAACGTTAGGGCTGTGTAAAATTTAGGTAATTGTTGCCTTGTTGTAGCCCGTAAAATCTTGATTCTTTACAATTTGTTAGACTTTAGTTTAGCCTGTTTTTAAAGGGCTCAGCTACATTTGATTCAATTAAAACATCAAAAAAATGAAAATAATTACTAGTCTGAAGTTGCTTATTGTAACGCTGCTTTTTACACTTAATTACTCCGGTTTATACGCTCAGGAAGGTATTATTCAAGGAGTAATCACCGATGAATATGGGATTAATGTTCCGGGAGCCGCGGTGATGATCAAAAGTTTGAATAAAGGTGCTGTTTCTAATCAAGATGGGAAATTCACATTTGTAGAAATTCCTCAAGGAGATTACACCCTTACTGTAAAATATCTTGGTTTTGCCGATATAAATAAAGAGGTAACTGTATCTGCAGGTAAAACTACTTCGGTTGCTATGTTGTTAGCTTCTGAAGAAACACAGTTAGACGATGTGCAAATCGTTGGCTTTAGTGACGGTGGGCAGGCCAGAGCCTTAAATACGCAAAAAAACAATGTAAATATTACCAATGTTGTTTCTACAGATCAGATAGGTAAATTTCCTGACGCAAACATTGGTGACGCGACTAAGCGTATTCCCGGTATTACCATGCAAATGGACCAGGGAGAAGCGCGTAATATAATTGTGCGTGGTTTATCGCCACAATTAAATTCGGTTACTTTAAACGGAAGCCGTATTCCTTCAGCAGAAGGGGATAACCGCAATGTGCAGATGGACCTTATTCCTTCTGATATGATTCAAACCATTGAAGTGAACAAAGCAGTCACTCCAGATATGGATGCTGATGCATTGGGGGGCTCGGTAAACCTGGTAACCCGATCTACACCACAGCGTTTTAGATTGTCTGCAACAGGAGGTTCTGGTGTGAATTTTATCACAGACAAACGTATTTTGAGTGGGTCTTTTTTGTTGGGAGACCGTTCAAAAAATAAGAAGTTCGGTTGGATGGTTTCAGCCTCAATTAACGATAATGATTTTGGTAGTGATAATGTAGAGGCAGAGTGGACAGACGCTTTTGCTTATACTGATGCTGCTGGCGAAGAAGTAGAGCTCGATGTTAATCCGTATGCCAATGTTTTTGAGATCCGTAAATATTTGGTACAACGGGTGAGACGTAGTTTTTCAGCCAATTTTGATTACAACTTTGACGACAATAACGAGATCTATTTAAAAACGATGTACAACTGGCGTGATGATCGGGAGAATAGATTTCGATATGAGACAGAGGTTTTAGATGCAGAAGACATCAATGAAGGTGATTTTGAGATCGTAAACGGTACGCTTTCCCGTTTTCCGGTAGAAGTTAAACGCGAAACCAAAGGAGGTATTCCCGGCGGAAGAATTCAAAACAGAAGATTGGAAGATCAGCGTATGCAGAACTACAGTTTAGGAGGTAATCACCTGTTCGGAAATCTAAAGTTCACCTGGATGGGTTCTTTTGCAAAAGCTTCAGAAGAACGTCCTAATGAACGTTATTTAGTTTATGCTACAGAATATGAAATCAACAATGAGATCAACGATACACGTAAGCCTATACACACTCCGGTTTCTGCAGAAGATTTTTCGCAGTTTGAATTAGATGAACTAACCGAAGAATACCAGTTTACTGAAGAAAAAGATGTCAATTTCTTTGCAAACTTTGAGTTGCCTGCAGATTTCTTTAATAATGGCGATGGTACGGTAAAGTTTGGTGTACGCGGCAGGTTTAAGAATAAAAATAGAAACAACACCTTCTCTGAGTATTCGCCACTTACTTCTGCATTAGACAACCTGGCATTGGTAAATCAGCGTGCTTATAATGGGGATGATTTTTTAGCAGGGTCAAAATACAGACCCGGAATTTTTGCTTCACCGGAGTTTTTAGGAAGTCTTGATTTGTATGACACGGCAGCTTTTGAAGGAGAAGCAGTGCCAGACGAATATCTTGGTGATAACTTTGATGTGACCGAAAATGTATATGCCGGTTATGTGATGACTAATCAGAAATTAACAGATAAACTGAGTGTTTTAGTAGGTCTTCGCGTTGAAAATACACGAATCGAAAGTACAGGTAATAATTTTGACGTTGATGAGCCAGATACGGTGACCCAAATCAATGACGAGAGTTCATATACAAATGTTTTACCGGGTGTACATTTTAAATATAATGCTTCAGAAAATACGGTTCTGCGTTTTGCCTGGACAAACACGTTAGCGCGACCTAATTATATAGATCTTGTGCCTTACAGACAACGGGAAGATGATGAGGTTTCTGTGGGTAACCCACAATTGAATCCTACTACTTCTATGAATTTTGATTTTATGGCCGAAAAGTATTTCAATTCTGTAGGTATTCTTTCAGGAGGGGTGTTTTATAAAGATTTAAACGACTTTATCTATACCAATGTTTCAGAAGAAGAAAGCACGGGTTACGAGTTGTTTCAGCCTTTAAACGGAGATAAAGCACGCATTTTTGGTGCAGAAGTGGCGTTTCAGCGTCAGCTTGATTTCCTTCCCGGTTTTCTTAAAAACTTCGGTATTTATTTAAACTATACTTATCTCAATTCTGAAGCTAAAGGTATTGCTAATGAAGATGGTGATATGCGTGGTGATCTTGCGTTGCCGGGTTCTTCGCCTAATATGTTTAATGCGTCAATTTCTTATGCAGATAAGTGGTTTAGTGCGAGACTTTCTAGCAACTATGCAGATGCTTATTTAGATGAATTGGGAGGTAATGCTTTTGAAGATCGTTTTTATGACGAGCAATTTTTTCTAGACTTTAATGCCACTGTTTTCTTATCAAAGAACCTTCAGCTTTATGCCAATCTAAATAATATTACCAATCAGCCGTTGCGTTATTATCAGGGAGTAAAAGACCGTACGATGCAGATGGAGTATTATAGCACACGTTTAACCTTTGGTATAAAATATGATTTATTCTAGTATGAAAAATTTCAAATATAGTGCTGGTTTCAGCACGGCACTGGTTTTATTTTCTTGCGGAAATACAAAATCACAACTACCGGAAATCAAACCCGATACCATTACCGAACATGTTAAATATGATACTGATGATCCTGCCATTTGGATCAACCCGGAAGATGCTTCACAAAGTATCGTTTTTGGTACTGATAAAGATACAGACGGTTGCATTTTTGCCTTTGACCTGGAAGGAAAAATTATTCCCGAAAAATCAATTCCTAACATCAAGCGTCCTAACAATGTTGATTTGCGTTATGGGTTTCCGGTAAACGATTCTACAACCACTGATATCATTGCTTTTACCGAAAGAGAGCGTAAAATGTTACGCATTTATTCGGTGCCTGATATGAAGCCTTTAGATGGCGGTGGTTTTCCGGTTTTTGTAGAGGATGCGAATGAGGAATTTCAATATCCAATGGGAGTGAGTTTGTATAAATCTGCTGTGGATGGAGCCTTTTATGCAATTGTAGGGCGTAAAACCGGTCCGTTAGAAAACTATCTGTACCAATATAAAATCACACCAAAATCAGACCATCTAGTAAGCTTTGACTTGGTGCGCAAGTTTGGGGATTTTAGCGGTAAAAAAGAGATCGAAGCGATTGCTGTTGATGATGCACTGGGCTTTGTGTATTATTCTGATGAAGGAGAAAGCATCAAGAAATATCACGCAGAGCCTGCTAAAGGAAACGAGCAACTGGCAGCTTTTGGATCAGAAGATTTCTTAGAAGATATAGAAGGGATCGCCATAGCCGCTTATGATGACGGAAGCGGAATGCTCATTGTTTCTGATCAGCAGCGTGGTCAGTTTAATATTTACGACCGTAAGACTAATGAGTTGGTTAGAATATTAAACTTAGCCACAACTGAAACAGACGGTTGCGAAGTGGTGACAGTTCCGTTAAACGATAGCTTTAAAAACGGATTGTTTGTTGCGATGAATGACGATGGTACGTTTTATTACTATGATTTAGGTAAATTGAAGTAATTCAGAGCCGGTATTAAATAAAAAAGCCCTGCTGAGGAATCAGCAGGGCTTTTGTTGTTTTTGATAAACTTACAATCCAGGATAGGTACCTGTGATAATCTCAATTCCATCAATAACCCAACCTACAACAAAGAATCCTGCGGTTAGAATAAAGACGATGTTCCATAAAATCGGACTTCCCAGATACCATCTGTGGGCAGCAAAGGCCCCTAAAAATAACCAAAGCAAAATTGCCACGGTTTGACGATCTGCAGCAACAGCAGCAGGAGAAACAAGTTCGTTTGAAGCTTCAGAAGCTGCATTTACTTCAGTGGTTGTTTTTGCAACACGCTCAACAGGAAATCCTGCAAAAGTTGTTGTTGAAATCATTAGCAGAAGTGCCAGTGAAAAGATAATTTTGAAATTCATAAGATCTAAGGTTAATTAAATTACCCAAAATGTACGCTATTTTGAGAAACTTCTATTCCCGAGTAATCCTGTTTTTGATATGTTTAACGTTTACTACAACATTTCAAGCACAGGAGTTTGAGTTCTTTGGCGTTATTAAATTAAACGATACTTCGTTTATTAGTTATAAAGTTTTATTTGACCGGGTTAATGATTCTATTCAAGGATATTCACTTACAGATTTTGCAGGTAAACATGAGACTAAATCTAACATTAGAGGCTTTTATGATGAAGATGAAAAGCTACTGAGTTTTAATGAGTATGACATTGTTTATACGAAGTCTCCGGTTGTTCAAAAAGATTTTTGCTTTGTAAATTTTGAAGGAAAAGTGCGTAATCTGGATAAAGTAAAAGCCTTTAGTGGTGATTTTAAAGGGCTTTACGCAGATGGTTCTCCCTGCCTCGATGGAATGATCATCGTAAATTCTGGAGAGCAAGTGAAAAAGCGAGTAGAAAAAATAGACAAGGTCATTCAGCGCTCTAAGAAGTTTTCAGATTCTATAAAAAAGAATATTAAGGTAGCACGGGTTTTAGACACATTAACGCGGAATATCATCGCTAAAGATGAAAACCTCAATATTTTTACTCGGGATCAGAAGATTAAACTTTCAATCTATGATGCCGGGAAAGAAGATGGAGATATTATCAATTTGTATGTTGATGATAAACCGGTATTAGAGAATTACACGGTTTTACACGAGAAAAAATATTTAGAATTTAAACTGGAAAAAGAACAGACTCAAATCAGGATTGAGGCTGTAAGTGAAGGAACTTCAGCACCGAATACCGTGCGGTTGGAAGTGGAGGATAGTCGTAATTTTGTACGTACCATTACCAATCTTAAAGAAGGCGAAAAAGCACAAATGACGCTTGTAAAAAAATAGAGCCCTTTAAAATTTAAAGAGCTCTTTGAATTAATTTTCTTTTTGTGTGAACCAAATTCTTTTTCCTAAAAGAAAAATACAACAACTAAGCAAGCAAAATACAATTGAATGTCCTAAGAGGGCTCCTTCTCCAAACTCACTGAGGTTATTTAATTTGAAACTAAAAAGTTTAATTAAATAATAAACAGAGCGTGTCAGAAGAAGTATACACAAAAAAAAGAGTATTTTTTTTACCACAATTAATATTTTACGATAGTTGTAGTAGGCGTATAAATACCGAATGTTATAGCATTGACAAGACCATTTATAAACGAATGCTTTGTAGTTACGGTATAATCTTTGGCGCCTTTAGCCATTTCTTCAGGCTTAGAAACTCCAACGGGAGCAAGGCCATATATTACATAATGATTCCATTGCGTAACCTCTGTATTTCCTTTAGCACCATCGCCAACAATACTGGTTTGAACATAGCAAGAGGTCATAATTAATGCTGTTGCAATAACGATAAAAAAGCGGTGAATTTTATTCATGATTATAGTTTTGGTTAGCTGGCTAAATTATATTTTTTTTTGAATTTAACAATATTTTGATAAAAAAATGCCTCCTTTTTTAAGGAGGCATTGAAGAAGTTACAATTTATTGAAATTTAGTATCTGTAATACTCTGGCTTGTAGGGTCCTTCAACCGTTACGCCAATATATTCAGCTTGTTCGTTGCTTAATTCTGTCAATTCAACACCTATTTTCTCTAAGTGTAACGCAGCAACTTTCTCATCTAAATGCTTCGGTAGCATATATACTTCATTTTTATAGTTGTGGCTGTTTTTCCACAATTCGATTTGTGCTAACGTTTGATTTGTAAAGGAGTTACTCATTACAAAACTTGGATGACCTGTTGCACAACCTAAGTTTACCAGACGACCTTCAGCAAGAAGAATGATGTCTTTACCATCAATGGTGTATTTATCAACCTGCGGCTTGATCTCGTCTTTAGTGTCGCCGTAGTTTTCATTTAACCAGGCAACCTGTATCTCATTGTCAAAATGACCAATGTTACATACGATGGTTTTATCCTTCATCGCTTTGAAGTGCTCACCACGTACGATGTCTTTGTTTCCGGTAGTGGTAATTACAATATCGGCTTTTTCAAGTACAGTTTCCAGACGCTTCACCTCAAAACCGTCCATTGCCGCTTGTAGTGCGCAAATAGGATCAATTTCAGTTACCGTTACAATAGAACCTGCTCCTTTAAATGAAGCAGCGGTACCTTTACCTACATCACCATAACCGCAAACCACAACGCGCTTACCGGCAAGCATTACATCTGTAGCACGACGTATTGCATCTACAGCACTTTCGCGACAGCCAAATTTATTATCAAACTTAGATTTGGTAACACTATCATTTACATTGATCGCCGGCATAGGTAATGTACCCTTGTTCATACGCTCGTATAAACGGTGAACTCCGGTTGTTGTTTCTTCAGAAAGACCTTTGATTGCAGCAGCAAGCTCTGGATAGTCATCAAGAACCATATTGGTTAAATCACCACCGTCATCAAGAATCATATTTAACGGCTCGCGCTCTTCACCAAAGAATAAAGTCTGCTCAATACACCAGTTAAATTCTTCTTCATTCATTCCTTTCCAGGCATAAACCGGAATTCCGGCAGCAGCAATAGCTGCAGCAGCATGATCCTGAGTAGAGAAAATATTACAAGAACTCCAAGTAACATCTGCACCAAGAGCCGCAAGTGTTTCAATTAAAACAGCAGTTTGTATGGTCATATGCAGACATCCTGCAATACGAGCCCCTTTTAAAGGTTGTTCAGCACCATACTCTTCTCTTAGAGCCATAAGGCCCGGCATCTCTGCTTCAGCTAATTCTATTTCTTTTCTACCCCATGCGGCCAAAGAAATATCTCTGACTTTATAAGGAACATATTGCACGGTTTTCGTTGACATAATCTTATATTTACAATTCTTATTTTTTGCAAAAATACGTAATAATCACTAGTTAACGTGCCACTTTTCAAAACTATAACGCCTAATGCAACCACTCAGGTTTACATCTGGAAAGTGGAAGAGCCTCTTGAGGAGTTGTCTCAAAATGTGAATTTGACACCACATTGTAAAGCGCGTTTTGAGAGTATGAAGTCTGAACTGCACCGCCGTGGATTTTTAAGTATTAGACACCTTTTGCATCAAGCCGGTTATACCGATCAGGATTTGTATTATACCGAAAATGGAAAGCCACACTTGCATAATGGTAAACATATTTCGATCACCCATTCTTATAATTTTACCGCAATTATTATAAGTGATGCTATTGAGGTGGGTATAGATATCGAAATGCAACGCGATAAGATTTTGCGCATTGCCTCCCGCTTTACTCCGTTGAAAGAATACCGTACGTTGGCTAATGACGATGCTGTTATTAGAAAATTGACCATTGTTTGGGGTGCTAAAGAATCACTTTATAAGATTTACGGAGTTAAGGGGCTTAGTTTTTTACAGCACATCAATGTAACCGATTTTGATTTTGATGATTATAAAACGGATGCTGTTATCAATTATCACGGCAATCAAAGTAAATACGCTATTGATTTTCTGGAGTTTGAAGGTTTTACCTGTGTTTATGCTTTAGCGCTTTGATATGATTGATGAATTTACGCAGAGCGGAAAACGGATTTATAAAGACTTGCAGGAAGCTGCAAAGAATCAAAAAAAATGTTTTGCAATCCTTTTTGATCCTGAAGAACATTCTAAAGATACCTTGATTCAACAGGTGTTACACTTACCCGAATTTACTACACACATTCTTGTTGGCGGAAGCACAGCAACCCAGACACAAACACAACTTACCGTTCAAATACTAAAAAAGAATACAGATTTGCCGGTAATTCTTTTTCCAGGCGATTATAAGCAGATTTCAAAAGCAGCAGACGGAATACTTTTTTTAACTCTGTTATCTGGTGAGAACCCAGAGTATTTAATAAGACAACAAATAAAGTCTGTAAAGCAGTTACAGCATTCAGGCCTAGAGATTATTCCCACGGGTTATATTTTGATTGACGGCGGAATAAAAACAGCTGTAGAACGCGTGAGTCACACACAGGCTTTGCCACACCATGATGTTGAACGTGTAGTAAGCACAGCACTTGCAGGTGAATATTCTGGTAAAAAATTGATTTATCTTGAGGCCGGAAGCGGTGCTTTAAAATCGGTTTCTACCGAAATCATTCAGGCGGTAAAGTCGGCAATCTCTATTCCGTTAATTGTAGGTGGAGGAATCAGAACTCCTCTAAAGCTTCAGCAAGCTTACGAGGCGGGCGCAGATCTTGTAGTTGTAGGTACTGCTTTTGAAAAAGGTGAATTTTAGCGTATGAATTCAATTGTAGATTTCTTTTTTGGGCAATATGCAGGTTATGAAACGTCATCAATTATTCTTGAGATCGTGGGCGTTATTTTCGGGTTGCTTTCGGTCTGGTATTCAAAACAGAATAATATCTGGGTATATCCTATAGGAATGATTAGCACCTCAATTTTTGTCTATCTATTATTAAAATGGGGTTTGCTGGGTGATATGATGATCAATGCTTATTATTTCTTGATGAGTGTTTACGGGTGGTATGTTTGGACCAGAAAAACAGATGCAGAGCACGTGACGCCTATTTCAAAAACCACTAAAAAAGAACATACCTGGTCTGCTTTCATTTTTATTGTGACCATCATTTTTGTATTTGCTGTGTACAATGTTTTTGATAAATGGAATAGTTGGACGGCTTATGTAGACACTCTTACAACGGCCCTATTTTTTGTGGGTATGTGGTTAATGGCTAAACGCAAAATTGAAAATTGGATTTATTGGATTATAGGAGATATTATTTCGGTTCCCCTATATTTTTACAAAGGCTTCACATTTACCAGTTTTCAATATCTTATTTTTACTGTGCTTGCTATTTATGGCTTTATCGCGTGGAAAAAATACCTCAACAACATACCGGAAACTGTATAAAAATCGTGCTCTTTGGCCCCGAAAGTACCGGGAAGACTACACTTTCAAAGAAACTCTCAGAATATTATGATGGTGCCTGGGTGCCCGAGTTTGCTCGGGAATACCTTCAGCAGAAATGGGATGAAGAGCAAAAAATTTGTGAACCTCAAGACATACTATCCATCGCTATTGGACAGATGAAGTTGGAAAATGAAGCTGTCGATTCCGGAAAAAAAACAGTATTTTGTGACACAGATCTTTTAGAAACAAAGGTTTACAGCGAAGCATACTATGACGGATGGTGTGATACCCAAGTAGCAGAAGCTGCAAAAAGCAATACGTATGATCTCTATTTGTTAACATATATAGATACGCCCTGGCAAGCAGATGATTTACGTGATCGCCCGGAACAACGAGAAGAAATGTTCGAGTATTTTAGACAAGCTTTAATTGATAATGATCGCCCCTACATTTTGGTCAAAGGAAGTCTAGAAGAACGACTACAATTTATTACCAACCACTTAAATTCTTTACTAATTTGAATTTTACAGACCAAGAAATCAACGAAATCAAAGATCACGGCTTAACTGCAAAACAGGTAGAAAGTCAAATTGATCTTTTTGTTAATGGGGTGCCTAATGTTAAACTAGTAGCACCTGCAACAACATCAGACGGAATTTTTAAACTTGCTGAAGCAGAAGAATTGAAGTTTCTAGATTTTTATGAAGATAAAAAATCAGAACTCGATCTTTTAAAGTTCACACCAGCCTCTGGTGCTGCCAGCCGTATGTTTAAAAAGATCTATCAGTTTTTAGAGGACTACAATGCTTCTAAAGAAACAATAGATGAATATCTAGAACGTACCGGGGATAATCATATGAAGAAGTTTTTTGCCGGTTATGAGGAGTTTCCATTTTACAATCACATTATAGATGGGCTTGATGAAGAAACCAAAGCCGATGAAAACACTAAGAAATATGCGTTTATCAAAACAATGATGAGTGAAAACGGTGAGGACTACGGTAATTTACCTAAAGGCTTGATCCCATTTCATTATTACGGATGTTACAAAGCAACAGCTTTTGAAGAGCATTTGCATGAGGCTGCAGCATATGCGGCAAAAAGCGATAAAGCAACACTACATTTTACCGTTTCGCCAGAGCATAAGGAGGCATTCGTTAAAGAATTTGATACCATTCACGCTTCAGTAAGCAATACAACAGGAGTTAACTTTGATGTTGATTATTCGTTTCAGAAGCCGGAAACAGACACTGTTGCTGTTACTATGGATAATAAATTGTATCGTAAAGGTGACGGTTCATTGTTGTTTCGTCCCGGAGGTCACGGGGCATTGATTGAAAACCTGAACGATGTGGATGCAGATGTGATTTTTATAAAGAATATAGATAATGTATTGGTTCAGGATCAGATTCAAACTTTAGCCCGAAGCAAACGTATTTTAGCCGGTTTACTTTTAGAAAAGCAAGCTCAGGTATTTAAATATGCAGCACTTTTAGATAAGAATACAATTTCTGAAAACGAACTTGAGGAATTAGTAACCTTTTTAAAAGAAGACTTCAGTACACGTATCGATTCCGATTATACAGATTTTTCAACAGAAGAAAAGAAAAGCTATTTAGCTGAATTACTAGATAGACCTATCCGTGTTTGCGGTATGGTTAAAAATGAAGGAGAGCCCGGAGGTGGTCCATTTTGGGTTGAAGATGAAAGTGGTAAAGTAGCCCTGCAGATAATTGAAGGCGCACAGGTAAACACTAAAGACGCTAAACAGGGAGAGATCTTTAAAAATTCAACACACTTCAATCCGGTAGATATTGTTGCCGGTGTACGTAATTATAATGGTAAAAAATACAATCTGCTTGATTATGTGAATCCAGACTTAGCATTTATAGCTTATAAAACAGATGGAGGAAACGAAATTAAAGCATTAGAACTTCCGGGATTGTGGAACGGTGCGATGGCACGCTGGAATACTCTATTTGTTGAAGTGCCTTTGGAAACCTTCAATCCGGTTAAAACGGTAAATGATTTACTAAAACCATCACATCAGACAAAAGCTTAATGGATAAAAACCTGCTGTATACAGAATGTAATTTTAAGGCAGTGCGCAGCAGTGGTCCCGGAGGTCAGCATGTAAATAAGACTTCTACTAAAGTCATGCTGCATTGGGATCTTGATGCTTCTATTGTGTTTGATGAGGATCAGACAGAGCGTCTTAAAAAACGACTGTCTTCAAAATTCACATCAGAAAATCAATTGGTTTTATCTTATGATCAAAGCCGCAGCCAGCATAAAAACAAACAAGAGGTTTTTAAAAATTTAATGCGCTTGCTAGAGAAGGCACTTATTAAACCTAAAAAACGAAAAAAGACAAAACCTACTTTAGCTTCAAAAAGACGCAGGCTTGATTCTAAAAAGAAAAATGCAGAAAAGAAAGCCAATCGAAAACCGCCTTCTTTTTAAGTATTCCAAATATTTTAGGGTATTTATTAAAAAGTGTAGATTAATTCTACACTTTTTTTGTGGAATATACTCTTCTTCTACACAAAGCCTTTTTTATCACATTTCTTTATTTGTCCCATAATCAGCTACTTAATGGGGCTGAGCTGTACTGCAGTTGCTATGGTACGGTTTTGCTATATAGTTAAATGAGTTTGTAACTGAAACAGCTCAAATAAAATAACAATAAACAAGAAAATATAGAATTATGAAAAATCTAGTAATGACCGTAGCCGCAGCAGCAACAATGCTTTTCGCTACAGAAAACATAACAGCACAAGAAACAGAATCTGAAGTAGCAATGACTGAGACTGAAGTGCAAGCACCTGTACAGGATGGTTTTGAGAAAATTGAAACTTCAGCTTTACCAGAAACAGTTACTAATGCAGTAGCAACTGACAAAGCAGGTTCTACAGTTGAAGAAGCGTATTTCAATGAAGAATTGAGCGTTTATAAATTGATGTTGAAAGCAGAAGGTGCAGAAGCAGAGACGGCTTACATCAATGAAGAAGGTAAATGGGTAAAGATTCAGTAACAAGAGTCTCCCTTTTAATAAATCAATTTTAATCAAAGCACCAGTGTGTGCACAAAATATAGGATTATGAAAAATCTAGTAATGACCGTAGCTGCAGCAGCAACAATGCTTTTTGCAGCAGAAGGAGTAACAGCTCAAGAAACCACAGGAGATGTAGCGCAAGCTACTACAGAATTACAAGCTCCGGTAGATGGATACACTAAAATTGAAGTTTCAGATTTACCTGTAACTGTGACTAAAGCAGTTGAAGAGGATAAAACTGGAGCTGATGTAACTGAAGCCTGGGTTGACTCAGAAAATAAAACTTTTAAATTAACATTAGCAACAGAAGGGGCCGAGCCAGAAACTGCATATATAAATGCTGCAGGTGAATGGATCGAACCAAAAGAGTAGGTTAGGTTTCCCTAATTTGAATTTTTAATAAATAGAATGGTTAAAAATTCAAGATTGAGCCCCGATGAGAATCGGGGCTTTTTTATGTTTTATTGGCACCGCTAATGGGTTTAAAACGCCGAGACTTGCCGCGAGGTAGTTTATTTTCAAATTCAAGTGTCTAGATCATAAGAATCGAAAGATATTTTCTTAACGTTTTTTATGATTTTATTAGTTACCGCAGTTAATGGTATTTGTACTTTTAACATAATAATTGAGATTGAGATACTCCAAGGCTTGCCTTGAAGTCAAAAGCTGTTTCTTTTTAATACATTTTGGGCTTGCCCAAGGTGACTTACTAAAACTATCTACCTTGTCTAAAATACTCCTTATAGAAGATGATGTTGCCTTTTGTAAAATGCTTGAGACCTTTCTCGGTAAAAAAGGCTTTGAAGTTAAAAGTGCGTTTACAGCTGGTGAAGCTTACAAAATATTAGATGAAGGAGCGACAGATCTGGTGATTACAGATGTTCGTTTGCCAGATGATGACGGACTTAGTATTTTGAATTTCATTAAAGAGAAGTATTCAGCTATCCCGGCGATATTAATGACCGGTTATGCCGAAATTAATAAAGCTGTAGAAGCTATGAAGGCCGGCGCTTTTGATTATATTTCAAAACCGGTACGTCCTGATGAACTCTTGAAGATTATAGATAAAGCCCTCAATATTCAGGAAAATTCACAAAGCACTTCTGAGCCAAAACAAAATCCAAAAAAGAAAAATGGGGAAGTTGCATCTGCAACAAGTGCTAACTTTATAAAAGGGGTAAGTGATGCCGCAGCAAAACTCAATCAATATGTAGACCTTGTAGCACCTACTACGATGTCTATTTTGATAATTGGCGATAGCGGTACTGGTAAAGAATATGTTGCAAAAAGTATTCACGATAAAAGCAAACGTAGCGATCAGCCATTTATAGCTGTTGATTGCGGTGCAATACCTAAAGAACTAGCAAGTAGCGAATTCTTTGGTCATATTAAAGGTTCTTTTACAGGAGCAGTTACAGACAAAGTGGGGCATTTTGAAGCAGCTAATGGAGGTACACTTTTTTTAGATGAAATAGGAAATCTATCTTACGAGTTGCAGGTGCAGCTGCTTAGAGCTTTACAGGAGCGAAAAGTAAAACCGGTGGGTAGTAACAAGGAAATCCCGGTTGATATACGTGTGGTTGCTGCTACCAATGAAGATCTGGAGGAAGCTATAAAAGAGAATGAATTCAGAGAAGATCTGTATCACAGATTGAATGAATTTTCAATCGAAATGCCACGCCTGAGTGATCGTCAGGAAGATTTGATGCTTTTTGTAAATGTTTTCTTGGATCAAGCCAATGCAGAACTTGAGAAAGAGGTGACCGGTTTTAGTGATGAAGCTATAGAGGCTTTAAAAAGATATGACTGGCCGGGGAATTTGAGAGAACTGAAGAATATCGTAAAGCGCTCTGTTTTATTAACGCAAGATGCTATTATTCCTCTAAAACTCTTGCCTCGCGAAATAATGCTTTCAAAAGAAAGCATAAAAGATGAGCCGTTTGCACTCTTTAATTCTAAAAATGAGCAGGAGCTTATTTTAGATGCATTGGAAAAAACCGGGGGTAATAAAAGCAAAGCTGCAAGACTTCTTCATATTGATCGCAAAACACTTTACAATAAACTCAAGCACTACAATATTAAGTTGTAAGAGTTTGTCTTAGCAAATCTACCAAGGTTTTAGATTTTTCCTTAACGCTTAATATAGCTGATTGTATCTCTGCCTTCGGAATCTTTTGAAGTGTGGGTTTTTCTAATTTTTCAAGAATAGCGACAATCCCTGAAGCTTCAAGCTGTCGCATCATCGGAAGCATTTTATGTGCAGTGTCATTAATAGATTTGATGTCTATAGTTTGTGCGTTTAAGCTCTCTAAACTTTCTTCAGTGCTCTCACAAAACACAGTAAGAATACTCTTTAAAGCTTCATTATCGTCACCTACAAATTCTTTCAATTGTTCAATACTGAATAAATCAGAGTTAGATTTTAAGACAATTGGATTGGATTCAATTTTCTTTTTTTCTAAAGCACTTATCGTGCTGATAGCTTGAACCAGTTCATCTGGTTTGTATGGCTTTTTTAAGTTTTCGGCGAAGCCAAAATGTTTGTAATCTGCTTGTTTGAGCGTCCCGTTTCCACTCAGAGCAATTACAGGTATTTGAGCGGTTTCAATTGTTGATTTAAGTTCTTTAATTAGGGCAATTCCATCCATAACAGGCATTTGTATGTCTGAAAGGATGAGGTCGTATTTTTTTGTTTTAAGCAGTTTTAAAGCCTCTGCTCCATTGTTTGCAGTATCTGTCTCTAAGTCATAAGGAGCTAGAGTAGCTTGAGTAAGTTTGATTTGTACTGGTTCGTCATCAACGATTAGAATACGTTCAATTGAATTTAGATTTTTATTTGAAATTGAAACGGATTTAACAGACTCTTGCTGTTCTGTTTTTTCAACAGGAATAGAAACGGTAAATGTACTTCCTTTGCCTGGAGTACTATTTAAAGATAATTTCCCTTTAAGTAGTTTAGTTAACTTTTTTGATATGGAAAGGCCAAGACCAAAACCGCCAAATTTGCGCTGTGTGGTTTCTTCTGCCTGTGAAAATTCTTTAAAAATGAGTTGCTGTTTTTCTTTAGGAATCCCCTGGCCGGTATCAATTACTTCAAATTTCAGACTGCTTTTTACAATTTGTGCAGTAATGTTGATGCTTCCACTTTCAGTGAATTTATAAGCGTTAGTGATGAGGTTGGCGAGTATTTGTTTGATGCGAAAAGGATCGCTTAGAAAGATTTGATTTGCCTCTTCAGAAATCTCAGTGCTAATTTCAACGCCAGATTTTATAGGTTGTGGTAAACTTACTGCAACGACATCTTCAATCAATTTTTTAGGGTTAAACGGTATTTTTTCAATAGTGATCTTACCGGCTTCCAGCTTTGCAAAATCAAGTAAATCGTTAACCAGTTTTAAAATATAATCCCCAGATTTTTGAACAGTATCTAAATACCGTAATTGTTTAGCATCAACAGGTGTCTTTTTAAGCAATTCTGTAAAGCCTAAAACCGTATTGAGGGGAGAGCGCATATCATGTGTCACTGTCGCCATTAATTGTTCTCTACTCTTTAATAGGGATTGCGCAACGGCGTTACTTTTTTCAAGTTCAGTACTGTATTGCTGGCTGCGGGACGCATCTTTAAAAATCATTATGACAAAGCCTAAAGCAAGAATAATACTGATGCCACCTATAATTTTTAAGGTATTAGAGATTTCTTCAATACGGCTATTGAGTAGAGCTTCGCGCTGCCTCGCTGTCATCGTTCCTTCACGTTCAAGCGTACTCAGAAGATTTCTGATCTTAAGGTTGATGTCACGGTCGTTGGCAAGTAGCGTATTTTCACGGTTTATGATGTTGATTTCGAGTTCTTTCTTTCGGGTTTCTATTTTTGCCAGAGTCTTGCGTACAGTTTGTGCCATTGAAGCCATATTCTGATCCTTATCTGTATTGTCTTTTCTGATGTATTCCATCATATCAACAATCACTTTTTTTGTATAGGCATCTACAGAATCTAAGCGGGGATCATTAGCATAATCTTCAAAGTAAATATCTTCTTTTATGAGTTCAGAAAGCGCTTCATCATAATAATTACGGGAGTATTGCTCTTCGCGTAAGCGCACCATTGAGCGGATGTTACTGGTCTTGTTTGACAACAACATTTTGATACTGTCTAATTGCTCATTTTGTTCTTTGGTTTCTGTTATACCTTGTAAAGAATCTAGCTGAATGGTGATACTATCAACGAGAACTTCATATTTGCCAAATTGATTCTGAGAACCCGTCGCCATCGCTGTTCTACCTATCGTCTCAGCTTCATAAAGATAGCTCAGCGCATTGCTGGTAAAGGTGAGCTTTTGATTAGTGGCTTGTTCTTTTTTAGGAGGATATAGAAAGGTTTTAATCTGCGGATAAATAAACCAAATCGCAAAAAAGATAAGCAAACCTATTAGCAGATAGCCTGTCAAAACCTTAAGTGTTATAGAGCGTTTGGTATTTTTCATAGGTTCTAAAATTAAGCCACCCTAAAATAAAACACCTTAATTTTTTTATAAAAGCAGAAATATTGCATTACATTTGCCGCCTAATCTCAAAGGGGTGCTTAAACTTCTGTTTATTCAGAAAGCGAGCTGAGATCATACCCAATGAACCTGGGCGGATAATGCCGCCAAGGGAATCGCTTAAAATACCTGTGAGGACCGGGTTGTTTTTAAGCAACATTGCATTTTATTAACTAATAGTAACACGGAATAATCGCCCCTTTTATTCGTAAAAATTTTTACGAATGAAATCACTTTTATTCGCCTGTGCTGCCAGTTTGACAACTTTTGGCGCACTCGCACAACAAACACCGCAAGACACCACATCTGTAAACAAACTCGATGAGGTACTTGTAAAATCAATCCGGGTAGATGCAGATTCACCCATCACCTACAGCAATCTTTCTAAAGAGGAAATTAACGAGCGTAATCTGGGTCAGGATTTACCCATTTTACTCAATTATCTGCCTAGCGTTGTAACTACATCAGACGCAGGAGCAGGAGTGGGGTACACGGGTTTTCGTGTCCGCGGAACAGGGAATCAAGGGATTAACGTGACCATTAACGGGATCCCCTATAATGATACAGAAAGTCTGGGTAGTTTTTTTGTAAACCTGCAAGATTTTAGCAGTTCTATACAAAGTGTGCAGTTGCAACGTGGGGTAGGGACTTCTACTAACGGAGCCGGAGCTTTTGGTGCAAGTTTGAATATTCTTACCGATGCGGCAGAAGATAAAGCTTATGCTCAGGTTAGCGCTTCAGGCGGATCTTTTAATACCCGCAGAGCGAATGTGAAATTTGGTACCGGATTGATTAGCGATCACTTTAGTTTTTCCGGAAGGCTTTCGACCATAAAATCTGATGGTTATGTAGACCGGGCGAGTTCTGACTTGAAATCTTATTTTTTACAAGGAGAATATCGTAATGAAAACACACTGCTTAAAGCAATTGTTTTTGGAGGTCACGAGATTACGTATCAATCTTGGAATGGTATCGATAAACAGACTTTAGAAACCAACCGCACCTATAACCCTATAGGTTTTCAATATGATGATGCTGGAAATTTAGAAGGTTTTTATGAGAATCAGGTAGACAATTATAAGCAAGACCACGTGCAGTTATTATGGAATCAAAAATATGGTGGGGGCTGGTCTACTAACCTTGCATTAAACTATACAATGGGTCGCGGCTTTTTTGAAGAGTATGTAGACTCTTGGTATTATGCCAATGTGAATTTTTCTAATGATGCTACTTTTGATTTCATAGGCTGGGAGCCTTATGAAATTGATGGAGAGTTGCAAGCAGATACAGATTTGATACGCCGTCGCTGGCTAGATAATCGCTACTATGTTGCGAATTTGACCACCAATTACTCTGATAAAAACATTGATTTTGATGCAGGAGTTTTTGGTAGTATTTATACCGGTGATCATTATGGTGAGATCACCTGGGCACGTTATTTCTCACAAACAGAAGAGGCTGGTTATCGGTACTATAATGGTACAGCAGATAAAAATGAGTTTACAACATTTGCTAAAGCAACCTGGAGAATCGATGACACTTGGAGTATTTTTGGAGACTTGCAGGGACGTTTTATCACCTATAAAACAGACGGCTTGGCGGATGATACTACCCCTTTTAGAATCGATAAAGATTACTCGTTTTTCAACCCTAAAGCGGGTGTGACATTTACCGTTGATGAATCGAGTAAAGTATATGCTTCTTATGCCAGAGCAAACCGCGAACCTAACCGTACTGATTTTGAAAATGGAAATCCCGTACCAGAGACTTTAAACGATTTTGAACTGGGATATCGTTTTACTAAAGATCGTTCGCGTATTTATGCTAATGTGTATTATATGGATTACCGGGATCAGTTGGTGCTTACCGGAGCGATAGATGATGTGGGTGCGGCGATACGCCAAAATAGCGGTTCTAGTTACCGTCTGGGTGTAGAAGTAGAAGCCGGTTTCCAGTTAGGAAGTCAGGTTGCGATTTCACCAAACGTGGCTTTAAGTACTAATAAAAACCGAGATTTTTTCTTTCAAAGAGACGGTGTCTTGCAGAATCTGGGAAATACCAATATTTCGTTTTCTCCTAACATTGTTGCCGGTAATCGAATTGATTTTTTCCCGATTCAGAAGTTGCGTTTTTCGCTATTATCTAAGTATGTTGGTGAGCAATATCTGGGTAATATAGATGCCGCAAGTTCTAAGCTTGAAGCTTATTTTATAAATGATTTAAACTTTCAGTATGATTTAGAAGGAATCGGCTTTGCTAAGTCGATTACATTAACGGCTTTGGTTAATAATATCTTCAGCGAAGAATATGTGTCTAATGGATATTTTTTCACTTATGATGATGATTTTACAAATCCGGGAACCGTTACTACCCTTGAAGGTGCCGGGTATTATCCGCAGGCTAAAATCAACTTTTTAGTAGGAGCGACTGTACGATTTTAGGGAACCTTGGGAGGCAATCTTTAAAGCCGGCATTTGCCGGCTTTTTTTATTCAATAATCGAGAACTATTTTTTAAATACTCTTAACGGAGACGGCTAGTGAATATTTAATTTGAAATAATTATATTATTTTCATTTTGTGAAACCCGGTATTCAATAAGTGTGTAAGATAATTCCTGGCTGGTGTCCTGACCAGTGTACAAGGTGTACGTGTTGTCTTCACAAGAGCAGGTTGCTTCTACTCCATTTAAATTCATTGTAGAACAAGCATTGGGCACGTGATTGGGGTCGGTTGCTTCCCAGGCGCGTATAGAAGAACCCGTATTTATCACAAAAACACCGCGTATGCCTGCATTAGCAACATAAATAGCATTTCCAGGAAATTGTAACTGGCTATATTCTGGGAAGTTTGTGTTTAAATTAATAGAGAATGAGATAGGATTAACATTAGGGTTGTTGATGCGGTTATCGTCAGAACTACACGAAAATGTCAGCGTGCAGAATAAAGCGGTTAATAGTCCTCTTTTTAGGATTTTAGTAACAGATGAGATTGTCAATTTATAAGATTTTAGGAGTAACAATTAATAAATTCGTATATTAGCAACACTTAATCCCGTTAATTAATGGGATTTTTTGTGTTTATATATCAGGGTAAGACTTTACCATAGTATAAACACAATTGTTAAACGATAATTACATACATCGCATTGTGCATAAATAAACGAAGTTATGAGTAAAGTATCATACTATACCGCAGAAGGACTAAAAAAATTAAAAGACGAACTCAATCAGTTAAAAGATGTTGAGCGTCCTAAGGCTTCGCAAGCTATTGCAGAGGCTCGTGATAAAGGGGATTTGAGTGAGAATGCAGAATACGATGCTGCAAAAGAAGCTCAGGGAATGCTAGAGATGCGTATCTCTAAAATGGAAGAGATCGTGTCAAATGCACGTATTATTGATGAGTCGCAATTAGACACTTCAAAAGCGCTGGTCCACTCTACAGTAAAAATTAAAAACCAGACTAACGGTCAGGAAATGACCTATAAGTTGGTTGCGCAAAGTGAAGCTGATTTGAAAAGCGGAAAAATCTCTGTAGATTCTCCCATAGGAAAAGGCTTATTAGGAAAAAAAGTAGGCGAAGTCGCAGAGGTAAGTGTGCCTAATGGTACGATGAAGTTTGATATTCTTGAAATAAGCAGAACGTAATACTGTTGATTTTGATATTAAAAGCTGAGTTCAATTATGATATTTTTTATTGAACTCAGCTTTTAAACTTAACTATCTCCAGATAAAGTCACCTTCTTCAACAGACCAGTCATTACCAAAGAAACCACTGGATTTCACGCCTGAAATACCAGACTTCATCATTGTGTCGTCAAAAATCAATACATCTGGAAAAGTCGTTCCATTTTCTAAATAATCATTTGCATAAGCGCCTTTCATCCCTTTTATTCCCGTTGCAGTAACGACCCCTACACTTGCTGTATCACTATCATCTCGAGGATAAATAAAAAGAGCACCCCATTGATCTCCTTCAAGTTTTTTAGATCCCACTTTTATTAAATTATTACTTACTTGTATGGGGCAGAATTTCAAAATCTTGTTCCAAGAACTATTATTATTTTTATTTCCATACATAACTATATTTTGATTTGGATAATTACTAAGTTCAAAATCGCGATCCCTTATAATCTCTACCGAACCATTTGCACGATACCAGAACTTTTCAGCATCAAATTTAGCACGATTATAATACCAGTCGTTTTCTTCTTGAGATCCATTTGAAGCGTATACAAATACCATTTTTTTTCTAAAGGCGTCTTTGAATCCGCCATTTCTGTGGGGATTTTTTTCAGAAGTTTTTGGGGCTTTTGTAATAGTCCATTGTTTAGATTTTTTCTCTAAATAAACTGTTTCTTTAGATGCGATTACCAGTTGCTGGTTGTCTATCAATAAAGTATCATTTGTAATTGCAGCATCCTGTAAATCTAATTTTAATAAAGCAGTATTTACTGTATTAATATCTAGTTTACCTTTTTCTTTTTTCAATTGAAACGAACTTATTTCAAAGGGTTTTTTCTGCTGAAAAATACTCACATAATTAGAACTAGCAGAAACTCCGGGGGATCCAGTTGAAAACTCAATCTCATCGATGTCTTCTGGAGCTTTAATTTTTCGGGCTTTAAAAAAATCAAAAAGCAATGGATAATCTACACTCTCATCGCCATACCAATGCTGGCCATCTGGATATTCGTAATACGCAAAATCATTATGAAATTTCCCTAGAGTTTCTCGCATATCTCTTGCAATTGAAGTTGGAACAACATTGTCTTTTTCTCCGTGTAAAATATAAACCCCATAGTGCAGGTAGTTGCGTTTTAATTTTAGTGTGCGGCTTGGATTGCCGGCTCTACGAATAATAGAATCTAAAAGTGCATCTGTATCATTGTCAAAAGATAGAGTCACTTTCTTTAAAAACTCATCTTTTGTTATACCAAACCTATCGAAATTTTCAGTAGGCATTTCTTTCATACGTTCAATAGAATTGTTGCGGTATAGCAGCAGATCAGGGTAACCAGCACAAGGAGCAATTGCTGCAAAACGGTCTGGATACGTCGCGCCAAGATACCAAGTACCATGACCACCCATAGAATGGCCTGTTAAATAGGTGTGTTGTTTATCTGTATTAAACAATTTTTCGGCTTCATCAAGAACTTCTAAAGCGTCAAGTCTTCCCCAGTCTTCCCACGCAAAACCATAGGGTCTGCGGTTTGTAGGTGCTACTAAATGTCCCCAGTCTTTTTGTTTGTAAGCATTTGCTTGGTTTACAGCTTCTACAGAAGCTCCGTGAACAGAGAAAAATAAAGCTTGATTAGGTGAGTCTTTGTTAAGAGAAGGAGCTACGCTGTAATATTGTACACTCCCATCTATGTGACTTATAAAGGTGTTTTTGTGATGTTTGTACTTTGATTTTACTACGAGTTCTAAGGTGTCTGTACTTAGTATTTTTCCAGATTTATCAAGTAGTGTTATATAAGCATTTACGGTTTCTTGATCAACTAAACCATCTGGCGTTGCTATTTTGAATGGAACCTTTCTAACGATAAGAGGGGATATATTAGGAACCGGAGTCGTAATTTCAGTATCTTCTATTTTTACATGAATCTTTCCGTTTTTAAACCATTTATCTGTTGTGTTCATTACTCGAATTGCACCATATACTGGCTTAGACTCTTCTAATAAAAGGTCTGGAAGTGTAAGATCTCTTTTTGTGAATTGAAAAGGATGGTCAGCTTTTAAGAGTCTGGCACGCATGGTTGCAAACCGTCCTCCAGAAAGTATAAATTCGTTTTTACCTTTGTTAAGTTTTACAGGAATCAAATTCCACCCAAAGTCATAATGATCGCCTTCGTGAGGAAGCCCGTTAATTAAAACATTTGTGTGACCTGAAGCCTCAAAAAGTATGGTTTGTTCAATTTTTGAATTATACTCAAGATATAAATATCCTGAGCGTAAACCACGATCGTTAAACTCGTTTTTATCCTGTGTTTTTAAGGGCTCCCACTCAAGAGTTTCTCCAGAAAAAGAATCTGTTATTTTAATTTCTTGTATTGATGTAGTTAATTTTTTATTGAGTATTTCTGCGAAAACAGGATTACTTGAAACTGCGTCATTACTAAAAGAGAATCCTTTTTTCTTTAAAATGAGACCTTCAGTAAATAAATGGAGTATGGTTCCTTCGCTAACATCTTCTACTTTTTCTTTTCCAAAATATTGAACAATATTTCCTTGCTTAGTTTGAGCAAATGAAAAAGAGGTTAAAGCAAGCAAACTGTATAAAAGCCAGTTAAATTTCATTAGGTAAGTGTTTAAATTAAAAAAACGGGTCATCGTTAAATGACCCGTTAGATTTAGTATTTATGACCTATTGTTTAGGTCCTGCTCCATAGTTCGGGTTTGCTTTGTCAAACCATAAGCGTTCTGCATTTAAAACTTGAGGCACATTTGAGCCTGTTGTAAAGCCTTGTTGCTTGTAAGCCTCACTCATATTCTCAAAGTTTTTATTGTCTTCAGTAGGTGTTCTTACTGTAAAACGACGAGGAACGGTTAATGGAGAACCTCCTGCTAAGAATGGATCTCTAGGCAAGTATTCACTAGAAGCTTTAGGGATTCCTGATCGACGTACTGTTGTCCATAAATCTCCCGGAGTAACTGCAAAGTTAATGTATTGCTGAATATATACTTTTTCTAAACCATCACTATTTAGATCGTAAGCTGGCTGACTCAATAGATTATCAATTTCTCCATCTTTCAATTTGGTAGCTCCTGCCTGCGAAAGTGTTGCATCATTATAAACAGGATCTTCATCATAATAGGGGAAACCGTTATTCTCTGCTAACATGTCTAAGCGTAAAGCAGAATAGCGAACACCTTTATTGAAGTAACCTTGAGCATCATCAGGCAAAGAAGCTCCTAGTAATTTGAATTCTGCTAAATATAAATTTGTTTCAGCTGAAGACCCCAAAATAACTTGTAGTGGAGGAAAATTATCTGTACGCTGAATCACACGACCACCTGGCTTAGTAGGATATGTAAAATTAATTCCAGTACGTGTAATGCGTTCAGCAAAATTAGAAGTTGAAGCATATGCTTTTTCAACTCCGTCTATATTAATTCTATTGTTAATATTTTGATTAAAATAGATATTATTTTCAGCTTTAAAAACAGCATCAGGAGATAGCGGTACTCCAAAATACCTCACCCAAGGTTCTCCAGGACCAGACCAGCCTTCAAAATTGCCATCGCTATCAAGCATCACATATTGCTCAACATAAGGTGGTAATTCTTGTTCTGCATCTATAAATGCTTGAACTACCTCGCCATTAAATGAGTTTTTATCAAAAAGAACTTTCAGCCTTGGATCTTTATTTTCAGCCATAAAATCTATAAGTTCTATAGATCCTGCTCCAACTCCCATAGGGTTACCTGTACCTCTATAATTGATACCGCGTTTATAAATGAAGTCTTCGCTTACATCATCCATATAGCCAACCGGTGAGTTTGCGACTTCTTCTGCTATAGAAATAGCTCGTGAAAAATCTGTGTTGATCATTCGGACAGCTATTTTTAGTTTGAGAAGATTACAAAACTTAGCCCATTTCAAGTAGTCACCGTTGTAAATAAGATCTTGATCCCCTATCTCAAATTGATTTGCTGCTGATAAATCTTCAATAGCTGCATCAAGCTCGTCTAACCAGATATTAAATAACTCTTCTTGAGTATCATATTTAGGTGTAAGCAGAGCGGGCGTTGTATATGGTGCAAGACCAGCTTCTGAATAAACCATCGAGCCGTAAAGGTCTGTTATGGTTATAGCAGGTTGTATCTGAATTGGGAATGTCATGGCTCTGAGAGCTTTTCTAGCTTCCTGCTCTGATTCACTCATAGCATCAATACGAGCTCTTATATCTCTTGTATTTGGAATAAGAGCATTGTATATGTTTTGAGTTCCCACTTCGCCCATCTCGACTACAGCTTCACTATTTCCTCCTCCAGCTGCAGCAGTAGCTACTTGAGTCCAAGGATATATATAGTCAAAATTATTATAGAACCAAATCGTATAGTCGTTGCCATACATTTGCTCTATAGATTTAGTCATAGAAAATCTTAAATCTGGCTCTGAAAGTGAAGAAGGGTCACTGTTTAATTCTGCAAAATCATCTTTATCGCAGCTTGCAGCAAAGATCATTAGCAAAATTAGTAATGGAGTTATATTTTTTTTCATTTTAGTCTTTTTTTTAAAAATCTAAAGAGATAGTCATGGTGTAATTTGCAGTGTACGGTGCAAAGGATCGTTCTCTAAATGAGTCTGAGCTTGCTGTACCTCTAAAACTCTCTGGATTTATATTGTTTGGTAAAGAGTTATATAGATAACCAAGATTTCTGGCATTTATACCTATATATAAGTTACGTGCGTTGAGTTTATCACTAATGCTCTTAGGTAGGTTGTATCCTAATGAAATGTTACGCAAAGCAATATATTTAACTTCACTAAACCAGTCGTCATTTACAACCCCGGAACTCCAAGCATTTGTGAAGTAATGGTAGAAACTAGCGTGAGTAGGCTCAACGTAACCTTGTTCGTAAGCTTCTTGATAAGTCATACCTCCTACATCAACAGAGCTTCCATTGGGAGCGGTAACAGTTTGGCCTTCTTGAAAAATACCCTCAGGTATTATACCGTCAGAATAGGTTCTGTTTGCAATATCGGCATATTGTGAAGTCCAGGTTACGCCGCCATATTCTGGAGCACGACCTCTTAAAGATGCATCTAAATAACCATAAGCTGTACCATATTTGCTAGAGTAAGATGCAATGTTGCCACCAAATCGTGCATCAAGCAATACAGAAAGAGTAATACCTTTATAATTAAATTCATTGAGTAAAGATCCTTCAAAATCAGGTTGTACTTTACCTACTTTTTCTACAGTACCGCTGCGCTGGTAATAAGCACCGCGACGAGAATCACTATAAGTTAATAATTTCATCCCGTTTCTTGGATCTTCGATGGGGTTACCATTTGCATCTGTAGATTGCCATCTTTTTATAGCACTGTCAGACATTAATACCCCATATTCGCCACCTTCAAATGCAACAGAGCCTACCCTAAAGTTACCGTAGTCAACATCACCACCTAACTTTTTGAACTCACCGTAGTCTTCGTGTAAGTCCTTTACTTTTGTGGTGTTATTCCAATAATTAAAGGTTGTATTCCACTCAAAGTTTTGAGTTTTAACAGGACTTCCATAAACAGTCAATTCGACACCGTAGTTGCTTAATGTTCCAATGTTTGTAAATAAATTACCATATCCCGATTCTTCAGGAATTGGCACAGAACCAATCTGATTTTTAATAGTTTCATTATAGTATGCAAAATCAAAACCTAAGCGATTGCTGAATAATCGAGTATCCATTCCAACTTCAAAAGAGTTTTTACGCTCAGGCTGAATTTTATTATCTACTAGAGTTGTTGAAACTCCGTTATTATAGATAAAATCTCCACCTGCCATCTCGTAGTTGTTGATGCTATATCCGTTATTAATAGCATATGGATCTGTATCGCTACCTACTTGAGCCCAAGATGCACGCAATTTGCTAAAAGTTATCCAGCTTGGAAGATTAAAAGTTTCGCTTGTTAACCAAGATGTTGAAACTGATGGATAAAAATAAGAATTAGTACCTGAACCATCCGTATAAACTAATGCCGAAGACCAGTCATTTCTACCCGTTATGTCTAAGAATAGTTGATCTTTGTAGCCAAAACTAGATAGAAAATATAATGAATTTATCTGTTTTGTACCAAAGATTCCCGCATCAGAAATTAGATTTCTTTTTGAATTATCCATAAAAAATCTTCCAGGAACGATCAAACCTCCATCGGTTCTCACATCGCTAAATGATTTTTCCTGATCCCATATTTCGGCACCAACTAATAAATTAGATGTTATGTCTTGGTTTATATTTTTATGAAAGTTTAATGTCAATTTTCCATTTCTGGTCAAATCTTTAGAATGATTTAAAACATATTGACCGCCTTCATTAGCATACCCACTTCCTAATGATTTAGATTCGTATTTTGTAGTATAATCATTAGCGCTTACTTGTGCTGTTATGGTTAACCAATCTATTGGATCTGCTGTTAATGTGATAATAGGTCTGGTTACAGTTTCTTTATTTTGATCATTTAGTGTATTGTAGCTAAACCATAAGCTTCTGTTTGGAGCGAACGCAAATTCATCACCATAGTCAGAACTGGGTACACCTCCGTGAGATGCTTGCCAAAATCTTTGCTGTGTATATTTCTCAGTATTATAGGTTCTTTCAAAACCTCCTTCAAAAAAGTTTTGAGAGATCGCATCTTGCGCATTCTGTGAATTAGATTGTGTGTAAGAAATAGCTGCGCTTGCTTTTAACCAAGATGTTAAATTATAAGATGCTTTAAAAGAGAATGCATTTCTCTCAAAGCTATTGTTTGGTAAAGTACCTGTTCTTTTGTTGTAAGAATCAGAAAGATAAAAGTTTCCTTTTTCATTACCCCCACTTACAGAAAATGCAGTGTTGCTGTTAATCCCCATGTCATAGGCATTTTTCATGTTATTCTTTCTAGCAACATAAGGAATTAAACTTCCGTCATAATCTTCAATCAAGTCTCCGTCAAAACGAGGTCCATAACTTAAGCCCCCGCCTGCATGGTTAATTAGTGTACGTTGACCATCTTCATTGTAATAAAATTGATTGGTGTCAAAACGATAATAGTTATTATTTGCATCTTGATTACCATAATCTACATAACCAGCAAGGGTTCCTGGTCCAAATTCATTTTGTAAATCTGGCGTATTGTAAACGTAGTCTATACCTATAGATTGTTTAACCGAAACTCCTATTCCACGAGCACTAGAGCCATCTTTTGTTTCAATAAGAATTACACCGTTAATACCACGAGAACCGTATAGTGCAGTAGCAGCTGCACCTTTAAGAACCGAAACTGTTTTGTAATCATCGGGATTTAAGTTCTTCAGAATATTTCCGTAATCATTAGCCGAATTTGACCAGTCTGCACTGTTGTTAGAAACGTTATTGTCAAGAATAACACCATCAATAACAAAAATTGGCTGGTTGTTGCTAGAATTCAATGATGAAACTCCTCTTATTTGGATTTTAGAATTACCAAATAATCCTCCATCAGAAGCCCCAATACTTACACCAGCTACCTTTCCTTGTAAAGCCTGTACTGGATTTACGGTATTGGTTTTAGCTAGTTCTTCACCTTCTACTTCGGTCATGGCATAACCAAGAGCTTTGGTTTCTCTTTTTATACCTAAAGCAGTAATTACTACTTCGCTAAGGGCTTCTGTGCTTACTGCAAGTGATACGTCTAATTTGTTCTTACCGTTAATGGCAATTTCCTGAGTTGTAAATCCAATCATGGAGAAGATCAACTCAGAATCAGTAGAAGCCTCAATGCTGTAATTCCCATCAAAATCTGATACGGTTCCGTTACTGGTTCCCTTCACTACAACGGTAACCCCGGGAATAGGTGTGCCAGTTTCCGTATCTAAAATTGTTCCCGTCACCACTTGTTCCTGAGCGTGTATACCTTGCATGCACAGAAAAAATATTGGCAGTACTAAATGCAATAATTTTTGTTTCATAAATGTTATGTTAGTATGATTGAAATGTTAAGGATACTAAATACCAGATAATCTAAAAAAAAACATAAATAAATAGGCAGACGACAATGCGGCATCGACAAACGACAAAAATCAGATTGATTATGAATTATTAATTCATTTACAAATAAATTGTTGTAGAAAGTTTTATGTATTTTATTTGGGTTTTTTTAAACGAAAATTAATTTTTTAACTAAATTTTGGATTTTATAATTTATAATTTAGCGGTAGTTAAATTGGTGTTAATATTTTTTGTGTGTTGCATCATAATTATTTGGTCTTTAATATTAGAAGAGTTATTTTGACTGACTGTTACCAGAAAAAACAGAAATTATGGCATCTATTTTCACTAAAATAATCAATCGCGAAATCCCCGGTTATATTGTTGCCGAAGATGAGAAACACATCGCGATTTTAGATATAAATCCTAATGCAAAGGGTCACACGCTTTGTATTCCTAAGAAGGAAGTAAATAAAATATTTGATCTTCCGGAAGCAGATTATATGGCACTTATGGCTTTTAGCCGAAAGGTTGCAAAAGCATTAGAACAGGTTGTGGAGTGTAAGCGTATAGGTGTTTCTGTAATAGGCCTTGAAGTGCCCCATGTACATGTGCATTTGATTCCGTTGACTTCAATGGAAGACGCTCGTTTTATTTCAAAAACTAAAATGGAAGCAGAAGCGTTTAAAGCCTTAGCCGAAAAAATACAGGCAGCTCTCTAAGGAGTTTGAAACTTGTAAATGGCAAATGCCACAGCTGCACCGGCAACTACAATAGCGATTAAGATAATTATAGCTAAAGGCTTATAGCGCGTGTAGGTGTCAGGGTTCCCAAAGCGTTTCAGATTATATAAATATACCCGGTCGATCTCATCGGTCCAAAGGCCGGGGTATATCATAGACTCACAATGGCTGCAATTAAGCTCTCCCTTCACTTCTTTAGTAGATCGTTTAATGAGCTTATTCTCCTCTAACTTATTAAAAAAGGTAAACGTGAGCCCATCTTGGGCAAAGCATTTAGGACAGTTATTACGCAGTTTGGATTCCCCAAATTTCACGTACTTAGAAGCCATAGGAGATAGGTTGGTTGTCTTGCGAAATTAAATTATTTCATAAGATTCTCCAGATTTATTTGAGCATATTGTAGCAACATAATGGTTTTAGCATCTTTAATTGCGCCCGTTTTAATTAGGTCTAATGCCTCCTTGAATTGATATTCAAGTACTTCAATGTTTTCGGTTTCATCTGTTGCGCCACCACCTTCTGAGACTTTTTCTTTTTCAGAATATTCTGCTATAAAAAAGTAGAGAATTTCGGTAACAGAACCCGGAGACATATAAGATTCAAAGACTTTTTCAACCGTTTTTATACGGTATCCGGTTTCTTCTTCAATTTCTTTTAAAATAGCCGTTTTAGGGTCGTTCTCATCCAGTAAGCCGGCACAAGCTTCAATCATCATCCCGTCTTTATTTTTATTGAGATACGTAGGCATTCTAAACTGTCGTGTGAGGATTACCGTTTTTTTATCGGTATTATAAAGCAGAACCACAGCACCGTTACCCCGGTCGTAAGCTTCACGAGATTGCTTTTCCCATTGTTTACTGTTGTTGAGGTACTCAAACTCTACCTTTTTTAAAGTGTACCAATTGTCTGAAAGAATGCTCACCTGCATATTCCTCACATTATCATTCATGATTCAATAAGTTTTAAAGCGATTTGAAACGTAGTTCCTTTGTTGATCTCACTATTCAGCACACGCACCTGACCGTCGTGATATTCTTCAATAATGCGTTTTGTGAGTGATAAGCCTAGTCCCCAGCCCCGCTTTTTTGTTGTATAACCAGGTTCAAAAATAGTTGAGAAATTCATTTTAGGAATACCCTTGCCGGTATCAGAAATCAAAATTCTAACATACCTTGTGTCTCGCTTGATGGTTAGGGTTAACTTTCCTTTACCCTTCATAGCATCGATGGCATTCTTCACCAGATTCTCAATACTCCAGGCGTATAGCTCTTTATTCAGCATTACAAAAAGTTGTCCTTTTGGCGGAACATCGATTTCAAAGTCTATAAGCTTTGAACTTCTGTTAGCAAGATATTCAAAGGCTTCCTGAGTTTCAGTGATAATATTTGTTGCGTCTAGTTTCGGTATACTTCCAATTTTTGAAAACCTGCCGGTAATCGTTTCTAGACGGTTGATGTCTTTGTTTATTTCTTCAATGTACTCGGGATTTACATTTTCGGCTTTTAAAATTTCGGTCCACCCTACTAAAGAGGAAAGTGGAGTTCCTATCTGATGTGCTGTTTCTTTAGCCATACCGGCCCATAACAGGTTTTGTTCGGAAGCTTTTGAGGTGGCGTAGAAAAAGTAAATAACTCCGATAAATAAGATTACAATTATTACAAGCACTACAGGAAAATACTTCAACTGATTGATCACGGGAGAATGCCCGTAATAGGCATACCAAAGTTCTCCACCCAATATGTCGATGCGTATAGGATCGTTTTCTGCGGCCATTTCCATCAAAATTTCCTGGGATTGAATAGGATCGTCCAGAACGCCTTCAGGAATATTGATGCTGTTTACAATGCTATCCTTATAATCGGTTATGATTATAGGTATATACTGATTTTTGGAGTTGATTTTCTGACTTAGTGCATAATACTGGTTGATGTCCTCGGTATTAAAAGCTTCCATTGATGAAGCCCATACTTCCATGCGGTCACGCTCTGCCTGTTTGAGTTGGTCAAAAAACAAGGAGACATTCCAGAGAATTAATGCAGTGATGACAACTGCCGCAAAAATGATAAACCAGCGTATAAAGCGCTGATCTGTATTAAAATTCATAGGAACATGTTCTTTTTACTCAATAATCGAGATTATAATCTTTCGAGGAATACCTCAAAGTTGATAGTCATTACAGTATTTATTGGCACCGCCAAAGGGGTTAATACTCCGAGGCTTGCCGCGAAATTGAAAATTTGTTTCTAACGAATGCCACGTGGGCTCTCCTAGAGGTAGCATACAAGCCCCAAATTACAAAGTTGACCCAATTTAAATATAAAGTATTTCTTAAAGAATTATTGTATTCAAAACGGTTTTAAGTATTGAAGTGGTTGACTACCTTTGCGACATGAGTACAGAAATCTTAAGTATAGACCCTAAAGTGACTGATAATTCGCAAATTTACAGTGTGTTATCTGGTTCTGTAGGGCCTAGACCCATTGCTTTTGCAAGCACTTTAGACGCTAAAGGTAATCCTAATTTGGCGCCTTATAGTTTTTTTAATGTGTTTAGTTCGAATCCACCTGTTGTAGTTTTTTCCCCTGTAAGAAGAGGCCGAGATAACACTACAAAACACACGTTAGAAAATATTTTAGAAACAAAAGAAGTGGTGATCAACATCGTTAATTATGCGATGGTACAACAGATGTCACTAGCAAGTACAGAATATGATGCCGGCGTAGACGAATTTATAAAAGCGGGTTTTACTAAAGAAAATTCAGAGCTGGTTAAGCCTTTTCGAGTAAAAGAATCTCCGGTTCAGTTAGAATGTAAAGTAAAAGATGTAGTGGCTTTGGGTACTGAAGGCGGTGCAGGAAACCTGGTGATTTGTGAGATTGTAAAAATTCATATTCAAAAAGCGGTGTTGACAGAAGCCAATACTTTAGACGAGCATAAACTAGACCTCGTTGCGCGTATGGGGGGTAACTGGTATACCCGTGCAATAGATGGAATGTTTGAAGTGCCAAAACCTTTGCGTAATTTAGGTGTAGGCGTTGATGCCTTGCCAGAAGCAATACGTATGAGTACCATTCTTACCGGAAATGATCTGGGACGTCTGGGGAATGTAGAACTAATGCCTGATGCTGATGCTGTGGCAAAATATTTAGATGAAAACTCATCGCTACAAAATTTGGTAACTACCGGTGATACGGTAGCTTTGCATAAAGAGATTCAAAAACTGATTCAGCAAGATAATACAGGCGATGCCTGGAAATTAATTTTAGCCTAAGAGAACAGGCATATAAAACATCAAAACGACAGAAATGGAAGTACAGGGAAAAATTAAATTGATAGGAGAAACACAAACCTTTGGAAGCAATGGTTTTAGAAAGCGAGAGGTTGTTGTAATTACCGAAGAGCAGTATCCACAAACGATAATGGTTGAGTTTGTACAAGATAAAACAGACTTACTTAATAACTTTAATGTAGGTCAGAATGTAAAAATCAGCATCAATCTACGTGGAAGAGAATGGGTAAACCCACAAGGAGAGACTAAATATTTCAACAGCATACAAGGTTGGAGAATAGAAAATATTCAGGCGGGAGCTCCGGCAGCAGGTATGCCACCGGTTCCACCAGCAGACCAGTTTGAGCCGGCATCAGACTTTAGTGATGATGATCATGATGATTTGCCTTTCTAAAAAGCACGTTAAATACAACGAATACCCCGGGTGCTTTTTATAAGTTTCCGGGGTATTTTTTGTTATTAAAGTTCGTGAGTCTAGCTTTTGTAAAAAGAAAAAAGCTCTGGTTAAAGAGCTTTTTAATTGGTTTTAGGTTAACCTATTTAATAAACTAAAAAAGCAATGATGAACAAAATTATCGAATAGGTTACTTTAAATTTCGAAAAAAAATAGCAATTAAACAAAGTAAGCTGCAGTTTTTTATTAAAATCATAAATTATCGTTTTCATAACTCCAGATCAGCCATTTCCAGATTACAGCCTTGCAGATGCAGACGGACTGCTGGCAGTGGGTGCAGATCTAACGGTAAAGCGTTTGATTGATGCTTATTCTAAAGGAATCTTCCCATGGTATAATGATGGTCAACCTGTTTTATGGTGGTCTCCAGATCCCCGAATGGTTCTGGTTCCTGAAAATATTCACGTTTCTAAAACCATGCGAAAGGTCTTGCGGGAGCAACGGTTTAAAGTGACTTTTAATACGGCTTTTTTAGATGTGATCTTAAATTGTAAGCGTATTGAACGCGACGGTCAGTACGGTACGTGGATTACTAATGAAATGGTAGATGCTTATCTAGAACTCCATAAACAAGGTTTCGCAGAATCTGTTGAGATATGGGAAAGCGACACATTAGTAGGCGGTCTTTATGGAATAAATTTAAAAGAAAAGAAGGTCTTTTGTGGCGAAAGTATGTTTGCAAAAACCAGCAATGCCAGTAAAGTAGCTCTGATTACTTTGGCGCAAAAACTTCAGAAAAACAATTACAAATTAATAGATTGCCAGGTTTATACAGAGCATCTTGAAAGTATGGGAGCAGCTGAGATATCCAGAGCAGAATTCTTATCTGTTTTAACCTAGCGCTTTCATTTCAGCATATCTAAAGCAATTCACTTCGTGATCATTTACCATTCCGGTGGCTTGCATATGCGCATAAACTACGGTCGAACCGGTAAACTTGAACCCTCTTTTTTTTAGATCTTTTGAAAGTGCATCGCTAATCGCTGTTGTCGCCGGGGCTTCTTTGTAATAAATTACAGAATTCTGAACCGGTTTATAATCTACAAAACTCCAGATGTATTTTGAAAAACTACCAAATTCTTCCTGAATCTTCATAAAAGCTTTAGCGTTAGAAACCGTTGCGTTGACCTTTAGTTTGTTTCTGATGATTCCGGGGTTGCTGAGCAGTTCTCGAAGTTTAGATTCAGAATAATTAGCGATCTTTTTATAATCGAAATTATCAAGCGCTTCGCGGAAGTTTTCGCGCTTGCGCAAAATAGTGATCCAACTCAACCCGGCCTGAAAGGTTTCTAAGATCAGGAATTCAAAAAGCCGGGCATCGTCATAAACCGGCACGCCCCATTCTGTATCGTGATACGCCTCATAAAGTTTATCGCCCACGCACCAGCCACATTTGTGTTTTTCCATAAGTAAAGTTTAAGAGCTTAAAGATATTTAATCTTGCGCGAGTAGTTTGTTTTTTAGATTGTAAGTTCACTAAAAAAACAGCGACTTTTTCTTTATGACTATAACTACCTTAGAAAAGCAAGATCTGGTAACCAAAGCATTTAAAAATGCGATGACCTATGCAGAGTATCGCTTACTTGTTGAAAACCACGCAGAGTCGTTTACCAGCACCGGCCATACACAAACCGAAGCTTTATCTAATTATACCGTTCTCAATTATCGCAGGATGAAACGTTGGGATAAGATTTTGCGTTTTACTGAAGAGCAGCAAAAGCTCATTACTGAATTAAACCGATCTTTAAATTGGTTGGTGATTACAGAAAGCTGGTGTGGTGATGCCCCACCGGCAGTGGCAGTTATGCAGAAGATAGCAGAACTACAGCCGGCGATAGATTTAAAATTGGTTCTTCGGGATGAAAATCCACAGTTGATGGATGCGTTTTTGACTAACGGCTCTAAGTCTATACCCAAGCTTATTATACAAGATCCTAAAGATGATTCTGTTTTGATGGATTGGGGTTCGCGTTCTCAGGCGGCTCAAAAGCTGGTAGATGATTTTAAGGAAGAAAATGATGTGGTTACGGCAACTTTTAAAGAAAGTTTGCAACAGTGGTACAATCAAGATAAAGGAAAATCGGTTGTTAAAGAACTAGCCGAAATCTTACGCGTCCTCAACCTTGAAACTCGAATGTAATAGAGCCCAGCTGAGAATCTCGTTCACTTTTATTAAAAATAGCTTGCTCAGCATATTCTAAAGCTTGATCTACCAGACATCCGTTTGTTGTGGTTGATGCTGCTTTATTAAAATAAGCTTTCATAATCCCACCTATACCATTTACCTGAATGTTGATGACCACTTTTCCTGTGGCATCACAGGTATAAACAGGATTCGGAATTTGTATTGCATTTCGATCTTTAAGCTGATAGGTAACTGTGCTTCGACGGTAACTTGAAGTATTTACCTTAGAAATCTTTTCTGTTTTTTCAGTATCCCCAGAAGATTGTTGCTGGCTTCTTTTTTGACGCAGTGCGGCGATTCGAGATTGATAGTCCGGGTAATTCTCATCTTCTCCCTGATCATCTTCAGAGGCCGTTGTATTTTCTGAATCGGTTTTTAAAGCATTATCTACTTCATTTTGCTGATTAAAATACCGATTGGCTTCTCGTTTCAGCCTGTTGCTGTTTTGAGCCTGATTAGTCATTTGCTGCGTTTGTTGTAACTCTTCTTCGTTAAGAAGTTCTGGGAGTTCTTCTTCTGGATCATCCTGGATTATGGGAATGGGAATGAATTCTTCTACCTGAGAAGTGTCGTAAGGTGCCACCGTAAGAAAGAGAAAAACAATCACAAAGATACTGGCACCGGTAAAGGTGATCAACATTGCTTTATCTTCAGGTGATAGTTTCATCGGTTCAAAAATACAAAAACGCGGCGTGTGCGGCTGTTAAACAAAACGGAAGAAAAACAGAGGAATTGTATTATGCTTCAGCCTGTTTTAAGGCTGTTTCAAAATTTTCTAAGGATATAGCGTTAGCGACATCAAAATCACCAATTTTTGTTCTGCGCAAAGCGGAAAGATGTCCGCCACTTTCTAAGGCTTTACCAAAGTCGTGCGCAAGTGATCTAATATACGTTCCCTTACTGCAGCGTACGCGGAAGTGAACTTCAGGAAGCGCAATACAGGTGATTTCAAATTCTGAAATTTGCACTTCTCTGCTCGGTATTTCTACTGCTTCGCCTGCTCTCGCAAATTCATACAGGCGTTTTCCTTCTTTTTTTAAAGCAGAAAAAACAGGTGGTTTCTGCTGAATGTTTCCGGTGAATTGCGCAGTTGCATGTTGAATCAATTCCTCATGGAGGTGTTCTGTTGGAAAGGTCGCGTCAATTTCGGTTTCTAAGTCGTAAGAAGGTGTTGTGGCTCCTAAAACAATAGTGCCTGTATATTCTTTTTCCTGACCCATAAATTCTTCTATGCGCTTGGTGAACTTACCGGTGCAGATGATTAACAAGCCAGTTGCTAATGGATCTAAGGTGCCGGCGTGACCTACCTTAATCTTTTTGATCTTATAGGCTTTGCGAATGAGCCAGCGTACTTTGTTTACCAACTGAAAAGAGGTCCAATTGAGCGGTTTGTCAAATAACAAAACCTGCCCCTCTTTAAATTGTTCTTCGGTAAACTGCATACGTATTTCTGTTAATGATTTTTATTCAGGTGAGAGTTGGTTATAAATTATAGTAACCAAAACTTACGGCAATGATTCCTACGATCAGGCAATAAACGGCAAACCAAGAAAGCTTGCTCTTTTTAACCAATTTGATCATCCAGGTACAGGCGATAAGCCCACTTACAAAAGCAGCTACAAAACCTATAGAAAGAGCGGTGAAGTTACCCGATTCAGTAGTGATCTCACCACCTAAAATATCTTTAGCGATTTTCCCAAAAATCAACGGAACCACCATTAAGAATGAAAACCGAGCAGCTTTACTTTTATCATTTCCTAATAAAACCGAGGTTGAAATTGTAGCGCCACTGCGAGAAATTCCGGGAAGCATAGCGATAGCCTGAGCTATACCGATTACAAAAGCATTGCGATAGGTTACCGGTTTTTGAGTGTCTTTTGCTTTATCTGCTAGCCAAAGCAATAAGGCGGTAATGATGAGCATCATTCCAACTAAAAGAATATTTCCGCCAAAAAGTGATTCGAGTTGCTCTTCAAAAAAGAGTCCTATAAACACCGCAGGGATCATCGAGATAATGATTTTTAAAGAAAATTGTGTTTCTTCATTCCATTTAAACTGAAACAAACCTGTTATGATTTCAAGGATGTCTTTCCTAAAAACAACCAGCGTACTCAAGGCGGTTGCAAAATGAAGTACTACGGTAAAAAGTAAACTTTCTTCCGGTAAGGTGCTGTCTCCTAAAATCGCTTTTCCCAGCTCGAGGTGACCACTTGATGATACCGGTAAAAATTCGGTAAGTCCTTGAATAATACCCAGTATTATTGCGTCAATTATATCCATTTAAAAAGGTTGAAAGGAGGTTAGTTGGCGTTCTTTTTCTTATCAGGATTCAGCAATATCGCATAGACCTCAATCCCAAACCCTATTAAGACCAAAGCAGGAGCCAGACGTATACGTCTCCAGTTGTAAATCTCCGGGTTAAAGACATTAGGGTTATCGCTGCCGCCACCAGACATTAAAATAAACCCAAGTGCAATAACACCCAGACCTATCAACATCACTTTATAATTTTTCTTTTTAAAAATAAAACTACTGCGGTGCAGTTCGTTTTGCTTTTTACGCTTTTGTTCTCCCATTTTTAAAGGGTTAAATGTTATGATTTAAAAGACACGATGTCTTTACCTAATAGTATAATTCGTCTGTTCTTAAATTTAAGAAACGCTGTGTGGCTAAAAAAGTACTGAACCAAGTTATAATAACGCTTGCTACAAATACACCTACAAATAAAATAGCGAGAATTACAGGATCAGCAAGTAGTTCAAGCTCAGGAAAGGTCTGGTTTAAATAATATAAAACCGCAGCCATCCCCGCCAGAGCAATTAATGCGCCTACCATTCCCAGTTTCATACTCAGCCAGATAAACGGGCGGCGAATAAAACCTTTGGTAGCGCCTACCATTTGCATGGTTTTTATGGTAAATCGTTTAGAGTAAACTGAAAGTCGTATCGCAGAGTTGATGAGCAAAACAGCGATGAGCGTAAATACGCCGCTGATGATCACAATCCACAAACTTATTTTTTTGATATTATCGTTGAGTAAAGAGATCAAGGGTTGATCGTAGTTTACTTCTTCCACAAAATCTTTTGCGAGTAAATTGTCGGCAATTTCTTTTACCTGAGCGGCATCTACAAAGTCAGCTTTGAGGTAAACGTCAATAGAGTTCTGCAGTGGATTGTACCCCAGAAAATCCATAAAATTCTCCCCTATTTCTTTGCTGTGTTTTTCTGCAGCATCTTCCTTAGAAACAAACTGAGTCGATTTTGTATAATCTGCTAGTGCCAGTGTTTTTTCAAGTTGCTTGATCTCAACATCTTTGGCGTCATCTTTCAGATAGATCGTAAGCGCGATTTGCTCCTTAAAATGATCAGCAACTTTTTTAGAATTCAGCACCAGAAGTCCCAGCAGACCGAGTAAGAAGAGCACCAACGCAATACTTAAAATCACCGAAAAATAAGATGAGATCAATCTGCGACGTTGAAACTTTTCAAAAGATGATGCCATATTGCTGCTTAAAATTTAGATACCACTAGTGGGCAAAAATACTAAAGTTCGTGCTTCTTAAACGTACGCATTTCGCATTTTGTATTTTTATATCAAAGCTTTCGCTACTTTCAGCGTTTATAAGGGTTGAAACATCTTATAATTAAAAGCTTAACCCTGAAAATGATAAACTGATGAACATTTTAATATACGGAATAGGAGGAGTTGGCGGCTATTTTGGCGGAAAACTGACTAAAACCAATAATCATATAACGTTTATCGCTCGCGGAAAGCATCTGGAAGCGATTAAACAAAATGGATTGCAGGTAACCAGTTACAAAGGCGATTTTGTAGCGGAACCCGATCTGGCAACTGATGATCTCAGCGAAATACCTACTCCGGATTTAGTGATTCTAGGTGTTAAATCCTGGCAAGTTCCTGAGAGTATTCAAGCTTTAAAGCCGTATGTAAAATCTGAAACCGTGTTTTTACCCTTGCAAAATGGTGCTGCAAATGCAGAGAAAATTCTCGAGGTGTTGCCCGATGCTCAGGTTTTAGGAGGATTGTGCAGAATTATAGCTTTTAAAGACGGTCCCGGTAAAATAAAACATCTTACGTTTGAGCCAATTATAATATTTGGAGAACTCAACGGCAGTCTTACTGACCGCATAAAAGCCCTTCAGGAATTGTTTCAGGAAGCTGGTTTTGTGAGTGATTCAGTAGAAAACATTCAGGTTGAGATCTGGAAGAAATTTTTATTCATCTGTACGATAAGCGGTATTGGCGGATTAACCCGCGTGCCTATGGGTAAAATACGTTCCAGCGAATACCTGTTCCAGATGATGAAAGATACTGCCCAAGAGATTTTTAAAGTTGCAAAAGCCAAAGGAATAAATCTAACAGAAGCCCATATGGATTCGGTTTTTGAAGTGATTCAAAATCAAGATGCTGAGGTTACTGCTTCCACCCAACGGGATATTATGGAAGGCAAACCCAGCGAACTCGATAATTTTAATGGGTATATTGTTCGGGAAGGGAAACGGTTAGGGGTTTCAGTCCCGGTAAACGAACTCATTTACGAGTGCTTATTACCTATGGAAAAAGAGGCGCGGTCTTAACTAAATTTTGATGAAGGAATCTGAAGTCTCAAATCGCTTTTAAATCGTTAAATTTGCCGCTTCTAAAAGATATGCTTTAGATTTCGTTTGTCAGTCTGAGCCTGTCGAAGACCAATTAATGACTAATGGGTTGAAACTTCGACAAGCTCAGTTTGACAGTTTACAAGTCTTAAAGCAATTTCAACAAATGAACCTAGGATGAATTACGATTTTAACGCGATAGAAGAAAAGTGGCAACAGTTTTGGAAAGAACACAAAACCTTTGAAGCCCAAAACAACAGCGATAAGCCTAAATATTATGTGCTTGATATGTTTCCCTATCCTTCTGGGGCGGGACTGCACGTGGGTCATCCGCTAGGGTATATCGCCAGTGACATTTATGCGCGTTACAAACGGCATCAAGGGTATAATGTGTTGCATCCACAGGGGTATGATTCATTTGGACTTCCGGCAGAGCAATATGCGATTCAAACCGGTCAACACCCGGCAATCACTACCGAAACCAATATTGCCCGTTACCGCGAGCAATTGGATAAAATCGGTTTTTCATTTGACTGGAGTCGCGAGGTGCGCACGTCAAATCCCGAATATTATAAGTGGACACAGTGGATTTTTATTCAGCTTTTTGAAAGTTGGTACAACAACGACAGCAACAAAGCGGAACATATTGACACGCTGATCGCCAAATTTGAAGCTGAAGGAAATACTTCTGTAAATGCGGTGTGCGATGAAGATGTGGAATCTTTTACTGCTGAAGATTGGAAAAACGCTTCCGCGAAAGCAAAACAGGAAATACTTTTAAAATACCGCTTAACCTACCTGGCTGAAACCGAAGTAAACTGGTGTCCGGCTTTGGGTACCGTATTAGCAAACGATGAGATTGTTAACGGCGTTTCAGAACGTGGTGGGCATCCCGTAGTGCGTAAAAAAATGACCCAATGGAGTATGCGCATCAGCGCATACGCACAGCGTTTATTAGACGGTTTACAAGATATCGACTGGCCACAACCGCTTAAAGATTCACAAACCAACTGGATTGGTAGAAGTAAAGGGGCGATGGTCAAATTCCCCCTAGCCCCCAAAGGGGGAACTACAAGTAAGCCGGGATATAGGACAGGGGGAAATAATTCAGCGTTGCTGAATGAAAAAGCAAAAAAAATGCGATCTCAGCCTACTGAAGCAGAACAGCTGCTTTGGGAAGTTTTGAGTGGAAAAAAACTGGATTCAAAATTCAGAAGGCAGCACGTTATTGATGAGTATATTGTTGATTTTGTATGTCTTTCGAAGAAACTTATAATTGAAGTAGACGGATCTGTTCACGATAATCAACAGGGAAAAGATCAGGCAAGAACAGAAGTATTAGAAGATATAGGATATCAAGTTATTCGGTTTAAAAATGAAGAAGTTCTTCATGATTTGCAAAAGGTGATCGATCAGATCACAGCAAGTTTAGATGCGTTTGTTCCCCCTTCGGGGGTTAGGGGGATTGAAGTCTTCACCACCCGTCCCGACACTATTTTTGGGGTAACGTTTATGACGCTGGCACCCGAGTTGGACCTGGTACAGGAGATTACCACACCTGAGCAAAAGGCTGAGGTTGACGCCTACATTGAGGCGACTGCCAAGCGTAGCGAGCGCGAGCGTATGGCTGATGTAAAGACTATTTCGGGGGCATTTACTGGGGCTTATGCAGAGCACCCATTTACTAAAGAGCCCATCCCGATCTGGATAGGGGATTATGTACTGGCCGGTTACGGTACCGGTGCGGTGATGGCCGTACCTTGCGGGGATCAGCGCGACTGGGATTTTGCGACACATTTTGGTATTCCGATTAAAAATATTTTTGACGGAATTGATATCAGCGAGCAGGCTTACGCCGAAAAGGACAATACACCGTTGAAAGATTCTGATTTCTTAAACGGACTTTCATACAAGCAGGCGCTTCCTAAAGCGATTGAAGAATTGGAGAAAATAGGCGCCGGTAAAGGAAAAGTCAATTACCGCCTGCGAGATGCAGTCTTTAGCCGTCAGCGCTATTGGGGAGAACCCTTCCCGGTTTATTACGTGGACGGTATGCCGCAAATGATTGATGCGAAATACCTGCCTTTAGAGCTCCCGGAAGTAGAAAAATACTTACCCACCGAAGAAGGTGAACCGCCACTAGGTCGCGCCACGAAGTGGCATTGGGATACGAATACCAACGAAGTAGTAGGCCCCCCAACCCCCAAAGGGGGAGCTGATGCTGAGAATACCCCTTCGGGTGTTTATGGGCTGGAGCTGAACACCATGCCCGGTTGGGCAGGAAGCAGCTGGTATTTCTTTAGGTATATGGAGAAAGCCTTGCGCGACGAGGCTTTTGCATCAAAAGAAGCGATGGAGTACTGGCAAAATGTAGACCTCTACATTGGAGGTAGCGAACACGCTACTGGTCATTTACTATACAGCCGTTTCTGGGTGAAATTTTTAAAAGACCGTGGCTTCGCCCCAGTTGAAGAGCCGTTTAAAAAGCTCATCAATCAGGGGATGATTTTGGGGGAGAGTGCTTTTGCACATTCAGTTTATGTTGAGTATGATGAATCTGAATTGACTATGGATGAAGCAATAGATGTGTCGGACTATATTTCTTTAAGGCCTTTATTTTTCTCGAGTGATTTCCTTCCTGCATATCAGGAAAGCAATTTTAATGATCATTTTAAAGAAAAGCTTTCTGAAATAGAAAAATGGTATTCTAATGAAATTGAAAAAGATTTAGGTCATAAAAATCTTAATGTAAAGGTCTTGGATAGAGGAAGAAAATTTGTTGTTGATGTTTCCTTTGTAAATACATCAAATTTATTAGATGTTCCTGAGTTTCGGAATTGGAGAAAGGAGCTTGTAAATTCAATTTTTATTGATGAGTCATTGAGAATTATTTTTCCTGATTCAGGTGCAAAAGATTATAGAGTAAAAGTTTCACGCGAAGTAGAAAAAATGTCCAAATCCAAATACAACGTGGTAAACCCCGATGATATTTGTGAGGAGTACGGCGCCGATACCTTGCGTATGTACGAGATGTTTTTAGGTCCGTTAGAGCAGGCAAAACCCTGGAATACTGCAGGAATAACCGGAGTACATAACTTCCTCAAAAAACTCTGGAAGTTGTATCACAAAGTTGATCCTAATGGAAATGTTGGTGAGTTCTACGTTGATGCTTCCCCTTCGGGGACCGAGGGGCTTAAAGTTCTTCATAAAACCATCAAAAAGGTGCAGGAAGATATCGAGAACTTCAGTTTCAATACTTCGGTTTCTACCTTCATGATTGCCGTTAACGAGTTGGCTGCTGCAAAATGTAACAACCGTGAAGTGCTGGAACCTTTGGTGGTTTTGATTTCGCCGTATGCTCCACACATCGCAGAAGAATTATGGAGTTTATTGGGTCACGAAGGTTCGATTGCAACGGCACCGTTTCCGGAGTTTGACGCCAAGCATTTGGTAGAAAGCAGTAAAGAATACCCGATTTCGTTTAACGGGAAAATGCGTTTTACAATGGAGCTTCCGCTAGATCTTTCTAAAGAAGAAATCGAAAAAGCGGTACGTGCATACGAGAAAACTCAGGAATATTTAGGCGGTCGCGAACCTAAAAAAGTCATCGTGGTTCCCGGAAAGATCGTGAATTTTGTAGGCTAGCCCCCTAAACCCCCAAAGGGGGAATTGAAAATCGGAAATACAAAATTAGAAATACAAGGTATAATATTTCTGGAATTCTCAGTGTCACATCGAGCGCAGTCGAGATGCTAGCTTTAAATGTAGTTTGGTTCTCGACTGCGCTCGAACTGACTAAAACTTGGAGTAAACCGGTCGCTGAGTAACGGGACCAAAGGAGCGGTGTATCAAAGCGATCCCTCTCGAAACTTTTAATTCCGGTAATGACCTCCATCAAAAACTCGAAGTGACAGCCAATACGTCAGCTGATGTTTTCGGCTTATTTTTTGCTAATTATTCATTAGCTTTAATGAATTAAAACTAAAAATTATGTTTGGAGGATATATGGGCTACTATATACTTATAGGTGCAATCGCACTAGTAAGTTGGTTAGTTAGTAATAAATTAAAAAGTAAGTTTAAAGAGTATTCACAAGTACACTTACAAAATGGGATGAGCGGAGCTGAAATTGCTCGCAAGATGCTTAGTGATAATGGGATTACTGATGTAAAAGTCATTTCGGTACAGGGCCAGTTGACAGACCATTACAACCCTGCCAATAAAACGGTAAACTTGAGTGAACCGGTGTACAATCAGCGGAATGCCGCTGCGGCTGCGGTAGCAGCACACGAGTGCGGGCACGCCGTGCAGCACGCAAAAGCGTATAGTTGGTTGACCATGCGTTCTAAATTGGTGCCTGTAGTTAGCGTGGCTTCTCGGATGTCTATGTTTGTAATTATAGGTGGTGTGGTGTTGATGTCAATCATTGGTTCTGGATTAGGGATGACTGTAGCACTTATCGGTTTAGGACTTTTTGCGATGGGAACTTTATTTTCCTTCATAACCTTACCGGTAGAATATGATGCGAGTAATCGTGCTTTGGCCTGGTTAGAATCATCCAATATGTTGACACGTCAGGAACACGATGGTGCAGCAGATGCACTTAAATGGGCTGCTCGTACCTATGTTGTGGCAGCGATAGGTTCACTTGCAACTTTATTATACTTCGCACTTCAAATTTTTGGAGGAAGACGCTAGTGCTTAAAAGCACATTAAAAAATAAAAACCCCATCAACAGGATTTTGTTGATGGGGTTTTTTAAACAAATTTGATAATGCAAATTGAAGAGAAATTTAAAACGGTTGTAATTCACGAATTGGGGCACTGTCTTGCGAGGATGTTAACAGATTTTAACTTCAATGAAGATGATTACTCTTTGAGAATAGATTCTGTTTTAAATAGGAATACTGGTCAATTTTTAGATTATGAGGGTTGTTTTAGAAGAAAGGGTAATTATAATAAAATTGAGATTAATGAAGTAGTTATAACACTATATGGTTGTATTCTTCAATCTCTTTATCTGAATGAAGATTATATTAAGTGCTTTTCACCTTCACAAATAGACTCAATTGAATTCTATCGTGGTAAGAAGGATTATGATATTTTATACCACAAGATTGGAGCTGATAAAGTTTCGAAGATGAGGTCTTATATAAATGAAATCTTTTTGAATAAGATCGAAAAGTCTGATTTTAAAGACTTATTCAATCTTGATTTTAAAAAATATATTAAAGATAAAGATGAGCTACAATTGGATAAAAAGACCTTGTATTATATAGAATTTTATAGAATTAATGAGTTAAGTAATTTAGCAGAAAAGCATAAGTCACAGTTTAATGAATTTTTTAATGAGATAAAGCAAATCTTTGAGAAAGCACAATAAGTAAAAAGCCTCAAACAGAAACTATGTTTGAGGCTTTTTTAATGAGAATAGTTTCTCATTAATCTAAAATACGGATTACGAAATAATTCTTTTTACCGCGTTGGAGTAAGACAAAACGGTTGTTGATCAGATCTTCAGTTGTAACGGTGTAGCCATCTTCTACTTTTTCCTGATTTACAGAAATGGAGTTTTGTTTTAAAGCACGACGTGCTTCTCCATTAGAAGAAAGGAAACCTGTTTTTTCAGCAAGAGCAGCGATAATGTCTAGTCCGGCTTCAATCTCGCCACGACTCACTTCCGCTTGCGGTACCCCTTCAAAAACATCTAAAAAGGTCTTTTCATTAAGCGCCTTCAGGTTTGCAGCAGTAGACTTTCCGAAGAGAATTTCTGACGCTTTAACGGCATTCTCATAATTTTCTATACCATGCGTGCTCATGGTCACTTCTTCCGCGAGACGTTTCTGAAGTGTACGCTGGTGTGGGGCTTCCTGATGCTCAGTAATAAGATTTTCGATTTCTTCTTTTCCTAAAAAAGTAAAAATCTTGATGTATTTCGCAGCATCTTCGTCGCTTGTATTTAACCAATATTGGTAGAACTTATAGGGCGAAGTACGTTCTGCATCTAACCAGATATTGCCACCGGCAGTTTTTCCAAATTTGGTCCCGTCTGCTTTAGTGATGAGCGGGCAAGTCATGGCATATGCCTTACCACCACCTATTCTACGCACCAATTCAGTTCCCGTGGTGATGTTACCCCACTGGTCGCTTCCACCCATTTGAAGCGTTAGATCTTTTTCACGGTAGAGGTGCAAAAAGTCATAACCCTGAACGAGCTGGTAGGTAAACTCAGTAAAACTCATGCCTTCAGCAGATTCTGCAGACAAGCGTTTTTTAACCGAATCTTTAGCCATCATATAGTTTACGGTGATGTGTTTACCCACATCACGTATAAATTCGAGAAAGCTAAAATCTTTCATCCAGTCGTAATTATTAACCAGAACGGCTGCATTTTCTTCGTCAGAATCAAAATCTAAGAAGCGTGACAGTTGTTCTTTTATAGCTTCCTGATTGTGACGCAAGGTTTCTTCATCAAGCAGATTACGTTCATCAGATTTTCCTGAAGGATCACCAATCATACCCGTTGCACCACCAACAAGAGCAATAGGCCTATGGCCACTTGCCTGAAAATGTTTGAGCATCATAACGCCTACCAAGTGACCTATGTGAAGCGAGTCTGCAGTAGGGTCGATCCCTACATAAGCAGAGCGCATGGTCTCCATAAGATGTTCTTCGGTGCCCGGCATCACATCGTGAATCATGCCGCGCCATTTTAGCTCTTCTACAAAATTACTGATCATAATTGCTGTTTTCTGCGTCTTTACTCGATAATCGAGTTTTATTTTAATACCTGCTGTGCTTGTCTTAATGACAATTTACTAGCTGGCAAATATAAATATAATGCGCAAGCCACCACGACAAGAAAGTAAGAATATCACTAACTTCGCAGCTATGATTTTAGTAACGGGAGGTACCGGTTTAGTGGGTTCGCATTTGCTGTGGGAGTTACTTGTGCAAGGCGAAAAAAATATTCGTGCTATTTACAGAACACAAGAGAAAATAGATCCCGTTGAATCGCTTTTTAAGTGGAAAAATGAGCAGTCAGAATCAGCAGCAGCAGATTTTTATAAGATTGAATGGATGCAGGCAGACGTTACTGATATTCCTGCTTTAACCGAAGCATTCTCGGGAATTACAAACGTTTATCATTGTGCTGCGCTGGTTTCTTTCAGCCCAAAACGCTTTGAAACGCTTCAAAAAATCAATGTAGAAGGTACCGCAAATGTGGTGAATCTTTGTCTTAAAAATAAAATTCAGAAGCTATGTTATGTGAGTTCAGTGGCGGCTTTAGGAGATAGTCCAAAAGCAGTGACCGAAGAAACGCAATGGGAAGCTACAAAAGAAAATAGTGTTTATAGTATTTCTAAGTTTGCTTCAGAGATGGAGGTCTGGCGTGGTACTCAGGAAGGTCTTGATGTGGTTGTTGTAAACCCCGGAGTGATTTTTGGAGAAGGTTTTTATAAAGGAGGAAGCGGCGCACTTTTCAGAACGGTTCAGAAGGGATTGAAGTATTCGGTTCCCGGAGCGACAGGTTTTGTGGATGTAGAAGATGTCGTGAGAGCAATGGTTCTATTGATGCATGCTTCGGTCAAAAACGAACGATTTATTCTGGTGAGCCACAATCTGAAATTCAAAATAATTTTAGATCAAATAGCTAAGGCTTTAGGTGTGGCGCTTCCGAATAAAGAATTAAAAAAATGGCAGTTAGATCTGGCCTGGAAGTTAGACTGGTTCGCGAGTCTTTTTGGAAAACGTCGCAAGTTGACTAAAAGCACTGCAAGATCTGCGTACACAGAAAGTGTTTACGATAATTCTAAGCTTAAAAAAGAGTTGGGTTTTGAATATCGCGACATAGAATCTACAATAAGTCGTATTGCGAAGCATTTAACTGCTTACAGATTCTAATAAAGAATCATTTTCTACCTTTATGTCTTTAGAATCAGGCTTAACCATATTGACTTTTTTTATGGAGTCTCGTCTGCGGTTACTTTTCTCTAAACGAATACTGTCTAGTTCATTTTGTTTGAACTGCAACGCATCGCGTTGGGCGGTTAGTCGCTCACCTACTTCTTCCCACATAGCTGTGTATTCATTAAAATTCACCGAATAATAATCAATACTCTTTGCAAGCTGCAGGCTGTCAACATCATATTTCTTATAGATGTATGAATCTGGCTGAAGACCCAAAACAACCATGTCATTAACACTGTAGGTTTTGAGCGCTCGCATTAGTGAGATATCATACAAGATATCTGTCATTTTATCCTTTTTGATAAAATCATCAGGTTTTTTAGGAGTTTGAACTTCGTTACAACTCAAAATGAAAACCAAACCAAACAGCGCTAAAACTACTTTTTGCATCATCTATTAAAGGTTAAACGCTGCGCGTGACGCTCATCGTATACTTTGAAGTTTTTATAGGCTAAACGGCCGTTTACAAACGTATGTGAAATACGTGATTTAAAGGTGCTGCCTTCAAAAGGAGACCATTTGCATTTGTATAAAATATTATCTGTAGTAACCGTCCACGGATTATTGAGATCTACTAAAACAAGATCAGCATAATAGCCGGGTTTGATGTAACCTCTCTTTTCCACTTCAAAAAGTATCGCAGGGTTGTGACACATTTTTTCTACAATTTTCTCCAGACTTATTCTGCCTTCATGATACATCTCTAGCATTGCAGGTAGTGCGTGCTGTACGAGCGGGCCACCACTGGGAGCTTTAGTGTATACGTTTTGTTTTTCTTCTAAAGTATGCGGCGCGTGATCTGTTGCGATCACATCAAGGCGGTCATCCAGTAAGGCTTCCCAGAGGGCATCCTGATCTTTTTGTGTTTTTACAGCAGGATTCCATTTTATGAGCGTTTGTTTTTCGTCATAATCTGCATCAGAAAACCATAGGTGGTGAATACAAACCTCTGCGGTGATCTTTTTATCTTTTAACGGAGTCTTTTTGTCAAAAAGCTCCATTTCTTTAGCTGTTGAAAGGTGAAAAACATGCAAGCGAGCACCCGTTTCTTTAGCTAATGCGATTGCGCGTGAAGAAGATAAATAACAAGCTTCGTCACTACGAATTATAGGATGCATGTTAATAGGAATATCATCCCCATAGCGCTCTTTGTAAATTTCAAGGTTTTTACGAATGGTCTCTTCATCTTCGCAATGCACCGAAATGAGAAGGTCTGTGCTTTTAAAAATCTCACGCAAAACAGCCTCATCGTCTACAAGCATATTTCCGGTAGAACTACCTAAAAATAATTTGAGTCCGGCTACTTTAGTTTTATCAACTTTTTTGATCTCATCAAGATTGTCGTTTGTGCCGCCAAACATAAAGGAGTAATTCGCATAAGAGGTCTCAGCAGCTCTGCTGAATTTCTCCTCAAGCTTTTCGATTGTTGTGGTCTGTGGGATGGTGTTAGGCATTTCTATAAAAGAAGTAATACCTCCGGCCACAGCAGCACGTGATTCTGATTCTATGGTTGCTTTATGGGTAAGTCCCGGTTCTCTAAAATGAACCTGGTCATCAATAACGCCCGGTAAAAGGTGTTTCCCTTCTGCATCAAATACATGTACATCAGGTCCTTTAACACTGAGATTTTGACTTATCTCTTGTATAATTCCATTTTCGATATAAACATCACCACGCATGATGGTGCCTTCGTTTACAATATGTGCATCTTTGATAAGTACCTTTTCCATCTTAAATCTCGTAACTTTTAAAAAGACTTTTAATTTTCATTCCTAGAACACCAAAAACAGCTTCGCTGAATATACCGGTGCTCATTTTACTGGTTCCCTTTGTACGATCTACAAAGATTACGGGCACTTCAGTGATGTTAAAGCCTAATAAATGAGCTTTAAACTTCATCTCTATCTGAAACGCATACCCTACAAATTTTATCTTGTCGAGTGTGATCTGCTCCAGAACCTCGCGTTTATAGCAAATAAAACCTGCGGTAGTATCTGCAATATCTAAGCCAGTTATAAATCTAACATATTTTGACGCTATATATGACATTAGGACACGCCCCATTGGCCAATTTACCACATTAACTCCGGTCTTATATCTTGAGCCTATTGCCAGGTCTGCGCCTCCTTTTGAACAGGCGTTATAAAGACGTATCAAATCATTAGGGGCATGCGAGAAATCTGCATCCATCTCAAAAATATAAGCATAATCCCGCTTTAAGGCCCATTTAAATCCTGCAATATAGGCGGTGCCCAGACCATTTTTACCGGGACGCTCCAGCAGGTGTAGCTGTCCTATAAATTCTTGCTGCAGGCTTTTTACCAAAACAGCCGTTTTGTCTGGAGAATTATCGTCTACAACCAAGACATCAAAGGCACGTTGCTGCGCAAAAATATTGCGCACCAGCTTTTCAATATTCTCTGCTTCGTTATAGGTGGGGATTATGACGAGCGAACTAGCCATCGTAAGTAATTTAATCGCAAATGTAATTATTTTGGGCGTTAATTGTTGGGCACTTTTCTCTAAACTCTCGTAATTATAGTAATTTTAACCTCTCAAAAAAGTTAGAATTTGCAAGCCTTAGAACGAAGTGTTACAAGTAATGACTGGATTACTCTGGTGTTTGTGGCATGTTTAATACTTATTACTATCGCAAAAGTCGCTTACGAGTCTCGTTTTATAGATTTTGCAGAGTTACTTATAAATGAAAAGTACCTTCTTAAGGCTGGTAAAGATATTCAATTTGAGAATCCTTTTAATTTGATTCTTTTTGCTTCGCAGTTTCTTTCTATTTCTCTTTTTATCTACCTCGCTTTTATACAATTTGCTATTAGCTCAGATGTCACCTCTTTTTTATTGTATCTGCGTATTGTGCTGGCATATGTTGTCTTTGTCTCTTTAAAGTTTTTTATAGAGCGTATGCTAGGTGTTCTATTTAGTGGGGAGCAACAGCTCAATGCCTACCAATTGTCAAAATTGAGTTACCGCAGTTATTTTGCATTAATCCTGTTGCCGGTAAATGCAATATTTGTTTATGCAGTACACCCTACTCTGCTTGTGATCCAGATTGTGGTAGGAATATTTGTGATTTTTAATATAATTAGCCTTTTCAACACCTATAGAAGGTATGAAAAGTTGATTTACAATAATCTGTTTTATTTTATTTTGTACCTTTGCGCTCTTGAAATCGCGCCCTACTTCATTTTATATAAGGTGTTTAGTTTTATATAGGTAGTTAAAGTGGTGTGAGTTAAACACAAATTTAGAATGTCTATGAAAGTGAAGACTATTTTGGTTTCGCAACCAGAACCAAAAGTTGAGAATTCTCCCTATTTTGAATTACAGGAAAAGAAGAAAGTAAAAGTTGACTTTATCCCGTTTATACACGTTGAAGGTGTACCTGGCAAAGAGGTTAGACATCAAAAAATCGACTTAAGCAAATACACGGCTATTATTTTAACCAGTCGTAATGCAGTTGATAATTTTTTCCGCATAGCGGAAGAAATGCGTTTTAAAGTGCCAGACAGTTTAAAGTATTTTTGTCAGAGTGAGGCAGTAGCCTATTATCTGCAAAAATATGTAGTTTACCGTAAGCGTAAGATTTATGTGGGTAAACGTACATTTACAGAAATGTCACCCATTCTGAAAAAGTATAAAAGCGAAAAATTCTTATTGCCTTCTTCAGATTCTTTAAAACCTGAAGTACCTAACGTACTAAACGACCTAAAACTTACTTGGGATCGTGGTATATTTTACCGTACTGTAGTAAGTGACCTGTCACATTTAAAAGATGTGACCTATGATATTTTAGTTTTCTTTAGCCCCAGCGGAATCAAATCTCTGTTTGAGAACTTTCCAGATTTTAAACAAAACGATACGCGTATTGCTGTGTTTGGAAATTCAACGGTAAGAGCAGTAGAAGAAGCCGGACTTAAAGTTAACATTATGGCACCTACACCAGAAACACCATCGATGACGATGGCTCTAGAAAAGTATATTGATGATGTAAATAAGAAATGATCTTATACATCACGTTACAATAAAAAGGCTCCATTGAGGAGCCTTTTTTTGTTTAGCGTTTTTCTACTGTTTAGATCAAAGGCGGCATAAAGCTTAATTGTTGTGTTTAAGCAAAAATTGCAATTAATCTGTAGAGAATAGAATGCTGCATTTTCATTTTCCTAAATCGACTTCTAAATGCACCTTATTCCTAGCTATTCCCATAATCCCGTATAGCTATTATCCACTAGTTATAAGATAGGAATGCTTACAGGTAACCCAATAGTCAATCCATAGCCAAACCACATTCACCCACAGATTTTGTGGTAAAGTGTGGTTGGAGTGTGGTAGGAGTGTGGTAGGACTGTGGTTTCATTATGCTTTTACTCGGAAGTTGGTTGCCCATTCATTATTGCTTCACTTGCATATGCTTCATATTTTTTAAAATTTGCTTTAAAAGCTGTAGCCAGTTTGTGAGCCGTTTTATAATAACCTTCATCGTTGTTCCAGGTTTGTCGAGGACTCAACACGCTATCAGGAACACCGGGACAGGTGCGCGGTTGGGCAACTCCAAAAACAGAGTGAATATGATAGTCTTCGTGGTTGATTTCTCCCAACTTATTATCGAGTGCTGCATTAATCATCGCGCGGGTATACTTTAGTGCCATACGTTTTCCTATTCCATAAGGGCCACCCGTCCACCCGGTATTGATAAGCCATACATTAACGCCGGTTTCTTGCATTTTAGCAATAAGCATCTCAGCATAGCGTGTAGGATGTAATGGCATAAATGGCGCTCCAAAGCAAGCCGAAAAAGAAGGAGTAGGTTCGGTAACACCTGCTTCGGTACCTGCAATTTTTGCTGTGTAACCGCTTATAAAATGATAAGCAGCCTGTCCCGGAGTGAGTTTTGAGATAGGAGGCAAAACCCCAAAAGCATCTGCTGTTAAAAAGAAAATGTTTGTAGGCTTTTTACCTGTTGAAGGAGTCTGAATATTATTAATATGATGTATCGGGTAGCTTACGCGGGTATTTTGGGTAATAGATGTGTTTGTATAATCTACTTCTTGATTTTCGGCTACACTAACATTTTCTAACAATGCACCTCCTTGAATCGCCCCAAAAATATCCGGTTCCTGTTCTTCAGAAAGATTGATAACCTTGGCATAGCAACCTCCTTCAAAATTGAATATTGTATTGTCTGGTGTCCATCCGTGCTCATCATCGCCTATGAGCTTTCGGGAGGGATCTGCACTCAAGGTTGTTTTACCTGTACCAGAAAGTCCAAAGAAAATAGCTGTTTCTCCATTTTCTCCTACGTTAGCAGAACAGTGCATAGGTAGCGTATTTTTCTGGGTAGGAAGAAGAAAGTTCAATACCGAAAAAATTCCTTTCTTGATCTCACCTGTGTATCCCGTGCCGCCTATTAAAATTGTTTTTTCTTCAAAACTGATGATCGCAAAATTTTCTTGTCGCGTACCGTCAATTTCAGGATTAGCCTTAAATCCAGGTGCATTGAGAATGAGCCAGTCTTCTTTAAAACTCTCTAACTCTTCTTCAGTAGGTCGCAAAAACATATTATGAGTAAACAAATTTGACCATGCATGCTCGTTGATCACGCGTATTCCCAGACGATATCGGGGATCGGCACAAGCAAAGGCGTCTCTTACAAAAAGTTTTTTGTCAGAAAGATAGGTCTGTATTTTTTCGCGCAGGCGACTAAACCTGAGTTTGTCAAATGGGATATTGATATCTCCCCACCATACTTCATCGCGCGTAAGCTCGTCAATCACAATGAATCGATCTTTAGGGGACCGTCCGGTAAATTTCCCGGTATTTATTGCGAGAGCTCCAGAAGCTGTTGTTTTACCCAGACCATTTTCTACACAGATCTGGTGCAGTTCTTGAGGGTCTAATTGATACTGAACTGTTGCATTTTTGATTCCGTATTTTGATAACGAAATCGTTTTCGTAAATAAGGCAGTTGAAGCCATAAAATTGAATTTTTAGTAAATACGCGGTAAAATTAGTGCTTTAATTTTATCAATAAGTATAAAGCAATTGATTATTTTACAGATTTAATAAAATTATAGGTAATTAGAATCCAGGCTGAGATTAGTAAAGCACCGCCTATTGGGGTAATCCAGGCAATGGCCGAAATATCAATTTCCGTAAGAGGTTTTGTGGTGAGTAAATAAATAGAACCGCTGAATAAAAGCACGCCTAAAAGAATCAGATAAAATGTGCTTTTTTGAGCTTTTTCAGTTAAGGGTAAGGCAGTACCGGTTAATAGCAGTAAGAATGCATGGTACATTTGGTAACGCACACCGGTTTCAAATGAATTTATAGCTTCGGGAGTTAAACTCTCCTTAAGGCCGTGGGCTCCAAAAGCTCCCAGAATGACTGCTGTTAAACCTAAAAGCGAACCGGTGATGAGAAGCGTTCTTTTCATAATACGTGTTTTAATGCGCGATCAAATGATTAAATTCAACAGGAGTAAAAATACTATTTTAATATGCGAAATGTCTTAATTATAGGAGCAGGAAAATCTACTGCACAGCTTATAAAATATTTAGCCGAAAATGCTATCACCGAGGACTTGCGTTTAATTGTTGCTGATAAGGAGTTCATTAATGCAACGCGACTGGCAAAAGACTGGGCGTGTGTAGAAGCCATTCAATTAGAGATAGCAGATACTGAGGTGAGACAACAACTAATTAAAAATGCTGCTATTGTAATTAGTATGTTGCCCGCACGGTTGCATATCGAAATAGCACGAGATTGTTTACGCTTCAAAAAAAATATGGTAACGGCTTCTTATATCAGCGAGGAGATGGAAGCCTTACATAAAGAGGTAACCGCAAGCGGACTTATTTTTATGAACGAAATAGGTCTGGATCCCGGTATTGATCATATGAGCGCAATGCGGGTGATTGACCGCATTAGAGATCAGGGAGGTAAACTACTTTTGTTTGAATCGTTTTGTGGCGGATTAGTTGCTCCTGAAAGTGATGATAATCTCTGGAATTATAAATTTACCTGGAATCCTAGAAATGTGGTTTTAGCCGGGCAAGGTGGTGCAGCAGAGTTTATTCAGGAAGGAACCTACAAATACATTCCCTATCAAAGACTTTTCAGAAGAACAGAATTTCTTGATGTGGAGGGTTACGGGCGATTTGAGGCGTATGCAAACCGTAATTCATTAAAATACCGAAGCATCTACGGTCTTGAAGATGTGCTTACGTTATATAGAGGGACCATGCGTAGAGTAGGTTTTTCACGAGCATGGAATCTTTTTGTACAACTCGGGATGACAGATGATAGTTATGTTTTGCAGGATACAGAAACGATGAGCTACCGCGAGTTTACAAACTTATTTTTGCCGTATTCTCCTACAGACTCTGTGCAGTTAAAATTGCGTCATATGCTCAAGATTGATCAGGATGATTTGCTGTGGGATAAACTCTTAGAATTGAATTTATTTGATAAAACTAAAAAAATTGGGCTTCGGAAAGCAACTCCTGCTCAATGCCTGCAACGCATTCTTGAAGATAAATGGACGCTTGATCACAATGATAAAGATATGATCGTAATGTATCATAAGTTTGGTTATGAACTCAAGGGCGAGCAAAAACAAATAGATTCAACTATGGTAAGTGTGGGCGAGAATCAAACCTATACCGCAATGGCAAAAACGGTGGGTTTACCGGTGGGTATAGCAGCGTTAAAGATTTTAAACGGTGTTATTGCCAATCCGGGAGTACAATTGCCGGTTTCAAAAGAAGTTTACAACCCTATTCTTGATGAGTTAGAGACTCACGGAATTATTTTTAAAGAATACGAAGTGCCTTATTTGGGCTATAACCCACATCACGAATAAGCTTAATTTAGTTTACTCGGTAATCGAGATTAAAATACTTCAAAACGTGCAGCAAAGTCAAAAGCTGTTTTCTAATAATGCCTTGCGGATTTGCCGGAGAATAGTTTACGATTATAACTTTTATTCAGTTAGAGCTTGTGTGAAGTAAGTTTATTGCTACTTTTAGGTGACAAATTATAGGTTATGAAAATCGTAAACGAACAAATAGCAATTGACGGAATAGATAAAATCATTTTACGTCAGTTGATGGATGATGCACGAAAACCCATTTTAGAGATTGCCAGACAAGTAGGGATCTCGGGTGCTGCTATTCACCAGCGCCTGCGCAAATTGGAAAAATCAGGTTTAATTACCGGTTCAAAATTTACAGTAGATCCTAAAGTTTTAGGATATAATACCATGGCTTTTATAGGGATTTATCTCGACCGGGCAATGAGCAACCCCAAAGCGGTTAAACAGCTTGAAGAAATCCCTGAAGTTTTAGAGTGTCATTATACCACCGGAAACTGGTCAATTTTCATTAAAATACTCTGTAAAAATAACGAACACCTGATGCACTTACTCAACAAAAAAGTACAGGCTATTGACGGTGTTTCACGAACAGAAACTTTTATTTCCTTAAATCAACAAATAGAAAGGCAGATTCAGATTTAGGTTGAAAACCAAAAATGGTTTTGATTGAACCAATAAAAAACCCGGTACTTTTGAATATCAAGTAACCGGGTTTTCCAACTTAACTAACCAACCAATTATGAACAGTTATTAAGTCGGTTATATGACAAATAACTTACAGTAATTTTAAAAAAAAATTACAAAACCATAAGATTACAACCGCGTATATCTGAGGTGTCAAATCTTCCCAGAATTTCAAAGTGTTTATCGTCTATTTTCTTACCCAGATCTTGAGTGGCGATAAACGGGCATGAGTAGTGATTGGCAAGATCAACCACATTGATCCCACCTGCTTTACCGGGCTTTATAAGTTGTAGTGCATCTTCAGTATCCCGCATAAAAACTTGCATCCACGGGGGTAACGTGAAAATACCTTTACCGTTAGAATATCCTTGAGAAAGCAATTCGGTCATGCCATATTCGCTGTGAATTTCGGCTACGCCAAAACCTTTTTTAAGAATTTGATGCAGCTCTTCGCGAATTAGTTCTTTACGACGACCCTTCATGCCGCCGGTTTCCATTACAATGGTGTTTTGAAGCTTAAAATCAAACTGCTCTACCAGATCAAGTAATGCAAAAGAAACACCAATTAATAAAACCTTTTCTCCTGCTGCGTCCAGGCGTTTTAGCGTTTTGCTCAAGCCGTTATAATCGTTTAAGTAAAAGCCACTTTCAGGATTTTTACTGTCTTTGATCAGGCAATCTACCATATAAATTAAAGAAGATCCATTGCGCTCGAGATACGAAGGTAAAAGCGCAAGTACTGTATACTCTTCGATGTTACCGTAATGTAAATTAAAGCTTTCGCGAAAGCTATATTCATACAAACTCAGGTCTGTGACGTGGTGTTTACTAGTGATGCTTCCGGTGGTGCCACTGCTTGTAAATGTAGTCTGAATAGCATCTGTTGAAGCTAAAACGTTAAACTCCTTAAAAAACTGAATAGGAAGAAAGGGTATTTTTTCAACCTGATTAATTGCTGAAGGAATAACAGCTAAATGGTCACAGAATTTACGGTAGACCGCATTGTGTTCCCACTGAAACTGAAAAGATGCAAGTGCGCAGGTTTCAAATTCAGCAGCATTAGAAATTTTAAAAATAGATTCTGGGAGCATAGCTAATTTTAGAGTTGCAAAGGTATTTAAAATGGAAAAGCAGCAGAACATTTATTAATTTTAAAGCAAGTATACTTTATCTAAATGTTACTAATGCTTTTAGCATTATTGTGCCAAGATTTAAACAGTATCTTTACGATTACATTAAATTTTTAGCCTTATGAAGAAAAAAGAGATTAAAATTTTGCTGGTTGATGATGAGCCGGATATTCTGGAAATTGTAGGGTATAACCTTAGTAATGAAGGCTATCAGGTGATTACTGCTTCTAATGGTAAAGAAGGAGTTAAGGCCGCAAAAAAGAATAATCCACATCTTATAATTCTAGATGTTATGATGCCTGAGATGGATGGTATTGAGGCTTGTGAGCAGATTAGAAAGTTACCGGGGCATGAAGAAACCATTATCACTTTTTTAACCGCCCGTGGTGAAGACTACTCTCAGGTTGCTGGTTATGATGCAGGTGCAGATGATTATATCACAAAGCCTATAAAACCCAAGGTGTTGGTGAGTAAAGTAAAGGCTCTTTTACGTCGTCTTAAAGAGGAGGAAGAAGGTGATGCTTCTGTAAAGATTGGAGATTTAGTAATCAACCGTGAGGAGTATAAAATCATTAAGGATAAAAAAGAAATGGTACTCCCCAGAAAAGAATTTGAATTGCTTTCGCTTCTTGCTTCAAAGCCCGGTAAAGTCTTTAAACGCGAAGATATTCTAGATAAAGTTTGGGGTAACGAGGTTGTTGTAGGCGGAAGAACCATAGACGTACACATTAGAAAACTACGCGAAAAAATAGGAGACAAAAAGTTTAAAACCATTAAAGGTGTAGGGTATAAATTTGTGGTTTAATGGCAGCCAAATTTAAAAAATCATATCGCTTTGCGGTGTTTTCATCTTCGATGATCACTGTTGCACTAACGCTCTTTGTGAGCGTTTTTTTCTATCTTAAAAATACCTTTGACTGGTCGTTTACGCTGCTGTTCTTTGTCGTGTGCTTTGCGTTTTCTTTTGTGCTGATACAGGTGCGGGTTGAGCGTTTTATCTACAAACGCGTGAAGAAAATCTATGATGATGTATCGCTGCTTGATGTGACAACCTTACGACGCGGGCAAGTAACTACAGATATGAATACGCTCACTAAAGAAGTTGAGCGTTTTGCAGCCAGTAAAAAATTAGAGATCGAATCGCTTAAGATACGTGAAGAGTACAGAAAAGAGTTTATGGGTAATGTGGCGCACGAACTTAAAACACCTTTATTCACTACGCAGGGTTATATTCTCACGCTTCTTGACGGGGCGATGAAGGATAAAAGCGTACGCAAAAAATACCTTAAACGCGCAGCAGCAGCAGTAGAGCGTCTGGTTTATCTGGTGAGTGATCTGGATATGATTTCTAAACTAGAGGTAGGAGATCTGAACTTGCGGTATGAATATTTTGATATGGTTGTGCTGGTAAAAGACACGTTTGAGTTGCTGGAGATGAAAGCTTCTAAAAAGAATATCACGCTGACTACAGATATGGATTACAATGAGCCCATTTATGTAAATGCAGATCGGGAGCGTATTCAGCAGTTGCTTACCAATCTTATTGTAAACTCTATAAAATATGGGAAGCAAGACGGTACAACAGAAATTTCTATTGAAAATCTAATTCAGAATAAAGTTATTGTGCGGGTGACTGATAATGGAGAAGGAATCGCTAAAGAACACATTCCGCGACTATTTGAGCGGTTTTATCGCGTAGACAAAAGTGGTTCGCGCAGAGAAGGAGGATCAGGCCTTGGTCTCTCTATCGTCAAGCATATTATTGAAGCCCATGACGAAAAGATTTATATTGAAAGCGACTTTGGAGTGGGATCTGAATTTTCGTTCACTCTTGAAAAGGCTGAAGAGCTCCCTAAAACCAGTGCTGTTGAAACTTCCCTCGTTGAGTAAGGGTTTAAAACCACTATAAACTTTAGCCTTGCTCAGTGCTTTTAGGCTGAAATTCTCTTGTTCTTTAAAGGGTATAACACCTTTGTTTTGCAAACGTTTTGCAAGATATTCTTGTTCGGTTTGACCGGGTGTTGGTATAAAAAAGGCTTTTTTACCCAGTTTATACAAATCCATTACTGTAGTGTAGCCAGAGCGACTAATGATGAGGTCGCTAGAACAAATGGCTTTTTGTAAATCTTCAGTTTCCATAAAGTTTACAATTTTTACCTGCTCTTTCCGGGTAACGGTTTGTTGTTCTTCAATCACACCGCGTACAAAAAGCACCTGACCTTTATAGTGCTTCAGTTCGTGCATTAAAAGTTCTTCAAGCTCTGTACGTTGAGGTTCTGGGCCGCTTAACAACACCATAATGTCGTAATGCGATTCAGTCTCAACAGGCTCTAAGCGCGACAAAGCTCCAATATATTTTACTGGGATTTCAAACTTTTTAGGATGACCTAGTTTTCCGCTTAGATTGGTTTTTCCAGAAAAATCAGGAACCCAGCACTCATCAAAACGCTTAATATAATTGCGGTGCATAGCCGAAGTCAAACGGGTGGTGCTTCCGCTTAAAACCTGTAATTGGTGTGTTACAAAAACGGTAGGTATATCGTTGTGGTAAAGACCTAAACGGTTGTCAGAAATAACCCCGTCTATTTTTTTGTTTTTAACCAGTTTCTTAAGTAATTCTCGTTCTTGCCGGATCGCCTTAAGCACTTTAGGACTGCGCAAAAGCATTTTCCATTTAAAACGTTTTCCGTTTTTAGCGTATTCTATTTTATAAGAAGGAAATTCTAAAAACTCAAGCTGCGGAAATTCTTTTTGAAGTAGTTGCAACGCAGGACCGTCACTACCTATGATAACCTGAAAACCTTCAGCCAAAAGCGCATGGATAATGGGTATGCTGCGTGTAGCATGACCCAGTCCCCAGTTAAGCGGTGCGACTAATATGTTTTTTGGTTTATTCATTAATACAAAGATGTAACATAGCTGGTAATTAAACGTTTCCGCTAGATTATCAAACTATTAAAAATACCGTTTAGTATACTATTTGAAAAAACATAGTTTGTTTGTAGTATTCTAAATATCAACATGTTGTGTATTTTTAATTGTGTTATCAAAAGGTTAGTATGTTTTATAGCTTGATTATAGAAGCGCATGTGAAGGAGTACCCGTATATTTGACGCGAATTTTTGTAGAGGCCTATTTTGCGAGAGCAAAAGCTTCAGTGGTTTTAAGTTTTTAAAGCATTAACGTCCGCTTGCGGGATTAGAGATCATCAGATTTGGGAAGTAAAAATAAATTGAGACGCTTTCGCGAAAACGAAACATTTAGCAATGTAATTCAGCCAAAACGAGAGGATTTGACTGAACAGGAATTTCCTTTAAAAGGAAACTGGAACCGTGATTTCTTTAAAAACGACAAGCCTATTGTTTTAGAATTGGGTTGTGGAAAAGGAGAATATACTGTGGGTCTGGCGCAACGCTATCCCGATAAAAACTTCTTGGGGATAGACATAAAAGGTGCGCGTTTTTGGCGTGGTGCAAAAACGGCTTTAGAAGAGAATATCACTAATGCCGGTTTTATGCGAACTCAGATCGAATTGGTTGATAAAGCTTTTGCAGAAAATGAGATTTCTGAGATTTGGATCACATTCCCAGATCCGCAGATCAAGTATAAACGCACCAAGCACAGGATGACCAATCCTGATTTTCTTGCACGTTATAAAACCATTTTGAAATCAGATGGTGTGATGCATTTAAAAACAGACAGTGAGTTTATGCATGGGTATACATTGGGACTTCTTGAAGGACTGGGACACGAGATTTTGTATGCGCATCACAATGTGTATATCAATCATTTAGCGCCAGAAGAAGTAATAGGTATACAGACTTTTTATGAAAAACAGTATCTTGAAAAAGGTAAAGCGATAACTTATATCAAATTCAGGATCAACTAATTACTTTTGGAAATAACGAAGCTCTTTTTTATAACTTATTTCGCGGCTTTTCTGGGCGTACTTCCTCCCGGTCTTGTTAATATGTCTGTCGCAAAGACCTGCGTGCATCGCGGGATGCGTAACGGAATTCTGGTTGCCATAGGAGCTTCAATCGTAGTTTTAATTCAGGCGTTTGTTGCTATTTTATTAGCACGTTATATTTTTAGTCATCCAGTTGTACGCAACACGCTTTTGCGTACAGGCATTGTAATTTTTGGAATACTGGCAGTTTATTTTTTTATCGCGGCTAAAAAAAATAAGGTTAAACAGGTTGAAATCCCCAAACACTCAGGGCGTCGCAGTTTTGCAAAAGGTGTTTTTGTGGCGGTGATCAATGTTTTGCCTATCCCATATTTTTGTGCGCTTAGTGCAGCATTTAATGTAACTAGTGTGAGCAATAATGGTTGGGTTGAGGTGGCTTTATTTACGCTAGCTGCGGCATCTGGGACATTCACGGCACTGTATTTATATGTAGTAGGTTTTAATCGCATTCAGCACGAGCCCCGCAATTTTGCAAAGTATTCTAATTATTTTATGGCAGCTTTGATGATAGTCTTAGTCGTGCTTACACTCATTCGTATGCTTTATGGCAAAGTCTGAAACCCTCAATTTTTTTGAACGAGTCTATGATGTCGCAAGGCAAATTCCTTACGGAAAAGTAACTTCTTATGGTGCTATTGCCAGATGTCTGGGTGCTGCAAAAAGTGCAAGAATGGTAGGCTATGCTATGAATGGAGCTTCAGAAAAAGAAGATGTGCCGGCACACCGTGTTTTAAACCGAAACGGAGTTCTTACCGGTAAACATCATTTTCCCGGTACAGATCTTATGCAACAACTACTAGAGAACGAAGGTCATATTATAAAAAATGACCAGCTTCAGGATTTTAAAAAACACTTTTGGGATCCGGTTGTTGTGATAGGTTTAGACGTACAAGACGACCAATAACTCAAACTAAGTTTAAGGTGATTATGTATACCGGAAACCATTCAGTTTTCTGCCAATAGATAGGCAATAACTCTTTCGAGTTCTGAAGTTTTCGGCCTATATTTGCACCTTTAGAATCAATCCAAGTAAGACAACGTGAAGTTAGAGAAACAAGCAATATTTAACGCGCTAAAAACCATAAGTGTACCCGGAGAAGGTGAAGATATGGTAACCAGTGGAGCTGTTACAAATGTGATGACTTTTGGAGATGAAGTAATCGTAGATATCACAATTAAAAATCCCAGTTTACAAGCCAAGAAAAAAGCTGAAGTTGAGATTATGAAGGCTATTCACGCTGAAGTTCATATGAAAGCTCAGGTTAAGGTAAATGTTAGGGTTGATGCTCCCGAGAAAGCGCCTAAAAACGAAATTAAAGGAAAGCCCATTCCGGGAATTCAAAATATTATTGCAGTGGCTTCCGGTAAAGGAGGCGTAGGTAAATCTACAATAACAGCCAATCTTGCGGTGAGCCTGCAAAAGATGGGTTTTAAAGTGGGTATTCTTGATGCCGATATTTATGGGCCGTCTATTCCCATTATGTTTGATGTGCAAGACGAGAAACCGCTTTCAGTAAAAGTTGATGGCAAACAAAAGATGAAACCTGTAGAAAGCTATGGGGTTAAGATTTTGTCTATTGGGTTTTTTACAAAACCAGATCAGGCAGTTGTATGGCGTGGGCCTATGGCTTCTAAAGCCTTGAATCAGATGATTTTTGATGCGGCCTGGGGAGAATTAGATTTTCTTTTGGTTGACCTGCCTCCGGGAACAGGAGATATTCACTTGAGTATTGTGCAGGCGATGCCATTAACAGGGGCAGTTGTCGTGAGCACCCCGCAAAACGTTGCTTTAGCAGATGCTAAAAAAGGTGTGGCGATGTTTCAGCAAGACAGTATTAATGTACCAGTATTGGGTATTGTAGAGAATATGGCGTGGTTTACTCCAGAAGAATTACCAGAGAATAAATATTATATTTTTGGTAAAGAAGGTGCTAGTAACTTAGCTGCAGATCTAGATGTGCGTTTACTAGCCCAGATTCCATTAGTGCAAAGCATTCGCGAAGGTGGAGATGTGGGTCACCCTGCTGCTTTACAAAAAGATACTATATTAGCAGAAGCTTTTGAAACCATGACGCGCAATAGTGTTGAAGAGTTAGTGAAGCGTAACGATAGTTTACCTCCTACAGAAGCTGTAAAAATTACTACAATGGCAGGTTGTGCCGCTGTTAAAAAATAAGTTATGACAGATACAGAATTAAAAAGTAAAGTCGAAGCAGCGCTAGAAGAAATTCGCCCGTTTTTACAAAGCGACGGTGGTGATATTGCCTTATTGAGTATAGAAGATGGTACTACTGTAAAAGTACAACTAGAAGGTGCTTGCGTGGGCTGTAGTGTAAACCAAATGACTTTGAAGAGTGGTGTTGAGATGACTATTAAAAAACATGCTCCACAGATAGAACATGTAATCAATGTGATGCCTAATTAAAAGGTTTTATTTTACTCGATAATCGAGATTTAAATGCTCCGAGACTTGTCTCGTTCTAAAAATGTATTGTTCAGAAAACTACTTCATGGGCTTGCCCCAAAGTGGTTTTCTAGATAAGCCGGTAGAGAACATTCTTTACCGGCTTTTTTTTATTTTATTGCTTTAAATGTAAAAGTTACAGTTAATGCTTATATTTAACAAATTTTCTATACATACTATTATGAGTCATTCTAAAGGTCGAAGGTCTGCAATTCGCAATATTGCTTTAACTACTTCAGGTATTGGGTTGGGTTTTTCGGCAATAAGCTGTAAAACAGAATCTGATAATACCACCGAAGAAACACCGATAACCGAAACCGAGCAACCTTTAAAGGGAAACATAAACCATTCTGCGTGTTACTGGTGCTATAACAGTATTTCGCTAGATGATTTTGCAAAAAGCGCAGCAGATTTAGGGCTGAAAGGAATAGATCTTCTAACACCTGAAGAGTGGGAAACTGTAGAAAAATACGGACTCAAATGTGCGGTAGCGACAGATACTTTTGCAAGCATTACAGATGGTTTTAATGATCCTGCAAATCATAAAGATTTACAAGAAAAATATAAAGGTCTTATAGATAAAGCCAGTGCTCAAGGTATAAAGAATGTTATTGTATTTTCTGGTAATCAAAGGGATCTGACTGAAGAAGAAGGTCTTGTAAATTGTACAGAAGGTCTTGCGCCTCTTGCAAAATATGCCGAAGAAAAAAATGTGGTGCTCATTATGGAACTGCTCAACAGTAAAATAGATCATAACGACTATCAATGTGATACTACTCCGTGGGGTGTGAAATTGTGTGAGCGTCTGGGTTCTGAAAATTTTAAGTTGCTATACGATATTTATCATATGCAAATTATGGAAGGTGATGTGATTCGCAACATAAGCGATTATCATCAATATATTGCGCATTACCATACAGGTGGTGTTCCCGGTAGGCATGAGATTACAGAGGTTCAGGAGCTCAACTATCCGGCGATTATGAAAGCTATTCTGGCAACTGGTTATGAGGGCTTTGTAGCACAAGAATTCATACCTACTTATGAAGATAAAATTGCGGCTTTAGATGAGGCTATTAAAATCTGTGACGTTTAGCTTTAACCCTACTATTTTACTAGGTTTTTTAAGTTGTTAAAAAAAGGATTTTTCTTAATTTAGCGGGCTCTAATACTAGCTATTATGCAAGATGTAACTATAACCGTGATCGACCGGGACGGAGTGGCTCACGCACTTGAGGCGCCAACTGATATGAATTTAAACCTGATGGAAGTTTGTAAGATGTATGAACTACCCGTAGAAGGTACCTGTGGCGGTATGGCTATGTGTGCTTCTTGCCAGTGTTATGTGGTTTCTGATCATAAACTGAATGAGATGGGCTACGATGAAGAAGCGATGCTTTCTGAAGCTTTTAATGTGGAAGAAAACAGTCGTTTGGGATGTCAGATACCCATCACGCCAGATCTTAACGGACTTGAAGTGAAGTTAGCTCCTGAGAGTTAGGAACACTAAACTATATAAAAGAGCCTTAAAAGCATATGTTTTTAAGGCTCTTTTACTTTCAATACGTTTTCAATAAAAGGTTTAATCCTGTTTACAATCTCTGTATTTGCTTTTTTAGAAAGATGTAAACCATCTTTGGCAATAAGAGTAGGTTCTGAAAGTCCACGTTTTGTTATAGCCGTAATATCTAAAAAATTGACTCCGCGCTGTTTTGCTACTTCCTCAATAAAAGAATTATAGGCGTTTACTTTCTTTGATATCCGTTTGGTATTGTTTTCTTTTTGACCAAATGGAGTATACGCATAATCTGGTATCGAGATTACAAATACACCTTCAGCTTTATTTTTAGTGTGATTAATGGCAAATTCCAGAAGTTGTAAAAATTCGGTTTTAAATTGACTGAATGCTTTACGCTGGTACAAATTATTACTTCCTATGAGTAAGGTTGTAAAATCAAAATCTGAAGAAATATTTTTCAGTTTTAATGTATTGATCAAATCATCGGTACGCCAGCCGGCTTCAGCGTAGCGGGTAATTTGTACATCACGAGACTTGTTTTCATTTAAAAGATAAGCAAGTTGTACCGGAAAAGCACATGTATAGCAAATACTAGTTCCGGCAGTATAACTATCTCCTAATGCCAGATAAGCAATTTTATTGGGAGCGCTAAAGGGTTTAATACTCTGGGTCTTGTCGCGAAATTGAAAATTTGCTTCAAAGTAATGCATTATGGATTTGCCCAGAGGTAGTTTACTTTTTTCTTGATTTTGGGCCAAAATGTTCCCTGATAGAAGAAAGCCTAAAGCAAGAATATAAACAACAAATTTATCCGGCATAGTCTCGCTTTAATCTTTAATGATGGTGTTGACGATAGGAAGCAGTCTATCTACAAATTCTGCATAAGCATCTTCAGAAGGATGCAAGCCATCTGAAGCTACGAGGTTAGGCTCAGCTATTCCCCTGCGGGTTATGTCTGTGATATTTAAAAATTTTACGTTGCGCTTTTCTGCAATTTCTTTTGCATAGGCATTGTATTTATCCAATTCATCAGAAATCTGCTGCGGATTTGAAGTGGTCTGACCAAAAGGGGTAAACGCATAATCTGGTGTAGAAATAATTACAACACGTTCTTTTTCACCCTGCGCAAGATTTATTGCAGTTGTTAAAAGTTGCGAAAATTCATTCTCATAGACACTAAAAGGTGTTCCCTGAAATTGGTTATTGACCCCGATAAGTAAGGTGACAAAGTCATAAGTCTTATCAGGATTCTGATCTTCAATGGCCGCGATCAGGTTATCTGTGCGCCATCCTGTTGTGGCGATAATATCTGTATGCACACTTTTATTAGTTAATTGCTCTAAGGCATTTTCTAATTGAATAGGAAATCTACAGGTATTGCAAACGCTTTCCCCTATGGTATAACTGTCACCCAAAGCCAGATAGCTGTAATCTGAATTTTCTTCCGCTATAGGAAGCTCTTCTGTTGTACTGGTAGTTTCTTCAGTGACGCCACATCCTAGTAGAATGAGAATAGTAACTGCATTTAATATGTATAGCGTGTAATTTTTCATTTTAGCTTTTTATTCGGTTTGATAATCGCTGAGTTTTTGAGGCCCTTCTAATAAAATCCTCACGATTTTAAGAACGCCCTCATCGTTAGTGGCAATCTGCCATTTGATGAGCGAGATTGCTCCATTTTCGATTTCTAAACCGGTTATGCTACGTGGATGCACACAGCTTCCGTCATTAAAATAGGCAATATCTCCCGGTTCTGGAAATCTGGGGCGATGCGTATGCCCGGTAACTGTAAATTGATTGTCTCGCTGCGTGATCCATTTTTTGGTACGCCGCTCTACCTTAATAAGTTCATGATAGTTTTTTGCGGGACTGGTAGGATCTAAAATACCTACTCCCTGTAGTGGTCGCCATAATACGCGTACCATAAAACGATTAAAACGCCAAGCGATATAATTCATCCAATCTGCCTGATGCCCGTGACAGAGAAACAATTTCTGTCCGGTTTCAGTATGCTTTAATATAAGAGCTTCGTTTACTGTTATCCCGGGAAAAAGGGGTTTGTCTGTGCCTGTTTTGCGGTCAAAAAAACTAAACAGATTTTTCTCAACTTGGAGTTTATTCTTGTAAATCATATCATGGTTTCCCCACAACAGGTGCAATCTGTTTTCATTAAAAAATAGTTGCATCAAACCATATACATTTTGATGCGATTCAAAAATAGTCGTGAAGTTTATATTTTCCCAAAGTTCATCACCGTCACCCAGCTCACAATAAGTAAACCCATTTTTGTAGTAATGTTTTAAAGCGTGATAGTAGATGTTACGGTTATTGGCAAAGTCGTCTGCGCTGCTGTTATCACCTCTGTGGCAATCGCTAAACAAGATAAACTTGCTAGAGTCTGAAAACGGAATTACCGGTGCGTTTTTTAACGCCCGATCAAAACGAGATATAAACGACATAGAGCTTTTTAAGCTAAAGATACAACTAACACCAGAAGCGTAAGTGTTCTTCGTGTCTTAAACAGCCTTGAAATTAATCAGAAAATTACGCTGAAACCTTGTCGTTGATTTCTTGCTCGATACCACTCCAGAGTACAATGCGTCGCTTTAAGGCTTCAATAGCAGTATGTTTTACTTCCTCCCATTTAAGAGAGTCTGTACCGCAAAGTTCATCTACCATTTGTAGCGCCATTGGACCGTGTTCGTCGCCATCTAATTCAATGTGACGGTCAAAGTAATATTTAAAAAGTGTTAAATCTTGTTTGGGGAAATTCTTCTGTATCTCAGTGATGATTTTACCAAACATATCTGGTATAAGATCTTCACGGCCAAAAGTGAAAGCTGCCGCTATTTTATGTGGTTTACCTTCGGCAATAATCTCAAAAGTAAATCGTAAAAATTCTTTTACACTTTCAGGAATATCACTTACTGCAATAACCAGAAAGATGTCTGTGCCGTGTGTGATATGATTTAAAAAGGTGTTGATCTGCTCTAAAGAGGCATCAGACTTTTTCATCGCGTCCAGATACATCTCAAAATGGCTTTGGCGCTTACCTTCTATATTGATATCTGTTTCTTCTGCGAGAACAATCTCATTAATCAGGTATCTGATTTCAGGATTTCCTATAGGATACCAAGGAGTAGAAACTTTAGTGAGGTCAAATTGTAATGCTTTGAGTAAAGACATAAAATCCCATACCGCAAAAACATGATGTTGCATGAATGATTGTAAATCTGCCGGAGTGCGTAGATTTTTATATAGGCTGTGATTTAAAAGCTCATCTTGGTACGGAGCGATAGCTTTATAGATGTACTTACTCATGCAAAATAATTTTCTGCAAAATTAGAAAATTCAATTTGACTATATGCTATTTTAACCCTGATATTCGCTATTAAGACTATTATTTAAATGCATTTAATCCGGTGATATCCATACCAGTTATGAGTAAATGAATATCATGCGTTCCTTCGTAAGTGACAACGCTCTCTAAATTCATCATATGGCGCATAATACTGTACTCACCGGTGATGCCCATTCCTCCCAGAATTTGACGAGATTCCCGAGCTATTTTTAATGCCATTTCAACGTTATTTCGCTTAGCCATAGATATTTGTGAGGAGGTTGCTTTGTCTTCATTTCTTAGCGATCCCAAACGCCAAGCAAGAAGTTGCGCTTTGGTAATTTCGGTGATCATCTCTGCAAGCTTTTTTTGCTGAAGTTGAAATGCTCCGATGGGTTTTCCAAACTGATGCCTTTCTTTTGCATAGCGTAAAGCCGTGTCATAACAGTCCATCGCTGCGCCTATAGCACCCCAGGCAATCCCAAAACGAGCCGAATCTAAGCACATTAACGGAGCGCCTAGCCCAGATTTATTAGGAAGCAGATTTTCTTTCGGAATTTTTACATTGTCAAAGATGAGCTCGCCAGTGGCACTAGCTCTTAATGACCATTTGTTATGGGTTGTGGGGGTAGAAAAACCTTCCATCCCCCGTTCTACTAGTAAACCGTGTATGCGACCGCTTTCATCTTTTGCCCATACCACAGCGACATCTGCGAAGGGTGCATTAGAAATCCACATTTTTGCCCCGTTAAGTAAGTAATGATCGCCTTTGTTTTTAAAATTGGTAACCATCCCGCCGGGATTAGAACCGTGATCGGGCTCGGTAAGACCAAAACATCCAATGAACTCTCCACTGGCTAGTTTCGGTAAAAACTTTTTGCGTTGTGCCTCAGAACCAAATTTGTAAATAGGATACATCACCAGAGAAGACTGTACTGAAGCTGTAGAACGCACGCCGCTATCCCCGCGCTCAATCTCCTGCATAATCAACCCATAACTGATTTGATCTAAACCGGCACCGCCATATTCTTCAGGGATATAGGGGCCAAAGGCTCCAATTTCAGCAAGCCCTTTAATGATTTTTTTAGGAAATTCTGCTTTTTGAGCGGCTTCTTCAATAATGGGAGAGACGTCACGCTTTACCCAATCCCGGGCAGCAGTGCGCACGAGTTTGTGTTCTTCAGTTAAAAGATCGTCTAAGTTGTAATAATCTGGAGCTTCAAAAAGATCAGGTTTCATAAGGTACTTATTGAAAATGATAACATTTCGCGTTACGATTACTAATGCGTTAATGAATGTATCTCGTAACTATCTAAATTTAGCATTTTGCTAATGCAACAGAAACAATTCTTTTGATTTTTCAATAAGAAATTAAAAACAGATTACATTTTTATATAAAAATCTTCAACAAGATCAATGTATTCTTGGGTGTACTGATGCCTTGTTGTTTCAATTATGAGTTCGTCTTTATTGATTGAATTTTGCTTGCGGGAGAATTCTATTAAAGAACGCTTTGATACAACTTCAGGATTACCTTTTACGTGTGTGATGTGGCTGGGATATAAATTAGCTTGAGCAGCAATTTTTATAAATTCTTCTTCACGCATTCGCGGAATAATTACTGAAAAAATTCCTTCAGGATTTAAAAGTTGGTTTACCGAAGCAACAAGTAAGTCAAAAGGCATCGATTCTTCAAAACGGGCATTCACTCGAGCTTTTGAGTTAGTTTGCTCTTCTTGTAAGGTAACAGAGCCTTCAAAAAAGGGTGGATTACATACGATTAGGTGGTATGTGTCTTCTATTTCTGTGGCAAACTCATACAAATGTGCGTGATAGCAAAACAGGCGGTCACCCCAGGGCGATTGCTCAAAATTTTCTACGGCCTGCTCATACGCATCCTCATCAAGTTCTAAAGCGTCAACAAGTTCAGCGTTGCAGCGTTGTGCAAGCATCAGCGCAATAACTCCTGTGCCAGTACCTATATCTAGAATAGAATCGGGTTTCTGATCAATACGTGTCCAGGCACCCAGTAATACACCGTCTGTACCTATTTGCATTGCACAGCGATCTTGCTCTATCTTAAATTGTTTGAATTGAAAGGGTTTTGACACAAATAAAAACTTTAAAATAAGAGGGTGTTTAATGTTTTTGGCGTGACCCTGTCGGGTCGGGCTATCCGCTTCAAGTCCTTGGCATGCTATCGCTTGCCTATGGGTTTTACACTACGATCCCTCACGCATCATTCAAAATCCGAATTTATAGATTATAAATTAAAACGATAAGCGTTATGAGGATACAGATGGCAATAAAAATCACCCACTGTTTTAAAATTCGGTTTTGCTTCCGCAGTTTTAAGGTCTGCCTGTATTTTTCAAGTTCGGCAGGCTTTAATTTCTTAGAGTCAAATTCAAAACCGGATTTGGCAATCTTGTAACCTGAAACATCCTTACGGTGTCCGCTATGTTTTTCCTGGCGCTCACGGCGTCTTTGCAGTGTAGCCTTAAATTGATCTAAACTGCCGTTCATAAGGTAGTACTTTAACTATAAGTACTCAGAAAGGTAAAACGTTACAAATAAATAGCAATCAAACCCTCTGGGGTATCAAGCGTTATGGTTTTTGTAGTCCGGTCAACCTTCTTAATAAAATCGTCATTTACAGGGATAAGAACTTCTTTTCCGTTATGATCAATTTCAAAAAGAGCTTGAGCCGTGTTGTCATTAACGCCGGTGATCGTGCCTACTTCTCCAAAGTAAATGTCATTTACTTTAAACCCTATGATCTCGTGGTAATAAAACTGATTACCCTCTAATTGCGGAAGCATAGACAGCGGTAAATACAATTCTGCATTGATGAGGTCATCTGCATCTTCTTCGGTATTTACATCTTCAAAATCTATGCGAAGTAAAGTAGACTTGTGCAACTGGCTTGCACGTATAAAAAAAGGAACCAGATTGCCGTTAAAATCGACAAATACTGATTCCAGTTCTTCATACATTTCAGGTTCGTCTGTGTCTAGCTTTGCTAGTAACTCACCCTTAAAGCTAAATTTTCGCACGATTTTGCCCAGATAGAAACATTCTTCTTTGCGCATCGTGAGTAGATTTATTTAGCTTCTTCTTCGTTGTTTTCTTCAGCAGCAGGAGCTTCTTCTGTTGCAGCTTCTGCTTCAGGAGCAGCTTCTTCTTCAGGTTGTGCAGCAGCGATACGCGCATCATTAACCGCTTTTTCAGCAGCTAAAGCCTCTTTACGAGCGTCTTCCTGAGCCTTAGTAAGGCCATCTTTTTTAGCTTCAACTTGAGAAGCTTTTTCTTCAACCCAAGCATTGAATTTCTCTTCTGCTTGCTCTTCTGTTAAAGCACCTTTACGTACACCACCAGCAAGATGATTTTTAAGTAAAGCTCCTTTGTAAGAAAGTAAACGTTTTGCAGTTTCGGTAGGCTGGGCCCCGTTTTGCAACCATTTTACTGAAGAATCCACGTCTAATTCAATAGTCGCAGGGTTTGTGTTTGGATTGTAGATACCTAGTTTTTCTAAGTATTTACCATCACGTTTAGCACGCGTGTCTGCGGCTACTACCCAGTAAAAAGGTTTTCCTTTTTTACCGTGTCTTTGCAATCTGATTTTTACTGGCATAAAAATTAATTTTTGGGGTACCCGACCCCGGTTATAATTTATAAATTACTATCTGATAACATTGCGTTGCAGATAGCTTCTCTAAATGAGGGCGCAAATATACTACAATTTTCTGGCTGTCAAGATGTTTTTAGTCTATAAAATTATAAATTTGAGTTCTTAATTGAAGTAAAGTTATGAGAAAGTACATTTTAGTTCTACTATGCCTACTAACAGTGCTTTCGTGTTCTGATGATATTACCTTTAACTCCCCGGCTTTACAAGGTATAAGAGATACGGTATTATTTAGATCAAATGTGCAGCGTGTAGAGTTGTTGCAAGGTTCTCCTTTAGGAAACTCAGTAAGTACCGTTAAATTATCTGGGACTCTTGGTGAAGAGTCTGTGCAATTCAACTTGCCAGTTTATGGTGAAGGTGTTTTTGATCTGGAGCCCAATGCTGCGGCCACTGCTATTTATATCAACTCTGCTGGAAAGATTTTTAATACAGCCTTTGAGGGTGAAGGTCAGATAATTGTAGAGCGTGTTGAAGACAGTTCGTATACCGGTACATTTAGCTTTAGAGCGGGGAGCGCTATAGACACTACAGAAGTTTATTTTACAAAAGGAGTATTTTATGAGGTGCCTTTTTTTACTGCAGAAGTTCCAATAGTTGAAGATGATGTGGTTGCAACTTCTTTCTTCTGTAGAATTAATGGGAACCCTTTTTCGTCACCAACTGTAAGTGCTTCTGCGGGTTCTCAATTTATAACAGGTACAGGTGCTAACAATACTGCAAATATTCGTTTACGTTTTCCTAAGAATATTGACCCGGGTACGTATGAGCTTACCGGTTTTGGCGATAGTGACTATCAGGTAGATTATTTTAGTGGTTTTCCGACTACTATCGTGACGGGAATGCTTACCATCACTTCTCACAATTTTACAAGCGGTTCTGTAGGAGGTTCTTTTTCTTTTACGGCTCAGGGAGCTTCAACAATTCAAGTAACCAGCGGAACTTTTGGTTTTAATTACCTTTAATTTTTTTAGCCGGGGATTTTGATTTTGTGAATGCAAAAAGGCTCAGCAAGGCAAGAACCAGCCAAAAGATGTCTATAAAAGCAATCTGTAGGTGACCCATTGCAAATTGTTCCCAAAACCAGGAATCGCTAAAAATACCGTTTGCTAAGGGAATTAAAAAGCCGAGTATACTACCGCTTAGCAAACAGAAATTACTCATAAATTTGAGGTCTTTCTTAAAGATTAAGAAAATGCTTAAAATTAACCACGAGCCGAAATATACCCAGTATAAAAAGGACTGTCCCGCAGGTTGAATAACTTTTACTGCAATAAACGTGAGTGCTGTAACCGGATACATACTGAGACAAATCGCCATATAAATGCGCGCTACTCTATTGTAAAAAAGGCGTTTTTTCTCGGAAAGGTTTTTGCGATCCCGAGCAACAAGCCAAATGAGTACTCCCGAAATAATTACGATACACGAGAGGATACCCAGAATAAACGAAACGATGCGTAAAAAATAACCGCCATAATCACCAAAATGCAATCTAAACATCACATTCTTAACACTATCTAAATAAGAAGCAGATTTGTAGGGATCTTTTAAAATCGTGGTTTTACCTGTTGCCGGTTTAAAAGTTATGCTTCCGGGAGCATTGAATTTTTCGGTATAATCTAAAAATCCATTTAAGGTTACCTGCATATTGGTATCCCCATAATTGCTTATGGAGATTTCATTCAGATTAAAATGATTCCATTTGGCTAAGGTTTGTGTGGCATAAGTTTCAATCTCAGGAAGCGCGTTCAGTTTTTGGTTTGAAAACGCATAAGCAGCTTTATTGAATTCTAAATCTTCATACAATTGATCTTGATTTCCGTCATAAAGCGCCATAACGCTAGGCGCAATTAAAAGGGCTTTTAGCATAAAAAAAGCACCGGTAACTGCAAGAATAAATTGAAAAGGTAAACCTAAAATTCCAAGAGCTGTATGCGTATCTGTCCAGATAGTTTTGAGCTTTGCCCAAGGACGAAAGGTATAAAAATTGGGTACTATCTTTTTCCAATGAATCAGAACTCCGGTGATGATGGCAAATAGAAAAAAGAACGCAACAAAACCGGAAAGATAATAACCTACAGGATAATAAATCTGAGCAAAGAAATGAAGCCGATATAAAAATTCTCCTAAAGAATACGACTCAATGTATGACTGCTCTTCAAAATTCACAGGGTCTAAATAAAAGAAAGCTCCTTGTTTTGCTTTATCTGAAACCAAGCTTTCTTTTGAAGGCGTTAGATTAACAGCAACGGCACGTTCTGCGTAATAAGTCTTTAGGTTGATATCTCGTCCGTCTAAACCGTAAGAGTCATCAATGTGTTCTAAAATCTCATTGATATTGGGAGGCAGATGATCTTCTTTAACGGCTTCTTCACTGCGTTCCCAGGCAACAATATCATCTCTAAAAAAAGAAAACGAACCTGTGAAAAATATCACATAAAGAGCGACACTAATAACGATGCCACTTACGGTATGTAGATTAAACAGAATATTATAAATACGTTTTCCCATAATTTATGCCGGTAAGGGATGAAGAGGAGGAGCTAAATAAATCAAAACTGAAAGAAGAATACAGATACCTATATAAATACCCCAAACTTTCCATGCGTTTTTTGCTAAAAAAGCGCAGATTAACAAAGCAGCCCAAATGATAAAAAGGCTAAATGTTGAGGTGATTAGAACTACAATGTGACTGGTGTAAGCTGCCACAGCAAGGTGTAAAGTCTGTGCAACAAAGTACCCGCCCAGAATACCCGCTGTAATTTTACCAAAGCGCTGCCATCTGGATTGTGTTAGGTATTTAGAATTTGCGGGCATAAATTATCTCTTTAAAAGATTTAATGGAGTTAATAAAACCAGAAGGCTGCCTGAAGTCATCAGGCAAACCAGACCTGAAAATATACCTGCCGCCCAACCTAGCGCAATAACAAATACTGAAAATGCCAAAATCAGCAGGACAAGCCCGCAGATTTTGACAAGTTGATTACTGTGTTTAAATAACCCATTATCTATGAGTTTTTTCTTTTTGCTCTGCATTTTATCTGATGCAGAATACAGCGCATAAAAACCAACAAATAAAAGAATAATAGCTAATAAAATCATAGGTTACAAAAGGTTGCACAATGCCAGATAAACTCATAATCAGTATCCTTAAATTTACCAGGCACTTCTTCATTATGTGTTATTTCAAGAATGTATTTAGTGTCAAAAGGCTTATTGAAACTCAAATAACCATCTTTATCTGTAGTCAGTTTTTTAGTCCATAAATCTTTCATAGAAAGTGTTGCTTCTCCTTCTGCTAAAGGCGCACCTTTATAAAATACCTGGAGCTGTACAGTTTCAGCGGTATTAGAAGTTTCTTTGATTAGTAGACCTTCAGAATACTTTTCCACTTCAACGGGAGCCTCAGTATCTACAAGAATTTGTTGAAAAGCCTGATATTCGGGTTTAAAGATTCCAAAATCATATTCCGTATAATCTAACACGTCAATGTTTCGATTTTCAAGAAAAACGAGGTAGCCTCCTTGTTCTTTTGGTGTGAATTCAGCTGAATAATAATCCTTGTGAGCACTTGTCTTTAAAGCGGTCTTTTCTCCAGAAGGAGTGACTAACCAAAGCGTAAAGTCAGCAACACCAGCAAAAGCTTCACCTGCTACTTCTTCAACAACTCCGTAGGCATATTCGCCAAAATAAACCTTGACTTCTTGTTTTTGATTTTGTGCTCCGGTCGGGTTCGTTTCTATCCATAAATAATGAGCGAATGTAGACTTCGATACAAATAGAAATAAGAATAGGCTTAGATATTTTATGTTTTTCATAATGATATTTTTAGAAGTTATAGGTGAAGTTGGCTAATAAAGAGCGTTTATTTTGTGGGCTGATGGTTGACCAGCCTTTAAAATACTCTTTGTTTGAGATGTTGTCAAGCTTTAAGCTGATGCGGAAATTTGGCGTGCCATAAAAAACAGAAGCGTTAACAATAGTGTATTCCGGAAGGGTAAATGCTCCGCCCAGATTACGGTTAAAAATTTTATTCTCACTGGCATAATTACCTCCAAAACCAACACCAAAGCCTTCAAATTTTCCTGAAGTTAATTGATAGCTTGCCCATAAGTTAGCTAAGTTTTGAGGTCCTGCGCTTTCTGGGCGTAAGCCTACAAAGTCTGCATCACCTTCTGTAAGCTCACTATCATTATAGCTATAACCGGCAACAATGTTAAAACCATCTACAGGGTTGGCTACAAAACTCGCTTCAAAACCTTTGCTCTCCTGAGTCCCGTCTTGTGTGTAGAAATAATTGTTAGCATCTACATCTATACGTAAAGCACGGTCTTTAACCTTAATGTCATAATAACTCAAGGTCGCGCTAAGTCTACCTTTTAGAAGATTGAATTTTGTACCTGCTTCAAATTGATCGGCATGCTCAGGATCAAGAGCTCTGTTGCTAATTACCCCATCAGTTAATTCATCAACTGGCGCAACATTGCTAAAGCCATTCATATAATTGGCAAATACCGAAACCTTATTCAATATAGGCTGATACACCAAACCGAATTTAGGCGAAAGTGCAGTCTGTGTATGGTCTTCGTTACTAAAGTGGTCTATACGTAAGCTTGCCATTGCAGAAAGTTCTGGCAACACATTGATTACATCTGAAGCGTAAGCGCTAAATATTTCCTGTTCGGTTTTTGATGGATTGATGGTGCTGTTTGCGAGTAATGCATCTGTGCCAGCCTGAGTTAAAACTCCTGAATCGTCAGTATAGTTAGCAGGATCTGTGACTCCTAAAACCTCCTCATTAAACTCTTGCAGGTTATTACCAATATAGATATTTCCATTTGTGATATAAGGCGAGCTGTTGTTAATCACATTTGTGCGTAAATAATCAAGACCTACAACCATTCGGTTTCTAAGCGAACCTATTCTAAAATCACCTATAAAATTCTGTTGTATGTCTGTTGCAATAGTTTCAGAGTTTTGTTTGCTGATGTAGCGCGCTAAAAGAATACCTTCATCTAGTGTAGTAAATTGTGTCCCTTCATATAAATACGAGTAATACCCATCAGATTTTGAATTAGAGCGAGAGTATGCAGTTTGTGAAGTCCAGTGGTCACTTAGCTTATAATTCATTTGCCCTTGAAAACTATAAGTAGGGGTTTCTATATAAAGATCATTACTTGTATAGGAACGGTTGATGTCATAACCCAGTTCATCAATATTATTAACGCGTAGTTGCGCACCACGATCTAGAAACAGCATCATTTGGTTAGTGCTTTTCCCAGTATAGAACTCGGTGTTTATATTAAATGAAAGACGGTCATTTACTTCATAGGCTAGAGAAGGGGCAAAGAAAAAAGATTTTCTAAAACCTGCGTCCTGGTAGCTATTTTGCGTGTGATATGCAGTGTTTACACGCAATGCAATATTCTTTTCAGAACTTAGCATGGTATTTACATCTGCAGTAACACGATTTAAACCGTAGCTTCCTGAAGTGTAAGATACAGAGCCGCCAAAACCATAATACGGTTTTTTTGTAGTGATATTAATTAAACCTCCGTAAGAAACCAAACTGCTTCCATACAGCGTTCCAGAAGGGCCTTTAATGACTTCAATACTTTCCATGTTTGCCGGGTCAGGACTGCCGTTAGTAAGCGCTGGGAGTCCGTTAACCAGAGTAGGCTGTACAGCAAAACCGCGTAAAGCAAAATAGCCGGCTCCGTCGCTTCCTCTACCGGTAGATTCCCAAAGCTTATCAATTCCCGGAGCATTTTTTAGAGCATCGTCAAAATTCGTGACAATTTGTTCTTCAAGTAAACTAGAAGTAATTGTATTGTAAACCTGTGGATTTTCTATGTCAGCAAGTGGCATTTTAGAAACACTTATGCTTTTTTCTCTGGTAAACTTATTGTGTCTTTTACCATTTATACTTACAATTTCTAATTGCTCCTGATTTTGCTGAAGTTTGAAATTGCCAAGGTTTTGAGTTGTGTTTTTTGATGCTGTTATATCAACAGTTTTGTTTATAAAACCAACGTAAGAAATAATTAGTTTATGGCTTCCGGCAGGGATATTACTCAATGTGAAATTACCAGAGTTATCTGTAGTAGTTCCTAAAGTGGTCTGAGAAAGTTCTATAGTGGCTCCAGATAATGGTTGGTTATAAACGTCTGTTACAGAACCGGTCACTTTTATATTTTGAGCTGATAGGCTTAATGAAAAGCTAAGTACAACTAACACGCTAACTAGGGTACGCATCATTATTTAGATTAAATTAAAATAGATATTTTTTGCAAATGTACATGCGAGCTTTAAATTCACAAAGATTATTTAGACTTAATTTGGATAATAGATTTAAATATGTTGAATCATAATGCTTTAGACATATATTTTAACAATTTTTAATAAGGAATTGGCATTGAGCTGAGCTAATTGAATAATGTTTTAGTTTCATAATTTCTAAGTGAAGAATTAAGAACCACTACATTAATAGTATATTTAGAGATTACTAATTATAGGTTATGAATATTCAAGAAAAATATGTAGCTGATCCTAATCGCTATGATAGGATGCAATATCGGCGTTGTGGAAATAGTGGTGTAAAACTACCCATGATTGCTTTGGGTTTATGGCACAACTTTGGGGATGCAGCAGATTTAACTAACGGAAGATCTATATTAAGAACAGCCTTCGACAGCGGTATAACCCATTATGACCTTGCTAATAATTATGGGCCTCCTTATGGTTCAGCAGAAACTAACTTTGGACGAATTTTTAAAGAGGATTTTAAGCCGTACCGAGATGAACTTTTTATTTCTTCAAAAGCAGGTTATGATATGTGGCCGGGGCCTTATGGCAATTTTGGCTCTAGAAAATATCTAATTGCAAGCTGTGATCAGTCACTTAAACGCATGGGATTGGATTATGTAGATGTTTTTTATCATCACCGTCCAGACCCCGAAACTCCTCTTGAAGAAACTATGGGAGCATTAGATCATTTGGTGCGTTCAGGTAAAGCTTTATACGTGGGTATTTCTAATTATGATGCGCAACGTACTCGTGAATCTGCTGCGATTTTAAAAGATTTGGGAACTCCATTTCTTGTACATCAGCCTCGTTATAATATGTTTGATCGTTGGGTAGAAGGTGGTTTGCTTAATGCACTGGAAGATAACGGTATGGGTAGTGTGGTTTTTTCACCTTTACAGCAAGGTTTACTGACTAATAAATATCTTAAAGGGATTCCTGAAAATTCTCGTGCTGCGAATTCTATTTATTTGTCTGAAGATCGAATTACACCTGAAATTTTAAATAAAGTTGAGAAGCTTAATGCTTTGGCTGAAGAGCGTGAGCAAAGTTTGGCTCAAATGGCAATCGCCTGGCTTCTTAAAGATAAAAGGGTGACCTCTGTGCTTGTTGGAGTAAGCCGGGTATCTCAATTACAAGATAATATTGATGCATTAAATAATCTTGAATTTTCTGAGGAAGAACGAGTTGCTATTGAAGAAATCCTACAAAGTTGATTTTTATATTTTGTGTAATGCACTTTTGTAATACTATCTTATTTCTACCGACTTTAAGCTTAACTATTTTTTGATAAAAGTTCAGTTTATTTTAATACATCAATGCATTCCTATGCTTAGAATTATCTTTTCAATTTGCTTTATAAGCATTTTAAGTGTCTTTACTGCAAACGCGCAAGATGACTTGTTTGAGAAACCAGAAGCCCCTTCGGAGAAAAATATCTGGAACTATTTTACCTATGACATGGGGAATGTTTTTGGAGGTGTGGGGTATGCATACTCCAGACCTCTGCACTGGCAAGGCAACGATTTTTTAAGATTGGGAGGTGTTGCTGCGGGAACCACCGGACTCTTTTTATTAGATGATGAAATACGTCATAACTTTTTGAGTCATAAAGATGATGTACCAGATATTTTACTGGATTATGGGCGTTATGCGGGCGCTCCTCAAAATAATTATGGAATTACAGGGGCGATTTATCTTACCGGTCTAATCACTAAAAATGAAAAATTACGTCGCACCGGAGTTTTGATGATCTCTGCCGCTACAGCTGCAGGTTTTATACAACAAGTGAGTAAAACACTAGTAGGTCGTGCGCGTCCCGGAGCAGGTTTTGGCAATCATCATTTTAAGCCAAACGGAGGCTCTGCAGCCTATCGCTCATTTCCTTCGGGGCACGCGGTTTTGACGTTTACAACCGCATATACCATTTCTAAACAATTTGATAACAAATGGGTGAAAGGTGGTATCATCGCTGTTGGATTGATCCCCGGCCTTAGTAGAATTTACGAAGAAGCACACTGGGCTAGTGATGTTGCTTTAAGTTGGGCAATGAGTGCTTTTATCGTTGAAGCTATTGATAGATATCTGGATAAAAAATACGATAAGAAGTACAATGAAGATACAGGTATGGCTGCTGCAAGATCAGATTTTGAATGGAATCTTACTTTTGGCGGAAACCAGCTAGGTGTAGTTTTTCAATTCTAAATTTATTGGCTAGACCAAAGGGTTTAATACCCTGAAGCTAGCTTAGAAATAGAAAATTTGTTTTTAACGAATGCATTGTGGGCTTGCCGCGAGGTATTTCACCTAATTAAATAACAGCTTTTTAGCACTAAGCTCAGTTAGTCTTTAGTACTTTTAAACCCAATCAGTTTTAATCTTCCTCACCAACTTGAGCTCAAAACGAAATATATACGCCCGTTCGGGACTGTTTGCTAAGGCCATACTTTTTCTGGCAATTGGCATTGTGACAGCTATGGAAGCCTTTGGTCTGGGTGGCTTTAAAGCCGGAAGTTTTACGTTGATGAATGTTCTGGCGAAGCAAGAGTACGGTAAAGCGATTCTTATTCTTTGGGCAACTGGTCTTTTAGGGTATTTATATTGGAGGGTTTATGAGACTTTTGAAGATAATGAAGGTTATGGCACAAGTATAATCGGTATTGGGCAGCGCATTGGTTTTTGTTTTGGCGGTCTCGTTTATGGCTTTTTAGCTTTCAAAGCTATACAAGTTGCGTTTTTTTCTGATGGAATAGACTGGATAACCAATTCTAAATTCCAAGATTTATTGCATACGAGACTTGCTCAGATTGCTGTAGTAGGTGTGGGATTAGGAATGCTTGGAGCTACACTAAATGAATTTTACATATCAATTTCCGGAATATTTAAAAAGACGATAGAATACGATAAAATTCCGGTTGCATATCAAAAATGGGTCGTAGCTTGTGGTAGAATTGGGTATGCTGTAAGAGGGGTTACAGTTGGAATTGCAGCATTATTGCTTATGGATACAGCGTATACCAATCAGGATATTTCCAGCGCTAATAAAGAAGCTGCATTCTCTTTTATGCAATATGCATTTGGTAGTTTTATTTTAGGAATGATTGCCATAGGTTTTATTATCTATTCCTTTTATGTTTTTATCGAAGTGCGCTATCGGCGCATAGATATGGCACAAAATAAAACCCGATAGCTTTACCATCGGGTTTTGATTATCTTATTAAAAGCTGAATTACTTATTCAGCAGACTTTCATTAAACAATTTTAGAATACGTTTGTATTCATCAGTCCAGCTGCTCGGCTCTACAAAGCCGTGGCTTTCTACCGGATAGACTGCAAGTTCCCAATTGTCTTTACCCAGCTCAATTAAGCGTTGTGTAAGCCGCACTACATCTTGAAAATGTACATTGGTGTCTACCATACCGTGCTCAATTAATAAATCTCCTTTTAAACCTTCGGCGAAATAAATAGGCGAAGAGCGTTTGTAAGCGATAGGATCCTGAGACGGTTCGTTAAGAATGTTAGCTGTATATCCGTGGTTGTAATGTGCCCAGTCTGTCACCGAGCGTAAAGCAGCTCCTGCCTTAAAAGTTTCCGGTTCATTAAATAATGCCATGAGTGTGATAAAACCGCCATAGCTTCCTCCATAAATGCCTATTTTTTCCGGATCAATATCATAGTTTTCGATTAAATATTCTACTCCGTCAACCTGATCAGAAAGATCTTTTCCGCCCATATGGCGGTAAATACCGGTTCTCCAATCTCTACCATAACCTGAGCTTGCCCGGTAATCAATATCAATTACTGTGTAACCCAGATCAGTCAACATGTTGTTGAACATATATTCTCTAAAATAGGTTGACCACCACTTATGCGCATTTTGCAAATAACCGGCACCGTGAACAAAAACCACAGCGGCATTATTTTTTACCGAAGCTTCTGGTACATACAATCGCGCCGGAACCATAGCCCCATCATCTGCTTTAAAAGTTATGTTTTGTGGCACACGCCAGTCATAGGCTTTAAAAGCTTCAGATTGCCCTGAAGTAAGTTGCTGCGCGTCACTTTTTGAACCAGTTTTCTTAAAATACAATTCCCAGGGCTCATTGCTGAAAGAATTACGAATCGCCATATATTTCTCGTCAGGTGAAAGACTTACTTCGTTGTTTCCGGGTAGGTTGGTAAGTTTTTGCATTTTGCCCCCCATAAGCGGCATTTTGTAAAAATGACGTTCGCCGTGATCAACTTCTGAGGTCGTTAAAAACCAGGATTTTTTATCCTTAGACAAAAACGGATTAAAGACTTCATACTCACCTTCAGTTAAAGCTTTTTTTGTTCCGTTGTTTACATCTAAAACATATAAATGGGAGTAACCACTTGCCTCAGACTGAAAGTAAATATGCTTATTATCGGGTAACCAGCCAAGTGTTCCCCCACCAAAAGACCAACCAATTCCCGGGCCGGCAATCCAGGCCTCGTCCCGTTGACGGTCTAAGGTTTTAAGACTTCCGTCTTCCAGATTTAATAGGGCAATCCAGCGATCCTTGTTGTCTTTAGATCTGATGTTTACAAAGGCTTTACTGCCATCATCTGAGAAGGTGGCCTGAGAAACAATAACCTCACGCTCTTTTTCTTTCCATTCTTTATCCGGGTAATCTTTTGTATAATCGGGTAAATCTTTAATCCCCGGTAGCTTTGAGGTATCTATATAATATGCCGTGTCTTTTTTGATGTTGTAAACCGCGAGAGTCACTTCGGTTTTGTCATCACCTACTTTACTACGCGCCCGCAGATCTTCCGTATATCCACTGGCGTCAACATAGTTAGGTACATTGGTGCTTTCACCGCGATCACGTTTCATCAGCATCAGCGTTACAAAATCTGCTTTTGGAGCAACTTGTAAACCACTTACAGACCAATCTCCTGCATAAAACGTATAGGGTTCAGGATCTGCAGTCATCTCCCGATATGCTTTAGAAAGAGAATCTTGTTTTTCACGCTCGCGTACTATTTGTAAAAGACTAAGGTTTTCATCTTGCAACCATTTGTCTTTTTCAGAGCTTTTTTTCTCGCGTTCCTCCGGTGCTTTTTCTTCTTTGATTTGGGTTAGTTTTTCAATATTTCCGTCTTCAGTATCAAAGACATAAGCGTTGTTTTCAAATTCAAAAGCGATTTGATTTTCATTAGCTAAAAAGGTAGGATTCCCTAAAGGTCCCCCTAGATCAATGAGTTGTTGTGACCGATCTTTTTTTAGATCGTACACATAAAGCGCTCCGTCTTCAGTATATAATTTTTTAGTGTGATCTGCATTCCAGGTGCCATAAGGGCTGGTCATGTTTTTGCGTTCAGCAAGACTTACCTTTTCAATGTTTTCCAGATTGTTTACACTTAGTTTATACAAACTGTCTGAAGGATTTTTGTCAGGATTATAATCAAAATAAATAGTTTTACTCTGTGAGCCCCAGTTAATGCGCTCCGGAAAAGTTCCCATCCACTTGGGGTCTTGCATTATTTTTTCTACAGATAATGAGCTGGTCTGGGCAAAGAGGGCACAGTTACTCAGTACAAAAAAAGCGATGAGCATTAGGTGTAAAGATCTGTTCATAAAGGTGTCATTGAAATTTAAAAATCATCGGTAAGTTACAGAATTGTTACAGAATCTATTGATCACGATAATTTAAAAATGAGGCATATAATTTATAAACTTGCTAATGGGTAAGCACCCTTTTTATTTCGACTATATTTGCACTCATTCAGGAATTACAAGCTATGTCGTTTAAAAAATTAATAGAGCCTTTAAAAGATGCTGTACAGCGCAAAGGTTTTACAGCTCCACTACCTTTTCAGAAAAAGATCTTATCAAAAATAAAAGGGGGCATAAGCATGTTTGCAATCGCTCCAGAAGGTTTTGGTAAGACCACTACAATTGTTATCAGCACGATTCAGAAATTAAAAGGGAAGGCTTTTGAAGATGCGCCGCGCGTACTTATTTTTGTAAAAGACAAGCAAGCAGCTTTAGATCTTGAATCTGAATTTCACGGGTATACACAAGGGACTGATCTGCGTGTTTATTGTGCTTATGATGAAAAGAATATAGACGATCAGCGGGATGAGATTTATAACGGTACAGATATCGTTATTGCGACTCCAAAACGACTGAATAAAATTTTTTACTTAAACGGAATCAACCTGAATAAACTGCAAATGTGTATTATAGAAGATGCAGGATTCATTTTTAGAGACAGTAATCTAGCCGAAGTTACCCGCACTCCAGAAAGTATAGGTAAATGCCAGTATCTCATTTTTGCAGAAAAATTTGATACGCGTTTTGAGCGGTGGTTAGATAGTTTTATGTTTAATGCAGAGATCATTAAATCATAAAAGTTATTTTTTAATATCCTCTAAAAACAAAAAAGCCTCACCAGTAAAGGTAAAGCTTCTCAAAGGTTTCACTACAAAACCAGTTTCCGAATCACTTCGGAAACAACACAACTTCTTTATAAAGATACAGCTGAAGGCTGCGGTTATTTCTTAATGATTAGACAAAAATAGCATTAGTTTTTTGATTTTGATTATATAATTCAAAAATTTAAGGCTTCAAGTCTATCAAAGCGTAAACCGGTAAATGGTCTGAAGCGTAATGTAAATCTTTAGAATCGCTCAGCGTTGCGTGCTTAAGGACTTTAGAAGAATTTGTTTTTTTCTGAAAAATATAATCTATTCTTTTGGTAACCGGTTCATTGAATTTGAAGCCATTAAAAGTACCCGTTGGACCAAAAGATCCGTTAGGGGCAAGTTCAAAAGTATCATCTAATTCGGTTTTTAAAACAGCGATAGGAGTACTGTCTGGTTCTAGATTTAAGTCTCCCATTACAAATGCCGGATAGTTTTTAGTGTTGAGTTCGTTTATTTTTTTAAGAATAAGCGCAGCTGCATTTTTACGCGCTTCAATACCTACGTGGTCAAAATGCGTGTTGAAAACATAAAACTTTTCACCAGATTTTTTATCCTTAAAAAGAGCATAAGTGCAAATACGCGGTAATGCAGCATCCCATCCGGTTGATATTTTTTCTGGTGTTTCAGATAACCAGAATGTATCTTGATCTAATTCTTTTACTGTTGAAGCATTGTAAAAAATCGCAGAGAATTCCCCTTTGTTTTTTCCTTCTCTACCCACACCCACGTGTTTATAACCGGTAAGATTATTAGTTAAATAATCCATTTGTTCAGGTAAAGCCTCTTGTACTCCCATTACATCTGGAGCATAAAATAAAACCTGATCGGCTAAAAATTCTTTGCGCTTACTCCACGCGTCAGCACCGTCAGATTCGGTAGCCATTCTGATGTTGTAGGTCATTAAACCCACTTCTTGTGCGTTGAGTAAATTCAGGCAAAAAAACAGACTTAATAAAGAGAAAAATGATTTCATATTTTAAATTGAATTTATAGCGAAATTAAAACAAATGTCCTCATTAAACAGAGAAGAAGTACAAGTTATGAGAATATTAAATACTACTGTATAGGCGTGCCACGCAAACGTTCAAAATTCTTATATTCACGAGCAACACGCTCAGGGGATGCTTGTTCAAATTCTTTGGCATTAACGCCATAAGCTTCCTGTACAGAATCTAGTTTTTTATGTAAACTTTCAATAATATCTTTATAGGCAGGATCATCAATTTTATTTGCCAATTCCTTAGGGTCGCTCTCCAAATCGTAAAACTCCCACTCGTCAATATCGTCATAAAAATGCATCAGCTTATACCTTTTGGTACTGATTCCATAGTGTTTTTTTACCATATGAAATGCAGGAAAATCATAATAGTGATAGTATAATACCTCTCTGAAATTGTCATCAGAAATTTGTTGCTCAAATACCGGTCGCAGGCTTTGTCCCTGCATATCGGTAGCTAAAGAATCACCTTGTGCATAATCTAAAAAGGTTTGTGCAAAATCAAGATTTTGAACCAAAGCATCGCTGTGGCTTCCGGCTTTTATGGCTTTGGGATATTGAATCAGAAGCGGTGTGCGATAAGATTCTTCATACATAAAACGCTTATCAAAAAATCCTTTTTCGCCCAGATAAAATCCCTGATCTGAAGTGTAAACCACAATCGTATTTTCATTCAGATTGTGAGCTTCGAGATAATCTAGAATATTTCCTACGCCTTCATCAACTGCTGCAATGGTTGCCATATAATCGCGCAGGTAGCGCTGGCCTTTCCATTCATCAAGGGCTCTGCCGTGTAGATTGGCCTTATGAAAAGCATCATTTTTAGGTTGATAGGCTTTATCCCACGCCGTACGTTGCTCAGGAGTCATACGTTCAAAATCTGTAGTCCATGGATTGTGAGCCAGTTCCGGGCTACCTAAACCTTTAGTCATTTTTAAATCATGACCTTCATACATATCTTTATAAATAGTCTGTAATTGCTCTTTTGAAGCTTTCGAACCATCGTGATCTGTAAAATAGCTTTCCGGTAACGAAAAATTAATAGAGTCGTACTTGTTTGTGTGCCGCAATGCCGGCATCCAGTTGCGGTGTGGAGCTTTGTGATGCACCATCATGAAAAAAGGCTTGGTCGTGTCTCGCTGTTTTTCTAGCCAGTTTATTGCGTCTTTGGTGATAATATCTGTGGCATAACCTTCTATTCTAGAAGTGTCACCGGCTTTAATGAAGTCTGGATTGTAGTAATTTCCCTGATCTTTTATAATATTCCAGTAATCAAAACCTTGTGGATATCCATGTAAGTGCCATTTCCCTAAAATAGCCGTTGTATATCCAAGTTTTTTTAATTTTTTAGGAAGCGTAGGTTGATCGCCATTAAAACGATCGCCGTTTTGACGAAACCCATTAATATGACTGTGTTTACCAGTAAGAATTACCGCTCGGCTCGGTCCGCAAATGGAGTTGGTTACATAAGCCCGGTCCATTCGTATCCCGTTGCTGGCAATGCGGTCGATGTGGGGAGTAGGCGCCAACTGGCTTATCGGATGCCCATATGCACTGATGGCCTGAAATGCGTGATCATCAGACATGATAAATACAATATTGGGACGTTGCTGTTCAGTTTCAGAAGTAGATTCTTCTTCTTTGGTTTCGGTTTTACAAGCTATTAATACTGAAACAGTAAAAAATACCAAAAGAAGCTTTTTCATAATATCATTTTTTTTCAACCTGCTCTTCACGCTGAATCAATTCATTTTGATTGATTACCGCGTTTAAGAAAGAAGCAATTTCATGAACATAGGCATACCCAAGATTTGCCCAATCGTGATTGCCTTGAGGTGCTGTTAATAGGGTATAAGAAGCATTGAGATTTTTAAGCTTTGCAGCGATAAATGCATCGCCGTCAAGCGGAAGAAATCCTGGGGTGTTAAAAGCACAAAAATGATGTGGCTGGCTACCATAAGGCACTAAGTTATCTGCATCACCGTGAATGAAAAACCCGGGTACTGCATTGTCTTTTGTAATGTAGCGCGCGTCTACAACTGCACCGGCTAGTGAAACTACAGCCGCAATTTTAGGATATTCTCCTAGATTTTTAAAATCTGGATGATGGGTCATATAAGCGGTATTTAAAATACCTTCTGCACCAGCACTACTACCTGCAAGAATAATTTTTTCAGTATCAAAATTGAACTCAGGATTAGACTTCAAATAAGCTATTGCGTTAAGAATATCTGCTGTTGTTTGTTTAAACGTATCTATCTTTTCTGAAGCAGGGCATGCACAACCAAAACCGGTTGGCTTGCCTTTACGCGTAAGCTTGTAACTCATAGACACCACGGCATAACCTTTTGTAGCCATTGCCTGAGCAAATTGAACTTCCATAGGGTTGTCGCGTTTTCCGCCACTAAAACCACCACCATGAACGAGAATTACTAGCGGTCTGGTCTCATCTGTTTTATTCTCTTTTGCCGTGTAAAAATCAAGTTTGAGTGTATCTGTATACGTATGTGTAGATTTAACCAGATCGGCATAGATTTGTCCTACGTATTTTTCTTGTGCCTGTGTCGAAAGGCTAATAAATACAAATAAAAAAAGAATACTGATCTGGCGTTTCATCCCGGCTAATAGTTTAGTTTAATACAAAAGTTTCTTTTAAGGAAGCATTGCTGTTTCCACCTACGAAAACTTCAAATTCTCCCGGCTCTGCTATGAAATCAAGCGATGCGTTATAGAATTTTAAATCGTCGGCTTTTAAAGTTAGGGTAACTGTTTTAGTCTCTCCTTTCTTTATAAATACTTTATGAAAACCTTTAAGGGTGCGCATAGGAGGTGCAAGACTGCGTACTACATCGTGTAGGTATAATTGCACCACTTCTTCACCATCATAATCTCCGGTATTGGTGACCTCTACAGTTGCGGTAAGGTCATCGCCTTGCTCGATTTGAGTAGCATTCAATTTTAAGTTTTTATATTCAAAAGTGGTGTAGCTCAGGCCGTATCCAAATGCTAAAGCAGGCGCATTAGGCGCATCTAAATATTGTGATTTAAATTTTTGAAATGCTGTGGAAGGAGCCGGGCGACCAGTTGTTTTCATACTGTGGTAAACCGGAATTTGCCCAACGTTCTGTGGCCAGCTGGCGGTTAATTTCCCTGATGGATTGTAATCGCCAAAAAGAACATCTGCAACGGCGTTACCGGCTTCAATACCCGGATGCCAAACTTGTAAAATACTTATAGGAAGCTGAAGCTCATCTGTAATCACCAGTGGCCGACCGCTCATTAAAACAAGAACGACCGGCTTACCGGTTTCAACCAACTTTTTTATCATTAATTTCTGGCTATCTGGAATAGAAATATTAGTGCGGCTTGAAGATTCTCCACTCATCTCTGTAGCTTCACCAACTACAGCAACTATAACATCTGCATTTTTTGTAGTGTTTAAAGCATTTTCTAATAAAGCATCCGGAGTTTCTTCAGAGATTTCAATACGCGGTCCAAAAACGTTTATTTTTTTCGCGTATGCGGTATCGTTAGAAATATTGGCCCCTTTTGCGTATGTGATTTGTGCATCTGGCGCAACGTTTTTCAATCCTTCTAAAATAGGAATTGAAAGCTGAGGATCTCCGGTAGGAGCCCAGGTTCCTAACATATTATTTTTATTATTCGCCAAAGGACCCACCAAAGCGATCTTTGCATTTTTTGCTAACGGAAGGATGTTTTTTTCATTCTTCAGCAACACAAATGATTTACGAGCTGCTTCACGAGCAACTTCTTTATTTGCAACGGTTAGAATATCGCGTTTTGGTCTTTTGCTATCTGAATATTTGTAAGGATTTTCAAATAACCCCAGTTTGTATTTAGCCTCCAAAATACGGCGGCAAGCGTTTGTAATGGTTTCTTCGGTTACTTTGCCTTCATCAACCGATTTGTTTAACGTGGTTAAAAAGCCTTCACCCACCATATCCATATCCAAACCGGCATTGATAGCAAGTGCAGAAACGGCTTGTAAATCACCCATTCCGTGCGCGATCATCTCATTAACAGAAGTATAATCTGAAACGACAAAGCCATCAAATCCCCAACGGTCACGCAATAGACTAGTCAATAACCATTTATTACCACTCGCAGGAACACCATCTACGTCATTAAACGAACTCATCACACTCTCGGCACCGGCATCAATTGCTGCTTTGTACGGCGGTAAATATTCGTTGAACATTTTAGTACGGCTCATATCGGTCGTGTTGTAATCGCGGCCGCCTTCCGCAGCACCATATAGTGCAAAATGTTTTACGGTAGCAATCATGGTGTTTTCTTCGGTAAGATCGTTTTGCTGATAACCGGTTACCATCGCTTTTGCGATTGCAGATCCTAAATACGGGTCTTCACCGGCTCCTTCAGAAATACGTCCCCAGCGTGGATCACGGGCGATATCTACCATTGGAGAAAAGTTCCAGTTTATACCGTCTGCAGTAGCTTCTTTAGCTGCAATCTGCGCGGTTTTCTCAATCAATTCCATATCCCAACTGCTCGATAATCCTAACGGAATCGGGAAAGTAGTTTTGTACCCGTGAATGATATCAGATCCTATTAAAAGCGGAATTCCCAAGCGGGTTTTTTTAACCGCGATCTCTTGCGCCTGTCTGATTTTATCAGGGCCCGTAACACCGAATAAACCACCAACATTCCCGGCTTTAATTTTTTCTTCTACATTTTTACTCACCACAGAACCGGTAGCAACACCACCACCCGGAGTCAATAAATTAAGCTGACCTATTTTTTCTTCAAGGGTCATTTTTTTGAGTAGGGTTTCTACTTCAGGAATAGGCGCTCTATTTTGAGCAAACGTACTGCTGATGCATAGTATAGTTGCAAGTAGAACGAGTCTGTTGAGTATATTTTTCATAGTATAAGGTTGCTTTTTTTTAGTTTGCTTTTGTATGACTAAAGAGCCATTGTAAGAAATCAGGTTCTGCAAAGGCAGTATCCCAACTGTTGTGATTGGCGTGCTCATAAACAGACACGCGAGGTTTTGCTCCTGCATCTAGCATAGCTTCTGCCATTTGTAGACTGTAGGTAGGTTTTACTACATTGTCATCAGCGCCGTGAATTACCCAAAACGGAGTTTTTAATGCGTAATCTTTTACAGAATCTGTACTTCCGGCACCGCAAATCGCAATGGCTGCGGCAAAAGTTCCGGGGTTACGTTGTACGATTTCATAGGTTCCCATTCCCCCCATAGATAATCCTGCAATGTAAACGCGTGAAGTATCTACTTTTCCGTCTTCAATAAAACTATTGACTAATTCCGCAGCCATTTTTAAATGGGGTGTGGGCTTTTTATCCGGATGAAAAGTGATACCAATGGGGTATGTGCTTCGATCAACATCTACATTTGCCCAGTAAGAGTCTTTAGGACACTGCGGAAAAATCACAATTGCGGGAAATGCATTGCGGTTGCCTGTATTAGTAAACACTTGTGCTCCATGAGTAAGTTGTGTTTCATTGTCAGAACCACGCTCCCCGGCGCCGTGTAGAAACAAAACCAGTGGATATTGCTTGGCCTTGTCGTAGTTTAACGGATATTGAATTCGATACTGTAAACTATCACCATCGCTGTGATAGACGGCACGTTCAAAGCTGTCCTGTGCCAGCATAACAGCTGAACCCAGCAACGCGATGATAAATGCAAGTTGGTTTTTCATTGAATTTTATTGAGGTACGGTATAGGTGAAATTTAGTTTGTCAAGACTGGCCTGTACACGTTCGTTTTGCATAAACAACTTCCAGAGTAGCCCGCTTCGGTGATTTTCGATCATAACCAAAATTGGCCCCTGATCAATGGCTAGATAGGCTTCGGCCACTTCATAATTTTGAATCGGACTGAATGCATCGTAAAATCCGGCAGGACCTAGTAAAATATTCTTCAGTTCATAAAATCTGCGCAAAGCAGCCATGGATTTTTCAGGCGTATACGGAAAGGAACTCAGCGCGGCAGTTGGCGAAATCACACCGGTGTCATCACCTGGACCATGTGCATTATAACCTAAACTTCCGTCAGCATTGATTGTGTAACTTGCTGTGAGTCCCCATAGATTCTGCCCGTAATCGCGCCATCCTAACGGATTTTGCACACAATATGCATAATTGCTCAAAGCATGGTTTGTTGTAGCTGTCTCATAATTTACATTAGCATCTGATAAACCAAAAGGATTTAGACCTAAATAGGAATAATGCGCCCAAAAAAGCGGACCTCCGGTTTGCTCTGCTCCGGCGTGTTTCACTTCAAGCGGATAACCGTAAGCCACTGCCGAAGATTTGATACCGCCATTTTGTGCCCAACCCTGATTGTAGACTTCAGGCGCAATGGAAAAATCTTTGGAAGCAGCTGCCATAACATAGGTAATTAAGGTCTCATTATACCCTTGTAATCTAAGATTTATGGCAAACTCATTATCCGGACTCCAGTGCCAGTACAGCACGTTTTCGCCTTGCGTAAACCAATTCCACTCAATACCATGTATCAATTCAAAGGCCTTTTGAGCCAGAGCCTGTTCTTCGGCAGAACCATTTTTGAAATATTCCCCAACAGTTATTAATCCCTGAGCAACAAAAGAAGTCTCTACTAAATCTGCACCATCATCTAATGAGCTAAAGGGAATCACCTTTCCTGTTGTACCATTGATCCAATGCGGCCAGGCACCGTGAAAACGATCTGCTCCTTCCAGAAAATTGATGATTTTTGAAAGTCGGTTAAAACCTTCAGTTCTTGAAATAAACTGTCTTTCAATCCCCACCAGAATTCCCATTAGTCCAAAGCCGGTGCCGCCCGAAGCAACAACGTGCTGGTCCTGGGTAGGATTTGCAGGAATGTAGCGTTCTTTAGCTGCACCCGATTCGGCATTGGCATAATCCCAGAAATACGTGAATGTTTCCTCCTGCGTAAGATCTAAAAGTTCTTCATCAGTCAAGTCAGGTTCTGTAGTGGGGTTCTCACCACCATTTCCCTCGTCAGGAGTTTCATCAGGGATGTCGGCGACAGCATCGCTGCTGTCGCTAGAACACCCTAATAGGCTCAATACAAATACTATGTAAATTAAATTTTTAATCCTCTTCGTTTTTTAGATACGGACTCTCAAAACCTAGTTTTCTAAGTCCGTTGAGTACTTCTTCATTTTTCATAAACAGATCCCAAAGCAAGCCGCTTCGGTAGTTTTCAATCATCACCGGGATAGGACCTTGATCAATCGCTAAATAGCGCGGTAAATACCAATCCTCTTGTAAGCTAAACGCATCATACGGACCATATTTTCCAACAAGAGAATCTAAATCGGTATACATATGGTGTAAAAAAGCCTGACTTTCTTTAGGGGTGTAAGGCATAGATGATAAAGCAGCAGTGGGTGATATGACCCCAAGGTCATTACCTGGACGATGCCCGGCATAGCCTTTCATAGAATAGCTCGAAGTCATTCCCCAAAGGTCGGGCCCATAGCCTTTAAAACCTTTTGGATTTTCAACAGCATATTCATATTGAATCTTCGCGTGGTTTACATTGAGTTTCCAATAATCTCCATATTGATCAGAAAGCCCTTTTGGGTTTAATCCTAAATAAGAATAATGCGCCCAGAAAAGTGGACCTACAGGAGCATCATCGTGTTCAAAGTGGTTGAGAACAGTACGCATACCATACATAGTTGTATCCTGAGCGATCTTACCATCAATAGCCCAGCCTTTTTCATAAACAGCCTTTGTGATAGGGTGTGTAGGAGATGCCGCTGCAAGTACATACATAATAAGCGCCTCGTTATAACCTCCTACGGGGAAGTTCATCTTCCAGCCTACATTAGGTGACCAGTGCCAATAGAGCACGTCTTTACCTTGTGTATACCAGTCCCATTCAACTTCTTCCCACATTCTTTGAATTTGAGCAGCAAGCGCTTTCTCTTCGTCACTGCCGCCTTTGTAGTATTCAGCAACGCTAAGTAATCCCTGAACCAGAAAAGCAGTTTCTACCAGATCGCCACCATCATCATATTTACTGAAAGGTTTCACCTTACCGGTTGTCCCGTCTAGCCAGTGTGGCCAGGCACCATGAAAACGGTCTGCATTATCTAAGAAATCAACCATTTTCTGAAAGCGGGCAAATGCTGAATCTTTAGGAATGAAACCACGTTCTGCTCCGGCGAGAATTGCCATAAGACCAAAACCGGTGCCGCCAATAGTTACTACATTCTTATCGTTAGAAGGATAAATGTCATCCAGATGAATACGCTCTGGAGCGAGCCCGGAATTTGTATTGGCTCCATCCCAGAAATAATTAATGGTTTGTTTTTGTACCGAGTCTAGGAGACTCTCTTCATCATTAGAAGGAGAAATCTGGGAAGTGTCTTGCACTTCCCGTTTTTCTGCTTCAGAATCACGACCCTTACATCCTGGCAGGGATAGTAGGATCAACCCAATTAAAATATATCGCATAATTACTTTTTATTCGATGATCGAGATTAAAATTTATTGAATTAGTATCCCGGGTTCTGTCCCATTTCAGGAGTTTGAACCAACTGATTGTTAGGGATCGGGAATAATTCGTGTTTACCAACAATAAATGTTTTACCATCTGCCGCCATTGCAGATTCAGCCTGACCGGTACGCACAAGATCAAACCAGCGGTCGTGCTCCATAGCTAATTCCAGACGACGTTCCGTCCAGATAGCCTGACGTACGGTTCCTTGATCTGTAGAAGTTACTGCTGGTAACTCAACACGAGATCTAACTAAATTGAGAGGTGCTAAAGCAGCACTGGTTTGTCCAAGTTCGTTTAAAGCTTCAGCACGAATAAGGAGTACTTCCGCATAACGCAACACTCTAATGTTCTTATCGCCATCACTTTGTCCTGCATTTGCAGAAGAATAGGCCTTTTCGCTATAACGTGGATTTTCTACACCGGCGTCAACTATCCGACCATCAAACAAGGTTTCACCTGCAAAAATAATGGTAGCATCACGGCGAATGTTGTCACCTGCTGCGTTAAACGCATCTTCTAAGTTTTGAGAAGGTGTATTGAAGCCCCAGCCCCAACCGTTATCACCACCACGAGCTCCTTGTACTTGAGAGTACTGTTGCACACCATGCTGAGGAATTTCTCCACGTGCTTGAATTTCAAATAAAGAACCCGGACCATTTTCACCGGTTACTCTCCATACATTAGCATAATTAGGATCTAAGCTATACTGATTAGAAGTGATCACTGTATTTGCTATATCAGCGGCTTCTTGCCATTTTTTTTGATATAAGTAAACTTTGGCTAATAAACCCTGAGCAGCACCCTTAGTTGCACGACCTAGCTCTGTGTTAGTATAATCACTTTTAAGAGGAAGCGCATCAATCGCGTCTACTAAGTCTTGCTCGATATAATCATAAACCTCTTCAACAGGAGCGCGTTCTACTAGGTTGATTTCTTGAATAGGGATTGCTCCAAAAGAACGAACCAACCAGAAATAGTTAAGGGCTCTTAAAAATTTTGCTTCACCAATAACGCGAGCGCTAGGTACTGCTGTTTGACCTTCAAAAGTATTTGCTATTTCTATTGTTTGTGAAGCTCTACCGATGGTTTTGTACCAAATCGTCCACATAGCAGTTACTGAAATAGAAGATGAGGTGAAGTTTAATTCATCTAAAGCACGCTTGTCTGTACCGCTATCTGTAGGCGAACTTCCCTTATCTGAATTATCAGAGATCATATCGGTGATTCCTAGGTAAGAGAATGCATAAGAAAACTCAGTATGCATCCCATAAACACCATTTACAAAATCAACGGGTTGATAATCTTCGCCTTCTTCGGCAACAGGATCTACAATATCTACTTCTTCAACAAAATCATCACAACTGCTAAAGACAAGCCCGGTAAACAGGCTTAATAAGAGTGTTTTATATATAAATTTCATAGTCTTTGTTTTTATAATTTGAAGTTTGCTCCAACAATGAACGAACGCGTATTAGGATATGGTGAAAGCTCGATACCTGTTGTATTTGTAGGGTCTCCATCATTATCACGCCTGTCTCCTTGATTCAATTCTGGAGTGAAACCAGAGTATTTTGTGAACATAAATGGGTTTTGTAGCGTTACATAGACCCGTGCACTGTTTATAAAAGAAGATATTTCAGGCAAGGTGTATCCTACAGTAATGTTGTTGATTCTAAAATAAGAACCATCTTCTAAGTAATACGAAGAGGCTTCAACATCTCGATCAGCTCCTGGATTCACATTGGTAGAACCTGGTCCTGTCCATCTTTTGTTGAAGATTTCTTGTGAAATATTCTCACCACCTAAACGGGTGTTGTATAGGCCGTTGTAAACCTTATTGCCACCAACACCAAAACCAGTAACACTCAAGTCAAAGTTTTTGTAGTTTGCACCTAGATTGATCCCGTAGTTATAGGTAGGAATATAAGAGCCAAAGTATTTCTTATCACGATCATCAATCACACCATCTCCATTTTGATCTTTGTAACGCAAGTGTCCGGGAGCAGCGCTTACTAAAGAAGGATTGCTTTCAATTTCATCTTGAGTTTGCCATACGCCATCTGCTTCGTACATCCACCACGCAAAAATTGGTTGACCTTCTGCAAGACGTTTGGTAATACGGCCGTTACCCAAGCTACCACCTATGGCACCGTCATAAGCTGGTTTTACATTTTGAACGCGGTTTTTATTTGTTGAAAGGTTTAGGCCAATATTATAGCTAAAGTCTGATCCTATTTGATCTCTCCAGTTTAATAGAAATTCAAAACCAGAGTTAGAGATTTCAGCAGCTTCATCAAAGAAGTTATTACTGTACTCAGAATTTAATAGAGGGCGTACGCTTAAGATTGCATTAGTATTCAAACGGTTGTAGTAGTCAATAGTACCAGACAGTTTACGGTTGAATAACGCAAAGTCAAAACCAGCTTCAAATTCCTCAGTGACCTCCCAAGAAAGTGGTATTGCAGGAGTACCTAAGGCTGCTCCTACAGTTAAACTCTGTAAAGGACCAAAAACATAATTGGTATTGCGGCTTCCTGCTCCTGCATCAATAGACTGTACGTTAAAAGGAATTGCCTGGTTACCCAATTTACCCCAACCAGCAAAGAATTTCAGGTTGTCTAACACGCCGTTATCTTCCATAAAGGCTTCGTTAGTCATCGTCCAACCTAAACTTACCGCTGGGAAATATCCAAAGAAGTTGTTGTCACCGGTGGCAAAATCACTGGTTCCATCACGTCTTATTACTGCTCTAACATAGTAACGTTGATCATAATTGTATTCTACGCGACCAAAGTAGGACTGTAGATTGGTGCTTTGATACGTATCACCGTCTACGTTATCATTAAATAACTGACTGGTTCTCAAGTTGAAGTTACGCAGGTTGCGCTCTGGTCTTATATCATAAGCCTGAGCCTCGGTAAACTCACCTCCTTGATAGTTTTCACGGCTAATACCTAAAGTAGCACTCAGGTTGTGCTCATCAAAGGATTTATTATATGTTAAGAAACTTTCAATATTCCAACGATATGATTCTAAGCGTCTAATGGTATATGAATTATTGGCAAATTCTGTAGAAACACCATCTTCGTCAGGGATTCTCCCTGCTTCAAATTGAGCCTCTGTACGATTAGGATTTGCATTTAACCACTGACCTCTAATATCATTGTAAGTTTTCTTAGTAGAGTAAAATTTTGTTGCTCCAAAACGGGTGGTTAACATTAAATCGTCTGTAATATCAAACTCTGCAGCGATTTGTCCTTGAAGGCTGGTAGTGTTGATTTGCTCGTCTTCATAATACACTTGGGCAACTGGATTTCCATGTGAATTCAATCTTCCTAAAGTTTCGCCAGGCTGTGTAGTAAACCCTACAACTCCGGTAGATTGGTTTACAAAAGATTGTCCAAAAAGGCCATTGTCATAGCGCACAGGAACCAACGGAGACTGGCGATAGGCTGTACTAAAAGCTCCAAAAGGTTTAGGAGTTTCATTAGTATAAGCAACGTTTAAATTTTGTACAAAACGCAAACGGTCATTAAATAAGTGATAGGTGTTGTTACTACGAATAGTACCACGGTTGTACTGCTGACCTTCTAAAATACCTTTCTCTTGGTACAGGTTGTAGCTCAAGAAATAGTCTATGTTTTCTCCTGCTCCTGAAACCGAAAAACTATTGTTGTTAATGGTACCCGTTTGTAGTAATTCATCATACCAGTCCGTATTATAACGTTGATTTTGTTGAAGTAAAAAGCCTCCATTTGCAGCACTTTCCTCATTAAAATATTGCGTATACTGCTGTGCATTTGCCATCTTAAGTGGGTTTAAGATGGTTTTAGCTCCATAATACGACTCAAAAGAAAATACGGTTTTACCTTGCTTACCACGTTTAGTAGTGATCAGAATAACACCGTTTGCAGCACGAATACCATAAATGTTGGCATAGGAAGCTCCCTTTAAGAAATCGATTGATTCAATGTCGTTAGGGTTGATGCTGGTAATATCAGTCAATGGTTGGCCATCTACGATATAAAGAGGAGATCTACCTCCTTCTGCAGTACCCAGACCACGCATTAAAACTGTAGGTGTAGAACCGGGTGCATCGTTTGCGATAATATTAACACCGGCAACTTTACCCTGAACAGAAGTCAAAGCAGAAGTAGCAGGTTGCTTAGTAATCTCTTCACTATCAACAGAAACGATCGCTCCGGTAATATCAGATTTTTTCTGATTACCATACCCTACAACAACCACTTCATCAAGTTCGCTCGACTGATCTTGCAACACTATATTATATGTAGCGTCATTAGTTATAGAAAATGTTTGAGCTTCAAAACCTAAATACGTTACACGTACTTGATCTCCTACTACAACGTCTAATGAAAAGTTTCCGTCAAAATCGGTAACAGCATAGTTGTCTTTGTCAACAACTTTAACTTCTGCTCCCGGTAATGGCACATCACGAGTATCTATAACAGTACCCGTTACTGTTTTTGTATCCTGTGCTGTTACTCCAAAAGTAACGAGTGACAGAAATAACAGAAAAGTTATTTTAAGTTTCATACACACTAAAATTTGAATTGGTTTTTATGATTTTGGGGTCAATATAGCAGAGGAATAAGTTAATATAGCTACATAAAAAACACATCAGATTGTTAAATTATAATAACTTGTTGTTTTGTAGTTATTTATAATTTAAAAAATGTAATTATAACGTTTTCGTAAACTGCCTTGATGTAGTGTTGAGAAAGTATTTTTTAGTTAAAATAGCTTTTGAAGTATGAGAATTTAATAATTTTTGATCAGGTATTTTGATAAATTCTTACCGCTTTTTAGACCTAATTTTTTACGTAATCTATACCGATGAATCTCTACTCCACGAACCGAAATTGCCATCAGTGGAGCAATTTCTTTGGTGCTTAAATTCATTTTTAAATAGGCACAGAGTTTTAAATCTTTTGAACTTAAATCAGGATGATCTTCCAATAACTGATGGAAGAAATCATCGTTGATTTCTTTGAAAGTCGTTTCAAAAACCTTCCAGTTATCTTTTGCGTCGATGATGTGATTGATCTTGCTTTGAATGTTGGAAACCTTTTTAGGGTTTCCGCCTTTTTCTTTTACATCCTCCAGTTCATTTTTAATATCAAGTAAACTGCTGTTACGTTTTGCGGCCAGATAGGTTGTATTAGCAAGTTCTTTGCGTTTAGTATTGATCTCTTGCAGTAGTTTATTGCGTTCTGCGATCTGGGTTTTACGTTCTTGTTCCTTAACCAGACGTTCTTCAAGTTCCCTACGGTGTTTATTCAGTTTATTTTTATTGATTACTGCAATAAGGAAGATGATTCCAAAAAGCAATAATACATAGATAACAATCATCAGATTAGATAAATACCATGGTCTGCTGATCACAAACTCTATCGTAAGCGGCTTTTCTCCTTGTTTCCCGTTAACGAGAGGCCAAATGTTGAGTTTATAACTCCCGGATTGTAAATTCTGAAAAGAGAGTGTGCCTTTAGTGTAGTCTTTATTTCCGTTAGAAAGAGTATAATAAAATTCAGGTTTATGTAAAGAAGGTGCAGCTACTTCAAAATCAATAGTTGCAGATTCATTATAATCTATTTTAAAGATTGAAGCATTAATGTCTAATGTATCCTTTGAAGTAGAAACCATACTGAGTAAGGGTTCTTGCATTTGCTCTCGTGTGCCGGCTTGTTTCAGTTGAGTAAGATTTAATCTCCCAAAACCTTCATTCAGTGTAATCAAAGAAATACTGTCGTTACGCTTTATAATACGTTCATAGTTTTTTATAGATCTGCTTTCTAAAACAGGTTCATAAATGAATATACTGTCCTTATTGAAATCTGTGTAAACAAGACCGTTTCCATTTCGGTTTTTAAACCAATACGAGTTTTCCTGATTACTCAGTAAAGCATAAGAACGATAGGATTTTAAATCCTTAAAAAGTTCGAGATCTTTACTTATACGGTTATAGCGATACCAATTGCCGGCGTTGTAAAAAGCAGTCTGACCTTCAATTTGATGTATAGTGGTTTTGTAAGCGTCTAGCGATTCATGAGTTGTATAAAACTGCTGGTTGCTGATTTTCAACTCGGCTAAATCAAGATCTGCAGCATAAAAACCTTTATACGGATGTGCGGCCCAAAAGTGCGTTTTATCCTCAAAAATAATGTGCTCTACTGGGGCACCGCCAGCTTCAAAAAGCGGAATGTTTTCTAGATTTTCAGCTTGCATTTGATACCGTCTTAAGCCGTTGTATGTGCTGTTGATGTATTCCTGTGATTGAGGGATTTGCGTTAGACTAAAACTTCCGGAAGCTCCTGAAATAAGACTGAGTCGGTCGTTTTTCAATTCAAACAATCCCAGGTTGTGATTCACATATAAGTGATCATTAATCGTGCTGAAACTCCATATTTGTCCTTGAGAACCGGGAATAAAAAACAGACCCGAATCAGTGATCTTGTGTACTCCGGTATTGCTGCCCACATAAAAGGCATCATTAAAATAGGCAATATCATAAACAGCTCCCAGCTGCCCGGTGTTGTCTAAAAAATATTGAATGGGAGCATCAGGGATAATCTCATCTATACCATTATCTAGACCCAGCCAGACTTTAGTATTTGATTTATGAAGTGATAATACGGTATTGTTTTGCAGACCGTTTTGGCGAAACTGATTTTTAAAGGTTTGTGTCTTGGGATTGTAATATAAAATACCCCCTTTAATAGTTCCGATAATAAGGAGACTTTCATTAAAAGGCTCAATTTTGTTGAGTTCGTTTGTGTTTAAAAATTCAGTTAGGTTTGGGTTTCCCCAGGGAAAGAGTTGTTCATCTTTAAAACTGAATATTCCATTGATGCGTGTTCCGGCGAGCAGTTTTCCATTGAAAGAAGTAAGCTCAATGATAGCGCTAGAATTATTGGTATTAAAAGTAACGGGATTAAATGTTTCAGCTTGAAAACGATAAATCCTTCCATCATTAGCGCCTAGAAAAAGTTGATTTTTAAAGAAGGTCATGGCGGTAATTACAAAATCTGGCTGAAATGCAGAGATCTTGTTATTTTCATAACGGTACAGCTTTCCGAAGGATCTAAAATAAACCGCATCTCCTACCGAATAAATTTGCCAGAACTCCTCATTTTGAAACGTAGTATCAATAAGGTGTGTAAGCGAGGTGTATTGTAAACCGCCAACATGTGTTTTTGTCCAGTATCCAAACTCCTCGTAAGAGCCGGTATAAATACGATCACCCAGACAGTAAACAGAGCGTATGATGGTCTGGTTAGGTAATGTAAAAACTTCCCATCGCTGACCGTCAAAACGCAATAACCCTTCGTTATTCGCTGCATATAAAATTCCGTCTGCATCTGTGCTTAAGCCCCAGTTTTGACTTGCCGCATTATACGTGTTACTGCTGTAATTGGTTACCGGTGGAAAAAAGTTTTGCGCATAATTTGATGTTCCGGAAAGAAGCAGGACAACGAGAATGAATCTATATAAATATTTTGAGAACATATGTTGTAGGCTAGATACGATAACGTTTGCAAGTAAAAATACCGAAGCTAAAAGCTTAACGGGTACCTTTTAAATTGGATACTGTAAAAGTATTAAAAAGTAAATTGCATTGGTGTAACCTGAGCCGCATTTACACCTAAACTTGCCCTAATTATTGAGGTCGTTATATAAGTTATGCAGTAACTTCTTTTATTGCAGGAATGTTGCCCAAACGTTGTGAATTTAAAATAGCAATGACCAGCATGCCAAATAAGGTGAGCATCAGATACGGGAACGCAACCCCCTGGTCAATTAAAAAACCGATAAGCAACGGTGCCAGTGCTGTGCTTAAAATCATACCCATAGAAAACAGACTGTTTACTGCACCCAACTTTGCGGTCCCGTAAACTTCGGCTAATACTGCAGATTTAACTGTGCCGGCAACGCCTGTGCTTATGCCGGTCATTATGAGAAAAATAAGCGCACCTGTAATACTATCCATAAATGCAAAGGGTAGAAGTCCTAAGGCTTGAGGAATTAAGAAAAATCGATACAATTTTTTTGCGGTAAACTTATCGACCCAGAGTCCGCCAATGACAGACATAATGAACCGCGTTAGTGCATATCCGGTAAAAAATGCTGCATAAAGTGATACAGACCAACCTTTTTCTTCCACAAAAGTGTATTGATATAAAAACACAGCGGTAGATGTAAAACTCAACATAAAGGTAGATGGCATCAACACAGCAAAACGCCTGTCTTTTATAATACCGCCAAAATCTTTTGCAAGCGTTTTAAAGCTGGGTTTTTTAGCTACTTGTGATTCTTTATCAAAATAACTGAGACTTCTAAAAGAAAAAACAATCAAACACAGAATCAAGAATACTGCGCTGGTTTGCGCTGCAATTTCAAATCCAAAAGCAACGATAATCGTTGTAATACAAATGGGGAAAATTGCTTCTCCCATAGGGAAACCCAGAGCAGCAACACTAAGTGCTTTCCCACGATTAGCGCCATAATAGCGTGACATAACTGTTTGACTAATATGACTCATCATACCCTGACCGGTAAGCCGTAATCCTATCATTGCAAGTATAAGCAAGCTGATGTGATAAGGTGAAAAACTCAAAATTAAACAAGAAAGAATTAAACCTGTGAAATTGAGTAATACCACCGTTTTAACCGGTTTATGATCTATCGTGTGACCTACTGCAATAAGTATTACTGAAGCAATAACGGTGCCCAGCGCATAAATGCTCCCAAAAGTTCCTTCAGAAATAGCAAATGTTTTTACCAGTTCAGGAACATAAAGTGAGATCAAAAAGGTTTGTCCAAAACTGGAAAGAAAGGTTAGCGACCAACCAAAACTTACGGTCTTAAAATTTGATCTTAAAAACTGAGCGAGACTCTTCAAGGTTTTGGTTTACGGTTAAAACTGAAATTTTGAATCACAAAATTAAGAAACACTTTAAGCCTAAATGCTTTAGCATGCAGCTTCTTTTCTATTTTTAAGAAATACGCATTTTTGCTATTGAAAATCAATAAGTTGATAATCGGCAATAACAAACGGAGTAAGAAACAACATTTGCACCCTTTTAAGAGAATTCAAAAATAGGGTAACGAACTTTACAGCAACCCTTGATTTGGGTATAGAGCTTCAGCCTGAATGAGGATTAAAAATATTAGAACATGCATTTTATTAAATATCTAAGTATACTGGCAGTTAGCCTTATTTTTTTAAACTCTAATACTATAGACCTTAAAAAGAAAAAGGATAAAGTAAAAATTGTAAAAACTTGGGAGATGCCAGATGAGCTCGAAGAGATCTCGGGAATCTCTTGGACTGACAATGGTAAAATTGCTGCTATTGAAGATGAGGATGGTGTGATCTATAGCTACGATTTGAATACATCAAAAATCACCAAAACCATTGAATTTGCAGATGATGGCGATTATGAAGGCGTTGCCGTAAATGGAAATAATGCGTATGTAATGCGTAGCGACGGCTTGCTCTTTGAGGTAAGTGATTACCTGAGTGATTCGCCAAAAACGAGGACCTATCAATCCTCGATGTCTCATAAAAGCAATGTAGAAAGTCTTGCGCTTGACGCTAAAAATAACAGGTTGCTGACTGCTCCCAAAGATGAGGACCCCAACGATGAAGATATTAAAGGAATTTATGCTTTTGATCTTAATAAAAGATTGATGGTACCAGACTTGATCTTTAAAATTGATATGAAAGACAAAGCGCTTAAAGATTTTAAAAAGAAGAAAAGTAAACGTACGTTCAGACCTTCAGATCTGGCGATACATCCGCAAACCGGAGAGATCTATATACTTGAAGGCGTAAATCCAAAATTGATGATTTTGGATGTTTCTGGAGCTATAAAAAAGGTATACGACCTCGATAGTGATGATTTCGCCCAGCCTGAAGGAATAACCTTTAGTCCAGATGGACGCCTCTTTATTTCTAATGAAGCGCACGGTGGTACAGCCAATATTCTGGAGGTTGAGCTGGACTAGCTCTTCTTATAATTAGTAAAAACGATGCAGATAATGGAATATGTAAATCATTTGGGGAAGATCAATTCTTAACCCAATGATAAAATGCAAGACTATAATGTATTCTCGTTTTTTACTTTTTTTGTCACAAGCACATACCAGATGCAAAGGCAAATTTTACAATACAGTGATCAGGAGTTGCAGCAGCTGCTTCACGAAAACCCAAAAAGGGGTTTTGACCGTGTTTTTGAATGCTACTGGAAACGTCTTTTTAGCTATGCTTACCAGATCTATGCAGATGATACTATTTGTGAAGATATTGTGCAGGAAGTTTTTGTAAGTCTTTGGGAAAAACTAGAAAATACAACGATCATAAACCTCGAAGGTTATTTGTTTAGAGCGGTAAAATATAAAGTGTTTACACACCTGCGAGATTTAAAATTCACACAGGACCATCAGGACATTCTCGATGAGATCGCAATGCCTTCACGCGCCGAAACGAATCTTGATTATAATGATTTTGAAACTTTGGTGCACCGGGAGATTGATAGACTTCCGCCCAAGTGCAGAACTGTTTTTATGCTCAGCAGATTTGAAGAAGTCTCTAATGCAGAAATCGCAGAAAAACTCAATATTTCCATCCGCACAGTTGAGAAACATATTAGCGATGCGCTAAAGCATTTAAAATCAAACCTTCCCGTTCGAGAGCTCTCGCTCATTATTACCTTAATGTTTCAATAATGTAAACAGATAAAAGCGTATTTAAACAAATTATTAAATGCGATTTTAACACTACGTGTGTAGGAGACAAAAGGAGACTTACTTGTAAAAGCAAGATATTTTGACTCAACAAGAACTCCTGGCATTAGCTGAAAAACAACGTCTGGGCACTGCTACAAAAGAAGAACAATACCTACTGCATACCTTTGTTGACAAACTTCAGCAACTAGACCTAAAGGCAAACCCTAGTGACCAAAACCGGTTGCGTATTCTAAAAGATATTGAAGCCAGAATAAAAACAGAGTCAAAACCCGGGCTGAATTATAAACGCCTGTTAACGTATGCGGCCATTTTTATAGGGCTCTTGAGTATCGCTTCGTTGAGTACTTATGTATTCGGAACGCAGTTAATCACAGAACAAACAGGAAAGGGCGAAAAGCGCACTCTTGCCCTTGCCGATGGTTCTAGCATCATTTTAAATGCGAATTCTAAAATAATATACTCTGAAGATTTTACGCAAAACCGCCGGATAGAGCTGCAAGGGGAAGCGTATTTTGAAGTGCACCGCGATACGCTACATCCGTTTACCATTACTACGGGTCCAGTACAAACTCAGGTACTGGGCACCACTTTTAATATCAATTCTTATGAAGCAGATGAAGTGACCGTAAGCGTAAACAGCGGTAAAGTAGCGGTACATCATACAAAAACCGATGAAAAGGTTTATTTGACCAAAAACCAGCAAGTGCTTTTTAATGCTTTAGATGCTCCTGTTCAGGCACAGGTAAACAGTGAAGATCAGATGGCTTGGACTAAAAATATCATCGCGCTAAATAATACAACCTTAATAAAAACTGCAGGCATATTAGAAAACTGGTATGATGTGAAAATTGAGTTTGAAGACACGTCAATTGAAGGACTCAGAATCACCGGAAAATTTAAAGAAGAACCATTAGAGACGGTACTGCAGAGTATTGCGCTTATCAATAATCTTAAAATAGACACCTTAACTCAAAAACACTTTGTTATCCGAAAAAAACACTACAATCCATTAAAAAACCCATCGCTGCTGTAACAGCAATGGGCCGAATTTAAATAAGACTACAAATCCATAATCATAGCCATTATTAAAATGAAAACTAAACTACAAATTTTGAGAAAGTTTTACTTTCGAAAATTAAACTTTTTAGCGGTTTTGCTGCTTTTTATAAGTAACGCTGCAAGCGCCACAACACGGCATCAATCCTCAGAAGAGGTTTTTGTTACCACACGTCTTCAAGACGCACCGCTTAAAGAGGTTTTTGCTGCACTTGAAGAACAGACCGATTTTACCTTCGTCTTTGACAGCACACTTCTTAAAAATGCAGCATCGGTAACGCTGGTAGTAAATGAGGTACGACTCAGTGCGGTGTTAAACCAAATCACCGCACAAACAGGACTTTCCTTTACGCAAATCAACAATACCATTACCGTGGTTAAAAGTGAAGCGCAGCAACAGGTTTCTGGAGTCGTAACCGATCAGGAAGGAGTGCCATTGCCCGGAGCTACAGTGATGGAGCAGGGTTCCAATAACGGAGTTACCACCGATTTTGATGGAGTTTTTAACCTTTCTGTAGGGGCTAATGCCACATTAGAAGTGTCTTTTGTAGGTTTTGAAACACAAACCGTGGCTGCAAATCCGGGAACTAACATCACCATTGTTTTACAAGAGAATATAAATGCACTTAATGAAGTGGTAGTAACAGCTTTAGGGATTAAGCGCGAAGAGAAGCGGTTGGGCTTCTCCCAAGCGACCATTCAATCTGATAATCTTGCACAGGCTGTGCCTTTAAACTGGTCTTCCGGATTAAAAGGAAAAGTAGCAGGATTAAACATTGTGTCTTCAGGTTCCGGACCTTTAAATTCTCAGCAAATCACGCTACGCGGAAATAACTCCTTAAATCCTAACGGAAACAATGCACTTATCGTGATTGACGGCGTACCGGTAAACAATGAGATGACCACTTCAGGTTCTTCAGCAAGTTATATTGGTGAAGATTCTCCTATAGATTATGGTAACGCGATTTCTGATCTCAATCTAGACGATATCGAAAGTGTAACCGTATTAAAAGGTCCGGGTGCAACAGCACTATACGGAAGCCGTGCGGCAAACGGGGCTTTGATCATCACCACCAAATCAGGAAAAAAGACCACAGGATTAGGCCTTACCTACACTTCTAGCGTTAACCTTGATGTGATTCAGCGTTGGCCAGATTGGCAATATGAATACGGGCAGGGTACCGGAAAAAGTTTTAATGAAGATGGGGAACCTTATTATTCCTATGGAGGTTCTGAAGATGGAAATAATACGGGAAGTACCAGTAGTGCCTGGGGCCCGCGTTTTGAGGGTCAGGAGTTCTTTCAATATGACCCTAATATCGAAGGGCAATCTTTAACGCGTCAACCATGGAGGGCGTATGAAGATAACCGTAAAGATTTTTGGCGTACAGGAGTTACGTTTACCAATAACCTATCGCTTCAAGGTGGAAATGATAAAGGCTCGATGCGACTTTCGGTAGGGCATTCAAAAAATGAATGGATTATGCCCAATACCGGTTACGAGCGTATTACGGCTTCTATAAATTCAAACTATAAGGTTTCAGAACATATTAAAATAGGATCGGTGGTTAATTATAACAACCGCAGCAGCGATAACCTGCCCAGTACAGGCTACAATAACGGTTCTATAGCGTACTTTATGATTTTTCAAAATCCTAATGTAGACTTAGACTGGTTGCGCCCCATCTGGCAAGAAGGGCAAAATCAAATTCAGCAGATTCAGCCGTTCAGTTCGTATATAGACAATCCGTATTTGATCGCTTATGAAGCAACAAATCCGCTGGCGAGCAGCCAGATCGTAGGGAATGTCTTTACCAATATAGACCTTGCGCCTAATCTGGATTTGATGCTTCGGGCTTCGCTAAATACCTACAATCAGGATCGGGAGCAACAACGTCCTTACAGCATTAACCGGTATAATCAAGGTTTTTACGAAACCCAGGGCATCTGGAAACAGGAAGTGAATACTGATTTTCTCCTAAGCTATGAAAACCAGTTGTCAGATGTCATTGGGTTGAACGCTTCGATAGGAGGTAATGCGATGGATTATAAATACCGCCGTACCGATGCTTCGGTAAATGGTCTTGTGGTTCCCGGAGTATACAAACTCGCTAACGGAATCAACAATCCTATCGTGCAAACCTACGACCGCAATAAAAAGGTAAACAGTTTATACGAATTGATTTCACTTTCGTTAGACAACACCTTATTTCTTGACCTAACCGGTAGAAACGACTGGTCAAGCACCTTGCCTGTCGCCAACAATTCGTTCTTTTATCCTTCAGCGAATGCCAGTGTGATTCTTTCTGAAATGTTCAATTTGCCTAAAGTGGTAGATTATTTAAAGTATCGGTTCTCTTTTGCAGAGGTAGGTAATGATACAGATCCCTATAAAACCAGTAAATACTACAGTCAGAGTGCTTTTCCAAGTTCAGCAACGGTTCCTACCAACTTGTATAATGCCAATTTTAAACCGGAGATCACCACCAGTTATGAGACCGGGGTTGAAGCGCGTTTGCTCAAAAGCCGCTTAATTCTGGATGCTACCCTTTATGAGACCCTTACTAAAAACCAGATCATATCGGTGCCTTTAGACATTACTACTGGGTATAGCTCTGGTGTTTTAAACTCGGGCGAGGTACGTAACCGCGGGATTGAACTTACCCTGACCGGAAAGATCTTTGATGCTGATAAATTTAAATGGAGTAGCACGCTTACGTTCTCTCGCAATTGGAACAAAGTGCTGGAATTGGCAGACGGTATCGATGGGCAACAAGAAATTGGCTCCGGAGGTAATGCAACCTTATTAGCCAAAGTAGGCGGAACCACAACAGCCATCTATGGCTATGGGTTTGTACGTTCACCGCAAGGTGAAATCGTATATGACAACGGTGGTTTACCGGCTTATCCTGAAGAGATTCAGTACATCGGTGATGCCAGCCCAGACTGGAAAGCCGGTCTGTATAACAGTTTTAGTTTAGGTCCTGTAACCCTTAATGTCATGCTAGACGGGCAGTATGGAGGAATTATCTATTCGCAATCCAATCACAAGTTTACCCAGCAGGGTAAACTGCGCAGTACGTTTATGGGGCGTGAAGAAGGCTTTATTGTGGGTGATGGTGTGGTGCTTAATGATGATGGCACGTATAGTCCAAATACTACCGAGGCCATTACGCCAGATTGGTACAACCGGTATTACCGTAGGGCTAATGTAGAGTCAAACTCGTTTGATGCTTCGTTTTTAAAACTGCGTGAAGTGAGTTTGCAATATACCTTTCCTAAACGCTGGTTGGGCAATAGCGGGATCACGGCACTTAATCTTTCAGTATTTGGGCGTAATCTGGCTACGGTATCAGACTTTCCGATTTATGATCCTGAGACCGCTGCATTAAACGGAGACACCATCCTTCCCGGAATCGAGATGGGACAAATGCCTTCGCCGGCAACCTATGGTTTTAATCTAAGAGTAAATTTATAATTCACTGCGATGAAAAAATTAAAAACACTATTTACTGGTCTTTGCGTTCTGATGTTATTGTGCGCGTGTACGGGCAATTTTGAAGAAATTAATGAAGACCCTAACCGTATTGCGCAAATCAGTCCGGGTACTTTGATCAACCCAATTATTTATGGGTTGGCAAGTCACAATGTAGGTCGCGCTCACGCGATTACTTTTGATTTGATGCAGGTGACCCTGCCGTTTCCCAGTGTATCCGGAGGATTGCACCGGTATGATGTGAGTCAGAATATCAGTAACTCTTCTTGGTACAATTATTACCGCTGGCTGAATAATATCAAGGAGATGGAGCTGGCAGCTGTAGCCGCTGAAGATCCCAACTATGAGGCGGTAGCTTTAACGCTAAAAGCCTGGGTTTACTCAAATTTAACCGACCTATTTGGTCCCGTGCCTATGGTTGAAGCGGTTAATGGAGAAGAGGGGAATTTCTACCCGGCTTTTGATACCCAAGAACGGATCTATGAGACTATTTTAGCTGATTTAGAACGTGCAAACGCTTTGTATGATCAAGATTTTGATATGGTATATGCAGCGGATATTCTCTTTGCTAATGATGTGGCCTTATGGCAAAAATTCACAAACGCGTTGCAGATGCGTTTGTTGTTGCGTATTTCTAACCGAAACGAGACCAATGCACTTCAAAGACTTACCAATATCATCAATGATCCGCAGACGTATCCAGTTTTTGAAAGCACGGAAGAGTCGGCTATTCTTCAGGTAACCGGAGTAACACCTAATATCTCCCCTTGGGGTCGTCCACAAGATTTTCCACTTGGTGTAAAAATGGCGAGCTTCTTTGTAGATAATTTAAATGAATTAGAAGACCCCAGAAGACCTATAATCCAGACTATGGCGCAAGATTTAGACAATGTATCTATAGGCTATAAAGGAATACCCAGTGCGTATGCAGGTCCTGAGTCACAGTTTGAGTACAACGCGAGTACCCTAAATAGAGCTCAGGTAGAAAACCCAATGCAAATCTTTTTACTGACTTATGCCGAGATCGAATTTATCAAAGCCGAAATGGCACAACGCGGCTTTATAGATAATGCCCAACAACATTATGAAGCCGGAGTAGCAGCAGCTATCGAGCAGCTGGAAGCAGAAATTACTGACACCTATTTTGAAAACCCTGCGGCAGCCTATAACGGGACTTTAGAGCAGATTTTATTACAGAAATACTACGCGCTGTACTTTGTAGACTATCAACAGTGGTTTGAATTCAGACGCACCGGATTACCGGAGTTGCCTACAACCGAAGCGATGCTAAATGACGCGGTGATGCCGTCTCGTTTTTTCTACCCTTCTGATGTGCAAATCAGTAATCAGGAGAACTATCAACAAGCGCTTGAACTCTTGGGTGGCCCGGATAATATCAACACCAAAGTATGGTGGGACAATAACTAAACCGTAAATACAATCTTATGATGAATACATTAAAAATCACCCTTATAGCTGGTTTACTTGCAACAGGATTGTCTGCTCAAGAGCAAGCCAAAGGGTATGTCTTTGAAGATCTTAATGGCAATGGTAAAAAAGACCGTAATGAGAAAGGCATTGCGGGAGTTTCGGTTACTAATGGGGAAGACGTGATAACCACCGATGCAAAAGGTAAATACGAACTTAGCGTAAAAGACGGGCAGGCACTTGCTGTAATCAAACCTGCAGGGTATACATTGCCGGTTGACGAAAACAACCTGCCGCAATTCTACTACAGCTACCGCCCTGAGGGTTCTCCAACATCTGATTTTAAAGGAATCGCTCCTACCGGAAAATTACCAAAATCTGTAAATTTTGCACTGCTGCCTGCTCAGGAGCAAGACAGCTTTACTGCTTTGATCTTTGGTGACCCTCAGCCGTATACACAAGAAGAGGTTGACTTTTTTGCGCAAGGCGTTGTGGCTGAGGTAGCAGGTATTCAGGATGTGGTTTTTGGGCTCAGTCTGGGGGACCTTGTTGGGAATAATCTTGACCTGTTTAATCCGTATATCGATGCAATTAAAAGCGTTGGGATTCCATGGTTTAACCTGATGGGGAACCACGATATGAACTTTGATGCCGCAAGTGATCAACTATCTGATGAGACATACGAAGCGCATTTTGGTCCGGCGAATTATGCATTCAATTATGGTGCGGTTCACGTGATCGTGCTTGATGATATTCTGTATCCTGATCCACGAGACGGCAAAGGCTATTGGGGCGGGTTTAGAGAAGACCAACTCCAATTTGTAGAAAATGACTTGAAGCTGGTTCCTAATGATAAATTGATCGTATTGGCTTTTCACATTCCCTTGAGCGAACCGGAAGGTGATCCGTTTAGAGATGCAGACCGGGAGCGGCTCTTTAAAGCCTTAGCTCCGTTTGAAAATACACTCAGTCTCTCGGCACATACGCATATTCAGCGTCAGGATTATTTTACAAAAGAAGATGGGTGGTTGCGGGAGAAACCGCATCACGAGTATAACGTAGGGACTACTTCGGGAGACTGGTACTCGGGGAAATTAAACGCAGAGGGAATCCCGGTTTCTACCATGCGGGACGGTACGCCTAAGGGCTATGCATTCATTCACTTTGATGGAAATCAATATAGCGTAGACTATAAAGTTGCCGGAAAACCAGAAGACTTTCAGGTGGAGCTGTTTGCACCTAAAGTAGTGGCACAAGGCCGAAATACCAAAGCCGGTATCTATGCCAACTTCTTTATGGGAAGTGCTGCCGATACGGTGGAATATCGCGTAGATAACGGGGAGTGGAAGCCGATGCAGTATGTGGAGGAGCAGGATCCTTCTTACGAACTCAGTGTTTATGAGTGGGATACTACAGAGACCTTGATGGAAGGCCGCCGATCGAGCAATCCTATCAACAGCACACATTTATGGCGCGGAAACATTCCTGCTAAATTAAAAAAAGGAAGCCATAGGGTAGAAATACGCGCTACTGATCAATACGGAAAAATCCATACTGGTGCAACAACATACCGTTTAGAATAGTATTAAGAATGCTTGTTTCGAGGGCCTGCCCACCTTCATCAATAATCTCGGGTGGGTCCTTTTTTTAAGAAATTATCCGTCTAACATGTAACTTTGCTTTATGAAAATCCTACTTTTAGCAGGTATAGTCCTTGCGAGCCTTGTAAGCTGCAAATCAAAACCTGAAGAATCAAAACCTATGCAAACACAACCTCAAGATACGCTTGCTATTCAAGTTCAGGGCCATCGCGGGGAACGCGGCAACCTGCCCGAAAATTCGATTCCTGCCTTTTTAGGAGCACTTCGCAAAGGCGTAGATGTATTAGAATTAGATGTAGTAATCTCCAAAGATAAACAGGTGGTGGTGAGTCACGAGCCGGTGATGCTTCCGCTGTATATGCTTACACCAGAAGGGGACAGCATTGCTAACGAAGACAGCCAGAAATACAACTTGTATACGATGGGGTATGCCGAAATCAAAGAATTTGACGGCGGTTCTAAGGGGAATGTACGCTTTCCGAAGCAACAGAAGATGAAAACCTATAAACCTTTATTAAGCGAGGTTTTTGATACGGTAGCCGCGACTATTACTAAAGAAAACCTGCAGCCTGTAACATTCAATATTGAAATTAAATCGGTGCCTGAAGCGTATGATCTTTTTCAACCGCAACCCGAAGCTTTTGTAACGCTTGTGATGCAGGTAATTCAAAACAAGAATATGCAAGAGCAAGTCAATGTGCAGTCCTTTGATCCTGCAATTTTAGAAGTGATGCATACCAAATATCCTGAGATTGAACTGGCGTATTTGGTAGGCGAAAACACGTATGAAGAGAATAAAAAGAACCTGAGCTTTACCCCAGAGATCTACAGTCCGTATTTTAAATTACTAAACCCAGATGAGGTTGCTACCATACGTAATGACGGTTTAAAAGTGATCCCATGGACGGTAAATGAACCGGAAGATATTAAACAAATCATAGCGCTTAAAGTAGACGCGATCATTACGGATTATCCGGAGCGGGTACTTAAAGCACTGAAACAGGAGTAGTTTTACAAAACGTTTTTAGTATTGAAGATTCAGGAATTAAAAGTATATACGCCCCATCTGAACCTACAGCGGCTGTTTTATGAAGAAACGCTGGGGCTTGAAGCATTTAACGCGACCAACGATCGCTTTTCGGTGAAGCTCGGAGAATCGATACTGGTGTTTGAGGAACGGGAGACCGCCACACCATACCATTTTGCGATCACGATTCCTTCAAATAAAGAAAAAGAAGCGCTTATCTGGCTCAAACAACGGGTTGATATTCTTAATTATGAGGGTAATACTATACAGGAGTTTAAAAACTGGAATGCAAAGGCAATCTACTTTTACGATGCAGATCACAATATTGTCGAGTTTATTGCCCGAAATACCCTGAATAACCAAACTTCAGATGGCTTTAGTAAAGCACAATTGCTTGAAATTTCGGAAATAGGGCTTCCTACAGATGCTATTGAGCAAAGCTTTATTATACTTAACAAAACGCCGGGACTTGAAGTCTACGACGGCAATTTTGAGCGTTTTTGTGCGGTGGGTGATGCAAACGGATTGATTATTCTTATCGATAAAAATTCCAGAAAATGGTTTCCTACCAATGACACGGCTTATCCTTCAGATTTTAGCCTAATCGCAAAGGTTGATAGGGCGACATTTAGAATTGAATATAAAAATGAAATTTTAAAAGCAGAACCTATAACTACAACAAGTAAACAGAACTTGTAAATGCAACACAACCTTAAATCCATCCGGCCATTTATAGGATCTAAAGACTTTAAAACATCGCGCGCGTTTTATCGTGAAATGGGTTTTGAAGAAGTCTTGCTTCCACCTAAAATGGCACTTTTTAAACTAGGAGATTTCAGCTTTTACCTTCAGGATGCCTATGTAAAAGATTGGGTAGACAATACCATGCTTTTTCTGGAAGTAGAAAATCTGGAAGCGCATTTGAAGCACCTTAAATCATTGAACTTGCCTCAAAGGTTTGAAGGCGTACGTGTTTCAGAACTGGTACATAACGATTGGGGTTCCGAGTTTTTTGTACACGATCCTTCCGGAATCTTGTGGCATATAGGAAATTTTAAATAGATCGTTTCGGGTAATTTGAGTACGAGTTGGATGAAATTCTTTAATATTTAGCCAATACGATGTTAGAGCTATCCAAAAACAAAGGTGCAACTCAATCTCATTAGTTAGCTTTAATAAAATTTTAAAGCCTAATGCAATGCGCGTATTACTTCTTTTTTGTTCTGTACTTCTAATAAGCTCTTGTAAAGAGAATCCCAAAAACCAGAAAACACCTATTCCTCAAAGTCAGGATGCAGGTTCTGAAACACCTGAACCCATATCCTCGCCGCAAACGCTTACGAATATAGAAGACATAAAAAAAGAGTACAGCCGCCTTACGCAGCTTTTAAAAACTAAGGATTTAGATTCTACATCGTTTACCTACAATTGCAACGGTGAAAAATCAGGTACTGTAGTATTTTTTTCAGACACTACAGGACTTAAAGTGATTCGACACGCGCATAATGAATACAGCCATTTTGAAGCAGCTGATCTTTATTACCTCCGCGATGAAGTTCCGTTTTTTGTATTTTCTACAAATACAACCTGGAGCTTTAGTGGAGGTACAGCAGATGCGCCACAAACTACTGATAATGTAGTAGAAAATCGTTTTTACCTATTAAATGGAGAACCGGTTGACTGTCTGCGGAAGCAATACAGTATCAAATCTGATGAAGCCAATCCGGTTAATCCCAATACCATAACAAATCAAAAGACAGATTGTAAGGCAATTGAAGACTATTTAGAAACGTATAAACTCCTTTTAAAACATCGGGAGACTACTTCAGAAATTACCTGTCTTTAAAATCTAAAAACGATCTAAAAATTAGTCTGAAAAACTTCAAATTATTTTAAGGGGGTACTTAGCTTTGTTGCTTACAAGTACCACTTCATGAAGCGCACCTTTATTAAATCAATTCTGCTGGCAGGTTTTACTGCTGCTTTGGCATTGATTTATATAGTGGCTCCTGTACAGCAAGCGGCATTACAATGGGCTCACGAACTGGATCACGAGTTCAATCATATAACTGCACAAGCGCACGAGCACCACTTTATAACTGCAGAAGAATTGCTTGCCGAAGCCGGTCATGATCACCGTACGTTAGAATACATCAAGCAGGTATTGGAGCCTTTTGAAGACGATCTCAAAAACGAGAAAGAACAACCTAAGCCATTTAAAATTGATAAGCATCTTCAGGTTGATCGCTTTTTAGAATGCGTCGTAACGCATCAGATAACTACTAAAACTTCTTATGATTTAAGAATGCAAATCCACCGGCAATTTGCTTTGCGCAATCCCGTGCCACCTCCCCGATTTACTATTTAAATATTTGTTGCTAAGTGCTTCATTCTTTAAAAAGAGAACAGAAGCGCAGATACTATTCTATTTATTTAATTAGTAAATCATAATATGAAATATATTTATATGGTGCTGCTGTTGTGCACCCTGCATGTAAGTGCTCAAAATTTAACAGGAACCATTACAGATAGGGATAAGCATGCCCTGGAGAATGTCAATATTTATAACCTATCAAAAGGAAGTCATACCCACACCGATGCTAACGGAACTTTTGTGCTTCCTGCGCCACGGCTTCAGGATTCACTGGTGATCTCCCGTTTAGGCTTTAAAACCTATTATTTGGTAGTCGATCAAGACTTGCTTTCAGAACCTCTAGTTGTAGAACTGGAAGAAGCCAGCACTTCATTAGATCAGGTAGTGCTTACTGCTGAGGTAAATTCATTGAGTACAGTGGTTGCGGTAGATCTTAAACTGAATCCGGTAAAATCATCACAAGAGATCTTGCGTAAAGTACCGGGGTTGTTCATCGGACAACACGCCGGTGGGGGTAAAGCAGAACAAATCTTCTTACGCGGCTTTGATATAGACCACGGTACGGATGTGGCGATTAGCGTAGATGGGATGCCGGTGAATATGGTGTCTCATGCGCATGGGCAGGGATATGCAGATTTACACTTTGTGATTCCTGAAACGATAGAGAATATTGACTTCGGAAAAGGAGCGTATTATGCAGATAAGGGAAACTTTAATACAGCAGGTTATGTAGATTTAAGATTGAAAGAGCATTTGGATGCAAGCAGTATTTCGGTGGAAGCGGGTCAGTTTAACACCTCGCGTTTAACGGGCTTGTTCAATTTGGTTGATGAACAAAATCACACGGCGTATCTGGCTTCAGAAATGTACCTGACCGATGGGCCTTTTGACAGTCCACAAAACTTCAACCGCTTCAATGTTTTGGGTAAATACACCTATACCAATCCTAATAAAGATAAACTCACATTGACGGCTTCTCATTTTCAAAGCAAGTGGGATGCTTCGGGACAGATTCCACAGCGCGCCATAGATCAGGGATTGATTGGTAGGTTTGGTGCTATAGATGATACAGAGGGTGGACAAACAAGCCGTACCAACATCAACTTAAACCACTTGAAGAATCTGGAGCATAATGCAGTTTTAAAAACCAATGCTTTTGTGTCTAAGTACGATTTTGAACTGTACTCTAACTTTACGTTTTTCTTAGAAGATCCGGTAAACGGAGATCAGATCAAACAGCAGGAAGATCGTTTTATTGCAGGCTTGCAAAGTGTGTATGAGCGTAGACATGTAACACTGGGATCAGGTAGCTTAGAGTATCAGGCGGGTGTAGGGTTTAGATATGATAATGTAGATGATATGAGTTTGTCACACACGCTCAACCGCCAGACTACATTAGACCGTATTGCACTTGGAGATGTAGACGAACTCAACGCATTTGCTTTTCTGAATACCGAATTTAAAACTGGGAAGTTTACCTTCAATCCGGCAGTGCGTCTGGATTATTTCAAATTTGATTACTACAACAAACTTACGGAAACGTATGACAATAAAAGCGAGTCTAAAGTGGCCTTCAGTCCTAAATTCAATACGATTTTTTCACCTACACAAAACTGGCAGCTTTCGTTGAAGACCGGTATCGGTTTTCATTCTAATGATACGCGTGTGGTGGTGGCTAACAGTGGCGAAGATATTTTGCCTGCAGCCTATAGTGTAGACTTGGGAACTATTGTAAAACCCATAGATCGACTGGCTTTAAATGCAACTTTATGGACGCTTTTTCTGGATCAGGAATTTGTATATGTGGGTGATGCCGGTATCGTAGAACCTAGCGGCAAGAGCCGAAGAATGGGTGTTGAAGTAGGGGCACGGTATCAGCTGTTAGACTGGTTATACGTATACGGAGATGCCAATTATACTTACGCCCGAAGCACCGAAGAAGCTGATGGAGAAGATTACATTCCACTGGCTCCAAAGTTTACTTCGGCCGGTGGTTTAAGTGTTGACAATCTGAATGGGTTTAGCGGAACTTTAGGATACCGCTGGCTGGGTGACCGTGCCGCCAATGAAGACAATTCCATCGTGGCAGCAGGTTATTTCGTAACCGACTTTAATGTGAATTACACGATTAAAAACTGGACGCTGGGCGTGATCGTTGAGAACCTGTTTGACGTGGACTGGAATGAAACCCAGTTTGCTACAGAAAGCCGACTCTTTAATGAACCGGCACCGGTAGAAGAAATCCATTTTACCCCGGGAACACCTTTTTACTTGAGAGGAAAGATCACGTATAGATTTTAGTTCCTGCTTAAAAAGTAGCCTGTCTAAAAGGCTGTTTGTGTTTTGCAAACAGCCTTTTTTAGTTGATGATTAAAAATGGATATACTAAGTTCTTCTGAAATGTTACTGCTCATACTTTTGCATAACCAGATATTTCAACTCGGTGTCTCCGGCATTGCTGATGCCGTGCATACTGTTTGAAGGACAATACAGACTGGTATACGGGCCAACTTCTACGGTCTTACCATCCAGATAAAATTCAGCGGTACCTTCTAAAACAAAAAAGAACTCGTCTTGTGGGTGTTGATGCGGTGCATGGGTAGATTTGCCCGGGTCTACCACACTCATCTTGATCGTCCTGCCATCTGTAAAATCCTTATCAGCAAACCAAAATTGATGCCCTACCTGCGTCTTTTGAATCGCTTCGGTATCGTAAGTGGTTACACAATCATCAAAAGTATAGGTCTTGTCTTGTGGCATGTGTTGTGCGCTTGTCGTTGTTGCAAAGAATAGGCAGGCCAAGAGGCTCAAAATTTTAAGCATGCTACTTCAGTTTTAAGAGCTTTAAATTACAAAAAAAAGCGGCACTTTTTTAAACATAGCGAATTAGAGTCTGATGCCCTGTACAAATGATCGCTTTTTTACGACTATACACGGGTAATATATAAAAGCATGCAACTTAAAGATTTAAATAAGTGGAACCGCAGCTTACCCAATACCGCAAAAATGCCGGTGTTGTTTCTGGGGCATGGGAGTCCGATGAATGCGATAGAGGAGAATGAATTTGTAAATGAATTCAAGAAACTTGGGAGAGCGTTAGCGGTACCTCAGGCAATTTTATGTATTTCGGCACACTGGGAAACCCGAGGGACCTTTGTAACCGCGATGGAGCATCCACAAACAATACATGATTTTGGAGGATTCCCACAAGCTTTGTTTGATGTGCAATACCCTGCACCGGGAAGTCCGGAGCTGGCCCTTGCGACTCAAGAACTGGTTAAAAGCGCCAACGTACACCTTGATGACAAATGGGGACTCGATCACGGGTCGTGGAGTGTGATCAAGCATATGTATCCTGAAGCCAAGGTACCCGTAATCCAGATGAGTATCGATTATACCAAGCCGGCACAATACCACTATGACCTGGCAAAAGAGTTGGCTGCGCTACGCCATAAAGGAGTGTTGATCGTAGGTAGTGGTAATATGATTCACAACCTGCGCCGTGTTGCCTGGGATAAATTGAATACGCCGTTTGCCTACGACTGGGCACTTGAAGTGCGCGAAAAAATGAACACCGCAATACTAACCCACGATCACCGGAAACTGATTGATTTTAAATCACAGGGAATGGCTTTTGATCTGGCAATCCCTACTCCGGAGCATTATTTACCGCTTATTTACGCAGTGGCTTTGCAAGAAAAAAATGAAGAAGTCACCTTGTTTAATGACCTTCCCGTAGGAGGTTCTCTTTCGATGACGTCTCTTAAAATCGCATAAGAACAAAAAAAGAATATTTCAAATGTATTTCCGTAATTTTAAACGGAAACCCTGGCGTTGTAAACACACGCTGTTTTATTCTTTTTACAATTATGAAAAACAAAATACTCGCATTGCTTTTACTAACCAGTTCGTTTATTCAGGCTCAGGAAGCCTTGTTCAGCGGGCAGCAAGTAAGTTCGCCTCAGGTCCATGAAGATCATTCCGTCACCTTTCGGTTAATGGCTCCGGGTGCTGAAAGCGTTCAGGTTACCGGTGATTTTTTACCATCGGTAAAAGTAAAAACACCAATGGGTGAAGCCGATGGTCCCGGAAAAGCCGATTTAGAAAAAGATGAAAAAGGAATCTGGTCGTTTACAACGGAAGCTTTAGCTCCTGAGTTGTACAATTACGCCTTTATCATTGACGGCTTTAAAACAACAGATCCTGCCAATCCGTTTTTAATACGCGATGTGGCTTCGGTGATGAATATTTTTATCGTTCCGGGCGAGCAAGCCGATTTATACCGCGTGCAGGATGTACCCCACGGTACGGTGGCCAGCCGCTGGTATGATGCTCAGGACTTGGGTTTTGACCGAAAGCTTTCTATATATACTCCACCGGGTTATGAGCAATCTGATGATGAATATCCTGTGTTGTATTTGTTACACGGTGCAGGCGGTGATGAAGAAGCCTGGCTTTCATTGGGGCGTACCGCCCAAATTATGGATAATCTGATCGCTGAAGGAAAGGCAAAACCTATGCTTGTGGTGATGCCTAACGGAAACGTGGGGCAGGATGCTGCACCGGGAGCCGGAAGCGATGGGTATTATACACCTCAGTTTATGACACCGGAAACTATGAACGGGAAATACGAAGCTCAGTTTATGGATATTGTTGATTTTGTAGAAGACAATTACCGCATAAAAGCAGATAAAGCAAATCGGGCTATAGCCGGACTCTCGATGGGTGGGTATCACAGTTTACAAATCTCACGTTTTTATCCGAATGCCTTTGATTATGTCGGACTCTTTTCTGCTGCGATTATGCCGCGAGAAGATAAAAGTGGTAAAGGCGTGTATGCCGATTTTGAAGAAACACTAAAAGCTCAAAAAGATAACGGCTATAAGCTCTACTGGATCGCAATTGGGGAAAGCGATTTTCTATACGAAGCCAATATGGAATACCGCGAATTATTAGATAAAATAGGAATGCCCTATGAATATACAGAGTCTGAAGGCGGGCATATTTGGAGAAACTGGAGAGTCTATCTTTCTGAATTTGTACCGCTCTTGTTTCAGGATTGATTATTCGATTCCCTCAGAAATACCCAAGCCCTTTCGCATAGAAAGGGCTTTTTATTTTTTGAACAACTCATAATAAGTGTAATTAAAACATTTTAAGTAACTTATCAAAGTTTTAGTTATGTATTTAATCCTGCCTTTTATGAAAACCTTTACCTTCTTGCTGCTCTTCGTCTGTAGTTTTTCAAGTGTATTTGCCCAGTATGATACTATTCAACCTGTAGAAATAGGGGTGGATTTTAATGCCAAATTAGGCGAGTTGAAACCCATTTGGGCGTTTTGGGGGTATGATGAGCCCAACTATACGTACATGAAGGACGGTAAAAAATTACTAACTGAAATTTCGGAGTTGAGTAAAGTTCCGGTGTATGTGCGTGCTCATAGTTTGCTGGTTACGGGCGATGGAGAAGCTGCTTTAAAATGGGGTTCAACCAATGCCTATACTGAAGATGAAAATGGAAATCCTATTTATGACTGGACGATTATCGACAAGATTTTTGATACCTATATCGAACGCGGGATGAAGCCGCTGGCGCAAATAGGATTTATGCCCGAAGCCTTATCGACAAAGCCTCAGCCTTACCGGCATCATTGGAAACCGGGAGCAGATTATGATGATATTTATACGGGATGGGCCTATCCGCCAAACGATTACAACAAGTGGGCAGAATTGGTGTACCAGTGGGTAGTGCATTCGGTAGCGCGCTACGGAAAGGAAGAAGTAGAAAGCTGGTATTGGGAATTGTGGAATGAACCCAACATTGGCTACTGGCGGGGCACGACCGAAGAATACATCAAACATTACGATTATACGGCTGATGCGGTTAAAAGAGCTTTGCCTACGGCGAAAATGGGCGGACCCGAAACAACCGGGCCGGGCTGGGATAAAGCCGAAGCATTTTTACGCACCTTTTTAGACCATATCATTTCAGGTAAAAACTACGCAACCGGAGAAACAGGAGCTCCGCTAGATTTTATTACCTACCACGCAAAAGGAAGCCCTAAGTTGGTTGACGGTCATATTCAGATGAATATGGGTTCGCAGCTTAACGATCTGGCTAAAGGCTTTGAGGTGGTGGCTTCCTATCCTACACTGAAAGATTTACCCATCATTATTGGGGAGTCTGACCCTGAAGGCTGTGCGGCATGTTCGGAAGAGGATTATCCCGAAAATGCGTATAGAAACGGAACGATGTACAGCAGTTATACCGCTGCATCTTTTGCGCGTAAGTATGATTTGGCACGGGCGTATGGGGTAAACCTGAAAGGAGCTGTGACCTGGGGATTTGAATTTGAAGATCAGGCCTGGTATGCCGGTTTTAGAGATATGGCGACAAACGGAGTAGATAAACCGGTACTCAATGTGTTTAGAATGTTTGGGATGATGCACGATACGCAGGTAGCCGTTTCGGGAGATCTGGAGTATGATTATAAAAAAGTCCGGTCAGAAAGTGTCCGCGATAATCCCGATGTAAACGCCTTGGCTTCGGTAGGTGAGGATGGCGCATCGGTTATGGTCTTTAATTACCATGATCGCGACGATCTGGACGTTGCAGCAAGTCCGGTCACGATTACTCTTAAAAACATTCCAGCTGAAAAAGTTCTGGTCAATCAATACCGGGTAGATCAGGAATTCAGTAATTCGTATTCGCTCTATAAAGAAATGGGTTCGCCGGAAAATCCAACTCCGGCACAGATCAAAGCCTTAGAGCAGGCCGGGCAGCTGCAGTTGTTTACTTCTCCCGTTTGGATGCACGTAACAGACGGAAATCTGGAGTTAAGCTTAGATCTCCCAAGACAGGGGGTGGCGTTGTTTCAGCTGGAGTTTGAAAAGTAATTCTGGTCATTCTTTTAATCTTAAAAAATTTCTTGGTGACGATTTGCATCTTAGAATTTCTATAGACTCCTCCTTACTTTTCTTTGTTTGTCCAAAGAAAAGTAACAAAAGAAAAGACCCTTTTTCTTAGGTATTTTTGCCCTTAGGGGCAAAACCGCAACAAGTCCCCTAAATTTTCTCCAAGGCTTCGAAAATTCTTAACGGGGACTTTTTGCTATACTGAAGAAAAAGAAGGCTAAAGAATAGAATTCTTAGTTCTGATTTTGGAAACGGCCTACAAGAAGGTATCGTTAAATTTGAAGTGAGCGTAACGTCGCAGGCGGTTCTGTTTGAGGCCGCCAGAGCGGCCGAGTTAAGCGCATGCAGTGCAGCGAACGATAAATTTAACGATACCGTCTTGTGAGCCTAGCGTTTTTTGTTTCTTTTTTGGGCGATGCAAAAAAGAAAGAGAAGATGAATAGAAGTTAACAGCTCGCTCGCATACAAATAGTTTTAATTGAGGTCGCTGCGCCGGCTGAGTTAAGCGCATGCAGCGGAGGGAGCAAAAAATTTAGAGAAGCTCATGTAAGCCTAGATTTTTTTGGTTTCCAGCCGCATCAACTCGCTCAAAGACATGCTTTGCCGTATCGATGGAAAAAATGAACAGAAAGATGAATAGGAGTTATAGCTTCTAATGAAGTTTTGATTGATCTCCTATCAGAGATTTGAGTAAGACTTACTTCTAATCATGTTTGTTCATTTTCTTTACTCGTCTAAAGAAAACGAACCAAAAGAAACGACGCCTTTTGGATAGGTATTTTTTGCTACCGCAAAAACCACAACAGCATCCCTAAATTCCTTCCAAGGCTTCAGGAATTCTTAACGGGATGCTGTCGTTATACTGACCAAAAGGAAACTAAACCCTTCGGGTATGAATACGTATTGTTTCATTCTTCTAACTATCTAATTTCTAATAGAACGCCAGTATCGGCCTATCAGGAGGTTCTCGTCAAATTTGCGGTGAGCTTAGCGTAGCAGGCGGTTCTGTCTGAGGCCAGCGGCCGAGTTAAGCGCATGCAGCGGAGGGAGCAAAAAATTTAGAGAAGCTCATGTAAGCCTAGATTTTTTTGGTTCCCAGCCGCATCAACTCGCTCAAAGACATGCTTTGCCGTATCAATGGAAAAAATGAACAGAAAGATGAATAGGAGTTATAGCTTCTAATGAGGTGTTGATTGATCTCCTATCGGAGATTTGAATAATTCCAACATCTATTGATGTTTCATTCTTTTTTGGGCGATGTAAAAAAGATAGTACGATGAATATCCCGACTGTACTTCGACCAAGCTCAGCAAGCACGCTTGATGTATGAATTTTTAATATTGAAGTTTTTCAATGACGATTCCTTAAAGCACCAAATCTGAAAACAGCTGTTCCAAAGTTTGCTCTAAATCAGCACTAAACCCCGGATGAGTCTTTGAAGTTTGAATCACCGAACTTCGGGTAGCCGTTAACCATCTAAAGCGTTCTGCAGCTTCCAGTTTTGCTATGGGGCCGCCGTGTGTATCACCGGCACAAATAGCTTTAAAGGCGTTGAGGTTTTTTTCAACCTGCTCCACATCCAGTTCGGGGCAAAAGGCAGTCAGTTTCTGCGCATCCAGCTGAAATTGCATCCCAATAAAACGCGGACGTTTGCAATAGAGCACCACGCCTACATTAAAAAACTCTTCGCGCTCCACCTGAGGAACGATGCGGATCACCGCATACTCATACAAGTGCTTGTCGTGCATCGGTTGCGGTTTTGGTGAATAATTCAGAATGCGTCAAACGTGTTTTCAAAAACTGAAAATAGACCTGACGCAGGTCATCGGGATTTTCGTCGTAGCCTTCCCAGTCCAGCCATTCATCCGGAATGAGGTTAACAATGTTGAGTAGGATATCATCGGTAAGCACCGCTTTCAATTTTATGTTAGCTTCTTCCAATTGCGATGCCTGCGGAAGCAACACGTGATCTTTAATCAGCACAAAAGGCGTGGTTGCACTTTTCTCCCAGTTGGTAAAACTATGGTGAAAATACAAGGTCGCGCCGTGGTCAATCAGCCACAATTCCCGATGCCACATCAGCATATTGGTATTGCGAAAGGTCCGGTCAATATTGGTCATAAAGGCATCAAACCAAACAATCTCAGATGCCAGTTGCACATCCACTGTAGTCACCACCGGATCAAAATTGATCGCGCCCGATAAAAAGTGCAAGCCAATATTCAGCCCTTGAGAAAACTTCAGTAGATCCTGAATTTCCTCATCGCCTTCGGTACGACCAAAGGCCTCGTCCAGATGGGCAAAAACCACTTCCGGGACTCTAAATCCCAGAACCCGACCGATCTCACAGCCCAGCAATTCGGCAATCAATGCTTTGGGACCGTGACCGGCGCCTTTAAATTTAACGACATATTTAAAGCCGTCATCGGCATCGGCAACCGCCGGTAACGATCCGCCTTCCCGCAACGGAGTGATGTAGCGGGTGACGTTTACGTGACGCAATTCTGGAGGTGTTTGCATAGCTTCAGTTAAGTGTGGCAAAAATACGGTATTGCAGTATAATTAAGCTTGAAATCTTACAAGGCTTAGCTTAGTATTGTAATAGTCTTTACTTTAATGTTTAAAACAGCTTCAGTAAAATAAAACTCTTTTAAGGAAAGTTTTTGAGTTCTATATTAGAATATTGATAACTTCACAAAAACTAACAGAAAACCTCACCTTGAAAAAATTACTCGTTTTCTTAATAAGTATAAGTTCGTGTATGCTAGCTGCTCAAAACATCACCGGCGAGTGGTATGGGGCTCTAAAAGTACAGGGTATCGAGTTGCCGTTGATTTTTCATATTACTGAAACCGATTCTGCCTACACTGCAACAATGGACAGTCCTGATCAGAAAGCTTTTGGGATTCCGGTTACGACCACGCATTTCATTAGTGATACCTTAAAACTAGAACTAAAAAATTTAGGAGCAACTTATAAAGGCGTACTGGCTGACCAACGCATCAGCGGTACGTTTATACAAATGGGAAACAGCTTTCCACTTGACTTGGGACGGGAAGCATTACAAAAAGAACCGCTTAAGCGACCTCAGGAGCCTCAAGCGCCTTTTCCGTATGCAACTGAAGAGGTCGTCTTTCACAATGAGACAGCAGCCATCGATCTGGGAGGAACGCTTACCTTACCGGAGGGCGACGGGAATTTCCCGGCTGTGATACTCATAAGTGGAAGCGGACCCCAGGACCGAAACGAAGAAATTCTGGGACACAAGCCGTTTCTGGTGATTGCAGATTACCTTACCCGCAATGGGATTGCGGTTCTGCGCTATGACGATCGGGGTGTTGCGAAGTCTACCGGAAATTTTGCTACAGCTACGTCTGCAGACTTTGCGACCGATGTGGCAGCGGCAATTGCGTATTTAAAAACACGCAAAGAGATTGATTCAGCTAAAATAGGCTTGGTGGGGCACAGTGAGGGCGGACTCATTGCTCCAATGGTTGCAGCAGATTCTAAAGATGTGGGGTTTATCGTTTTGCTGGCAGGAACAGGAATACGTGGAGACGTATTGCTTTTAAAGCAGGAAGAATTGATTGCCCGTGCCTCTGGTGTATCGGAAGAACGCATCGCAAAATCAAAACTTAGAAATAAGGAACTATTCTTTTTGGTTCGGCAATTTGAGAATCAGGATGCTTTGAAAGAAGCAGTAGCAGATCAAATCAATGCATATATTGATGAAGAAGATAGGGAAGAATTTCCTGAAGGAATGAATCGGGAAGCTTACGTGAATCAACAGGTAAGTAAACTTGCCAATCCCTGGATGCTGTATTTCTTGAAACACAACCCTGCAACAGATTTACAAAAGGTAACTTGTCCCGTGCTTGCAGTAAACGGGTCAACAGATTTACAGGTGCCGGCCACCGAAAATCTTTCAGCAATTAAAGCCGCTTTAGAGCAGGGAGGCAATCAGGATGTAACCATTAAAGAATATACCGGTCTCAATCATCTATTTCAGGAAAGCGAAACGGGCGCTCCGGGTGAATACGGAGTAATCGAGCAAACGTTTTCGCCTTTGGTTTTAAAGGAGGTAACTGAATGGATATTGGAGCAAACCAAAGAGCAACAGAACTAGAATTTATTTATCTTGGAAAAACAGGCAACCTCAGGATAGAATTTTGAATAAGAGATTCTTATAGAATTACAGCATTCAGAACTAAAAGAAGACACCTGTTCTGTATATTTCAGTTTCCAAAACGTTCCCAAGATGAAAATTTACGGCAATTGCAAATTCTGTAAACAATCTATCCCGGTTAAAACCGAAGCGCAAACCCGTATACAACTGGCCATGCAGAAAGGTGAAAAGATTAGCTGCAAATGCCCCAATTGCAATGCTAATCAAAGCATCCACGTCAATGATTTTAAAACTCAATACTCTAAAACCCCACAAGTGATTGCGGCAATCATTTTTTGTACAGGAACTTTAGGAGGCTTATATCTGGGATTTTTCGTTCTGGAAAACATAAGAAATCACTATCTGGCATACGGGGCATGTAGTCTCTTATTAGTTCCGGGATTGGCTTATGGTATTCTTCATCAGGAAGAACGTCGTCGTGTAAATGCTTTTAATCAGATGTGGGTTTAACTAATTAGGCTTAAATTTTGATACACCTATCAAAAACCGTTTGATGATTTTATTTTTTATTGGTATTGTGTGCCTGCTACAATATGGGCTGTATCTTTTGAATCAGCGCACGAAACCAAAAATTCCTTCGGTATTGATTGCCATTCTCTTTCTACCCCTTCACTTTTTTGTGTTTCCACAACTGTTTTTCCCTCCGCCCAGACCAGATGGGATTAATTGCGGAATGCCACAATTGGGGATTGTATTAGGTTTTTGGGTATTTGGAACGCTCGGGGTTATCGGGACGCATATTTTTTGGACATTTAAAAGAAAAGCTAAAATGAGAAAGGATGCGTAAAGGGTATAGCTCGTATAAAAACAGGGAACTCTTACAGATCATTAAGACTACAACTTCACTGGGAGAAAGAAGAGCAGCTCAAAACGAATTGGATTCGAGAAATCTGGATGCTGCAGACCTTCGTAAATTGGAGAACAGTTACAGGCAGGTTTTAGTCAATTCTGAAAATCGAAAAAACAAATCGCTAAGCTTTGATGAACAGTTTCTGTTTTTTGTAATTCCTTTCTTTACATCCAGACCACGTTGGCGGCATGATCATTTTTCGGAGTCAGAGCTCGAAAGGTTTAGAGAGCACGGTTTTGATTTAAAGCGAAAACAGGCACAAATGATCCGCTTCTTTGGAGTAGTTTTTTGGATTCTAATTTTGATGGCGGTCTTCTATTTTTTATCCTAATTAAATTTTAAAGTTTCTTTCCTGTTTAGCTTTATAAACTAGCTTCGCTCAAATATTGATACCAAATTATGACACGTTACCTGATTGTATTTGCGGTTTTGATTATTTCCTGTAAACCTTCCACCGAGAAAAAGGCTGATGTAATGTCTGCCGAAGAAACGGAATCCGCATCAACTTCTGAACCCGATAGCCTAAGCCAGCAAAACGAACCCGTTTTGGAGTCTGCTGCAGACCAAAAACGAGCACTGATGCAAGGCACCTGGTACAGCACCGAAGATCCCAAGTCCTATTTGGAAGTGAAAGGTGATCAACTAATTATGGGCTACGAAGGCATAGAAAGCGCTACAAGTACTTACGCTGTAACCATTGCAGATCAGTTGCCTGATGACCAACCGTCTAATCCCGATACCCAGTACCTGATTTTAAAACAGGGTGAAGATACCATGACGTATGCGATTGATAACCTCACTGAAGATAGCCTGAAGCTGTTGTATTTACCCCGGGGCAATTTTTTAAGCTTCAGCAAAACAAAATAAGATTGGTTTAAAATGGAGGTAAAAGAGATCGTTTCCGCAGCCTGGCTTCACACACATTTAGGGAATGAAAAGCTAATCATTTTAGACGCCAGTCTCGCACAAACCGCAACCGGTAAAACACCGGCCAGTTCAACGGTAACCATTCCAAACGCACGGTATTTTGACCTGAAGCATGTGTTTTCAGAAGCTTCGAGTGTTTTTCCCAATACGCTCCCTGCCCCTGCGGCTTTTGAAGAAGAAGTGCGAAAGCTGGGCATTGATACCGATTCCATACTGGTAGTTTTTGATAATCTGGGCGTGTATTCGAGTCCGCGGGTGTGGTGGCTTTTTCAGAGTATGGGACACCAAAAGATCGCGGTGCTTGATGGCGGTTTACCCGAATGGAAGGCTCAGGGTTTTGAAGTGGAAGAGCGTCGGCCATCACCTCTTAAGTCAGGTAATTTTAAAGTCCGGTTCAATCCAGAGCTGCTGGCGACCTACGAAGCGGTGCTTGCAAATACCTTAAACAAAACCTTTACGCTTGTCGATGGCCGTTCTGCAGGTCGGTTTAACGGAACCGCCCCTGAACCGCGTAAGCAGCTCCAAAGCGGGAGTATTCCTAATTCGGTCAACATCCCCTACGAACGGGTTTTGACTGATGGAAAATTCAAAAGCAAAGAAGCGCTTCAGGAGCTTTTTAAACCCACCGATGATGCAGAGAATCTGGTATTCAGTTGTGGTTCGGGGTTGACTGCGTGTATCGTAATGCTGGCTGCAGTACGTGCCGGTAGATCAAGTAAACGCGTGTATGACGGTTCGTGGACCGAGTGGGCAGAGCTGCAAGACCTGACGCTTGATAAAGAGTAGCTAAAGCAGGGCAGAGCAGGATAAGTTTGTGGCGCTAATCTCCTATTTTGTGCTATCAATACATCTTATGAAAAAGCCGCTATACATCTGCTCTGTTATTTTGAGTTACTGGGTTATCTTCTTTTCAAGCACGATAGACTCAGCTTACGCTCAGAATACCATTACAAACGATTCTTTTTGGAACACCGTTACGGGAGAACCCATCTATTCTCAGGGAGGTGGAATCTTTCAGTTTGAAGATCCGCAGAGCGGAAAGCTACACTATTACTGGTATGGGGTGCACTATAAGGAAGCCGAAGCCTACCGCAACGATCCGTCAGTGACCTATGAGCGCAATCACTTTGAAGGGGTCACCTGTTATACGTCTACAGATCTGGTTAATTGGAAATTTGAAAAACATGTACTCACCAAAGAAGCAGTAAACTACGATAAGCAACCTACCTGGCTGGGGCGTATGGGCGTCGCGTATGTCTCAGAACTGGAGCAATACGCCTTGTTCATTCAGCACGGAAAGAACGTGCTGATTGCCCTGGCAGATTCACCCCTGGGCGATTTTAAAGCGCATCGGCATATAGATATGACAGACCGAATTGGCACCCCCAATACCGGAGATCAAACGGTATTTACCGATCCCGATACAGGAAAATCTTATTTGGTATATTCCTACGGGCAGGGACGTAACAAGATCTACCTTTCCGAAATTGGCGTACGCGATGGAAATGTTGATTTGCTGGATGTAAAAGAGATCTTTAGAGGGGCCAGCCGCGAGGGGAATTGTATGTTTAAATACAACGGGAAGTACTACATGGCTGCGTCCAATATTTACGGCTGGGACGGTTCGTTTGCCTATTACCTGGTAGCTGACGATATCTACGGACCGTATAAACCCATCAACGAAATGCAGCTCATGCCCGGCAGCGAGCAGGATTACGCACATGTTTCCCAAACCGGTTTTTTCTATACCATCCCGGGGAGCGAACAAGAGACGGTATTGTTTTGTGGAGACCGCTGGGCGGAGTTTGCCGGTAACGGCCTGGGTTACAACCAATGGGTACCGCTTTCTTTTGAGGGCGAGATTCCGTATTTCAACTCGTTAAGCGCGTGGAACCTGGACGAAGAAACCGGAACCTGGAGCGTGGCTAAAACCAATAATTTTGTCAAAAACGGCAGTTTTGAAGCCGACCGCCGGTATATTCCCAGCAACAACAAACCGGTACAGGAACAGCTCCTGGGTTGGAACACAGAGATCATAAAGGGAAATGCAATTTCTACCACAGATCCTGATTCGCCGGTACTGAATTACTTCAATACCCATGAAGATCGCAAACAGGTTGTAGGCGAAAAAAGTCTGTATCTAAGTGACACCGTACCGTTTGAACGCATGGTCTCTCAGGAAATCACGGCATCACCTTACGTTGAGCTCCCGGACGGGAATTACACCCTAAGCGCCAAAATCAGGAATACAGCGGGCTTTACGAAGCTAACCCTTTTTGCAACCAGTGGCGGCAATTCAAAAACCGCTGATCTTACTTTAGAAACTCCAGAGTGGACGCGCATCAGTATCACGAATATTCCCATTAAAAATGGAAAGGTAAAAGTGGGTATCGAAGCGCAGGCTGCCGCAGGTGCTTATGCAATCTTGGATGAGATCAGCTTAGTTCAGGAATAATGTTTTTGTTATCGAACGCAGGCGAGATACAGCCTTTGTTCATTTTTTCATTGATTCATCAAGGCTTGTCTTTGATCGAGTTGATACAGCTGGAAAGCAACCCGTCTGGTCAACCGGGCAGGAAGACCAAGGCTTACATGAGCTTCTCTAAATTTATTGCTCACTACGCTGCATAGTTACTGATTGAAATCATCCCAACGCGACAAGCTGGCTCATTCGCTAGAATAGTCCACAGGACTATTCCTTTACGCTCTGCCCTACGATAACCTCCTGATATGCCGGTACTGGCGTTCTATCAGACTTGAGATGATAGACGATAGATAAAAGGATAAAGAGTATGCGTATTCATACCCGAAGGGTTAAACGAATGCCCTTCCCTCGGTTCTAGAATAGGTGTGGGAAGCTCCGAAGGACAGGAGCGATAGCGACGCGGAGCTGACAAGCCGGTTTTCGCCCTAAGGCGAAAAATTCCTAAGCGAGGGGCTCTTTTCTTTTGGTTCGTTTTCTTTGGAGAAGCAAAGAAAATGAACAGAACATGATTAGAAGTAAGTCTTACTCAAATCTCCGTTAGGAGATCAAACAACACCTCATTAGAAGATCTAACTGCTATTCATCTTCCTGTTCTTTTGCCTTGATGCCAAAGAACCAACCTACCTCCCGGCAGGCAGGAAGATCAAGGCTTACAGGAGCTTCTCTAAATTTATTGCTCCCTGTGCTGCATAGTTACTGATTGAAATCATCCCAACGCGACAAGCTGGCTCATTCGCTAGAATAGTCCACAGGACTATTCCTTTACGCTCTGCCCTACGATAACCTCCTGATATACCGGTACTGGCGTTCTATCAGACTTGAGATGATAGACGATAGATAAAAGGATAAAGAGTATGCGTATTCATACCCGAAGGGTTAAACGAATGCCCTTCCCTCGGTTCTAGAATAGGTG
>NZ_QOVK01000009.1 GCF_004104075.1 Leeuwenhoekiella polynyae | reverse complement strand
GCATATAGGTGTTTACCGTATTGCGGGAGATCCCAAGGGTGGCTCCAATTTTACGGTTACTAAACCCATCGAGGTGTAAGGATATTATCTGTTTTAAGTCCATTGGATCAAGTGTGTTGGCCATATCGCTTCGTTTTAAGCGACAAGGTATTATTTACTTGATCTTTTAAAGTGGCACAAAACAAACCGATACAACTGGCACAAATCGAACCGATATAGGTTTAACTAAAAACCAAAAAGTGGCACAATTCAAACCGAAATGCCTGGCACTAACCGACCGAAATCAGTGGCACAATTTGATCCGAGTTATCCAACAGGATCAAGACTAATTGCAGAACCCTATTCTCAATTAGCAATTCACTCGAATGACGATGAAATTATTGATGTTATATTAAAAAGTCTTGAGAATGTTAAAGAATCAATTGATGATCCTGTAGATTATAACATGTATAAAAATGAATATTTTGCAGCACTTGGTATAAAATCGTTTAATCAGCTTTACAATTTTCCTGTTAATGTTTTCGCCGAAAAAAATAATGAGGCAGTATCATTTACTCCTTGGGTGAAATCTAGAGAGCATAAAGGACTAGTGCCTATGGACGAAGTTTTTACTGCACCTTTAAACAATAAAGAATTGATTAAACAATCTTTTCAAAAAACAGTAGAGAAAAGTAGAAGATAACTATGAAATTTATGACATTATCCCAAGCTGTTTTACCATTAGAAATGGAGTACAAATTGGTTTAAATAAACAAACCAAACTGACTGCATATGAAATGCCGTATGAATTGAGAGGTTTACGTACGGTTCTGTAAGCCGTTTAGAGGTAAAACTCCCCTTTACCTACTCGACTATAAGCTTTTATTGAATTTTTAAATCAATTCTTTTTCTCGCAAGGCTCTGATCAAAAGCTTGATTAGAAACCCCAAAGGCAAATCTTTCTATTTCCGATTTCATTAATCCTTTGTCATCTTGTGAAACAATGAAGTTGATTTGTTGTTGTCCTTCAGGGGACTGAATTAATCCCCTAGCATAATTAGGCCCATAGCTAGCAACTTCATCAATGACAGCACTTACACGACTCTTATATGCCTCATATTCTGCTATAGTAGCTTCATACTGGCCTTGAACTTGAATCAACTTCGACTTGAAGTTATCATATTCCTTTTTAGAATTTTCCAGTTTATCGGACAAATTCATAAGTTTTATTTCCTTTAACTGTATACTTTTTTCTACTTCTTCTTTTTTGTTTTTAAAGTCGAGAAACTGTCTTTGATAATGATCAGCTTTTAACTCAACTTGCGTTTTTTCGATAGATGCTTCCTTATCGGATAAATTTCCAATCTGTTCTTTTAGATCCATTATTTGTTGCTCTTTGGCTTTATCAGTAACAATATAATAGCTTAAGAAACCCAGAATTAATGTTGTAATTATGCTTAGGTGAGCTGGATTTTTATAAAACGGTTGACTAAGCTTTTTAATTTCTAGTTGAAGCTTATCTATCTCAAGTTTTTCCTTTTCCATTGTTTTGATTGCTTATAACTGGTTTTATCGTAACAAATATAGTCGTTTATAAAAGCCATTCGTGGAAATGTTATGCTTTTTATGCCTAATGATCAAGGAGTTATGAGTAAGATCCAATACTGTTCTAAATCAAAAAGCACATTTTACAACCCATCCACCTCATTACAGAGCCCACTTTGCATCTGGGCAACTGGCAGTTTACGTGCAGGCATCTTCTAGGTGCTACCACACTGCTACCACAGTGCAACCACACTCCAACCACACTTTGCCACAGATTTTGTAGTTGAATACGGTAGCAAAGTTGTTAGAGGGTAGTATAGCCCAGACTGATCTCAGGACGATGCTCGTAGAAAACGGGGATTAGGATAGGAGGGGAGCAGGAGAATGCCGTGATCTATAGCATTACTGCTGATGCGTTTTCCGGTTTGTACAAAATACCTGAATACAATCCTGGTGGCACGTGAGGTTTAAATGGATCATCTTAGCTTTGTAGTAGCTTAATCCGAGAGGTATCTATGCCTTATTATAGCCTTGTACTCGAGTGAAGTACGGGTGAAACACGGGTGAACTACGGGTGAACTACGGGTGAACCTTTCACTAGTGGTGGTGAGTAATTTATTTTGGGTAGCTTTTAGGATGGTAGTTCTCGAAAGTACAAAAAATTCTTTCCCTTTCGAAGTTTAGTTACTTATATTTTGGCTTAGTTTACCGCGCCACCAGTTACAGACTGGCGGGAGCGGGGCTACAGTCCTTGATATTTCTACCGTCTGCCCATTGTATATATAGCCAGTTTTTTTAAATTTTACATTTGTTTTTCAATCTTTTTTATTGTTTCGGATTTCTTCTTGGCTATATCATATAAATAATTAAAATCCAATCTTCCAATATAGTCAGGTTCGCTAAAATCAGGATAGCAAGTTTTCCAGAATAAAAGTCCAACTTCCATGGATATCTTAGAAAAGTCGTTTGCTTTTTTTATCCAGTCCTGAGGTTTTAGCCAAATCCTCACTTTTTTCGGAGAATAGTGAACTGATGAGTTTCTTAAATCTTCAAAGTTTTCAAAAAACGATTTGAAAGGTTCCTTAATTTGATTGTCATCAGTTGTATTTATGATTGCTCTTTTATCTTGCCTAATTATTTTTTGAAAAATCTCAATTTTTGATTTTAATGATAAATACCCTTTATTTTTCATACCATTTAAAATCTCTTGTTGTTTCTCATCAAGTTTTTCAAGGTTTCTTAATGAATAATCATGTCCAATACTGTTTACAAAACACTCTATAAAAGAGAAGAATGAAACAATTGAGAGTCTACTATTTACAGCTACTTCATAATTTAGTTCTGTCAATTCACTTCTTTTCTCATTAGTAAACTTTTGTCCTTTGGCTTCTTCTTGTTTCAATATTTCACCGTACTTTAAAAGTACATCAAAGAAATATTGAGCTTTTACTAATAGATTAAAAGAATCTTTTAGTAAGAATTCTTCTTCTATACCTCCTAATCCTTTATGCCCAAAAATTCCAATTTTATAATGATAAGGAACATAATTGTAATGATAAAAATTTGATAAATCCATAAATTTCTCAAACCAACCATAATCAATTCCAGAGTTTAAAAAACTATACTCATCATCCCTATTCTTAAATAGGTCATTCCATGCTGTAGCAATTTCTGATATAGTACATTTTAGAGGAAATTTATTAATAAATTGGTCAGTCATTTTTTTTAGAAGAGACCTTATTTCTGGCAATCGTTCCTTTATTAATTCGGGATCACTATTTTTTAGAAAATCATTAACTGCTGTAACAATATCCTTGATTTGTTTTAGGTCAGTATTTGGTACAAAATTGCCGACCATATGCAGGTAAACAGCATAATCAAAGGTTTCGTTAATCTTTTTTTTCAAATTACTCATTTATGCAGTGTCTCTCTTTAAACTGGCTGTTGTTATATCCTGAGAAAATACCCGTTATCCCGTTTATTATTCCGGGATAATCGGAACTTTAATTCCTGTTTATCCAAGTGGTAGGTCAAATTACTTTTTCCAAAACATACCAGCTTACGGTATTCCTTAATCCCATTAAAATGGAACTCCATTTTAGGATTATACCAGTATAATTTTTGTTAAGTAAGTCGGAAAAGCGATAGCGTATCATCACCAAGCCAAAAATTATGATAGAGTATGAAGGGCGTATAAAATCAAAAAAATACTAGAAAATTATATAGTAAACCTACATATCAATTTTGTGCTTTTTAATATCGAACTTAAAATTAAAAAGATCTTTTGGTTCAATTTCTAGTAGGCTAGCCATTTTTAGAATAGTTTCAATAGTTGGATTCCCTTTACCATTCTCATACTTATTATAATTACTCGAATCAAAATCAGAGTTTATTGCAACCTTATTCATCGTTTTAAACTTTTTTTCTCGGAGCTTAGCTAGGTTTTTACCAAACTCTTTCATATAAAGTTCTAATGCTTTTTTACTGTCCATAATTATTGCTTAAGCAATGAATTTGACCATTATGGATAAAAATATTATGGTGTTATATCACCATAAACAAAAACATTTATTATATTTACCTCAGAATTATATATTTGCGAAACTTCTTTAAGTAATATATGGAAGCATTCGCTTTGAATCTCGGATTGAAAACTGGTAATTTTGAACACACGAGAGGATAAGCCGTGATGCTCGTGACCATGGCACGGGCGGATCGCTTATTGTGTGTAGGTAACCAGTACCTCAATCCGATAAGTTGATTCCCCGCGCCTTTTTTGTATTCGGGCGCTTCGTAAATCTTCAACTTGTCTTTTCAAAGTTGTCTACTTCTTTTTATAAAGCTTCGCACCCCTAAGATTCCCCCTACATTTATTAAGGCCATCGTGGCCGCCATCCCTCACGGGGTGAGGTGTTTAATTTTTTAAATTGATTTTGCCTATGGTATACACGTGGTGTTGTATTCATTTTTTTAAATGAGGCTATCTATAAGGGTTTACGAGTTTAAGGTAAACCTTTAGGGTATGAGTGTTTAGAGGTTCTAAGGATGTTCTGTTCATTTTCTTGAGCTCGAGAGACTCCTACGTCGTTTGAAGACTTAAAGGTTCTCTTGTAACAGTGCATTCCTCTCCCTACGGTCGTCGGATGCAGAAAAGAAAGGAGCCCCTCGCTTAGGAATTTTTCGCCTTAGGGGCGAAAACCGCCTTGTCAGCTCCGCGTCGCTAATCAGGTTTTACTAAGAGTAATTCTTACTTAAAGTAAAGTAGTCCGTTTTAAAGCCTACGCGCCATCTGGCTCATTCGCTAAAAAGGTCTACCAGACCTTTTCTTAACGCTCTGCCCTGGCTATTCTGAACCGAGGGAGAACTAAAGAATGATATTCTTAGTTCCAATTTTAGAAACGGCCTACAAGAAGGTATCGTAAAATTTGAAGTAAGCGAAACGTAGCAGGCGGTTCTGTTTGAGGCCGCCAGAGCGGCCGAGTTAAGCGCATGCAGTGCAGCGAACGATAAATTTAGATACCATCTTGTGAGCCTAGCGTTTTTTGTTTCTTTTTTGGGCAATGCAAAAAAGAAAGAGAACATAAATAGAAGTAAGAATCTTGCTTTAGCAGCACTATTCTGATTAATCAAAATACATAAACCATAAAAAATAAAACTTATGTATGACGCACGTGTTTACGGGTACACGTCATAATCCGCTAAGTCACCCGTGGGTTATGGGTTATTTCCCTACGAAGTAGCCTGTAGATGGGTGGGTTGACCCTTTTAAGGGACTAGGGCTTATACCGGGTAGGTTTAAGCACACCGGTGAATTAGCCACAAAAAAAAGAGCTGGCAGATCGTAAGGTCTGTGAAAGAGAGAAAAGAGAAGCGCTAAAAAGTAAATTTCAGCTGTCAAGCTGGGTTAATAGATGTTTAAGCTAGTTGATAACCGAATGGTCTTCGACAAGCTCAGACTGACATTCGATAAGCTCAGAATGACAAGCCATTGCTGAATAAATTTTAGTAAGTCTTCTAAGCTCCAGACCTTCCCCTCAGAGTGGAATCAAGTGGGGAAGGCGTGAGCTTAAATAAAACTATTGTTTCATTTATTAACACGACGAAGTTATGAAAAATAAGACTACGCGCCTTACGGGGGCTGCGTTGCCGGGGCTGATATGCCTTTTAATGAGCCTGAGCGCCCTCTGGGCCAGTGCCTCACCCTTACAATCACGGGTAACCGGAAGCGTTACCGACACGAATGACAACCCCATCCCCGGGGTAAGTATTTCCCTTAAAAATTCGAATACCGGTACTCAAACCGATATGGACGGGAGCTTTGAACTGCTGGCCTCGCCGCAGGATACCTTGCGTATCAGCTATATCGGTTTTAAGACCTTATTGCTGCCGGTGGGGAATCAAACTACTTTTAATATCATCCTGCAACAGGACATTACAGACCTGGGCGAGGTGATCATCAATGCCGGGTATTACAACACCACCCGCCGCGAGCAAACGGGTAGTATCGCCCGGGTGACCGCCGAGGAAATCGAGCGGCAGCCGGTGACCAATCCGTTAGCCGCCCTGCAGGGCCGGATGGCAGGGGTTAATATCACCCAAACCACCGGAGTGCCGGGAGGCAGTTTTGACATTCAGATACGGGGAGTTAACAGCTTGCGCGCTCAGGCCAATAAACCCCTGTATATCATAGATGGCGTTCCCTACGCCAGTGAAACCCTCGGGTATAACCAAACCTACGGTTCTATACTGCCCGGAGACGGGTTGAGTCCGCTCAACAGCATCAATCCGGCAGATATCAAAAGCATTGAGATTCTCAAAGATGCCGATGCCACAGCCATATACGGTTCGCGCGGGGCCAATGGGGTGGTGCTGATCACTACCAAAACCGGTAGTCCCGGAAAAACCCGGTTTCAGGCCCGATTACAAAGCGGAATCAGTTATGTAGGCCGTACCACCCAAATGCTAAACACCCCACAGTTTTTGCAGATGCGGGAAGAGGCCTATGCCAATGACGGAATCGCCATCCCGGCTAACGCCTATGATATCAACGGCACCTGGGATCGTGACCGGTATACCCACTGGCAGGAGGTATTTATAGGCAGGCAGGCCGAAACCCTTAATGCTCAGGTATCAGTATCGGGAGGCAGTGCGCAAACCCGTTTTTTACTAAGTGGTGGCTATCAAAGGCAGGGAACGGTATTTCCGGGAGATTATACCTATGGCCGAGGTTCAGTACATTTAAATTTGAATCACCAATCTACAGATGAGCGGTTTAGAATAAACCTGTCTACCACCTATACCAGTGATCAAAACAACCTGCCTCAAAGCGATTTGATACGCCTGGCTTATCAACTGGCACCCAATGCACCAGAATTATATGATGAAGTAGGTAATCTCAATTGGGAAAATTCTACGTGGAATAATCCACTAGCCAGTCTCGAGCGTGCATATGAAGTGCAGACCCAAACCCTGATTGCCAATTCGGTTATCAGTTACCGCTTGTTTGACGCGCTTACCGCCAAGGTGAATTTGGGTTATACCACTTCTAAAGTAGATGAGCAGGTGACCAACCCATCAACTGCTATAGACCCGGCATTTGGCAGGGGCAGTGAATTCTCAAGTTTGCGTACCAATGACGCTTCGTCCCATTCGTGGATTGTTGAGCCGCAACTCAATTATCAGGCAGTCTGGGGCAATCACGAGCTGGATGTTTTGGTGGGAGGTAGCTTTCAGGATCAACAGCGCCAACAACTGGGGATTTATGCTTTTGGCTTTGCCAGCAACAGCCTGATCACCAATGCCGCTGCAGCAAGCACCTTGCGTATTACCAATAACGATGTACGGGAATACCGTTATGTGGCAGCCTTTGGGCGTATCAATTATCAGTTGAATTCCAAATACCTGCTTAATCTGACAGCAAGGCGGGACGGCTCTAGCCGGTTTGGCCCCGGCAAACAATTTGCCAATTTTGGAGCTGTGGGTCTGGCCTGGATTTTTAGTGAAGAGCGCGGCGTTAAAGATAAGATGGGGTTTCTCAATTTTGGAAAATTGCGGGGAAGTTACGGGATTACCGGAAGTGACGCCATAGGCGATTATCAATACCTAAATACCTATACGAGTACAGGTACGAGTTATGACGGTCAAACCACATTGGAACCTACGCGGCTTTTTAACCCCAATTTTAGCTGGGAGACCAATAAAAAACTGGAGCTGGCTCTGGAACTGGGTATGTTTAATGACCGAATTCGCAGTACGGTGGCTTTTTACCGCAATCGTTCGGGCAATCAATTGGTGGGTATTCCGCTTCCCGGTACTACGGGATTTAGCAATCTGCAGGCCAATCTGGATGCGCTCGTTGAAAATAAAGGCTGGGAGCTTAGTCTGAATACCGTTAACCTGGACAATAAAGCGTTTCGGTGGGAGAGTGGGATCAATCTTACGATACCCAAAACGACTTTAAAAAGTTTTCCCGATCTGGAAGGTTCTACTTACGCCAATCAATATGTAGTGGGGGAGCCTCTGAATATTGTAAAGGTCTTCGAATTTACCCAGGTGAATCCGGAAAGCGGAATCTATGAATTTACCGATTTTAACGAAGATGATTCAGTCAGCTTTGCAGACGACCGGCAGGCGGTAGTCTCCCTTGATCCAAAATATTTTGGAGGCTTTTCCAATAGTTTTTCCTATAAAGGCTGGGAATTGAATGTGTTGCTGCAGTTTGTTAAGCAAACCGGCTTGGATGCGGTCTATCAGAACGCGATACCCGGAGGTGGAGCTAATCAGCATACCGGAGTGCTGGAGCGTTGGCAGCAGGAGGGTGATCTTAGCCGGGTGCAACGCTATGCCTCGGGACGCGTATTGGCACCGGCATTGGGGTTTGCCTATGCGCGAAGCAGCACATTGGCTTACAGCGATGCTTCGTTTGTACGCCTTAAAAACCTGGCTCTGAATTATACCTTTCCGAAGCAGTTCTTTAGAAAGCTGCAATGTACACTGAGTGTACAGGGGCAAAATCTTGCGGTATGGACGCCCTACACGGGTAATGACCCCGAAAACCAGTCGGTATTGTCTTTACCGCCTTTAACCACCCTGACTACAGGGATTACTCTTTCTTTTTAAACACATGATGATGAAAACGATAAATCCAAACACGTTTCTCTGTCCCCTAAAGCGGAGCGCCTTATTCCTACTGTTGCTTCTAAATTTGACAGCCTGTGAATCTTTTGTAGAACTGGAGCTGCCCGATGATCAGTTATACGGAGCGGGCGTATTTAACGACTATACTACGGCCTCGGCTGCCTTAACCGATATTTATGCGGGTTACCGGGACAATACACTGCTTACCGGAAATACCGAAGGTATGAGCTATCTGCTAGGTCATTATGCTGACGAACTCGATTTATATACCAGTTCGTTGCCTAATGTAGAGCCCTTTAATACCAACAGTCTTTTGCCGGGTAATCCCTATCTGGCCATACAGTGGAATAACAGTTATAATTTGATCTTTGCGGCAAACAGCATTCTTGAAGCGGTTCCCAATGCTGTCGATCTTACACCAGAGCAACAGAATCAATTGATGGGCGAAGCTTTATTTAACCGGGCGTTGATTCATTTTTACCTGACTCAACTCTACGGGGCAATACCTTATCTCAGCAGTACCGACTATGAAACCAATCGCAGTGCCTCGCGCAAGGAAGAAGTTGAGGTTTACCAAAGGTGTATTGAAGATTTGGCACGGGCCAAAGCACTGCTTCCTCAAGCCTATACCAATGCATCCCGTACACGACCCAATACATGGGCCTGTACTGCGGTATTGGCGCGGGTATATCTGTATGCCAACAATTGGGAGCAGGCAGCAGAGGAAGCCGGTGCGGTGCTGGCACAGCAGGACTATTATGCGTTAAACCCGGAGTTGGATGAAGTGTTTCTGGTAAACAGCCGGGAAACCCTGTGGCAATTAGCACCTAATGCAGCTGGTGGAAATACTACCGAAGGACCGCAGTTTATATTCAGTACGGCTCCGCCACCTGATTCAGCCCTTAGTACTGTTTTACTAAATTCTTTTGAGAATGGGGATCAACGGGAACAGGCCTGGGTTCAAACTGTTACTGAAGGTACAAACAGCTATGCTTTTGCCTATAAGTATAAACAGAATACTAACACGACTGTTTCTCTGGAGCACAGTATTATGCTGAGATTGGCAGAAGTGTATTTAATACGTGCCGAAGCCTATGCACGGCTCAACAGGCCTGCACCCGCTCTGGCAGATTTAAATGCTCTCAGGCAGCGTGCCGGTCTTACGCCTTTAGCCGGATTGGATGGAACTGCCCTTTTAGATGCGGTAGTACAGGAGCGAAGGGTAGAACTTTTTACCGAACTGGGGCATCGCTTTTTTGACCTCAAGCGCTTTGATAAACTGGATGCAGTGTTAGGTGAATTAAAGGAAAGTTGGGATGCTACTGACCGTATTTTCCCTATTCCTCAGAACGAGCTCGAACTCAACCCTAATTTAAGACCGCAGAATGATGGTTATTAGTTTAGTACGAACATTCGTTTTTGGGCTGGTACTGACTATGCAAGTAGTTGTGCTGGCTCAGGCACAGACCGATTCCATTTTGTCTCCGGCCTATTACGATACCTGGGAAACTATTCAAAATTTAAAACTGAAAGCTGAAGGAGATTACGTAGCCTTTGTGACCCTGACCCGAACTCCTAAATCACGGCTGTATCTCATCAATACCCGAAGCCGGGAGCAGATGCAGTTTGATGCCGGGATGGTGTATGACTTTATTCCCGGGACCAACTGGTTTACTTATGTGAATGGGACCGATCGTTATTTTTTGAACCTCCAAACCAAACGCCAATTGCAGTTTAGTGGGGTTAGGCAGTATAGGTATGATGACGAAAGGGAGCAATTGCTACTGTATGGGGCAGATCAGAGTCTGGAGCTTATCCGAATGCGGGATGAAGAGGTGTTGTTCCGACAGGAGCAGGTAAAACAGCTGGTTTCTCCAGAAGATGGGAAGCAGGTGTTTTTTGTGAAAACCACTGCTACTGAAGACCAGATTATGTTTTACGATTTGAGATCTGAAACTTTGAAGGTGCTCTACACAGCGCCAAAAGGACAGTTAGATAAGTTGGTACTTGACGGTACAGCTCTAGTCTGGGTAGAGCAGCAGGAAACCCATCCTGAATTGCATGTACTACCCAATTTTAAAACCGGGGATAAGATGCACGTACTTAAACTGGAGGACCGAAATTTTCCTAAGGGAAGTCAGTTTGTAACTCGCAGAACCGGAGATCTCGTTGTACGCGGAGAATGTGCGGCTATCTTATTTAAAGTACAGATTCCCAAAGTTCAAACAGAGGCCGATACGCTTTATAAGTCGGGCATTGAGCAATGGAACTCTTCAGACCCTGAACTATATCCACGGATGCGTGGGGTATATGACATGGTAAATCTACCTCGTGAATATGTGTGGTGGTATACTGAGGATCGGTTGGTAGAACTGAGCTCAGAAACCTGCCCGGTGATAGCCTTATCTGATGACTTAGAAACTGCGTTGGGTTATGATCGCTATCGTTATAAAACACTTACCAGCAACCATGGTCCCATTGATTTGTACCAGATTGATCCCTATACGGGAACCCGCAACCTCGTTTTGGAAGGTTTCCCTTTTGCCCTCAATTCAACCTTGAATTTAGCACCTGATGGAAAAGCAGTAGCCTATTTTTCCAGAAAAAATTGGTGGTTCTACGACTTTGAAACCGGCAAGCAGGTATCTATAACAGGCGGTTTGAACACGGCCTTTTACGATATGCATTATGATGCCGGCGGTGAAGCGCCACCAGCCGGGAGGTTGTACTGGGATGTATCTGGGGAATATATTTATCTAAGGGATAATTACGATCTCTATGCTTTTAAACGTTCAGATACCAGTCTGATCAGGATTACGCGTGGGGCCGAAAAAGACATCCGTTTTGAGATTGATCGTAGCAGTATGGAAGACCGGAACCCTGAAAACCTGAGTTCTCCCTTTACACCTCAAAAAGTGGATTTAGATGACGGAATAGTATTAAAGGGTGTTAATCAAAATACGTACGCTGAGCAGCTAACCTATCTAAAAGGAAATTTTAAGGTTAAAGAAATTCTGAAAGAGCCCGCAAGGATACGATTGCCTGAGGTCGTTTCCAACGGAAAGATGGCTGTGTTTAAGCAAGAGACTTCTAATACATCACCTGCATTGTACGTAAAACGGGCGGGGCAGGAAGCAACCCGGATATTTGAGACCAATCCTGAATTGACAGGGCATTATAATCCCAGAACGACCTTAATAGACTATACCGGGATTGGGGATCAGGATCTGAAAGCGGTTTTGTACTATCCATTGAACTACGATCCGCATAAGCAATATCCTATGGTGGTACACCTGTATGAGCGGCAATCCCAGTATCTGCACCGGTATTTTAGGCCCGATGATTTAATAGGCTTAAAAGGTTTTAATCCTTTTGAGTTGCTACGCGAGGGCTACTTTGTGTTGATGCCCGATCTTAATTTTATCCCCGGAAAAGTTAGGGAATCGGTTACTATAGGGATTAATAATGCGGTGGACGCTGCTTTAAAAAAGGCACCTGTAGATGCTTCAAATATTGGAATCTACGGCTATTCCTTTGGAGGTTATGAAGCTGCGTTGTTAGCTACCCAATCCCATCGTTTTAAGACCTATATAGCCGGAGGAGCACCCCTAGATACCTACATAAAATACTTTAGTGTAGCATGGAATTTAAATGAAGCTAATTATTACTTTCTGGAAAATCATCAGATACGGGAGGCAGGTACTTTTTTTGAACGTAAGCAAAGCTATATGAATAATTCGGCTCTGTACCTATCTGATCAAATTAGTAGCCCTATGCTTTTGTTTTCAGGAAAAGAAGATGGGCAGGTCAACTGGACCGATGGGCTGAGTCTCTATTTATCCCTACGCCGTCAGGAAAAGCCTGCTATTTTTTTGGTGTATGAGGGCGAGAATCATGCATTTATGAAACCGGAAAACAACCGAGATATCTCAGACCGTATCTTAGATTGGTTTGATTATCATCTCAAGGGGATACAGGACAGCCCCTGGATTGAATTGGAATATTAAAAAAGAGGTGCTCCGTAGAGCACCTCCTTCGCGAAAGCCGATTAATCCAACCTATTGCATAGGTTCATATAGTACCACTTCGCAAGTAGGATCTTCCGGATTTACCTTACCAAAAACCTGATGGCCGGTGGTAAGATCAGTACAAATAGGGCCATTGTTAATAGTAGAACATTGTCTGCTTTCCTGACAAAGTGCGGTGTCTACATAGCCCTGCACTAAAGCTGCACTGGTATCTGCTTTTGGGGCGGTACCAAATGCACTTAATACGCCAAAGGCCATTGCCATTACTGGCAGGCCTAGTTTTAAAACATGTGTTTTCATAATGTTTAAATTTAAAATGATGATTTACTCTGTTTACAGGTTTTCAATCTTCCCCTGATACTGATCAGTATATTTTGAGTTTTATAAATCCTTTTTTCAGTTTAGCTGAAATACTTCCGTTTTTAGGCTGTAGATCAGGAGTTGGTCTCCTGCGACCGCATAGAGATTAGCTCCTTTAACACTGAAATCTTTAAGCCGACTTTCTTTGGTTTTATAGAGGTGAAAACTAAATCGGTATGAATAGTTGAGCAGGTCATACACATCGATAATAAAGGCATCCTTAAGCATTTGTTTAGAATCATTTACACCCAGAACATCCGAATGAATGAATACATGTCGGCCATAGGTTGCGGTATGTTTATTTACATAATAGGGCGGATTGGCCAGCTTACGAGCCCCTAAGGTTTCTTCTATTTGAAGCTGTGCCATGCTTGTCGTATCTATGGTGGTTACCCGTTCGATTAAGTTGAGACTCTTGTCGGCAATGAAGAATTGGTTGCGGTAGTAGTAAGTATATATAATGCGTTCTAATTGCGAATTATAGAGCAGCATCCCATCTGTCGAAAAGATGCCATCTTGCTGGGGTTCTAACAGGTTTGGATTTCGTTTTAGGGTATCGGGCTTGTTGAAGTTTAAAACCGCCAGTTCATTTTTGGACTTCAGAATATTCCGGGTTCTGACTATTGCGGTGGAATCGTTTTTGGCTTGTAATAGCGAAAAACTTTGACTCACTGAAATGGAATCTAACCTAAGGTCGTTAAGATTACCGGCTAACAGGATGTTTGCTGCGCTATCGTAGAGGTAGATTTTATTTTTATGAATTTGGATCTTGATAGATTGAAAGGGGAGAGCCCTTTGAACTTCACTTAATTGAATCTGTAAATGGATGGTGTCTTTAGAATTCAGGTTTAGTTTTAGTAAGTGCAGTGGAGCGGTAGTATTTCCCAGATAGAGCGCATCATCATTAATGCCAGCGAGGTAGTATGAATTATAACCTAGTTTTATGGTGTCTCTTAGTGTAGCTGGATGATGTGGATATCGACGGTTTAGTTGATTGTTATAATGCAGTGTATTTTCTGAAGTGAGGAATAGAACGATTACCAATGTACAACTGCCCAGAGTCAGCATAACAAGAATTAATAAAGGCTTTACATACTTTTTACCAGCGCTGTCCTGAGATTGAGCTTTACCCAAAAACAAACCAATAAGCGCAAGAATGATACAACCCAGGTTGAAGAATAGATGCTGCGTCCAGTTCAGCTCTTCTAGAATACCTCCACACGAACACGGGATGTAATCCGCGTAATTTAAAATAAGGATGATATAGGCAGTAAACATACACATCAGCAGGTAACTCGCTATTAAAGCCAGTCTCCTTGTTTTATCTATAAATAATAAAGCTGCCAATAGTATTTCAATCCCCGGGATCAGCCAGACCATTACTTCGGCATAAGAAGTGAGCACCGGTGATTTACTGAGTTGCACAAAGAACTGATCAAAATCCAGTAGTTTACTAATTGCAGCATAGGACCACAACAGGATAAATGCAGTAGTTACTGCAGTAGTAATACCTGATTTTTGAGACTTTAAGGTTTGCATATCAGAACTTTACTGCAAGTTCCTAAAGAATACTTGACAATTTTGGATAATGATTTACCTCTAAGGGATTAATTCCCCGCTTTCCTCAATTCCCTGGGAGTGCTACCGAAGTGATTTTTAAAGGAGCGTGAAAAATGAGAAGAGGTTTTAAAACCCATCATGACTGCAATAGCTTTTAGAGGGATGGAAGAGGATTCTACTAGGGTTTTGGCATAATTGAGGCGTTCTTCCATTTGAAATTTAAATACCGTGATTCCATAAAGTTCCTTAAATCCGTTTTTCAGTTTGAACTCATTGGTACCAAACTCGTGAGCAAGTTCTTGTAAGGATCCCAGAGATTCAGCGAGATTCTTTTCAATGTGGGCGTGAATCTGCTTGATGATGTTGATATCCTCTTCATTTTTTAAAACCGAATCCGAAAGATCAAGGAAATTTTTATAGTGATTCTTTCCTTCAGATTCAGAATACATACTGTCCAGGTGCTCCCTGATATTTACAGTACGTACCCCGGTTAACAAAAATCTTGACTTGGATTTTTTAGGATATAATTCATTCAAAAAGAACGTGAGCGGTTGTTTAAGCTTTTTTTTGCCTTTTAAATTTAAACTTAATTTTTTGGGGAACCTGTTGACCTGTGTAATAGCCTTAGACCAAAGTTCCTGAGATTCCTTATCGAGGAGTTCTATAAACTGCATTCCAATCAGGCGGGATTTTTTAATCGGAATATAGTCCTTGTAAGAGGATGTGACCCCTTGAATATTATAATCCTCATCCAGTACAAAACCTATGTCAATAAGATGTTCATAGGTTTTTCTGCTTTGTATCAGATAGAGGTTTTCAAAATATTCGGAGAGCTTGTCGGCCAGCATATTGATCAGGACCGTGATGGCTTCAATCTCATCATCATTTGTAGTGGTAGGAATACGGTAATTTAAGTTACCCCTTCCCATCTCAATAATCATTTTCTTAATTAGGGAGATTCTTTCGTCGTCATTAGTATTAAATTCTGTTTCCATACCAGTATTAATTTATTCATTACACTAAAGGTCATAGCGTTACTTAGATATAAGACTTTAAAAAGTCTAGTGCTTGTTCTTCGTTGGTAAAAATTCCGGTAGGGACCAGATGTGTATTAGATTGGACAAAAAACTCTGCCCGTGCTTTATTGTGAATAGGTTGTACCAAGAAACTTATCGCTTTAGTCAGCAACGTGCCTTCATAGGCAAAAAAGTTCCTTGCGATGGTGTCTGCATCCAGAAGATTACTGGCATCGCATAATACGGGATATGCGCGTCCATTTTGAAATTGAATACGATCTGACACAATACGCCTGGCAAGCTCGATACCCCGTATCTGGGTGGGCTTGTACTCAAAATACAGGATGGAATCTGCAATTCGCATCCGGGCATAATCGGTTTCTAAAAAATTGTGCATAGTCATAATCCGCTACAAATTAATATAAATAATATCTACAACTCATATAATTACTTGTCTCTAAGGGATTTTGTTAGGGTTTAAAGTCTTTTGGAGTCAACTACTTGCCTCTAAGGGATTAAAAGTTGTCTCTAAGGGATAAAAAGCGGTTTGCGTAGGGGGAAAGAATAGAGGCTAGAGAATAATTATCTAGCTTCAATAACAAATTTAAAATCTATCTTCTTATGGCAAAGATTAAGCACAATAATTTTTTAGATTCGGTTGACGATGTGATGGTACGCGCCAAAGAAGAAGGGGTACTTCATTTGTATGCCAGCGGTAGTACCCTTAGTGGCAGGTATCTGGAGATAGATGGGAAAAAACACTATCACTTTGGTACTACTGGCTATTTGGGTCTTGAGCAGGATCCCCGGCTTAAAGAAGCAGCCATTCAGGCTATTCGCGACTGCGGGACTCAGTTTCCGCTTTCCAAATCCTACATCTCCCATCCGCTTTATGAAGAACTGGAGCATAATATGGCAGCTATTTATAATACCCCTGTTATTATTACCAAAAACAGTACGCTGGGGCATCTGGCCGTATTACCCGCGGCGGTAAGAGATGAAGATGCGGTAATTCTGGATCATCAGGTGCATTGGAGTGTACATCACGCTACAGAGGTTTTAAAAACGCGTGGTATACCGGTAGAGATGATCAGGCACAATAACCTGAACATGCTCGAAGAAAAACTTAGGGAATTGGGGCAACGAGCAGAGAAGGTTTGGTACCTCGCAGATGGGGTGTATTCCATGTATGGCGATTTTGCACCTATTGACGAACTGATGGGTCTGGTAAGGAAATACCCGCAATTGCATCTGTATTTCGACGATGTTCACGGCATGAGTTGGAAAGGTAAGCATGGCAGCGGATATGTGATGAGCGTTTTACAGGAGCTACCGAAACAGGTGCTGCTTATTGGTACCTTAAGCAAAACCTTCGGAGCCAGCGGGGCTACTGTGGTTACTACAGATCGCAAATTGTATTCCCGAATTAAGAACTTTGGAGGTCCGCTTACCTTTTCTGCCCAACTGGAACCGGCTTCGGTAGCTGCAGCTATTGCCTCTTCCCGGATTCATTTATCGGATGAGATTTATGAACGGCAGCAGGATTTACAAAACCGGATAAGCCATTTTAACAGGCTGCTGTCCCAGACCGATTTGCCATTAATCGATCACAATGATTCCCCGGTACATTTTATAGGCACGGGTACACCCGCCACGGGTTATGAACTGGTTAAGCTAATGATGCAGGATGGGTTTTATACCAATCTGGGTATTTTTCCTGCAGTACCGGTTAAGAATACCGGAGTACGCATCACCATTTCCAAACATAACGAACTCGAGGATATTACCGGCCTGGTGGACGCATTGTCCATAAACTACAAGCTGGCGCTCGAGCATACGCAAACTTCCCTGCAACGGGTGCGCAGGGCTTTTAAACTGCCGGAAGCCAAGGCATCTGATACTCTGGATGCCTCTAAATATTCCGGCAGGTTTCAGGTCAGCCTGGAATCAAGCATTACAAGAATCAATAAGGAACTGTGGAATACCTATATGGGAGGGAAGAGCATATACGATTGGGAGGGGCTTAGATTATTGGAAGAATCCTTTAGCGGAAATGAAGAGCAGGAAAACAACTGGGAGTTTCGGTATTTGGTTATTCTGCACAATCAGGAGCCTGTACTCATGACTTATCTTACGTGTGCGCTGTGGAAAGATGATATCTTTTCTAAAAAAGAGGTATCTGCATATCTGGAAAAAGAACGTAAGATGAATCCCTATCATTTAACTTCCAGGGTATTGAGTTTGGGTTCGCTTATCACTGAAGGCGATCATCTATATATTGATTTTAATCATACCGATTGGCTGGAGGCTTTGAACCTGTTTTTCCGTGTACTGGAAGATCTCGAACGGGAGTTTCAGGCTGAAATGATTGTGCTTCGTGATTTTAGGAAAGACAACCGTCTGCATAAGCATTTTAATTTACAGGGCCTTGTGCGTATGGATATGCCGGAATCTGCCCGGTTTGAACAATTTGACTGGGAAAGCAGTGCTGATTTTATCAGCAGTCTTAGTAAAAAGTCACGCGCCCATTTTAGAAAGGATATCGCAACTTTTCAAGAGCACGTTGATGTTCAAATACGCCCTTCATTAAATCGGGTGGAATTAAGACGCTGTTATAAATTATATAAGAAGGTTAAGAAAGCTAATTTGGGCCTCAATACCTTCACCTATCCCTTTCAGCTATTCCAGAATATGAACGCCCATAACGCATATGAATTCATTGTACTCTGTAATGATGATGACGACAAATACCGACTGATCTTAGGTGTAATGTATTGTTATAAATCGGGTAAAACCTACGTGCCTAATCTAATTGGTCTCGATTATGAATATGTCAACGAATATGGGGTCTACAGGCAATTGCTTTATCATACGATTTTAAGAGCGAAGGAATTGGGGATGGAACGCATTGATTTTGGAATGACCGCCGGTTTTGAGAAGCGGAAACTGGGAGCAGAAGTTATTGAAAATGTGAGTTATGTTCAGGTAAGGGATAATTATAAGCTGGAATCACTGGGGATTTTACAGGGAGCTACTGATAAATTAAGCTAATACATTTGAAAGCATGTCGTCATTTGGGATTTGGATATGGGTTGTGACTTTGGGATTTCCGCAGCAGGAGGTCCTGAACATAGATGTTGCCCAAGACAAAGATGTGCATGACAGCTATTACCGAAACTATCTTAATGGCTTAAGCATTCCTGAACTGAGAGCAGCTTACGATGTGAAAGGGATAGCTTTGGGGAAGCAGGAGCTGATTACAGAAGCATACTTTCATAAAGCCCGATTGGCCAAAGACAGTTTTGAAGTGGCACGAGCTTTTGATTTCGCTGCCCGCTTGTATGATACCAAAACCAATTTAAAATACGCAGACAGTATCATTCTGTATTCCCAAAACTGTGGGGATTTTACCTATCCGGCATTGGGCTATATGCTAAAGGGCTACTATTACTATGAAAGCGGAGCCTATGATAAATCATTGAAAGCCTATTATAAAGCTTATGATCTGGCCCGGTTGAATCGAAATAGAGATCAGGAAATCGAGATCAGTCAGGCATTAGGAGCCTTTCAGAACCGCTGGGGAGACTATACCAAGGCTATTGAAATCTATGAAAATCACATAACCTATCTAAAATCACTCCCTGATTTTGAAACAGAATATCTGGAAGATTATTTAATCACCCTCCACAATCTGCAACTGGCCTATCAACGTGCCGGTGAGTATGATCAGGCAGGCCGACTTATCGAAACCGGATTGAACAAAACCTTGAGTAGTCCGGACCGGTTATTCTTTTATGATTTTCTGCATTCCAAGGGTGTCAACGCCTATTATTTGGGTCATTTTGAAAACGCGCAAAAGCTTTTACTGGAAGCATTGCCGGGAATTATCGAAGATCTCTCTGTAGTATCGGTATCTTATTACTATCTGGGACAAATTGCTAAAAAAAGCGGTGATACCTCCTTTGCCTATGACTATTTTAAAAAGATAGATTCGGTTTATACGCTAAATCAGGAGGTATACCCGGAGCTTAAAAGCGTGTATGATGATTTGATTAGGTTCAGTAGAGACTTACCAGATTCCGAAACAGAGCTCTATTACACCCGTAGGGCGCTGGCGATTGATTCGGTCATTAATTCCAACAAACTATTTTCAAACACCAGCTATCTCAATCAGGTAGAAAGACCCAGACTTCTGGAAGAAGTAGATTCAGCAAGGCAGGCATTTAAATCGCGTTACCGCAAACAAATACTGGGATACAGTTTACTGGTACTCTTTGTTTTATTTGCGGGATTATTTATACGCTCCAGCTACCAGCGTAAACAAACCTCTTTCTCTCAGGCAGCAACGTCTGTAATAGGTGAAAAATTCAGTAGGGATGAAGAAGCAACAGAGCCTGTTCTTACCGAAGAGATTAAGACCGTATTGCTGCACCGATTGCAAAAGTTTGAAGAGGGGGAAGCCTTTTTAGATCCTGAATTGAGCCTTTTCGGACTAGCCAAAGATCTGAATACTAATTCGGCCTATCTCTCACGGGTAATCAATGAGGTTAAAGGAGTCAACTTTTCCAATTATATCAATGAATTACGGGTACAACACCTCCTCAAAAAGCTGGAAGATGATCCCCAGCTGCAGTTTTACAAAATACAGGCTTTGGGAGAAGAGGTAGGTTTTAAGCGGGCTTATTCTTTTTCAAAAGCTTTTGAGCGCAAAGTAGGGGAGAAACCTTCAAACTATTTAAAGCAATTACGATCTGTAGAAAGCTGAATACTATTTACTTAAGTGGAATTAATGATTAACAATTACTATTAATTAAATACCTTGTATTATGAAACAACCCAATTTAAAATCCTTCGAGAAATTCAAGATTAAAAACCCTCAGGCCATCTTAGGTGGATTTGCAGACAAAGGTCCCATCCGCAGGGACAAGCTAAAACGACCTAAACACGGTTTTTAAATTTAGTTTTAATCAGCTCCGGAGCTTCCGGAGCTTTTAAACCCAAACTGATGAAGTATATATGGCTTCTTACTTTCCTCTATTTCCCCCTCCATTCGTATTCTCAACAGCCGGTAAAACCTAAATTACAGTATCCCGCGATATATGCAAAAGATGTTCAGGAAGCTTATTTTGAAATAGAAGTAACTGATTCTTACCGGCATCTGGAACAACTGGAGCAGGAGGAAATCAAAGCATGGTATGAAGCTCAGGAAAAGCTGGCAGATACGGTATTAAACAACATAACAGGTCGCAAGCTGCTAATGGATAAGTTTACAGATTATGGGAACCGGGCTGCTGAAAATATCCCAGAGGTTAAAATCACGGAGAGCGGAAGATACTTTTATTTAAAGCGGAGGACAGGTGAGCAATATGCTCGATTATACTACCGGGATTCCTATGAGGCCGAAGAAAAGATGTTGTTTGATCCAAAATCCTATGATTACAATACCAACCACACCATAAGTTATTTTAAACCCAGCTGGAAAGGCGATAAGGTAGCTGTTGCGCTTACTCATTCAGGATATGAAATATCAGATATCATCATTCTCAATCTCGAAACGCATGACCGCCATCCCGAAGTTTTAAAAAATGCGTGGCCTGATTCGTTTTTAGGAATCAGTTGGCTGCCGGACGATACCGGTTTTCTATTTCTTCAGTTTTCATTTGAGGAGGACGGCTCTGAGCATACCGAGACGGTACTGCACAGATTAGGGAAACCGGCAGATTCTCTGGTCTCTGTTTTTGGTACTAAAACCAACACGGATTTAAATCTCACCGATGAGGTTTATCCCATTGCAACTATTGATTCCAAAGATGCTGAATATGCTTTAGGTTATCTGGCGACTGTAGACAATTTCTGGGATGCCTATATAACGCCAATAGCCGATCTCAAACAGGGTAAACCCAATTGGAAACCTTTTTTTACTAAAGAAGATCAGGTCTATACTTCAGAAGGTCAGTTTTACAGAGATAAGTACTACTACCGCACGAATAAGCTTAAGAATACCAATACGATTAACAGGGTACCGATTTTAAACCCAGATTTTAGCAATGCAACTTTATATGCTGATTCAGATACAAGTGAAATTATAGATGCTTTTGTGGTGACAGATTTCGGAGTTTATTATACCACTTCACTTTATGGTACTCAAGCACAATTGTGGTATTCCAACGGAATCGAACAGCGCCAGATTGATTTGCCTTACAAACCGGGGGCCATTGAGCTGTATCAAACTCAGTCAGGAAGTTCGGACCTGTGGATTAACCTGTCGGGGTGGACATCGGAAAGTGACCGCTATCATCTGGATTTAAAAACTCAAAAGCTGACTGATCAACCTCTTACCACACCGGTGAATTTTGACGAGTTTAAGAATATCATAAGCAACGAACTACTGGTAGAAGCGGATGATGGGGAGCAGATACCGGTATCTCTTATCTATTCTAAAAACCTGAAAAAGGACGGTACAAATCCGACTTTACTTTATACCTACGGTGCATACGGTACTACTATTTCTCCCTTCTTTTCTCCGATTTTTCTAAGCTGGGTAGAATTGGGTGGTGTACTTTGTATACCCCACGTAAGAGGGGGAGGTGAAAAGGGGGAGGAGTGGCACCTGCAGGGCATGAAACTTAATAAAGCAAACAGTTGGAAAGACCTGATTGCTGTTACCGAATATCTAATTGATAAGGGATTTACGTCTCCGGAAAAGACGGTAATTTATAGTTCGAGTGCCGGAGGGATAACCATAGGGGGAGCACTAAATGAAAAACCCGAGTTGTTTGCGGCAGCAATTGCTGAAGTTCCTGTGATGAATCCCTTTAGAAGTGAGAACCGGGATGATGGTGGAGGCTCTAATCAGGATGAATACGGAAGTATAAGCGATTCTTTAGGTGTTGTTGGTTTAAAGCGGATGGATCCGTATTTGAACATACGCCCTAGCAATTATCCTGCAGTATTGATAACCGCAGGAGACAACGATGCACGAGTGCCACTGTGGATGCCCGGGAAGTATGTAGCCCGGCTTCAGCATAGTACCACTTCAAATGATCCGGTACTTTTTCGCATTCATAAGGAATCTGGCCATCAGGGAAGCTCAGAAATTTCACAGATGTATCTGGAATATGTAGATGTTTTTTCCTTTGGATTATGGCAAACCGGCCATCCCTTATTTCAGTCCCAAGAATAGATTATCGATCAAGTAATTGTTTGAATTGAATAAATAAACGCTCTAATAACCTTAAGTCTTCCGTAATGATTTCTGCAGAACCCGGCATTTCCGGTTTGTAGTCAATAGGTTTACCATAGGTGGTGACTAAAGAATCCGGGAGACTCACATCAATGATGTAGTTCTGTTCTTCATCAGGTAAGGCCGAGACACTTGTAATAGTTCCTTTCAGCACTCCAAATTCATTTTCGGGATAATTCGCCAAATTGATGTTTACAGTTTGACCCGTTTTGATTTTACCTGAATTCTGAGCCGGAGCGGTGAGTTTCGCTAAATAGCCTTTGCTGTCATTGGGAATTACCGTAAAAATAACATCACCCTGATTGACGGTTTGGTTTGTATTCCAGTAATTCATAAAAGTTATTTTTCCAGGCTGTTCTGCTTCTAATAGATATACATATTTCCAATCTTTTATGCTCTTTTTGAGTTGATTAAAGGACTGAATCAACGCTTTAGAAAGCGATATGGATTCCCGAGTGCGGTTGATGTCTGTAGACCGTGAATTTGAACTCGTAGCATTGATTGCGTCTCTAAGCTGAGAGCGTAGGTTGATTAGGTTTTCGTAATTACGCTGGGCCTGAAGAAATTCAATTTGCCTGGTTTCGTATTCCTGTTCGGCAATGACGCCTTTATCATAAAGCGTATTCATACGTTCCAAATCATTCTCTTTAAACTCCAGTTCTTTCTTATTGATGCGTATTTGAGATTCTAAATTAGAGACCTGAAGCTTTAATTCGGATAGCTTAAGTTGTTGAGCATTGGCTTCATTAGAATAGGGGCGCAGGTTTTTGTTGATGGAATAGGCAATATAGCTATTCTCAAAATTGGCATACGCCTGTTCAACCTCACCCAAAAAGAGCAGCGGTAAATCATCTATTGGAAAGAAGAATTCATTTTCAGTGACTTCCAGTGTATCTAAAAGGGAGTCCAGAAATACAATATCGGAATAATTAGCAGTGTTTTCCAATAAGGCTAAAGGTTGTCCTGAAAATACCTGCTGATTCGCATCAACAAAAATACTGTCAATTCTGGCCGTAGTTCTTGCATAGATTTTTTCTGCAGGATTTTCCGTAGTGAGAAAGGCACTAGATTTAATGATATCCGGGTATTTGATAAACCAAGCCATTACCAATACTAATACGATAAGACTGAAAAATAAAGTGTTACCCCATCTGATCATCCAGTTGGGAACACGGGTAAGGATTTCCTGAACCTCTTCACTGCGCAATTCAATATTTTCAAGTTTTTCCGGCATCTTATTTTCCGAGTTCAAGTTGATTTTTAACCAAATTATAATAGGACCCTTTTTGTTTAATGAGTTCGTGATGATTTCCTATCTCGATGATTTTTCCCTGATCGAGCACGACGATTCGGTCTGCGTGCCTTACCGTACTCAAACGGTGTGCAACCACCACCACAGTACGGTCTTCAAAGAAGGAATTCAATTTCTCAATAATTGTTTTCTCATTATTGGCATCTAAAGCAGAAGTGGCCTCATCAAAGAACAAATATTTAGGATCTTTATAAACGGCACGGGCGATCAACAAACGTTGTTTTTGTCCGGTACTGAGCCCAACACCTTCCATACCGATTTTGGTATTGTAGGATAGGGGAAGGGATTCTATAAAGTCCTTGATGTTTGCTAGATCAACGGCTTTGGCCAGTTTGTCTTTATCAATATAGTCTTCTCCAATAGCTATGTTGTGGGCAATTGTATCATTAAAAATATAACCCTCCTGCATCACTACCCCACAAATGGACCTCCATATTTTTTGGGATATGTTTTCTAGTTTATGCGTTCCCAGAAACACATCTCCTTCAATGGGGGAGTAATATTTCATAAGCAGTTTGATAAGTGTAGATTTGCCACTACCGCTCACCCCAACAATGGCTGTGACTTTCTTTCCAGGAATCAAAAGATCTAAATCCTCAAGAACCAATTTGTCAGAACCCGTGTATCTGAAAGATACGCCTTCCAATTTTAAGTCGGAATCGTAATTTATTTTGGTGAGCTTTTGGGATGTGTCCTCTTCGTTTTCTTTATTGTGAATTTCACCCAATCGGTCTAGTGATATCTTAGCATCCTGATACTCGCGAACAAAATTGATGAGCTGGGAAATGGGGGAATTTAACTGTCCTACGATATAGGAAATGGCCAGCATCATTCCTAACGTGATTTCTCCCTTAATCACTAAAGTCGCAGATAATACAGTGATAAGGATGTTTTTGAGCTCATTTATAAAGTTAGAACCAACCTGTTGGTATTGTTCCAGCGCAAGCCCTTCTACAGAGATTTTAAAGAGTCGGGCTTGTAAAAACTCCCACCCCCAGCGTTTTTGTTTTTCAGCATTATGCAGTTTGATTTCCTGCATCCCATTGATCAGTTCAATGGTTTTACTCTGTTCCTGACTAACCTGCGAGAATCGTTTGTAATCCAAGTCTGCGCGTTTTTTTAAGAAGATTTTTATCCATAGAAAGTAAAGTACGCTACCACCAAGAAAAACAACGAAGATCCACAAATTATAGTAGGCTAAAACGATCCCAAATATGATTAGGTTAACAAAGGAAAAAAGCACATTTAAAGAGGAAGAGGTTAGAATACGTTCTATCCGTCTATGATCGTTGATACGCTGTAGGATGTCGCCTGTCATTTTAGTGTCGAAAAATGCTATAGGAAGATTCATTAATTTGATGAAAAAATCAGAGATCAAAGAAATATTGAGGCGTGTACTCAAATGTAAAAGAATCCATCCGCGTATTACTTCAATTGCTGTACGGCCTAAGAATAGAAATATCTGAGCAATTAATATGAGATATATAAATTGTATGTCTTGATTTCGTATCCCAACATCAACAATACTTTGGGTTAAGAAAGGAAAAATAAGTTGCAGTAAACTTCCTGCAATTAACCCGATAATGAGTTGAACTAAAAACCTTTTGTATTGTAAGAGATATTTTGAAATAAATCCAAATCCAAATTTGGAGTCCTCTTCAAAACCAGAATCATACAGTTTGGGAGTGGGTTCGAGTAATAATGCTATCCCTTCTTCGGTATGATCATCTGCATTATTGCCGATCCAGGATTTAATGAAATCACTTTTAGAATATTTTAATAATCCGTGGGCAGGATCAGAGATATAAAAAGTATTGTTCTTTATTCTGTAAAGAACTACGTAGTGATTTTTATTCCAATATAAAATGCAGGGTAGAGGAGCTTCTTTAAGTTTATCTAAATCAATACGAACTCCAATGGATCTAAAACCAATATGCTCAGCTGCTTCACTTAGCGATAAAAGGTTGCTTCCAGAACGAGTTGTTTCGCTAATTGTCCTTAAAAGCTGGATTGAAAAACTTTTCCCATAATGTTTAGCTATTATTTTAAGACAGGTTGGGCCGCAGTCTTTATAATCGGGTTGGCGGTAAGTGGGAAAACGTTTCAAACCTTAATTATTACTATTAAATATAGGATTTAAAATCCTGATTATCAGTAAGAATTAATTTCTAATCTATAAAGTTTTTTGATTTTAGAATTTGTGGTACAAATCGAACGCAATTTGAATACCACATTGAAATACTATTTTAAAATTTAATTGAGTTATTATAATATTGTTTAAATCTCTTTGGGACCATTTGGTCTACTTTAATCTTAGACTTTTAGTGAACCTGATTAATAGTTAGAATTACCTTTTGAAATTTCACTTAATGTTCTTAAAGCAATCTCACACAGAAATATTTAATTCACTATAAGGAATTAATATTTTAAAATTAAGTAGCAATAAATCTAGATCATTTATTATTCTAGCCATAAACTAATTATTGATAGGCCATATTCCTCTTTTAACTCTTTTTTGTTCAATCCAGGCCCAAGCGAAAATTGAATGCTTTCAATTCTGTTGATATCAAAAATTTCAGGATTGTTATGTTCAAAATAGTAAGGCAGAAAGCTAGGATAAGGTCTGGGCAAGGTCACTGTTTTTACGGGTCGAAGATTAGATAGTTCAAGTACGTAGGTATCGGTTTTAGGCGTAAGGGTCACTATACCACCGTAGGCGGAGCCATCATCAAGCACTAAAGCAATCTGCAAGGGTGTGTCCCTATCTCTTAAAGCCCTACCCTTAAAAACAATGAATTTTTTTGTATCTAAATCTGATTTTCTGCCTTCAATGGCGTCTAGAATATAGTGTTTGAAGGTATAGTCATATATGGGTTCTGCGTTTAAATTTTCATTATCAGGAACAAAAAGGGGGCCAATATCCATGATGTATTCTGCTTCATTGGAGTGTTCTGTAGGCTTAAGATTAAAACCTCTGCGCCACTGTTGTACTAGTAGGTCTACATCCTCATTCGCATTAAAAAGATAAATAGGGTTTTCTTTAGGGACCACTCTGATTTCGTAACCGTCACGATCATAAAAATCCCATTCAAACGGCCTTCCTTCGCGGTTGGCAGGATAGGTCCTATAGGTTTCATCGGCTAGCTGGGCGATGAGGTTGTAGTTGAGGTAACCTGCATTCATTTTGTTGGCGGGAATGGTGGCTACATAATCAAAAGTGCCTTGAATTCTTTCCATCTCGACCACCTCCCGATCAAAGCCGTTTGCAGCCACAAGTTGGAGGCTTTGAGGGGCTTTTGGAGCGATGAACTGCGCGCTTATGACTAATGGCTCCTCCGCAGAAGCCTCTTCCACGGGCTTATGCTTGAGCCAAGGCTTTTCCACATTTCCCTCGGGGGCGTAATAATCGTTCAGCTTTCCATTTTCAAAAGTATCATCAGCGGAATGATCTCCATAATTACCTGTAGTACTGAGCAGGTAGGTTCCTGGCATGATGCTAAAGCTGTTTTCATTGATTTTGGGCACAAAGTCGTTGCCTTTATTAATGGCTTTAAGAGAAAGGTTTTTAACCCCTTCCCACGTTAATTGCATGGTGCGTTCATTCCATTGCACTACGCCTACGGTTTTTTTGGGACTATTTGTCCCAAAGGGGTTAGCTACATATACTGCATCTGGTTGCACTTCAATCCTCCACGTATTCTCATCTAGCTTATCCAGAAAATAAGCTCCTGTTCCGCTATAATTTACTAGGGGGGAATTACCAACCCCGGCAATTTTAACGAGTTTTTTAAGGTTTTTTGGAGTTTTGTTAGTGCTATTGGTATAAATGAAAGTGTTTTCGCTATTATAAACGGCCAGGTCCTCTTCATAGCTAATGGTTACATTGCCGAAGTTATTGTTGTCGGGGTATGTGCCATAATCGGTGTACATGGGTGATTCATGAAATACCTTGCCAGCAATCATTAGGGACAGTGCCTTTGAAGGAGTAAAGTTAAGGTTCATATAATGTGTGTTGTACTCGGTATTGTAGGGAGCGAGGTAGGTAGGATCGTAGGCAAAATGGGTTCCTATCTGTATACCGGCTTCCCTAAAACTTCTTGCTATGGCTGGGTAGATGTAAGAGCGTCCCACATTTGCTGCATCAAATTCGTAGACTAATTTTGCTCCCATGTTAGCCTTAAATTCGTCATCGAAGGGAATATTATAGTCATTCACATTCGGGAGCAGGTTTCCTGGTATTTCCCTGCCATAACCTAAACCTGTAGGATACCACTGAAAGGTACCTCCCTGAATGCCACCGTCAAAGTAGGCTTGAGCAAAATGAACGCCGTGACTGGTGTTATAAAAGATGGGTTTTTCGGTGCCAGTTTTTCGCATAGCATCTACCATTTTCTTAACATAGGCCGTGACTTTGTCAGCTTCACCACTATGGTGAGGTTCATTACTAATTTCAAAGGCTATAATATTAGACTCATTTTTATAGGCAACTCCGGTGTAAGGGTTTATGTGGTTTAAAAACTGTTGTAAATAGTTTTCTCCAGCCTTTATGGCTCCAACATTATCGAGGCTATTACCCTTTCCATATTTGGAAGAAAATCCAGGAGAATCGGTATCTGGTTCGGGCCAGCCGTTACCCCAAAAAGCGATGGGTGTGATCACATAATTGATGTTATTTTCTTTTAGTTTTTTTAATAAATAGTCAAAGGCATCAAGGTGTTCATTTTCGATAAGGTTACCTAGTGTGTCACTAATTTCGGTATCCCAAACATGAAGGCGGTATAAATCAAATCCTAATCTTGAAAAGTGGTACACATCATTATCAATGGCTCTTTTTGGGTCAATTCCCATTCGCTCAGCCGAGCGGTAGGCATGGGCAAAGGGAACTGAGTAGTTTACCCCAAATCCTTTTACTTCCTCCTTGGTTTTGCCCCATCTCATTACACCTTCATTGTCAACATATACATTTCCCTTATCTTGAGCTACACTATTGAGGTGTAAAAGCATCAAAAAGATTAGTGCAATAAAATAATTAATGTTTTGATTGTTTTTTTGATTTTTAGATGAGTTCATTCGGTTGAATTTGTATTAAAATCTTTATTAGAACAATAGTACTGAGTAGTGGTTTTACAGTAAGGTTAATAAACGTATTTGTTACGCTTATTATTTTACTATATTTATCCCAACAATTTTAAGAATTTGCTAATGAAACTAAGGGGTACATATTCATCAATTGCAGTATACATAATCTGTTTATCTGTCGCCCTGTCTTGCTTTTCACAATCCCGTCCTATTTTTGAAAATATTGACCAGAGCAGTGGTCTTTCAAACACCCGGGTGACAAGTATCGTTCATGAAAACGGTGGGTTTGTGTGGATGGGAACCAAAAATGGCCTCAATCGCTATGATGGTAAGGATATTAAAATATATAATAAGCAGAATAGCGCCCTTAGTGCCAATGACATTGCAGATCTATATCTGGATCAGGATGGAAACCTATGGATTGCAACGCTGGGTGGTGGCCTCAACCGCTATGATGCGCTTCAAAATTCTTTTGAGGTCTTTCGGCATAACCCTAACGTTGAAAACAGTATTCCTTCCAATCAGGTCAATGCCATACTGGAAGATAAAAAGGGCAATCTTTGGCTGGCTACTGAAAACGGTTTGGCTCTTTTCGATAAAGAAAATAAAGCTTTTCAACGCTTTAATTTAGGATCAGGGAAAAAAGGTGCGGGTAGCCTTAGCAGTTTGCTACTGGCTGACGATAATAACTTGTGGATAGGTAGTTTTGGCAACGGCTTGTTTCGTATGAATATCGCTACAGGTAAGGTTGAACGGTTTGTTTCAAAGCAACCCTACTTTTCAAATTTTATACACGACCTGTTGCAACTTCCCGATGGTAATCTGCTTATAGGCACCAGCGGGGGAGGCCTTTTGCACTTTGATCCCCAAACAGGGCTGTATTCCAACTTCTTGGCCTATTTGGGCTATGATCAGGAAATAGCAATTGTCCGCAAGCTGATTTTAGATGCTACGGGAAGCCTCTGGGTAGGTACAGATGGCAATGGTGTGCTCCGTGTGATGCACTTGGATCAACCCAATCAACACGTCTTTCAATATACCTACAATGCCAATCAGGAATCTTCTCTTGCCGGTAATGCCATCTATGAAATCTATCAGGATCATGATCATATTGTATGGGTAGGCACGGCGTGGAATGGAGTAAGTGTTCTGATACCAGACCGTGACTTCACCTACCTATATGGTGATATTTTGGGCAATAATCCATCTCCAGTGCTTTCCGTTTTCAAGGACGGTGAAACACTTTTTCTGGGACTTGACGGGCAGGGCCTCACTGTTTATGATCAGAATATCGATGAGGTTACTTATTATAAAAAAGAGACGGGGACCTCTCTGGGGGGTAATTATATTCAATACCTGATGAAGGCCCAGAATGGGATTTATTGGATGGGTACTTTTGCCAATGGTCTTTTAAAGTTTGACCCCAGGACCGGAAATAGCAAACAATATAAGCACCGGCCGGGTGATTCGCTTTCGCTGAGTTATAACGATGTGCGTTATATCATTGAGGATGAATCTGGTAATCTTTGGATTGCTACCTGGGGCGGTGGGCTCAATTATTTTGACCCACAGAAGGAAACATTCTTGAGTTATAGAGCAGATCCTTCTGCTCCTAGTGATACTTTGTTTAAAGGAATAAGCAGCGATAATGTCATAGCCATGGTGAAAGATGGCCCTGTATTATGGCTAACTACATTTGGCGGGGGGTTAAACCGTTTTGATATCCAAAATGGAACTTTTGAACATTTTGTTTACGGGGAAAAACCAAAATCAATTGCGAGTAACAACCTCTACACCATTTTTAAGGATTCAAGAAACAATTTGTGGATAGGTACTTCCGGGGAGGGTGTGAACCGCATGAATCTTGAAACGCAAATAATAGAACGCTTTGAAGATAAAAATTACTTAAGGTATGCTACTGTTACCGGTATAGTGGAAGATGATGAAGGGGCCATCTGGATCAGTACCAAGCAAGGCCTTTTTAAATACGAGTATGATTCTAATGTCTTCTTTTCATTTCCAGATCAATATGGAGAATTTCATATCAATGCAGTATTTAAGAGTGATAGCGGGCGGCTATATTTTGGTGGTATAAATGGCCTGCTCACATTTGAACCTTCTCAAATGAAGTTAGATACAACCCAGCCGCGCGTGACATTTACAAATTTTAAATTGTTCAATAAGGAAATTTCGGTTAGTGATCGGGATATTTTAGATAAAAGCATCAACTTTGCTCGAGAGGTAAGGCTGGAGCACGATATGGATGTCATCACATTTGAATTTGCTGCATTGAACTTTCCTTTTAGCGATAATACCGAGTACGCGATAAAGATGGAGGGATTTGATGAGCAATGGCGAGAAATAGGCAAGGATCGCACGGCTACTTATACCAATTTATCCCCTGGATATTATGAATTTAGGGTTAAGGCCAGGGAAGAAGGTAGTTCCTGGGGTGAGGCATTTACTTCGGTAAAGGTGACCATATTAAAACCGTTCTGGTTGACCTGGTGGGCCTTTGTGATTTATAGCCTGCTGGTCTTGGGGCTCTTTTACATTTTTAGAAAATACATCGTTGCCTGGGAGCAGATGAAATCAAACTTGAGGCTGGAGCGACTTACTCACGAGAAGGATACGGAACTTTACAACCTTAAGCAGCGGTTTTTTACTAATATATCACACGAGATTCGCACCCCGGTTACCTTAATCCTAAGTGCTATAAATAGATTGGGGGAGCGCAGGGAACTTATGGATGAAGCGATCAGCCTCGCTGTTGCTTCTGCAAAAAAACACGGAAATCACTTGTTGCATCTGGTCAATGAACTTCTTGATTTTAGAAACTTGGAAGATCAGTCCAAAAAGTTGAAATTAGCTCATACCGATTTCATAGATTTTGGCAAAGAAATCTATCTTTCCTTTACCGAAAGTGCCTTGAAAAATGATATAACATTTCATTTTGAAGCAAAACCCAGCCAGCTTATGCTCTGGTTTGACAAGAACCAGATGGAAAAGGTATTTTACAATCTCTTAAGTAATGCTTTTAAGTTTACACCCGGTGGTGGCCATATTAAGCTAAGTGTGGAAGACGCTCATAATGAGGTGTTTCTCAAGGTACAGGATAGCGGTATAGGTATTTCCAAAGGGCAAATAGGTAAAATATTCAACAGGTTTTACCAGTCGCCCAATTCTGCAGAAATACAAGAAAACGGTTTTGGTTTGGGACTTTCCATCACACAGGAAATCGTTGAGCTGCACGGAGGCAAGATCACCGTAGAAAGCATCAAGGGCGGTGGTACCACTTTTAGCGTAAGCCTTCTTAAGGGTAGAGATCATTTTGACACAAACGCCATCGAAGACGATCTTGCTGACTCTGAAAATGTGGAACATTACCTATATGAAGGTATGCAACTTGAAGATACCGTTAGCGTACAGCCAGAGTGGGACGAGCTCAGGGACCTTACCCTCCTCGTGGTAGAAGATAACCTTGAGATACGCGCTTACCTTAAAGCTTTACTTAGCGCACAGTGCGACTTGCTTGAGGCAGAAAATGGGGAAGAGGCCTTTGAGTTAGCCATTAGTAAACAACCAGATCTCATCATCAGCGATATTATGATGCCGGTGATGGATGGGATTACGCTTACCCGGAAGCTAAAAGAAAATGTTGACACCAGCCACATCCCTGTTATCCTGCTCACTGCACGGGCCTCGTTCATTCATAAAATGCAAGGCTACGGCACGGGTGCCGATGATTATGTGACCAAGCCCTTTAACGAGGCATTATTGCGTGCCAGAATAAAAAGTCTTATTCTTAATCGTCAGCGGCTTCAGGAACACTTTGGCGGGGAAGCCCTGCTCACTCTTAATGAACTTCCCGTAAACACGGTGGACCAAAAATTTTTGGAAGAACTCATCAAGATTATTCAGGGAAATATTGACAGCGAAAACCTTAGTGCAGATTACCTTAGCCGGGAAATGGGAATGAGTCATAGCGTAATCTATAAAAAGGTAAAAGCACTCACGGGAATGACTCTGGTAGAATTTGTTAGGGATTATAAACTTAAAATAGCAAAAGTACTGATATTTGAACAAGGCTTTTCGGTAAGTGAAGCCTGCTACAAGGTGGGATATTCTGATCGCAAATACTTTAGTAAGCTTTTCAAGAAAAAATTTGGGAAAAACCCTTCTGAATTTAGTAGAAAATAATAGTTTATAAACAACCTTTTTAAGGTTAATAACCGTTTACTTGGCTCTTTCTCCCTTTAATTAATTACTCTTGATAAATTTTTCTTGAAAAAACGAAATCTTCACCCTATTAAAATCAATTTTCACCCCCTTTAGGTTTACGCAAACGTTTTAATTGCACTTAGTTTTGCGAATATATATAGATACAACGATATCGATTTAGTTATTTAATAATGTTCGCAGCAGATGATTGCCAATTTAATAATTAAAATAAATGTTAAAACCTATGCTAAATAAGTTTTTTAAACCCAATTTTTATTGGACACTCCTTTTATTTATATCACCTTTTGGAATATTTGGACAGAGCGTTACCGTCTCAGGTACAATTACTGATGCTGATTCTGGAACACTGCTTCCGGGGGTTAATATTGTAGTGAAAAATACCTCAAATGGAGTTACTTCAGATTTTGATGGTAAGTATCAAATAGATGTAGAGCAGGGTGATATTTTAGTGTTTTCTTACGTAGGTTTTACTACTCAGGAAGTTCCGGTGACTGGAACAACTTTAGATGTCGCTCTTAAAACTGATGCTGCAGAGTTAGATCAGGTAGTGGTCATTGGCTATGGTACCACTACGATCAAAGATGCTACTGGTTCGTTAACCTCAGTAACTTCTGAAGACTTTAACAAAGGAAACATCGTCACCCCAGAAAACCTCCTGAGCGGAAGGGTAGCCGGACTAACCATTAATACAGGTGGTGAACCAGGAGCTGGTTCTACCATAAGAATTAGGGGCGGTGCTTCATTGGGTGCATCAAATGACCCGCTTATTGTTATTAATGGTTTGCCCGTAGATGACAATGCAGTAGGTGGTTCACGTTCTGTATTGAGTACAATAAACCCAAACGATATTGAGTCGTTCACCGTATTGAAAGATGCATCGGCAACTGCCATCTATGGTTCAAGGGCATCAAACGGTGTAATTATCATAACAACAAAAAAAGGCTCGCGCAATCTTAGGGTGAACCTTGACACTCAAATGGGTACTAATACGCTACCCAATAAAATTGATGTTTTTTCTGGAAATGAAATTCGCGAAATCGTTGCTTCTGAAAGACCGGGACTCTTGAATAGATTGGGTAATGCAAATACAGATTGGCAGGACGAAATTTATAGAAATGGAATGACTTCCAGCCAAAACCTATCCGTTTCAGGAGCGATTGCAGATGTTCCCGTGCGGGTTAGTATAGGTCGTACCTACCAAGAAGGGCTTAGGTTGACGTCAAAATTTGAACGAAACAACTTTAGTGCAAACCTTAACCCTAGCTTTTTTGAAGATCACCTCAAAATCAATGTCAACGCAAATGCCTCTTTTGAAAAGAACAGGTTTGCCGGGGGAGAAGAGGGCAACGCGATTACATTTGATCCCACACAGCCGGTTTATGATCCTAATTCTCCGTTTGGTGGCTTTTTTCAATATACCAACATTGTGGATGATGGCGTGCTAAATGCTGATGATCTACTTTCAAATTCACCTTTCAACCCTGTTGCAAATTTGCTTCAAAATGAAAGCATTAGCAACGTACGGCGCATCTATGGAAATGCCAAATTTGATTACAAACTGCATTTTTTTCCAGACATCACGGCAACAGTTAATCTTGGTTTTGATGAGCAGACCGCAGACGGTTATGTTAAAGTCTCACCGTTCAATCCCTTAAGTCAGGCTGATGGTCGAATCATAGGGTCGTTTTCGCAATATGATAATTATCAAAAAAATACCCTTTTTGACGGTTATCTTGCCTACAACAAGGATTTAGGTGATTTTGGAATAGAAGCTACCGCGGGTTATTCTTACCAGAAATTTACCAGTGAGCAGTACAATACAGGTGAACTCCTGGATGATGGTCCCGATACCGAACCTACCCTAAATGTAGATACAGATCTTGTACTTATAGGATTTTTTGGCCGTTCAAATTTTAGCTTTAAAGATAGATACATACTCACACTTAGTTACCGTCGCGATGGTACTTCCCGTTTTAGCCCGGATAACCGCTGGGGGAATTTCCCTGCGGCTGCATTTGCATGGCAGATCAATGAAGATTTCTTTGCAGAATCCCAGGCATTTTCTACCCTTAAACTGCGTTTGGGTTATGGAATCACAGGACAGCAAAACATAGGTCGCGGCAACAGAGACCTGTTTTTAGCCCGTTACGTGCGTGGACTGCCTGCCTCACAATACGAATTTGGTGGTGAGGTACTTACCGTAGGTATCCCTCAATTTAGAAATGAAAACATAAAATGGGAAGAGACCACTACCTACAATGTGGGCTTTGATTATGGTTTTATGAATGATCGGTTTACAGGCTCAATAGAAGGGTTTTATAAAGAGTCAAGTGATCTGCTTGCCAATGCCGCCATTTCTGACGGCTCAAACTTTAGTAATGCCGGGTTTCAAAACGTAGGTAATTTTACTACACAAGGACTTGAGTTTGCTATAAATGCTGACATTATACAACCCCTAAACCCAAACGATTTTAGATGGAGTCTTAATTATAATGCCACCTATATCGAACGCGAAATTAAAGAACTTGCTCTTAACCAAGATCAAGAAGTAGGCGGTATCGCTGGTGGAACTGGGAATACAGCTCAAATCAATCGTGTGGGTTATGCACCATTTACCTATTATATTTACAAACAGATATATAATGCTGATGGGTTACCCATAGAAGGGGGTTACGCTGATCTTAATGGTGATAACATTATAAACGGAAATGACCGGTACCTCTATAAAAATGGGAATGCAGATGTTACAATGGGCTTGCTTTCCAATATGAGTTATAAGAATTTCGACTTTTCATTCAATCTGAGGGCAAGCTTGGGCAATTATGTATATAACAACGTAAATTCTGCCAGAGCACAGTTTAACCTGCTCGAGAACAATGCCGTGGCTTCAAATCTTCCCAGAGCCGTACTGCAAACAGGTTTCAATGTGACTGAAGATGTTATTCTATCTGATTTTTACATCGAAAATGCTTCCTTCTTAAAGATGGATAATATCACCCTGGGCTACACCATAAATAGTTTGTTTGATGGAAGCGCTTCCCTTAGGTTGAGTGCAGGGGTGCAAAATGTCTTTATAATCACAGGTTATTCTGGGTTGGATCCTGAAGTATTCAACAACGGAATAGATAACACGATATACCCCAGGCCAAGAACGTTCTTGGTTGGGGCTAATTTTAGCTTATAAAAATTATGAAAATGAACACGTTATTAATTAAAAGGATTTGGGTACTGGCCGGAGTATTATTGTTTCTCGTAGGCTGTACAAACGATCTTGATGTAGAACCGGGAGATCCAGAAGCATTTTTGGACACTGACTTTTATGCAGACCCTGCCTCTTACCGAAGCGGTCTCGCCGGTGTTTATGGAAACCTAAGTCTTACGGGTACCGATGGTGCCGGAAGCTCCAACATTCAGGGACTTGACGCCGGGACCAGTCAATATGGTCGCGGCTGGTGGAACCTTCAAGAGCTTACCAGTGATGAGGCCATCTGGTCTTGGGAAAATGACCCGGGCCTAAGGGAATTGAACCGTAATACCTGGAATGCCGATAATGTAGTCCTTCGGGGAATGTTTGGCAGGGTTATGACATCGGTCTCTTTTGCCAACGAGTACCTGAGACAAACTTCTGATGCTGCCCTTGATGGCAGGGGAGTAGATGCAAGCCTGCGTGCCGATATTGCAGAGTATAGAGCTGAGGCACGCTTTTTAAGGGCATTGGCCTATTATCATATGGTAGACCTCTTTGGCAAAGCACCTTTTGTAACCGAAAATGACCCTGTGGGAGCTTTTCAGGCTCCCGAGTATAACCGGGAGCGGTTGTTTGAATTTATTGAAAGCGAGCTTCTCGAGATCATTCCACAAATGGTTGATCCGCTTCAGAACGAATATGCCCGTGCAGATAAGGCCGCTGCTTGGATGCTTTTAGCAAAACTATACCTTAATGCTGAAGTATATGTGAATCAAGACCGCTATGCAGATTGTTTGCAATACTGTCAGCAAATTATTAATTCGGGTTATGAGCTTACGCCAAATTACCTAAACAACTTTAAAGCCGATAATAATGATCAACCTGCAAGAAACGAAATTATATTCCCAATCATTTCTGACGGGGTTACCACTCAAAATTTTGGTCCCACAACAGTGATGATCAACGGTCAGGTAGGATCTCAAGAGGCCAATGGCGGTAATTTTGGGGTAAATGCCGGTGGCTGGAGCGGAGCACTGCGAGTGCCCTCAGAGTTTTCTGAGACTTTCCAGAATGGCAACTACAATATTGACGTGCGAAACACATTAATCACTGAGGATAGAATTATCAATATTCCTGATGTCTCTCAAAGGGATACAGGCTTTATCATCGCAAAATGGTCTAACCTTACTTCAGACGGACAACCCGGTTCTGCCATTGAAATAGTAGATACTGATTTCCCTATGTTTCGACTGGCAGATGCTTATCTTATGTTCGCTGAAGCACATTTACGTGGTGGTGGTGGTGATCTTGGCACTGCGGTTGGCTATGTTAATGATCTAAGGGCACGTGCAGGCAACCCCAATGCAGTTGCAGCCAACAGGCTGACCTTAGATCTAATCCTCAATGAGCGGTTAGTAGAACTTTATTGGGAAGCCCACAGGAGGCAGGATCTTATCCGTTTTGGCCGTTACACCGGTGGTACCTATAATTGGTCTTGGAAGGGTGGATCGGCAAACGGCATCGCCATAGATGCCACCAGAGATGTTTTTCCAATTCCCGCTGCAAGCCTCGCGGCCAATCCAAATTTAACTCAGAATCCAGGTTACTAATTCAAAAAAAATTAATATGAAAAAAACAATTTTAATTTACGGTGCTATCCTAGCCTTATTTGGCTTGATCTCGTGTGACGAAGAAGATTACTTAGTATTCACAGCGCAGCCAGATCCAGAAGGGGTAAACTTTGAAAACTCCTTTTCTTCCCAGTACTTGCTCAGCGAGGATACCGGGACCAACATCGCTGAGCGCTTTTTTTGGAACCCGGTAGATTTTGATGCCCCTGTAAATATCACGTATGACCTAGAAGCTTCACTTGATTCTGAATTTACCACACCCGTAATCTTAGGTTCTACCTCAGCTACCAATCAAGCGGTTACAGTTGATCAAATGCTTGAATTTGCAGAAGACCTGGGCCTGGATGACGATCCTGCAACTACGGGAGAAGATGGTCTGCCCAATAATACAGGTCAGGTTTATTTCAGAATTCATGCTTATTCAGGTACTGGAGCTGCAAATTCCGTCGAGGTATATTCAGATGCTGCACCTTTGACCCTGAGCATAATCGAGCAGGCGCCTGATACAGGGGGCGGTTGCGCCTCGATTTACGTGGTAGGTGCAGCAGCGGTAGATGCTGGCTGGGAGTGGAGTTCGCCCGTAGAATTTTTCTGTGACGGCGATGTTTATACCGCCAGGGTTGAGCTTACCAATGATACATTCCGGTTTTTTGAGATTGAAGGGGACTGGGCATCTGGCCTTAACTATCCTTATTTTGAAGAGGAAGGCTTTACCATTGATGAAAACTTAGTAAATGCGGCCGATGGCGACAGCAATTTCAGTTTTGTGGGAACTCCAGGTATTTATGAGGTTGTGGTAGATAGCAATGAAAAAACGATAACCCTCACGCCTTCCACACCTTATTATCTTGTAGGAGACGGTGTGCCCACTGGCTGGAACTGGGACGAACCCGTGGTAAACGTGGTCGAGACCAGTGCCTACATCAGGACGGCAACCCTTGAGTTCAGCGGTACCGGAGCCTTTAGGGTATTTACCTCCTTCAACGACTGGAACAGCGGGATTAACTATCCCACATTTGAAGAAATGGGTTATACCATAGGTGAGAATTTTGAAAATGCCGGAGACGGTGATAGTAATTTTACATTTGTGGGTATCCCTGGAACGTATACTATGACTATCAACACGCTTGAGAAAACCATCAGTTTAGAATAATTATCCAGTTTAGAAAAGACAAGGAACGCATTGCTTGCTGGTTTAGCTTTCCTTGTTGCATTAACCAAAAATAAAATGACATGCTACGAATATTCTTAATCTTTTTTTCACTTTTTGTGGCGACTTCCTGTTCTCCCGGTGATGGGAATGAAAACACATCGGAAGACCCCACTGCTGGTGAAAACCCAGATGAAGGCGAAGAGCCAGGACCTGAAACCAATGAACCACCAGAAGAGCCTGATTTTTATTACGGTGCAGATCTATCTTATGTCAATGAGATGGAGGACTGTGGTGCTGTCTATAAAGATCAGGATGGAAATAATGCTGATCCCTATAAAATCTTCGCAGAGGCGGGCTCAAACCTGGTACGCGTAAGGCTTTGGCATGATGCTGCCTGGACCAATTATTCTGATCTGGCAGACGTAAAAAAGACCATAAGCCGCGCAAAGGCTGAAGGTATGAGGGTACTGCTCGACTTTCATTATTCTGATGACTGGGCTGATCCTGCCAAGCAGGAAATTCCTGCGGCTTGGGAAGCACAAATAGACAATACCGAAGCCTTAGGTCAATTGTTGTACGATTATACCTATGACATCCTTGAGGATTTGGAAGGTGAAAATCTTACGCCAGACATCGTGCAGGTGGGGAACGAGATCAATCCAATGATCCTTCAAAAAGGGGAACTGCAATGGCCCATTAACTGGACCCGAAATTCCTCGTTGATAAATCAGGGCATTAAGGCGGTTCGTGATCTTTCCGCAGAAAAAAATGCGGGCATCGAGGTTATGCTCCACATTGCACAGCCAGAGAATGGGTTATGGTGGTTTGAGCAGGCCACAAATGCGGGAGTTACTGATTATGACTGGATAGGATTATCCTACTATCCAATCTGGTCTGATTACGATCTTGATGAAGTTTCAACGCCACTTTCGAACCTGATAAATACGTATAATAAGAAACTGATGATTGTGGAAACTGCCTATCCGTTTACCATGCAAAATGCAGATAGTGCAAACAATATATTGGGTAATGATGCTTTGGTTCCCGGTTTTGAGGCAAGCCCCGAAGGACAGCTGGGTTATCTAAACGCCCTAAGGGATGTTTTGGTAGAGGTAGGCGCCGGTGGACTAATTTATTGGGAGCCTGCTTGGGTTTCAACTAGCTGCAGCACACAATGGGCGAAAGGTTCTCACTGGGATAACGCAACCTTATTTGATCATGATTATAAGGCTACCCTAGGCCTTAATTTTTATAACGGAGGGCTAAACGATTAGCTTTATAGGAAACTGAGATATGAAAACAATATACAGAAGAAAGTCGGCACGGCTGGCTTTCTTTTTTTTTATGCTTGCAAGCATGACTACAATGGCCCAGAGGGAATACAAAACCCTTCAACAGGGCTGGAAATTCACCAAGGGTAATCCAGAAAATGCAGAGCGCCCCGGTTTTAACGATGCCACTTGGGAAAGCGTAAGCGTGCCCCACGATTGGGCCATCAGCGGGCCCTTTGACCCCAAAGGCGATGGCAATACAGGTAAGTTACCCTGGAAAGGTGAGGGCTGGTACCGCACCGGAATAGATTTGGCGCAAGCCGATGCGAACAAGAGGATATACCTCATTTTTGATGGAGTCATGGCATTTCCCAAGGTTTATGTAAATGGTAAACGTGCAGGAAGTTGGGATTATGGCTACAACTCCTTCTATCTGGATGTGACCGATCATGTTATTTTTGGCCAAAAAAACATATTGGCCGTTTATACAAATACCGTGGAGCATGACAGCCGCTGGTATCCTGGCGCAGGCATATATAGAAAGGTGCAACTGCTTAAGGTAGACCCGGTTCACTTGGGCATTTGGGGAAACCACATTACCACGCCTATAGTGAAGCCCCACTACGCAGACGTACGCATCAGCAGCACGGTGTTGAACATGAGTAGCCGGGCAGATTCGATAAAGGTGGTGCAGACCATCTTGGATCCCAAGGGCAATGAATTGCAGAGCAAAGAAATAATCAAATACCTCAATCCCAAGGAGGAGAAAAACCTCGAAGTCACCCTTAAGGTACTCGATCCCCAGCGATGGCACGTAGAAAATCCCAACCTATACGCTACAAAAACACAGGTGTTTTTTGGGGATAAACTTGTTGACGAGAAGGTTTCCACTTTTGGTATTCGTACCACCCGGTTTACGGCCAATGACGGATTTTATTTAAATGACAAAAGGGTACAGCTCAAAGGGGTAAACCTTCATCACGGGCACGGCCCGCTGGGTGCAGCTTTTCACCCCCGGGCGATGGAGCGCCAACTGGAAATTATGAAGTCTATGGGCGTTAACGCCATACGTAATAGCCATAATGTTGCCGCACCAGAACTTCTGGAACTCTGCGATCGTATGGGATTGCTGTTTTTCAATGAGATTTTTGATAAGTACGATGCAAAAGCTGATATAACAGATACGACCAATTTTGAAGAATTCGCCCATAGGAACATAAAGAATTTCGTGCTTAGGGATCGCAATCACCCGTCTGTGTTTCTGTGGAGTGTAGGGAACGAGATAGGCGATGTACAGTGGAATATTGATAATGGCTTTCAGAAACTGCACACTATGGTGAACTATGTGAAAAAGTATGACCACACCCGCCCGGTGACTCTGGTTAATGACAATATGCAGAGCGCATCGATGAGGCATTTTGATTATTACGACATCCATGCTTGGAATTATGGCCGGAGGTTCCGCCTGGCCCGGCAAATGGAGCCTGAAAAGGCCGTCGTGATCAGCGAGTCAGCCTCTACTTTAAGCACTCGTGGTTTCTATGAATTTCCTCTGCCGGAAGATAAGACTGAGGTCACGGGATCACTTCAGGTAAGCTCTTATGACTTTAATGCCCCTTCCTGGGCTGAGATCGCTGATGATGATTTTATGTGGCAGCAGGACGAACCCTATATCGCAGGTGAATTTGTCTGGACAGGTTTTGATTATCTAGGTGAACCCACACCTTACACAGGTATGACGGCTAAAGAGATGAATTTAGGTGAGGAAGCTGCAGCACGCAGCTCGTATTTTGGCATTGTTGATTTGGTAGGTATTCCTAAGGACCGATACTATCTGTACAAAAGTTACTGGAAACCCGAAGAAAAAACCATCCACATCCTCCCGCATTGGAATTGGGAAGGAAGGGAAGGCGAGGTCACCCCGGTATTTGTTTATACCAATGGCGACTGTGCAGAATTGTTTATTAACGGAAAATCCAAGGGAAAACAATGTAAAAATCCGGTCTCTATGAATTCGACCGAGCGTTTTAGGTTGATGTGGAAGGACGTAACCTATGAGCCCGGTGAAGTAAAAGCCGTGGTCTATAAAGATGGTGCTGTTATTGGCGAAAAAACAATAAAAACGGCGGGGGAAGTAAGTATGATCAAACTAAGTCCTGACAGGAAGACTTTAATGGCTAACGGGATGGATCTGAGCTACATACTTGTGGAAGCCTTTGACAAAGATAGTAATCCTGCGCCACTTGCAGATAATGCCTTGCAAATTGAAGTAAATGGTGTCGGTTATTTAGCTGGTGTAGGTAATGGTAACCCACAGAGTTTAACCCCTTTTAAAGGCAATACGGTCAATTTGTTTTATGGAAAGGCTATGATTATTGTAGGTGGGGGGTTTAAAAAAGGACTTACTAATGTAAGCGTAAGGGGGCAGGGTTTAAACGAGGTAAAAACCCAGTTAGAAATTCAATAAAATTATACTATTAAAACTGTCTTTTCTAATATGGATTCTTTAAGAAATTAACTAAAATCAAAATTAACTTAAAGCACTCAACTAATCCGCTGCTTGAAATATTCTATAAGTTTTTGAGGAAATAGTTTCGTTTTACTTTATGATAGATGATTAATTTTCAGCATAAAATTTTAATCATGGATTTGTGTAAACGTTTTGGTTTTTTATTCATTTTAATTTTAACAGTTGGTTGTAAACAAGTAGAGCGCAACTTTAGAGCATCCAGCCCATTAATTCAGTATGAAGGGCGCTACGAATATCTAAATGACACATCGGTTGCTCTTATTGGTTCAGGTTCAGTTATTGAAATGAATATTGTGGGAGATACCTGTACGCTATTTTTATCTAACAGTGTACAGGATCATTCCTACGTAGCTCTCGAGGTAAATCAAGAATATAAAGGTAGATTTCTGGTGGATGGAAGTCCTTTAAGGATAAAATTACCTTCTTCAGACACCTCAAGTGTGAAAATTTATAAAGTTACGGAAGCCAGTACAGGTGATGTTATTTTTAATAAAGTAATTGCAAAGAATTTAATTGAAGTAACTCAGGTAAACAAGCCAATAATCGAATTTATTGGCAACAGTATCACTTGTGGAATGGGTGCACAAACGGAAGAAATACCCTGCGATACTGGTGAATGGTATGATCAGCACAATTCATATTTAGCTTATGGCCCAAGAACTGCCAGGGCTTTAAATTGTGATTATAGGTTGAGTTGTGTATCCGGGATGGGTATGTACCGTAATTGGAATGATGAGGAGCAACCTGTTATGCCTCATGTGTATAAAAATTTAAGACTGAATAGTGATACATCTAAGAAAATCGCGTTTGAAATCAAACCTGATTTAGTGTCTATCGCTTTAGGTACTAATGACCTTTCTTTAGGCGATGGCAAAAAAGATAGAAGTGTATTTGACCAAAAAAGATTTATAAGTAACTATACTGATTTTGTGAAAATGATATTTGATATGTATCCTGAGACCAAGGTCGTTATGTTGACTAGCCCAATGGTAGGTGAACGGGAACAAGGTATTTTACTGGAGTCTTTAAAAATCATTCAACGGGATATGATGGGAAAACCCATATATTTATTTGAGTTTGCTCAGATGGAACCAAATGGTTGTGGTGGCCACCCAAATCTTAGTGATCATCGGAAAATGGCAGAACAGTTAATACCTTTTTTAGGAAAACAACTAAACAATTAGAACAATGCACCAAATGAAAATCAAATTTATAATTGTTGTTGTTGCGGTAATGCAAATAAGTCAAATGTATTCTAATGTAGTATTGCCGGCAATTTTTGCAGATAATATGGTTCTGCAACGAAATGCTGATGTCGCAATATGGGGTTGGGCTAAACCAGGAGAAACAGTCAAAATTTCATCAAGCTGGGATGTTGCGGAATACTCTGTAACCCCTAATAATAGGGGTTTTTGGAAGACCACAATTTTAACAAACGAAAAAAAAGGCAGCCTAAATTTAATAATTGAGGGATACAACAAGATTACTCTTAAGAATATTTTGTTGGGTGAAGTTTGGTTGATTTCAGGGCAATCAAATATGGAATGGAGTGCAGCGGCAGGAATTGAAAATGGTGAGCGAGCTATCCAAAATTCAAAAAACGACTCGATTAGAATTTTTACGGTAAATCACAAAACTGCTCGATTTCCTCAAGATGATCTAAATGGGAGCTGGGTAGGGAGTAAGCCTGAAACCATGAAAAACTTTAGTGCAGTAGCCTATTTTTTTGCTCAAAAATTGAATAAGGAACTTCAAGTTCCTGTAGGTTTAATTGGATCAACCTGGGGCGGTACTCCAGCCGAAACATGGGTTCCTAAACATGCTATTGAGCGTGACAGTATATTGGTTAAAGCGGCAGGATTACTGCCTGAAACAGAATGGGGACCAAAAGAACCTGGGTCTATTTACAACGCAATGGTACATCCCTTAATGAACTTCAAAATTGCCGGAGTACTGTGGTATCAAGGGGAGTCAAATACAGTAAACTCTCAATATTATGAAAAAATGTTCACTACCCTAATTGAAAGCTGGAGGGTTCAGTTTAACGAAATTATCCCTTTTTACTTTGCCCAAATAGCACCGTATAAGTACGAGACTGAATTTTCTGGTGTTCAAATTAGGGATGCTCAAAGACGTGCTTTGAGACTTGCAAAAACGGGAATGGTCGTAACAAGTGATATAGGAAACATCAATGACATCCACCCTAAAAATAAAAAGGATGTAGGTATACGATTTGCAAATCTTGTGATGGCTGATAAATTCAAAAAGGAAATAAAGGCATATCCGCCGCTTATTCAAAAAGCTACAAGCGACAAAAATAAAATTATTCTAAATTTTAGTAATGCAGAGCTTTTACACATTGACAAGAATAATAAAGCTAGTCAGTTTGAAATTGCAGGAGCAGATAAAGTCTTTCAACCTGTAGATTTCAAAATCAAAGACAATCAGATTTTTCTTAAAAAAGGAAAACTGGAACATCCGCTTTTTGTTCGCTATTCTTGGGCAAATTCCAGTATACCAAATATATTTAATGGAACAGGCTTACCTACTTCTAGTTTTACTATAAAAATAGAGTAGTTATTCCTTTAGTAAAAAACGGGTTTTAAGACTAGCGTTTGAATCAGTACCTACAAAGATTTCAAATTCTCCTGGCTCTACTGTAAAGTTTCCGTCTTGATCATAAAAACCCAACTCTTCGCTGGTTAGACTAAACTTTATGATTTTAGATTCGCCTTTTTTCAGCTTTACTAATTGGAAACCTTTAAGTTCTCTTACCGGCCTTACTATTTTTGCAAAAAGATCACGAATGTATAATTGTACAACCTCTTTACCATTATAATCGCCGGTATTACTAAGTTCTACACTAATTTGTACTTCTTCATTTACAGTATAGCTTTCTTTCTCTACGTTGAGATTGGAGTAGTTAAAAGAGGTGTAGCTTAACCCATAGCCAAAAGGGAATAGTGGAGCGTTTTCTATGTCGCTGTAGTGTGACCAGAAAACCATATTTTCACCCGGTTGAGGATCTACAGGTCTTCCTGTATTTCTATGGTTATAATAGATAGGAATTTGAGCCACATTTCTGGGGAAGGTCATTGGCAATTTACCACTAGGGTTGTAGTCACCATAAAGAACCTGAGCTACTGCGTTTCCTGTTTCGGTACCTAAATGCCAGGCTTCTACAATTGAGGGGATGTGTTTATCCGCCCATTCAATAGCCAGGGGTCTCCCGTTATTAAGCACCAGAACACAATTTTTATTAACCTTAAACACTTCTTCCATTAAGTCTTGCTGAACTCCTGGAAGGTCTAATTGTGTTCTACTACGTCCCTCGCCACTCTGAAATCCGTGCTCTCCCAAAACCATTATAACAACGTCAGCAGCTTTTGCAGCTGAAAGGGCTTCTTCAAAACCACTTTTATCGGTAGTATTAAATTCAAGTTCGTTGATAAAAGTAGGCTTATTTGTAATTAGATCGGCCCCTTTTTTAAAGATCAATTCATTTCCCTTATACTGCTTTAAACCCTCTACTATTGAAACACCGCTACTGTCTTCAGAAGCAATGCGCCAACTTCCCAAAACACTGTTGCTATCATCGGCAAGCGGACCTATTACTGCTATTTTTTGACCATTTTTTTTAAGGGGTAGTAAATTGTTTTCATTTTTTAAAAGCACTATAGATTTTTTGGCCATATCCAGAACGGCTTTGCGATTTTCTTCACTACCAATAGTTTGTAGTTCGCGCTCTACATCACAATATTTATAGGGATCATCAAAGAGGCCCAACAGAAACTTTACTTTTAAAATCCTGCGAACGGCATCGTCTATTAATTCTTCCCGAACTGCCCCAGCTTGAATCAGCCCAATCAATTCATCAAGAAAGGAAGAGGACTCCATATCCATATCTACACCTGCTTTTACTGCCTTGTTTGCGGCATCAGCCTTATCCCTTGCATAGCCGTGAGTTACCATTTCTTCTATAGAGGCCCAATCTGAAATCACAAAGCCTTGAAAACCCCATTTATTTTTTAATAAGTCCCGTAAAAGATACTCGCTTCCTGTTACAGGAATACCATTGAATTCATTAAAACCTGTCATAAAGGTACTTACACCGGCCTGGTTTGCTGCTTTAAACGGTGGGAGTACCATATTATGTAAAGTGACAGTGCCTATATCTGCTTTATTGTATTCTTTACCTGCTTCAGCAAAACCATAAGCTGCGAAATGTTTTGCAGTAGCGGCGATTGTGTTTACGGCATTTAGATTTTTTCCTTGAAAACCTTCAACGCGTGCCCTAGCAATTTTGCTTCCCAGATAAGGATCTTCACCGGCGCCCTCCATTACTCGTCCCCAACGCGGATCCCTAGAAATGTCGACCATTGGAGCAAATGTCCAGTTGATACCCGATGCAGCAGCTTCTGAAGCAGCAACAGCAGCTGATTTTTTGATTGCCTCAATATCCCAGCTGGCTGCCTCTGCAAGCGGAATTGGACTTAAGGTTTTGTAGCCGTGAATAACATCAAAACCAATAAGTAAAGGGATGCCTAAACGACTTTCTTCTACCACTAACTTCTGGACTTCCCTTACCTGATCTACCCCCCGAACGGTCAACATAGAGCCAACCCTACCGCTTTTTATATCCTCATATTTTTTTGCTGCATTTCCATCTTTCGGTGAGGGGCCTGTTACATCCCAGAAACCATTATATTGATTCATTTGACCCACTTTTTCTTCAAGGGTCATAATTTTTAAAATGGAATCTACTTTAACATCGATGGAGTCTGTTTGAGATCGCTGCATTTCTAATAAATTTGAAGTGTTTGCAAAGCGGAAGCTGTTCAAAAAAATAAAAGCACTTAGCCCTAAAGAAATTGATAAGCACCATTTTATCCGATCAGTTTTGTAGAGCATCGTTGTATTTTTTAATAAGGCTTAATGTAGAGGTGTCTGAAGCAAAAACAGAATTCAAACCCTGCGGCTCCTGAGGGGGATCTGCACTAAAATCATCTCCTACTTCCCATTTTCCATTCTTTTCATTTGTTTTCGCGTAGCCCGCAAATCCCCAAAAATTTAGACCTGATAACACAGATTTATCTTTAGAGCTTATTTCAATAAGTTGGAATAATTCTCTATAGAATGCATTTCTATTGCCAATAGATGCTTTCTTAGAAAGGCTTTCCTTCGCACGTGGAAAACCGAATTCTGATATAACTATTGGTTTATTCAGTTCCTGAGCAACCTGTAGGTGTTCTTGTATATAATCATTTGCTTTCGAGATAGAAGATTTTAAGGACTCCTCTTCGTTATTCGGATCGTACCACTGCCAGTTCTTTGGCCACATATGCATCGTGAGATAGTCAATATTGGAATTTTCATGAAGCATCTTATAGGTGTCTATTTCCTGAAGGTAACTCGCTTTACCTTCAGCTCCAGTAGATATTAGGGTGTCTGGATCTAAATTTTCTAAAAGGGTAACGACTTCATCTAGCCATTCTTTAAAAGGTGCCCGATCTTCTTCTGTAAAAATCCGGGGTTCATTGGCAACTTGCCAGGACATAATGGTATTGTCTTCGGTATATTTTTTTCCATTTATAGAATTGGTTCTCCCCAGAATGAATTGGATATGATTTAAAAACGCTTTTCGACAGGGTGTGCAGGTGTGAAATTGTTGCGTATACTTAAAATAATCGGGCCAGGTGTATTTTTCCAGAAAGGGGTTTGCAACTTCCCCATATCCATTCCAGTTTAGGTATGCAGACATTCCTCCAGACCAAATCCAATTATTATTTAAGTATAGCACCGCATACATATTGCGTTTTCTCATCTCTGCCAGCAAAAAGTCCAGACCTACAAGTAAGTCTTGATTATACTGACCTTGGGTGGGTTGCAATGCGGGTTTAACCTGGAAGTCTTCTTTACCGCCTTCAGCTCCTACCAATATTCGTAGATTATTAATTCCTAAACTATCCATTAAATCAAGTTCACGAACTAAACGTTTTCGATCGCCAATATTTGGTGCAGCTATGAGTGGGCCATACCAATAGTTAGCACCTATAAAATAGTATGGCTGGTCACCCTTGTAAAAACGCCCGTCTTCAACACTTATTTTTTCAATACTTCCGCAGGAAGTGAACGTAATAAGCAACAAAGCCCAAGTAAAGAACCTCCAACTTATATTTTTAAATGTCGTCTTCAGGTAAATCATAAATATCTGGCAAATCTGTTAAAAGCATGGTTTTTTCCTTTTCTCTGAACTTTAAAAAGTCATCTGCTCCCCGGGCTCCTGGTACAGGTACCGTATAAGAATCTTGATAATTTTGCCAAAACATCATAAAACCTAAATTTATGTCCTGTTTGGTAAGTACTTCATAAACGTTTCTGGAGTAAAAATCTGGGGCTAATTGATCTGAGGGAGACACAAAATACCCAGTTTCTGTAAATGCAGCAATTTTGTTGCGTTTTTCTGCAAGGTCTGATACTACTTTTAATTTTTGATTGGCAAGACTTATCAATGACCCATTTTGTGCGGCTAAATCCCCATAATTATCCATCCCTACCACGTCTACGTATTCATCTCCAGGATAGCGCGTTAAATAGCTGTTTTCGGTAGTATAGCTGTTGTCGGGTGAAAAGGCGTACAGTATATTACTAACGTCTAAATCATCACGCAAATAAGATACCGTAAACCGCCAGAGTTCAATGAATTCCTGAGGGGAACTATAAGCGGCACCCCACCAAAAAAAGTCTTTGTCAAACTCGTGGAATGGTCTAAATATTATAGGAATGAGTGTGCCGTTTGTACTTTTAAGGTTTTTTGTAAATGTAGCTACCTTTTGTAATTTTTTCTTATAATACTCGTGATTCTCACCACCCGGCAGAATACTTTTGAAGGCATTTTGTTTTTGATCTGTTGTCATTTCAGAAGTATAGAAGTGGTCTCCTTCATAGGGTTCTCTAAGGTGCCAGCAAAAGATATTTACCATTCCTTTATCAAAAGCTTCAATGGCTTTTGAACGGATGTGTTGCTCTTGTTGATAGAACCAGTTGTTGGGTTGCTCGTCATTTGCATCATCTGTGATAAACATAAAGTCTGATCCTAACATGCCAGGATCACTACCCGTTAGTTTTTTCATGTCAGACATTCCACCGGTATTCTGATAAAATGCACTGAAAGCGTCCTGCTGGCCAACAATATAACTTGAGTATGACAAAGCTTTAAGGTTATAAAACAAAGCAATAGTCTCTGGTGTTGCTCCAGCATCTACCATATATGAATACGCAAGGGAAGGAGGGAAACTTATTTCTGGTTGTTCTTCAGAAACTGGAGGTGTAGCATCTATTTCTTCCATAAACTCTTCGTCTTTTGAACAGCTTACCAAGAAAAAATTCACAATAAAAAGTGATGTTAATATTCTTTTCATAATTTTAAATTAATTTGATTACTACCATACAAGCCCGGGAGTTGTGATATGGAGCTTTCCACATACTTACCTTATCCTCAGAGGTATAGGGTTCTTGATTTTCATTTAGGCGAAAATGCCATTCGCCGTATTTGCTATCTATAAAATGTTTTTTTGTATAATTCCAAATGTCAAGTTGCGCGTTTCTAAATTGAATATCTCCAGAAAATTCATAAGCATATTGCAGGCCTACCAAAGCTTCCATTTGGGCCCACCAATGTCTATCTGGATCAACGTTACCTGTATCAAGATCAACTTCATTTATAATCCCTGATTTGGGTAAATAGGCTTGTTTTAAAAAGGTTTTAGCAACCGCTACACTAATTGATTTGGTTTTTAGTAGTAATTTAGGGTTGGCAACTGCTTTACAAGCCTCTGTTAGAAGCCAGATTGCTTCGATATCATGTCCGTATGAAACAATTGCTTTTGTACGATGCCAATTTTCATCAAAAAATAATTGGAAATGCTGACTAGTTTCGTCATAAAAACGATTTAGAAAAAGCACTATTAAATTTTCCAACGCTTCGTGTACTTTGGTGTTTTTAGATATTTGAGCAAGAGTGGTATATGCTTCCAGGATGTGTAAATGGGTATTCATGGTCTTAGCCGAGTTATCCTCTTTTTCGCTCAACCGCACATCAGCTATTGGGCTCCAATCATTTTGAAAGGCTTCTAGATATCCATTGTTTTTTTGATCTCTAGCCCAGGTTTCTACCAGGTCAAATAAGGATAGTGCCCAATCTTTAGCTTCTTCTTTACTGCTAAATCGGTAATATTCAGATAAAGCATATATTCCAAAGGCCTGAGCATAGATTTGTTTTCGGGTATTTTTAGGTTTGCCCGTGTAATCTAGTTCCCAATAGAGGCCATAATGGCTGGGATCCTGAAAATGATCTTTTAAATATTCATAAGCTCTGTCCGCATAAACTTTAAGGGATTCATCTTTATAAAAGTTACCTGCTGCAGAAAATGCCCAAAGCAAACGCGTATTTAAAATAATGCCTTTATCAGCCTTTGGTATTAATTTGTTTTTAAAATTCCTTCTTCCGTAAAAACCGCCATTTGATTCATCTAAAGTATTATATTTCCAATACTTTAGAATTTCCCTAAGCTCGTTTTCAAGCTCGCTTTTAAATTTTTGATTTGCATCATTCGGCATCCTTAAAGATTTTGTTGCGTTCAATTTGTGCCAGGATATTTTGAACTGAGCCTGAAGATGTAAAGGTGTCCTGAGGGGTGTTTTTCACATAGTCAATGAGTCTGTCTATAGAAGAAACAGCAACGTGAGAACGTGTGTCTGATGAGGCATAATAGATGAGTATTCTACCATCATCATCCAGAATCCAACCATTACCGAACAATACATTTGGTACATCTCCCACGGTTTCTTTATAGTCAGGAGCCATAAAATATCCTGCTGGTTGATAGATAACTTGTTCAATACTATCTAATGCTGTCATAAATAAATAAAGTGTATAGCGTAGACCTCCTGCAGTATTTCTTACGCCATGAGCCAGGTGGAGCCAGCCTTCTTTTGTTTTTATTGGAGCGGGACCCAGACCATTTTTTAATTCATAAATTGTATGATAGGCTTTGCGATTGATTATTTTCTCACCCTCAAGTACCGGATTTTTCATGTCTTTTATGTACCCTAGACCAATACCACCACCTTTGCCGACTTCAATAAAACCGTCTTGTGGACGGGTGTATAGCGCATAGTTACCGTTTATGAATTCTGGATGCATGACTACATTGCGTTGTTGACCGGAATTTGAGATTAGATCAGGTAAGCGTTCCCAATTTTTTAAATCCTTTGTGCGAACGATTCCTGCATTTGCAACAGCAGCAGTGGTGTCAAGAGGTTTTAAGTTGTCTTTACGTTCGGTACAAAAAATACCATAGATCCAACCATCCTCGTGTTTGGTAAGACGCATATCATAGACATTGGTGTCAGGCTCATGGGTTTGCGGCAATGCAATGGGCTTATCCCAAAATTTAAAGTTGTCAACTCCATTATTGCTTTCAGCTAACGCAAAAAAGGATTTTCTATCATTCCCTTCAACACGAACAGCTAAAATATACTGACCATTCCATTTAATCGCACCCGGATTAAATGTGGCGTTTATACCAATGCGCTCCATCCCAAATGGATTTGTCTCGGGGTTAAAATCGTAGCGCCATTCTAAAGGAGCGTGTTTATTGGTTAGAACCGGGTTTACATACCTTTTGTAAATACCATTTGATTGGTCTTCCGGGTAATTTTTTTGTGCCAGGAAGGTTTGAAAGTCATTAACCAAATGATCATAATTTGGTATTTTTTTCGTTTTTGGATTTTTATTTTCTGTAATTGACATAAATTATTTACTACTTATATTATTTTCAATTTTAATGGTGTTCCACCATGTTTTTTTCAATACCATAATGCACACAACCAGTATTGCACAAGAAATTAGGAAATGCATATTTTCGTGAAGTATCAGGTAGATAGGGATAACAACTAGTAATGTTTGAGCTACCGTGCCCAGCACTACATTAAACATATCTCTTGTAAAACCTTTGTTTCTTGAAAACCCGGGATCTTCTTTTTTTAGTTGTTCGTACACGGGTTTCCAGTATCCCCAAGGTCTTGTTTTTTTATAAAAATCCATAAGTACCCTTTGATCGGTTGGAGGGGCAGAATAAGTTCCAAGAATACTACCAGCAATCGAAATAAGAAGGATAATTGGGAAGTAATAAAGATCTAAAGTATCAGTAAATAATGGAAAGATCATAGCAGGGATCATTCCTGAGAGCATTCCCCAGAAGTAGCCTTCACCATTAAACCTCCACCAGTGCCACTTTAAGACATTAGACACCACGTAGCTACCATAGAGTGCCGAAACTATCCACTGCAAAATGGAATTGACATCCTGTATAAAAAAGCCGAGAATAATACTTACAAGTACAACAGCGAGGCCACTGCTATAGTTCATTTTCTTAATTTTAGAGTGACTGGCATGAGGATTGTAGTGCTTCAGATAAATGTCGTTTACAAGATATGCCTGAGCTGCATTTAAGGTTCCGGCAAAAGTTGACATGAACGCGGCAAGTAAGCCGGCAAGTAATAAACCTAATAAACCAACAGGAACAAATTGCTCAATTGCCGCAGGCAGTATTTTTTCAAAATCAAGTATACCGGCAGTATAAAGATCTAAATCATCATAAAATAAAATTGCCAGAACCGAGAAGCCACCTACCATTAGATATCGGGTAGGAATTAATGCGGCAAGTGAAAAAGCACTCATTTTTGCAGCCTCGAATGGCGATTTAGTAGATAAAATTTTCTGCATGTCGTAATTTGGGGCAGGCCCTGCGATGCTAGCGAGAATTCCTTTAAAAAGCATCAACATGAAGAATATGGTAAAAAGGGAGTATCCGTCAGATTTTATTTTGGCATTGACCTCATCGATAATTCCGGTCCAATCCATATTTAACTTCCAGTCAAAAAATGGATTCATCCAGCCATTAGGAACATTGAGCTGATTGGAGCCCATTGCCTTCCAGGCGATAACAGCAATGGCTATTGATGACACCGTCATTACCGTATACTGTAAAACGTCTGTCCAAACAATACCAGACATCCCTCCTAAAACAGAGTAGAATACTGCAAATAATGTAAAAATAATACCATAAAAGTGAGGGATATAGTTAGGTGGGATGTTGAAGGGGATGTACTGGGACACTATTTCCCAAGGGATAAATATTTCAACAAATTTTCCCAGTCCTATAAAACCGTATGCCAAAAAACCCAGACAACTGAGTATTGCAAAAATGACAATTATTGTATGAGATCTTTTACCTCCTTTACCGTTGTCAAAACGAAAAAGAATCCATTCTGCACCAGTAGTAACATTAGATCTCCGAAGCCAGACAGATAAGTAAACCATTAAGAACACCTGGTTAAAAACAGGCCATAACCAGGGTATCCAAATACTTTTTAGTCCGTAAACGAAGGTTAAGGTCACGAGCCACATGGTCCCCGATATATCAAACATGCCAGATGCGTTTGAAAGGCCTAACATATACCATGGCAATGACTTGCCTCCCATTAAATAATCATCTTTACTTTTCTGAGCTTTTTTTCTTAAAGCAAGACCTATGAGAATGGTTCCGATCAGATAGAGTAATATGATAGCTATATCCAAGCCTTGTAGCATTTAGTATGTTTTTTTAGAATTAATATTCTTAACCTTATTTAGAAATAAGGTTTCCTTATAACCAGCAAACTCTTTAAAATCTTCCGCTGAAATATCATCTGGGTACACCGAAAAATAATGATCTAGACGCGCATTCCTCCAGAGGAGTACCCAAGAAATCCCACTGTCTTTTATGCCTGAATATAAAGTTTCTGTCCACCAGGTTTTATCATTTCCAGGCCTCGTATTTCCTGTTTCAGTAAGTGCAAAGGGTTTATTTTGACGGGCGGCCTTTTTCTTAAGTATCAAAAGGTTATTTTGAATAGTCGCTATAAAGGTATCCTTATCACCATAATTATAAATATCAACCCCAAGGATATCTACATATTGATCGCCCGGATAATAGGTGTCAAATTCTTCTGGCGAACTCAATGTATTCGGGGCATAGGCAAAGAGCAAATTATTTACCTCGTTTTCTTTTAATAGTTGAAAGGTCTCTTGCCATAAGCTTTTGTAATCCTCAGGACTGCAATTTCCTTTTCCCCACCAAAACCAACTTCCATTCATTTCATGGAACGGTCTAAAAATTACAGGAATGAAATTGCCTTTTTTAGATTTTAAAGATTTAAAAAAGTTTGAGAGGTTAGCAACCCAGTCTTCGTAACGTTTTCTATATTCCCCAGCTTTTAAAATTTCTTTTACGGTGGCCGTGGTATCCCAAGAGCTCCCTAATGATTTGGGATTGTCTAAATGCCAACTAAATGTAATTATCGCACCATCGTCGTGTAGTTTTTGTATATGCTTTCGCATTACATTAAATGCTACCGTGTCTAAATTGTACTCTAGACCAAGTTCAATGTGGCCTAAATCATAACCGTGTACCGCTGGCATTTTACCGCTAACCATTGCGATGTCACTTTGTAAAATATTAGGAGTGTCGCTCTGATCCCAGTTAATTCCGTACATAGTTGCATCTTGATGGCCGAAAGCGATGCCTTTGTACGGAATCTCTTTTAACCGCTGCAACAGAATTTTTGAAGTTAAATCAGCATTAGGATTTGCTGTTTTTATGGTATCGAAATTTGAATTTTTTAATCCTGAACACGACGTTAGTATTAAAAAACTGCAAAATAATATTATAAATTTGAATAAAATATTCATTTGTTTTTAATAAATTTTAGTGCAAATGATAAAATAATATAGATTTTGTTTTGTCATCCATAAATTATCTTTAAAATTACCTAGATTGTATTATTGCTAAGATTTCTTCAAAATGTTAATGATTTCCAAAATTACCGTCAATCTAATTATTGGATTAATAGAATTTTGTCATTTCATAATAAAATAATTTCTAAAAGGACTTTTAATGCAAAAAGACATACACAGGGAAATAACTCCATTAGCTCCTGAAGACAGTTTTTTAGTATTTGATAGAATAAAAGATGATTTTGATTTTCCAATTCATTTTCACCCAGAATTTGAGTTGAATTTTATCTTAAACGGCGAGGGCGTACGGCGTATTATTGGCGATCATTTGAGTGAAATAGATACTATTGAGCTCGTTTTGGTGGGGCCTAATTTGCAACATGGTTGGGAAATATATAAATGTAAGAATCAAAATATTCACGAAATCACAATACAGTTTCACAATGATTTATTTGACGACCGACTTCTTAGCAGGAGAATCATGAAACCGATTAAAGATATGTTTGAGCGCTCTGCACATGGTATCTTATTTTCAAAAAAAATAGCTGAAGAGATTAAACCAAAGATTTTAAAACTCTCAAAGATTGATAGTATTGATTATTTTCTAGAGCTTATATCCATCCTACACGATTTAGCAAATTCAAGAAACCAGCAACTATTATCAACGTATATATCAGAAAATAAGAATTTTGAGAATAGCGATAAAATCAAAAAAATTTACGAATACGTTCAAAACAATTATCATAATAAAATGAGCCTCAATGAAATTTCGGACTTGGTAAATATGAGTCCGGTTTCGTTTAATCGATTTATAAAAAAGCGTACCGGTAAAACGTTCATAGAATATGTTAATGATACACGTATAGGCTATGCTTCAAGATGGTTAATTGAAAAGGAGTTAAGTATAGCTGAGATTGCATTTAAATGTGGCTTTAATAATATCGCGAATTTTAATAGGGTTTTTAAAAAAACAAAAAACTGCACGCCCAGCCAGTTCAGACAAGAATTTAGTGGGATAAAAAGAGTTTTATGATTATTAAGATGCGTTTAGGATATTTCTTTATACCGGTTTTTTTAATCCTTTTTTTTAGTTGCCTTTGTAATTTATATGCTCAGCAGGAATTAAATCCTGTTGAAAAATATGGGAGATTAAGCTTTAAAGAAGGACGTTTAAGGGATATGCGTGATAATTTAATCGTGCTCAGGGGCATGTCGTTGTTTTGGAGTCAGTGGCAACCCCAATTTTATAATGAAGATACGGTTAAAAACTTAAGGGATTTTTGGAAAGTAAATGTTGTGCGTGTCGCTATGGGTATAGAACACGGTGGTTATCTGGAAAACCCTAGAGAAGAGAAAAAAAAAGTGTTTAGTGTAATTGAAGCAGCGATCAAATACGGTATCTACGTGATTGTAGACTGGCACGACCATCACGCTGAAGATCATATTCAACAGTCAAAAGAATTCTTTAAGGAATTGAGCGCTAAATATGGTCAAGTACCTAATCTAATTTATGAAATTTATAATGAACCGCTTAATGTATCCTGGACAGAGGTACTCTTGCCTTATCATCAACAAATAATTACCACAATACGAAAAAATGATAGTGAAAATCTTATAATTTGTGGAACTCCTAATTGGTCTCAGGGTGTTTTAGAAGCTTCAAGAAATCCTTTAGAGGGTTTTAATTTGGCATACACTCTTCACTTTTATGCCGGTACTCATAGTGCGAAGCTTAGAGATCAAGTAAGTGAAGCTTTAAAAACTGGGATGCCCATATTTGTTACAGAATTCGGTACTACACTCGCTGATGGGGATGGACAGGTATTTTATAAAGAATCAAACATCTGGTTAGATTTTATGACCAAAAATCAGGTTTCCTGGTGTAATTGGTCAATATCTAATAAAGCCGAGGCATCTTCTGCGCTATTACCCCAATCTGATAGTAGTGATTTAAATAACCCAAGGTATTTTAGCGAATCAGGTTATTTTATTTACAATAGACTTACTCATTAAGGTTTAGAATTTATATTATCAAATTTTTAAATACTGGTATTCTCAAAAAATGCAGTGATATCCTACCTTATCTTAATATTCTGGATCACTTAATCTTACGCCTTTTAGATATTCGAAAAAATATCATTATTAAATGATAAAATAATATTAACAAAAGCTTAACCATCCTCATAATTTTGATAATGAAATATTATGGGTCAATATTTATCGAAGCTCTAATAAATAAACCGGTATTTTATCAAACTCATAATATTAGTATCAATTCAACAATTTTCTCAATAATGCTAAAAAAAATAATCAAACGTAAAGGCGGTATGAAACGCATAAGTAAGATGATCACTTTTGCGCTATTCTGTCTATTAACTCAGTTAAGCTTGGCTCAACAAAATGTAGTAGAAGGAACAGTAACAGATCAAAACGGAAATCCACTGCTGGGTGTAAATGTCATACAAAAAAATACTAGTAACGGTACAGCCACAGATTTTGACGGAAACTTTCAGCTCAATGTGCCTCAGGATGGCATTCTTGTATTTAGTTTCATTGGATTTGAAACTAAGGAAGTTGCTGTTGATCAGAGACAAAGAGTGGATGTTGCGCTGTCTGAAGATTCTGAAAGTTTGGATGAAGTTGTCCTAATTGGTTATGGAACGCAACAGCGACAAGACGTTAACGGATCAGTATCTAGTATTGAATCTGACGAAATCGAAAATATTCCGCAGGTAAGTATAGACCAATTGATGCAAGGCCGAGCCTCTGGGGTTACCATTAGTCAAAACTCAGGAAAGCCTGGAAGCGCGGTTTCGGTTAGGATAAGAGGTATAACTTCTATTACTGGGAATAACGAACCATTGTATGTAATTGATGGTGTGCCTATATCTGGTGATTCACGTAATACCAGTACAAGTGGGCGGACAGCAGCAGCAGACTTTGGGGGGAACGGACAGACAGGCACAAGTCCATTGGCCGGATTAAACCCTAGTGATATTGAGTCTGTTGATATACTTAAGGATGCTTCAGCTACTGCAATTTACGGTTCACGAGGTGCGAATGGTGTTGTAATTATAAAAACTAAGACAGGCAGTCGGAATAAAGCAGGTTCTTTGAAATACAATACCTATTATGCTCTTCAAGAACCCCAAAAATTGCTAGATGTAATGGATCTTCCTACTTACGCCGGACTACAAAATGCATTGGCTGTAGAGTATGGGACTGAACCACGAATTGAATTTACAACGATTGAGAACCTGGGAGATGGCACTGATTGGCAGGATGAGGTATTTCAACAAGCTATTTTAAAGAGTCACCAAATTTCTTATTCACAAGGATATGAGAAAGTAAACTACCTTATTTCTGGTAGTTACTTAGATCAGGAAGGAACCGTCTTAGGCTCTGGCTTTGATAGATTGACTGTCCGGGCGAATATTGATGGCAATTTAAAAGATTGGCTGAAGGTAGGTGCTAACCTTACTGCAAGTAGAACAAGTGAAGATATCACTTTAAATAGTAATCGTAATGGTATTGTCAGTTTGGGGTTACTTCAGGCTCCAGATGTGGCGGTGCGCAATCCAGACGGTTCTTTTGCTGGACCGCCAGATGAACCAGGGGCAATTGAAGGCAGTATAAATCCCGTAGCTTTAGCACTGGAAAGAAGTAATTCCTTACTCACCTATAATGTACTGGGTAATTTCTATTCTGAGTTTACCCTTATGGATGGTCTAACATTTAGGAATGAAATAGGAGGTAATTTAACATTTGGCACAAACACTCAATTCACTCCAACTTACGAATGGGGGCGATTTATCAATGAAAATGCAACGTTATTTGAAAAAAGGGAAAAAAGTCATTTTTGGATTATTAAAAATTATTTTAATTTTTCGAAAAACTTTGGAGACCATAACCTAAATGTTTTGTTAGGTCAAGAAGCACAGGAGTCCTTCTGGGAAGGGATTCAGGCTCAGGGTCAGGGCTTTGTCAATAATGACATTCAGACCCTTAATAATGCAAATTCAATAGTAAGCTACGATGCCTATCAAGGCAGCACTGCTTTAAATTCATACTTCGGAAGAGCAAACTATTCATTCAAAAATAAATACAGTTTAACAGCAACCTTGAGGGCAGATGGCTCCTCTAAATTTGATCCTCAAGGAGGTAAGCAATGGGGTTATTTTCCATCATTTGCGACATCTTGGAAATTGTCAAATGAACCATGGATGGAAAGCTTTAACGAGACGGTTGATAATATTAGATTGAAAGCAGGGTATGGTGTTGTAGGTAATCAGGGGATTGCAAACTATCTTTATGGTTCTAGCTTAAACAATACTCCTACGGGCATAGGACTTGGATATTTAGTTAATAATATTCCTAATCCCGATTTAAAATGGGAAGAAACTAGACAAACCAATTTAGGTATAGAGTTTACACTTTTGGATAACCGATTCAATGCTACAATCGAAGTGTATAATAAGGTTTCAAAAGACTTTTTATACCAGTTACCTCTGCCAGTCTTCCTAACTGGGCCTGATAATTATTTAGGAGGAATTTCTGCTCCTTTTGTCAATCTGGGTGAAATGAATAATAAGGGTATTGATGTTTCTATGGGTTATTCAACTTTAAAGACTAAAGATTTCTCATGGTCAACCAATTTCAATATATCTCATTACAGAAATGAAGTAACGGAACTTTATAACGAAAGCCTGGAAGTTTTACGTTCTGTTACAACTGGGTTTTTATCTTCTCCAATTACTAGAACAGTTGAAGGTGAGCCTTTAGGGAAATATTGGGGTTATAAAGTTGCCGGAATATTTAGAACCCAAGAAGATATTGATGGAGCGCCTGTTCAATTTGGTATCCCTTTTTCTGAGGAACTAGGTGATAACAGCCTCGGTGATATTCAATATGTTGATGTAAATGAGGATGGTGTTATTGATGAAAAAGACAGAACCTATATTGGCAACCCTCACCCAGATTTCACATTTGGATTTACCAATAACTTTAAATATAAAAATTTTGATCTTAGTATTTTCCTTCAAGGATCTTATGGTAATGATCTATTAAATTTGACACGAAAGGAAACGGTTGGTCTATCAAGATTATACACCAATCAATTAAACATAGCGCAGGATTACTATACCCCAGATAATATTGATGCTGCTTTTCCAAGACCAAGAAGGGGAGATGATAATCAAAATTTATTTATTTCAGATCGGTATGTTGAAGATGGGTCTTACTTGAGAATACAAAATGTTAGTCTGGGCTATAATCTCCCTCAAACCTTTTGTCAAAGATTTTACCTCTCAAATCTTAAGGTTTATGGTACTATACAAAACCTTTACACCTTTACAAATTATTCTGGATATGACCCGGAGATAGGATCATTTAATGGTGATGCACTGCAAATGGGTGTTGATCGAGGGAGATACCCCATACCCAGGACATTTACTCTAGGTTTAAATGTTGAATTTTAAAAAATAAATTACGATGAAATATATAAAGTATAACAAACTGTTTTTACTGTTTTTGGTGTTTTTTTCGCTGGTATCTTGTGACGATGAATTTTTAGAAAGACCACCAGAAGACGGTATTGCATTAGATAATTTTTATTCTAGTGAAGAAGAACTAGTAGCTAATACAAATAGCCTTTATGGAGCAGTATGGTTTAATTTCAATACTAAGGCATTTTGGTCAATTACAGAGTTGAGCGGTGGTAACGCACGTACTTTCTCTGGGGACGTAGTAAACTTTTTCAACTTCTCAATAACAGGCGATAACACTGTGTTAGCCGATGGTTGGGGTTCTTTATGGGGTGTGATTGCTCAATCAAATGCAATAATAAATTTTACTGAAAGTAGAGTAAGCCCATCGGTTTCTCAGGAAGCAGTAAACAATACAATAGGCGAAGCACATTTTATGAGAGCGGTTGCTTATTTTTATTTGGTTAGGATTTGGGGATCAGTGCCCATAATTGAAAATAATCTAGATTATGTCTACGATCCTCAGATCTCTAAAAACCGAATAGAAGATATCTATGAATTAATAGAGCGTGATCTTCAGTTTGCAATTGATAATTGCTATCCAAAGGTGCGCGGTGGTAATTATTTAGCAAATGCCCACGTCTCAAGTGGTTCTGCTAAAGCATTAAAGGCAAAAGTTCACCTTTATCAAGAGGAATACGATCTAGCACGACAACTAAGTCAGGAAGTGATTTCGAGCGAAGAATTTCAATTACTTGATGATTACAATAATCTATTTTTAACAGAGTTCAACAATAATGAAGAATCTATTGCAGCTATGCAGTGGACATCTCAGGGTTATGGTGTTGGTAATGCAATGCAGGCTTCTTTTGCTATAAGCAGCGCCATAACTGGTACTGGTGATGGGTATGGTGTGATAGGGCCAACAATTGATTTGCAGGAAGCTTATGAAGATGGTGATGAACGTAGAAAGGCAACTATAATGCTTGCCGGAGATTTCTATCCCAACATCAGGGCAGCTGATGGGGGCTACACAGTACCAGATGATATAAATGCTCAGAACACAAAAGCAGGGATTAAAAAATATGTCGTTGGTACACCAGCAGATAATAATGGTAATTCTGCAATGCAGGCCGCATCTAACAATACCTATATAATGCGGTATGCCGATGTATTATTAATTAATGCCGAAGCTATTTTGGCAGGTGCTGCTTCAACAAGTGATGCTCAGGCGCTTGAATCTTTTAATAGTGTGCGTTTACGGGCAGGTCTGGGCAGTCTGCCTTCAATTACACTTGATGATATTTTACAAGAACGTAGAATTGAATTTGCTATAGAGGGGGATTATTGGTTTGATTTGGGACGAATCGACCGTCAAACAGCCATTAATATTATAAGCAACCAGGAAAGAGGAACTTATAGTAATGAAGAACCACCTGAAATATTTACAGAGATGTATACTCCAGAAGTAGACGATTTCTTGTTGCCCTATCCTGCAACAGACGTGGCTTTAAATCCAAGACTACTTGAAGAACCAGTTCCTTATGAGTTTAATTAAAAAACAGTGATGATGAAGAAAATTAAATTTTTTAAACAGCAAATCAGTAGCGGCGGTATTCTATTACTAGCCCTAATGTTAAGCCTGGAGTTAACCTCTTGTCAACCCGATGATACGGGTGGTGTAGAAGCAACCGGCCCACCAAGTATAACAAGTGTGGCCCTTACAGCAAGAGACTCTACCACTACAGTAGGACTTCGTCAAAATTCCTATACCATTTATGGAGAAAACTTAGCCACGACTCAAGAGGTATATTTTAATGACACGGAAGCCTATTTTAACCCGACATTGGTTACAAATAATGTTATTATTACAAGTATCCCTGAAGATGCACCCTACTTTGACGCTAGCGATGAGTTGCGTGTAGTTACATCAGAAGGTGTTGCGACAACTTTTTTTATGATCGAGCAACCAGCTCCTAGAATTACTTCATTTACGCCATTGGCAGCAAGTGCCGGGGATATTGTTACTATTCAAGGTGAGATTTTTGAAGGTCTTGTATCCGTGCGATTTGGAGATGTTGAGGCTGAAATAATTTCATCTACCACCACGGAAATACAGGTTGCAGTACCTGAAGGAATTGTACAGGCCTTTTTGTTTGTGGAAACAGCAGGGGGCATATCCCAGAGTACGCAATCCTTCGGATTTAAATTTGTGGTTTATGATGATGCATTAGCCCAAAGCTGGTGGATTGGGGGTTGGTCTGGTTCAGAAGATTTTGAAAGTACTGAGCGCGTAAAACGTGGCGATTTCTCAATCAAGAGAACTTATGAGGGGGGTTACTCAGGTTTTCAAATTGGCAATGGTGGTGCCACCATTGATCTTGCCGACAAACAAGCCGTTAAAGTATCAATATATGGAGGAGAAGGAATCAACAATCTAAAACTCGTATTAAACGGAAATTATGACGCAGGTGCAGTAATAACTATCAATCAGGGAGAGTGGAACGATTTTACAATACCATTGTCACAATTGGGCTCTCCAGCTACACTTAACGAGATTGTCATTCAGGAGTTTAGTGGTGCTGCCCCGTCAGTAATTTATATAGATGATCTGGGATTGATTTAGATTTAGACTTTTATCCACTAATTTTGTTCAAATTATTCCCTGTTTAAACAATTTAAGCAGGGAATATTATTTTAATTTTTAAACTATGAAAAACCTTTTTTTTATTTTTTTCATCACGATGTTGAATTTTAAAAGCTATGCTCAGAAGTTTGATAATATTGCCGAAACGCCACCTATGGGGTGGAATAGCTGGAATAAATTTGCCTGTAATATCAATGAACAAGTTATCAGAAATGCTGCTGATGCCATGGTCTCCAGCGGTATGAAGGATGCTGGCTATGAGTATATTGTAATAGATGACTGCTGGCACGGTGAGCGGGATGCTGATGGTTTTATTCATGCAGATAAGGAAAAATTTCCTTCCGGTATGAAAGCTCTGGCAGACTATATACATAGCAAAGGCCTTAAGTTTGGGATATACTCAGACGCAGGTACTGAGACCTGTGGCGGTGAGCCTGGAAGCCGTGGTCACGAATATCAAGATGCCATTAAATATGCATCCTGGGGCGTCGATTATTTAAAGTACGATTGGTGTAATACAGGAAAGCAAAATGCCGAAGCTTCTTACACAACAATGAGAAATGCTCTTTATAGCGCTGGTCGCCCAATTTTGTTTGCAATTTGCGAATGGGGTGATAATAAGCCTTGGGAATGGGCCCAAGATATTGGCCATATGTGGAGAACAACTGGGGATATTTATGCTTGCTGGGATTGTGAAGAAGATCACGGCGACTGGTCATCTTGGGGCGTGCTTAAAATTTTAGATATGCAGGATGGCCTTAGAAAATATGCCGGTCCCGGGCACTGGAACGATCCTGATATGATGGAAGTGGGAAATGGGATGTCTGTTGCTGAAGATCGCGCTCATTTTGCTATGTGGTGTATGCTCTCGGCTCCTTTAATAGCAGGAAATGATTTAGCAGATATGAGCGCAGAAACAGTAGCTATCCTTACTAATAAAGATATGATCGCTATCAATCAGGATTCTTTAGGAATCCAAGGCTTCAAATACAGCAGTAAAGAAGGACTTGAAACGTGGTTTAAGCCTCTTAAAAACGGAGACTGGGCTGTAACGTTCTTAAACCGGGCAGATCGTGAACATCAAGTAAATTTCAACTGGGAAGATCATCAAATAAAAGATCCTGATTTTGAATATACTGTTGATTTTAAAAATACCCTTTTTTCTTTAAAAGATGTATGGGCGCAGAAAGACCTAAAAACAACAAAGAGTTCCTTTAATGCAGTAGTTGCACCACACGATGTGATCACACTGCAGTTGACTAAAAAATAGAGTAAACATATTTCAAAAAAACAGGGTAAATACATCAATGTATTTGCCCTGTTTTTTTGAAAATACTTTTATTGCTTATTTTTCTAAGTTTTTTAAGCAGTTGATAAGTGCTCTAAAGTTGTGATAATTAGCTTTCCAAATATGGCCTTTTAGATCGTCTTTCGTTTCAGGTTTATTGTCTTGGCCCCATTCATACCAACCTCCAAAGCGATCATCCATGAAAAATGTGTTCACATACTCCCATAATTGATTGAAGTAAATCCCGTAGTGGTGGCTGTCATTTGGAAAATAGTGTTGCATAATAAGGAGTGTATTTAATCCTTCAGCTTGTGACCACCAGTTTTTATCTGAATTCACGATGGTTAACGACTTCTCTTCCCCAAAATAATACCCACCGTCATAAAAGCCTCCAAATTCGGGGTCCCAACCATTTTCAAGAGCATGGTCTACCATCATTTTTCCTTTTAATAACGTTTTTTCGATATCCTTACGCTCCAGTATTTCAGAAGCTTCTAGCATTAGGTACGCGGTTTCTACATCGTGACCAAACGAAACATGATCTAGATAATAATGTTTTTTTATAATCTTTTTTGTTTCCTCATTAAAAGATACAGGAGTCCAGTCTGCCTCAAAGAAGAGATTCATATAATTTCTTTCACTCACGATAGTATCTCGTATAAGCAATAAGAGTTCTTTCAGTCTTTCGGCAACTAGTTTGTCTGGCCATACTTTATATAATTCTGTAAAAGCTTCCAGCAAATGTATAGAGCTGTTTTGATCTTTATAACCCACATCTGAAGTAGAGTCAAAACTTGAGTCTCTTAAAATTGGAGAACCATCTAAGTTTAAAGATTGAAAATAGCCTTTATTTTTTGGGTCATGACTGTGCTCTTCAAGCCAGTAAAAGGTTTTTTTTGCAAGATCAAGCGCTTCTTTATTCCCAGAAACCCTGTAGTATGCCGCAAGGCCATAAATAGCAAAGGAGTTTCCATAAGCGGTTTTTTCTTCTCCTTTTTTAGCGATAGGTTTTCCTTCTTTGGTAACCAGGTTATGAAACCCACCATATTTAGCATCCCACACGACATCTCTCAAAAATTCGAATCCGTGTGCCGCATAATTTAGGTTGTTCTGCTTATCAGGAAAAAATTCAGCTGCGACCGAATTGGTCCAGATATGCCTTGCTTGCGTTACGATCATCTTATCGTGTTTTTCCCCTATTTGAAAATCATAGGTAATCTCGCTGTAATATCCCCCGTCTTCCTTGTCTATCACAAGCGGGTACCATTTATCGAGTAGGTTTTCTTTGGCATCAACCTTCATTTGAGAAATGATCGCCTCGTTAGCTACTTTTTCCTGAGCAAAAGCGGTAAAAGTAGTTAGACAAAAGAGACTAAAAAAGTGTAGTATTTTCATAACATAATTAATTTCAGTTTAAATATAAAGCAATGTGCACTAGCGCAAACTGTTCTGAAAATATCCTATAGGAAATCGATAAAAAAGTATTAAGTAAGGCATACATTAGAGACCTATTTTTAAATTTTCGATGATTTATGACACGTATTTTTATTTTTTTCTTATTTTTTTTCGGATTAGCTCAAGTTAGTGCGCAACAATTGGCTGACTCTTCTACTGTTTTTAGAATTAACAAACAGGAATATCTTGAGCGACAAGGTGCTAATGTGATGCTGGCGCACGATTTTTATCCGGAAAGCCATCAGGGCGGAGTAGGTGTCATTCAGAACGGCATACGCGTCGCCACGAATGGTGATCTTAGACTAGAATCAACTCCCGGTCAATGGCAACCGGTTCCCAAAGTAGGAGAGCGACAGGTAGACAGACAAAAACAGGAAATAAGCGTTCACATGAGCTACCCCGACGCTTCGAAAGACCGCAAAGGATTTAACCCTATTATTTACCCAGGTCTGGAGATGGAATATAAACTGAAGGTCAATCCGCAAGGGAAATCTTTTAAAATAACGGTAGATCTTGATAAACCTTTACCGGAAGAATGGATAGGAAAAGTAGGAATGAATATTGAATTTTTCCCCGGAATTCTTTTTGGAAAATCCTATTACATGGATGAAAAGTTTGGTCTTTTTAATAGGCAAGCTAATGGCCCCGGCACCTATGCTGAAGAAGGAGAATATCGCCTGCAGTCCATAGCTCAAGGAAAACATCTGGTAATTGCTCCGGGTACTCCGGCACAAACTATTCATATTGAAAATTTAAATTCTCAGGCGGAACTGCAATTATTAGATGGGCGTGCCAGTCACAGCAATGGTTGGTTTATTGTTAGATCGCTTGTTCCCGCCGGAAAAACAAAAAATGCTATAGAATGGCTAATCACGCCTAATACGCTGAAAGATTTTTTATACGACCCGGTAGTACAAATTTCTCAGGTGGGCTACCATCCGACACAAGAAAAAATAGCCGTAATAGAAACTGATCCCAATGACACCAAAAAACAGGATGCAAAACTGCTACGCATCAATAACGAAGGCGGATATACAGAAGTGGTTTCTAAGAAACCAGAACTTTGGGGGAATTTTCTCCGGTATACCTATTATCAACTAGACTTTAGTGCGATTACAAAACCCGGTATGTATGTGGTTCAATATGGTGACTATACTACCGAAGCTTTTCAGATAACCCAAGAGGTATATCAAAGAGACGTCTGGCAACCCACACTAGAATACTTTTTACCGGTTCAAATGTGCCATATGCGCGTGAACGATCGTTATAAAGTCTGGCACGGACTCTGTCATATGGACGATGCGCGTATGGCTCCTATAGACTACAATCATTTTGACGGGTATATACAGGGGTCTACAACACTTACAGAATATAAATCAGGAGAACACGTCCCTGAATTAAATAAGGGCGGCTGGCATGATGCAGGAGATTTTGATCTTCGGGTTGAATCTCAGGCAGCTACAGTACAAGGGTTGGCGCATATTTATGAAAATTTCAACATAAACTACGACAATACAAGTATTGATCAAAGTACACGCGTGGTTGAAATCCTTCAGCCAGATGGTAAACCAGATATCTTACAGCAAATTGAGCATGGCGTACTTTCTATAGTGGGAGGGTATACCGCTATGGGTCGTTTTTACCGCGGAATAATAGTTCCTACTAAAAGGCAATATACCTTATTGGGAGATCCTGTAAACCATAGCGATAATATTATTTTTTCCAACACTCAAGCAGATCAGAATATCCCTATAGGTTTAGCCGGTGCACCTGATGACCGCTGGGTTTTTACAGAAGAAAACCCTGCCAGAGAACTTTCTACTGCCGCTGCCTTGGCTGCAGCAGCACGGGTTTTAAAAAGCTACAATCCAGACCTGGCTGCGCAATGCCTGTCTATTGCAAAAGCCATTTGGGACTCGCACAGTGAGGAAGCTTTTATCCCTAAACTAGAACTGGCAGTAGAACTGTTAAGGTCTACTCAAAATAAAGAATACGCACAATTCCTGATAAAAAATACAGAAGGTATTATTTCTAATATAGAAAACACCGGGTGGATAGTAGGGCCGGCATTACCCTTAATTCAAGAACCTGCTTTCAAGAAGCGATTGAACACCGCTGTAAAGGCTTATTATCAACAAGTAGTAGACTTAGGTAAAAAAACACCTTATGGAATGCCTTATGAACCAGACATCTGGGGTGCTGGCTGGGGCATTCAGAATTTTGGAATGAAACAATATTATTTTCACACCAGTTATCCCGAAATTTTTCCGAAAGACTATTTGCTTAACGCTCTTAATTTTGTGTTAGGTGCTCATCCCGGCGTAAATACCTCTTCTTTTGCCTCAGGGGTAGGTGCACGATCTTTGACTCAAGCTTATGGGATGAATCGAGGGGAGTTTTCGTTTATACCCGGAGGTATTGGTTCGGGAACCGCTTTAATAAGACCCGATTTTCCCGAACTACTGGAGTGGCCTTTCCTTTGGCAGCAAACCGAATATGTGTTGGGAGGAGGAACCACAGATTATATCTTTCTGGTTCTTGCGGCAGATCAGCTTTTAAATGAGCAGCAATGAGAAAAATAATCTGTTTAATAAGTGTAGTGCTTTCTACTCTAGGTTTGGCTCAAACACCGGTAAATGCGTATGCAACTCCGGAAGCAAAGCAGATATTAGCCTATATAGCTTCTTTAGGTGACAATATTTTATCTGGTCAGCACAGTTACAACGAAGAGCCTGAAAAGTTTTATAAACTGGCTTATGAAATCACTGGGAACTATCCCGCGGTCTGGGGAACAGATTTTTATTGGAATAGTCAAAAGGATCCTGGAGAGCGAATTGTGAAGAATGCTATTCAAAAACATGAAGAGGGAGCACTGGTAACGTTGATGTGGCATGTAGGAAGACCTACAGATAAACCACCCTATAGCTGGAGTGAAAGTGTACAGAATGAATTTAGTGATGAAAATTGGGAACAAGTACTTACTCCCAATACCGCTCTTCATTTGAGATGGCTCAAGCAAGTTGATCATGTGGCTTCATATCTTAAAAAATTGGAAGAATCAGGAGTGCCGGTCTTGTGGAGGCCTTATCATGAGATGAATGGGGTTTGGTTTTGGTGGGGAAATAATCCGGAGGCCTATAAAAAGCTTTGGAAAATACTCTACAACCGCTTAGCGGAGTACCATCAATTAAATAACTTGATTTGGGTATGGAATGCAAATGCGCCGCGTGATATCCCCTTTGATGAGGCTTTTGCTTATGAGGACTTTTACCCGGGAGCTGAATATGTAGATATACTCGCTACAGATGTGTATCATTATGACTATGAGCAGCGCGATTATGAAGCACTTTTAAAGCTTGCCGCCGGTAAGCCTATAGCGCTCGGGGAAGTGGGAGAATTACCCAAACCTAATATTCTTCAAAAACAACCTAAATGGTCTTGGTTTATGGTGTGGTCTAATTGGCTCGAGACTGCAAATACGGTCAATCGCGTGAAAGAAATCTATAATTATTCAAAAACGATAACAAAAGATGAAATTAAAAAATAAGGTATTGCTAACACTGTTAGTGGCTTCAAGTTTTTTTCAAAAAATAACTGCTCAGACCGAATTTGAAACCTGGGGTAACCTTACCGGCATTCGCACAGAGCAAGGCCTGCATGATTTTAATACCAGCCTCGTACTAGTAAATGAACAAGGATATAAATGGGTCACACGAAAAGAAGGACAGAAAACCGATTTTAAGAGAGATAACGAGACCAGGACATTCAGTTATGAAATGAAAAACATCAGTTGGACTCAAACGCTTAAACCATTAACTACTAATTCCATTCGTGTTAAAATTAATTTTAGCGCTCCAAAAGATACTCTGATTCAGGGTGCTTATTTTAGAATTAAATTGCCGAAAGATTTTACAAAAGACACTAATTTTAAAATCACCAATCCAGAATCTATAACTGCTCAGGCGATAAGGGCTGCGTTTGATAATGCATCTTATAAGGCGCCAGTAAAAGCAGTGAATATGCTCACCAAAAAACGCGGCATTCAAGTCACAGCTCAAGAGCAAACCGAATTGATTATTACTACGAGTAAAGATTCTTTAAATCCTGACTTTGAGTTGAATTTTGCCATAGCTATGGGTAATCTTGAAGCGGGTAAGACCTATTCAAACACATTTGATATAGAAGTTAGCGGAGAAACTGATAACTCACCTGTAACTTTAAAGCTCTTTCCGGAACAAGAAGGAAATCCTTTTGACGGGATAGGTGGAAATTTCCGTTTACAAAACCCTAATACAGACCCACAGGTTATAGATTATGCTTTAGATAACTTGCGTGTCGCCTGGAGCCGGGTAGAATTACCTTGGAAACAATGGCATCCTGATCTTGATAAAAACCCGATGATTGAGGCTAAAAAAGGGAACTTACATCCCAAAGTAAAAGCCTCTTTAGAAATGGCAAGGCGTTTAAATGAACAAGGTATTCCGGTAATCCTGGCAGCCTGGTTTGCTCCTAATTGGACAATTATTGGGGAACGGGCTGAAGGAGTTAATCTTGACGGCAGCCGCGGCAATCAATTAGATCAATCTAAAAAAGAAGAAATTTATAGATCAATAATATCCTACCTCGTATTTTTAAAAGAGGAGTATGGAGTAGAAGCCGTGTTGTTTTCATTTAATGAATCTGACTTGGGAATCGATGTGAGGCAAACCCCAGAAGAGCATGATCAATTGATACGCGAACTTGGTAGTCTCTTTAAAAGCAATGGATTAGATACTAAGTTACTACTTGGTGACACAGCCGATGCAAATGGTTGGGATTTCACAACTAGAGCATCTTTAAACCCAGAATCAATACCATATATTGGCGGAGTATCATTTCATTCATGGCGAGGTTGGTCTCAAAAAAATCTTTTAGAATGGTATGATATCGCAAATCGTGTTGGCCAACCTCTATTTGTTGGTGAAGGCAGCATCGATGCTGGTGCCTGGAGATATCCCCAAATTTTTGAAGAACCCTCCTATGCACTTGAAGAAATACGGATTTATCTTAAGATTTTGAAGTTTGCTCAACCTCTAACTATTCTTCAATGGCAGTTAACTTCAGACTATTCCGTGCTTTCCGGTGGTGGTATATACGGAAACGACAATAAACTTAAACCAACCCAACGTTTTTTCAATCTCAAACAATTAGGCAAAACACCTTCTGGTTTGAGAAGTATACCAGTCACATCAAATCATAAAAGTGTTACGGCTGCCGCATTGGGATGTAAAGAATATGGAAAATATGTTTTACATCTGGTTAATAAAGGCGGTAAAAGACCAATTGAAGTTACTGGAATCCCTTCAAGTATATCAGCTTTTAATGTGTATGTAACAGATGAAAATAATTCTTTCAAAAGAATTAAAAAGGTCCAGGTAAGTAACGGTAAAATAAATCTATTCGCCGAGGGAGGATCTTTCATTTCACTATTCTCTGTTGACTTGAAGTAAATTATTTAAAAGTCAACAACACTTTCAAGAGCCTCATCTGCATCCTTGTGAATAAAATTAGATTGATAATTTATGGTGGTTGTTAATGAAGAATGGCGATATAACTTTTGTAACATTTGAATAGGAATTTTGTCTTCAGATATGTGTCCAAAGCTATGACGTGCAATATGCATAGTGACTTTCTTTTTAATCTTAGATTTTTCAGCAACTTGTTTTAAATGAAAATTAATATTCTTGGTTGCGGTTTTGGTCTTAGCATATACATCTTCTGGTCTACTGTAATCAGCCAGTTTCAACTCCGGGAATATAAAATCATCCATCTGCCTCTGAAATGGTTTGTAGTATTTGAGGATAGTATTTGCTTTTTTAGGCAATTTTAGAGATAAAACCTTAGAATTTTTATTCATTGTATAGTGAAGTCTATCATCAAAAATGTCACTCCATCTAATCTTCAGTAAATCTGCAATTCTAATTCCGGCAAAGTAGAAGCTAAAAAGCCAGACATTTTGAGCATGCTTTTCCTCTTTTGTCAGATTCTTTGCAGTTTCAAATGCCTTGATTTCATTAATCGATAAACCAATTTTTTGAGCTTCTGGAATTTTTATTCTAATTTTATCAGCTCCAAAAGGATAAAGTTTACGGTCTATAATGCCAATTTTTATTGCTCTGTTGTAGATTGTTCTAATAACAATTAGATTATTAACTATGGATCTTTCAGAGAGGCTCAATTTACTCTTGAGATAAACTTTAAAATTTCTTAAAAATAATTCATTTATTTCCTCAAAAGTTAGCTGTTTAGATTTGTGAAAATTTATCACGTGATTTACGCGCACTCTGTCTGCCGATAATTGAGCCATTTTTTTATTTAGCTCTAATTCCTTTAAGAATTCTTGAGCAAGTTCGTAAAATGTCTTTGACTTTACGTTGGTGTAAATTGCTTTTTTTATTTGATTTACAGATAAATCTAGATTATTAGACTGAAGCTGCAACAAATTTTTATTAGCCTCCTTTAACCTTGTGTAAATAAGGTAGTTTAAATGTGAAAAGTTAGGATTTGACTTCTTGACTTTTAAGTTTTTTTCATCCCAATCTTTTAATTGAATATAGTGCCCAATATAATGATAAGTTGATCTTCTGTTTTTAGTGATTCGTACTGCTATGGGGTATAGTCCACTTTTGTTGGGCTTCTTACGAAGAACTATTTTTGTGTTTGAGGTCATATCATCTGTGATTTACAATAAAGTTAAACTAAAATGGTACAACATAGGTACAACAAATCTTGCTTTTTAATGATGTTTAATAAAATTAAAATTTATTAAACAACTGTAAATCAATAGTATGTAGTGTATATTGATGTGCGATGACCATATATAACTTGGATTCAAAACCCAGTTCTTACGAGTGCGGGTTCGATTCCCGCCCGGGGTACCAGAAGGGTTTAAGCGAAAGCTTAAACCCTTTTTTATTTAAAAATTTCAACATCAATAAGCGGGGGGGTAAGTGTAATTGGTTTTTAGTAAATAGGATTTTAAAACATTATTTTTAGAAGGATTTCTTCACATCAAGCAAATCAACTTTAGGAGATTCAAGAGCTCCCTGAGCTCATAATCAAGTGAGTAAAGAACCGTATATGGAATCGAAATCTCTAAAAAACTATTATGGAAGGTTAACACCTTTTAAAAGCAATAACTCAACTCATTAGGTTTTGTAGACTAAGTCCTAAAAACCTTCAACACCTGCGTGGGATTAAACGCTTTCGAATTCATACATAATTTCCCCAAACGAATGTCTGCCGTATAGTACAACACCCCGGCCGTTACCAAAATCAGGGCTTCGGGAGGCAGTCCCGTTGCGGTAAAACGAGTTGCAGGGATGCTTTGCGTCTTGTGCGGAATGGGAATACTAAAGAGTTCGTACCGCAACACCTGGTAAGTCTTCGAGTCGTAGACGCTCATCCAGTAACCCAGTTCGGCTTCACCGGCTTTTGACGGCCAGTAGAGGTGGTTGTCGGCCTTAAATTCGGGTACGGTAATTTCCAGAGTTTCCGCTTCAAGGCTCAGCTGCAGGTCGGGTATCTGCACGTACTGCGGATACTGATTTTTCAGGTCGGCTTCCACGCCTTCCAGTACGGTGGGTTCCCCCTGCCAGAAATCCAAACTGCCTTGAGGGAGGGTGTCGTTCATTTTCATCCCCTGATACACCGCTGTGCGAAAGCGGTTAAAAAACTGGGAGTCGTACATGCTGCTGAGAAAAGGACGTAAGCCCCTTATGATACTGCTGGTAGTTTGGGAGGCGCGTCCAAAATCGGTAGCGGTCTGTTTGGCGCGCCCTTCTCGGGCTTTCCCGGCAGTATCGGGCCGCGACTGAACGATGGTTTTCCCCTTCACATTTCTAAATACAAGATTGCCGATGTTGCCTTTAAGGCCGCTTTTGTTGTCTAATTGTGCCATAGTAGGTAGGTGTTAAGTTATACATGATACAAGAATGCTACCTTATTTTAACCAGTCTTTCACACTAAAACTGTGGTAAAGTGTGGTTGGAGTGTGGTTGCACTGTGGTAGCAGTGTGGTAGCACCCTGCACAAGAGTAAGTTATGAAATAAAGCAATACGCCACCAGTGCATACGTAACATTTGGGTAAAAAAAGCATTCCTAAACCCTTGATAATGATCCTTATGGATTAAGCCTATGCCTGATCCGATTCAACGGATAAGGGAGTGAATGGGGTTCTCAAGCTTAAAAAGTCAGGTTTAAGGGGGCTAAAGATTCACGAGCAAACAGTATTGCAGCCCATGTACCTTAGGGTACAGCATAGGAAAAGAGTCGTTAGATACTAAAAACACATTGCATGCTTTGCCGGATTGTTTGCAGGTCGTAAAGCCTCCACTGGTGTAACTGAATTTTTAGCATGCTTTTTTGCTATCTTGTTTTCTATTTCAAGGAGATGCCTTTTATATGATTTGTTATAACAAACTGGTTTTACCGCTGGCAGTGCTGCTGCTGTTTTTTCAGTCTTGGATGAGTTATGGACAACAAGAAGCTAATTTTAAAGAGCTTTTGGAAACCATCAAAAAGTCTGCAGCCTATGATGCTATTAAAGTAGAGCGAATAGACTCGTTGTACCAGTTGCTTCGATTACAACAAGAAGGTGATTTAAAATCGAGATTTGCTTTAAATCGTTCCCTTTTTTTTGAATATCGAATCTTTAAGCAAGATTCTGCTTTTAAATACGGAATACAATCTAAAAATCTAGCTGAAGAATTAGGCGATCAGCGGCTTATTGCAGAGACCACCCTTGATCTGGCTAATGTGTGTGTGTCGGCAGGAATGTTTAGCGAGGCTCTGGCTTATTTAAACGGTACCGATCCAGACCATATTCCCGAAGATATACGGTTCTCACTGTATGGGTTATTAGGGCGTTGCTACAGCGATATGGCAGATTACAGCACGATAACCTACTTCTCTGAACGCTACCGAAAACAAGCGCAGGAGTACCATCAAAAGTCCTTAGAGCTGGCGACACCAAACACATGGGATTATATTATGCTTAGAGGCTACTTGAACTATAAGTATGGTAATCTGGACAAAGCTTTAGTTGATCTTAAACCTTCACTAGATATGCGGCAAGACCTGAGGTCTCAGGCTGTGGTGAATTCGGTTTTAGGAGATATTTACATTCAATTGGGAGATCGCGAGAAAGCTATTAGGCACCTATCCCAATCTTCTATAGCAGATATTAAATCTTCTGCTAAAGAGAATCTTTCTATGATTCAACTGGCAGAGTTTCTGTTTCAGAGTGGCGATGTCAAACTCGCTTCTATTTTTATTAAAAAAGCGAATGAGGATGCCGAAGCCTACGGTGCACAGCAACGCAAAATACGAGTGGGCGCAATTTTACCACTGATTGAAGAACAAATAATCAATCAAGTTGAAAAACAACGCGAACGCTTATCACAACAAAACATTATGTTGAGTGTGCTACTAGTTGTTTTATTGATGCTTGCTATAATAACCTATATTCAATTACGCAGATTGAAACGTGCCAGACAAGCGCTTTTAGTAGCGCATAAAGATCTTCAGGTCAAAAATGAACGTATTGTGGAGGTCAACGAGACCATTAATTCTAAAAATGAAGAACTCAACAGCTTGAATGATTTGCTGCTGGAGGCTAATAAGATTAAAGAAGATTACATCGGTTTCTTTTTTACGCAGGATGCAGATATTTTTGAAAAGTTTAAAGAGTTTAAAACACGCATAGATCACAACCTCAAAACCGATAATCTAGACGGTATAAAATACCTTTCTAAGAGCTATGATCTTAAGAAAGAAAAGAAAAAGCTCTTACAGAGTTTTGATGAAGCTTTTATCAAATTATTCCCTGATTTTATCGTTGAATTTAATTCGCTTTTAAAAGAAGAGGAACAAATAGCAATCAAAGACGGACAGGTATTAAATAAAGAACTTCGCATCTTTGCTTTAATTCGTCTCGGAATTAAACATAATGAAATTATAGCACAGGTTTTGGGCTATTCTGTCAATTCTATTTACGCTTATAAGACAAAAATTAGGAATAAATCATTCTTAGATAAGAAAGATTTTGACCAAATGCTTCTCGAAAGAACCCGTCTCAAGCTCTAAAAAGGGACAAATTGTAGCGTAATTTTCTATATGAAAAAAGCAACTTAAAATATTCAAATAGTTGATTTTCAAAATATTGAACTATTTATTTTGTCTTTATTTTCTATATGAAATTTTCAAAGCGTTGTAAGCACTCGTAATTTCTTCAATTTTGTGATGTATGTGGATTATTATCCAATTCAGATACAATTTTAACCTGATAATCCTTTTAAACACCTCTTGTATTTGCAAAAAACTACGCGCTTTTTCTTCATGTTACGAAAACGTTTGCAAGGTTCAATTGGGTTAAAAAACAATTTTAAATCTAATAAATGAACGAGAAATTTATGCGAGAATTATTTAAAAGCTTCCGGCTCTTAGTGTTCATGCTGCCTGTAAGTATTTTTGCCCAGGATGTGGTGAACGGGGTAGTGACAGAAAGCGCTTCCGGGATGCCCATACCGGGAGCAAACATTATTGTTAAAGGATCCAGCAAGGGTTCTACAACAGATTTTGATGGTAAGTATACCCTTAACAATGTTGAGGAGGGAGATGTTTTGCTGTTTTCTTTTCTTGGTTTTAAAGAAGTCGAGATTGCTTACGCAGGTCAGCCTACGATAGATGTGGCATTAGAAGAAAGCCAGACCAGTCTGGATGCAGTCGTGGTAATCGGTTACGGTACGGTAACTAAAAAAGATGCTACAGGTGCGGTTAACCAGGTTTCTACCGAGGATTTTAATAAAGGTCAGGTCAACACGGCTTCGCAGTTGATTACCGGTAAAATTGCCGGGGTTACCGTAACTTCAGGTGGAGGTGCGCCCGGTGAAGGTCAGAATATTAACATACGCGGTATTGGTTCTATTTCCTTGAATAGTTCGCCCTTGTATGTAGTAGATGGTATTCCGTTAGATAATACGAATGTAGGTGGTTCCAGAAACCCGTTAGACTTTATCAACCCTGCAGATATTGAAACGATGACCGTTTTAAAAGATGCTTCTTCTACAGCGATTTACGGTTCTAGGGCCGCAAACGGTGTCATTCTGATTACAACCAAGAAGGGAAAAGGAAACGAATTTAAATTCAACTATTCAGGTGCTACAACAACGTATCGTCCTACGAATTATGTAGACGTGATGAGCGGGGATGAATTCAGATCTTTAGTGACACGTGTAGGTTCTGATGCGGCGATTTCTCGTTTAGGAACTGCATCTACAGACTGGCAACAATTGATTTATAGAGAAGCTTTAGGTTCTGAACACAATTTAAGTGCTACCGGAAACATTGGCGGTTTTATGCCGGTAAGAGCTTCGGTAGGTCATACGGATCAGGATGGTGTTTTAAGAGGTGATAATTTTTCCAGAACTACCGGTTCTGTAAGTTTAAGACCTACGTTTATGGACGGTCATCTTAAAGTAGAAATCAACGGTAGAGGGATGTATACCGAAAATACATTTGCTAACCGCGATGCTATTGGTTCTTCAGTTGATTTTGATCCTACTAAGCGTGTTTACACGGATGACTCACCGTTTGCTAACTATAATGGTTGGTACATCTACAGCGCAGATGCAGATCGATTCATTCAAAACAGCCTTTCACCCACAAATCCTATTGCGCTACTTAACGAGAAAGAGGATTCCGCAGAGATTAGAAGATTTATTGGTAATGCAAAAGTAGATTACAAACTGCATTTCTTTCCAGATCTAACCGCTACGGTAAATGTAGGGATGGACAAAACGAACAGTCACGGTAGAACAATTGTTTCTGATCAAATGCCCTCTGCGCAATTAGACTGGAACGGTTCGTATTCTAATTACATCAACCAGGCTACCAATAAGCTTTTTGATGCTTATTTGACGTATGATAAAGACTTCGGAAAAAGCTCTTTAAATGCTGTTGCGGGGTATTCGTATCAAAGTTTTGAGTATGATAATTACAGTTTTGACAGCGAGGCACAAGAAGAAGGAAACGACGCAGAATTTATTGATAAATGGCGCAGTATCTTACTTTCTTACTTTGGTAGAGTCAATTACAATTATGACGACCGCTATTTGTTAACCGCTACCATGAGAGCTGATGCTTCTTCAAAATTAAACCCGGATGATCGCTGGGGGTATTTTCCATCTTTTGCGGTTGCATGGAATATCAATAACGAAGATTTCTTCAATTCTGAAACCATCAATCAGCTTAAGTTGCGTGTGGGGTATGGTGAGATTGCAAACGTAAACGGTCTGGGGGATTATTTATTCTTGACCAACTATACCGGTAGTCGTTCGAATGCAAACTATCAGTTTGGAGATACCTATTACCAGACCTATCGCCCGGATGCGTATAATGAAGACTTACGCTGGGAAGTGGGAAAAACGTTTAATGCAGGTATTGACTATGCTTTGTTCAATAGCAGAGTTACCGGTTCTATAAATGCCTATTTAAAGAAAACAGAAGATTTGATCAGCTTTGTAACGGTTGACCCGTTTACCAATTTCTCTAACAAGATCAATAAGAATATTGGTGATATGGAGAACAAAGGGATTGAATTTGAATTGAACGTAACACCTGTTCAGACTGAAAACTTCACATGGAGAATAGGGTATAACGTAGCATACAATGACAATACCATTACAAACTTGCCCGATCAGGTAGAAGTGGGAGGTATTACGGGTGGTACGGGTAACACGGTACAACTCCATAAAGAAGGGTATTCCCCTTTTAGCTACTGGGTGTATAAGCAGATTTATGATGAGTCCGGCCGCCCTATTGAAGGAGCCTTTGTAGATCGCAACGGCGATGACCAGATCAACGATGACGACCGTTATCTGTATAAGAGTCCGTTTGCAGATGTGACTATGGGGCTTAACACGAACTTAAATTATAAGAATTGGGATCTGGCAATCGTATCTCGAGCGAGTTTAGGCAACTATGCGTACAACAACATGGCCTCCAGTAGGTCTTACGAAGTGCGTGCTACCGAAAATAGTATTTTGACTAACCTCCACAGGGATTATTTCAATACCGGTTTTAAGTCTATAACAGAAACCAGTCTGCAAAGTGATTACTACATTCAGGATGCTTCCTTCTTCAGGCTAGATAACATCACGTTGGGATACACCTTTGCTGAGGTATTTAAAGATTCAGATCTGAGACTTTACGGTTCTGCACAAAACGTGTTTACCCTAACAGATTATGAAGGGTTAGACCCGGAGATCAATGGCGGTATAGATAACAATTTTTACCCAAGACCCCGAATTTTCACTTTTGGCGTAAATCTAAACTTCTAAAAAAAATGAACATGAATTACATAAAAAAATTACTTTTTGTCATTCCAACACTTATTATAGTGTCGTGTCATGACGATTTGGATCAGACACCTATAGATCCGGACAGTTTTACGGAAACCAATGTTTTTGCGAATGCTGACGAAGCTAAAGGAGCTTTGGCAAAACTCTATGCGAGTCTTGCTTTAACCGGTCAGCAGGGGCCTTCGGGACAACCGGATATCACTGGAATTGATGAAGGTACTTCACAATACTCCCGTTTGCTTTTTAGCTTAAATGAACTCACAACAGACCATGCGGTAATAGGCTGGGGGGATCCGGGATTGCCTAATCTACACGCGATGAACTGGGGTGCGGGTAATGACTTTACTACAGGTATGTATTACCGCCTGGCTCAGGAAGTGTCTTTTACCAATTCGTTTATAGAAAACGCAGCTTTGCTTAATGAAAATGCTGAGGTTGAAGCATACATTGCAGAAGCTCGTTTTTTACGTGCCTTTACGTATTATAATTTATTAGATCTATTCGGCGCCGTACCCTTGGTTACTGTGGTTTCTACAGAGTTGCCGGAGCAAAGCACCAGAGCTGAGATTTTTAGTTTTGTAGAGTCTGAATTGTTAGCGATTCAAGACTTGCTTAAAGATAGCGGGGCTAATGAGTATGGTCGTGTTGACCGGGTTGCGGCCTGGGCTTTGCTTTCTAAGTTGTATTTGAATGCTGAAGTATTCACGGGTGAAGATCGGTATACGGATGCGATTGCGTTTTCAAACCTTGCGATCAATGCTTCGTACAGCATCAACACGAATGATGCTAACGGAAACGGGTCTGCTTATGATGAACTGTTCTTAGCCGATAACAACAGTAACGGCGCACAAAACGAATTCATCTTTGCACTCAATTTTGACGGAAACAATTCCAGAACCTATGGGGGAACGACCTTTTTGGTTCACGCTGCAATAGGCGGTTCTATGGATGCCTTTAACTTTGGTGTAAACGGAGGTTGGAGTGGTTTACGCACCACCAAAGCTTTGGTGAATAAGTTTGATTATGCTGTTAGTAATACAGATGCAGACGGTAATCCTATTGAATGGGAAGATAGCAGAGCGCTATTCTATACAGACGGGCAAAGCTTGGAGATCAATACCATTGCGAACACCTTTACCGATGGTTATGCGGTTACCAAATTTAAGAATGTGGATGCTACCGGTGCCGCCGGTGTAGATGAAGGGGGTGACTTTGTAGATACCGACTTACCGGTTATCAGACTTGCCGAAATTTACTTAAACTACGCCGAGGCTGTTTTAAGAGGAGGATCCGGTGGGGATCTCAATACAGCTACCGGCTACATCAATGTGTTAAGAGCACGTGCATTTGGCTCTACTGCTGGTAATATTTCTTCTGGAGATTTAGATCTTGATTTCATTTTAGATGAACGTGCACGCGAATTGTATTGGGAAGGACAACGCAGAACAGATTTGATTCGCTTCAACGATTATACAACCGGGAGTTACCTGTGGCCTTTTAAAGGCGGTTCAAAATCAGGAACTGCTGTTGATGATTTCAGAAAATTATTCCCATTACCCAGTAACATCATTTTGATTAATCCTAACCTGACTCAAAACACAGGTTATTAATAAATAAGACAACCATGAAAAAAATAACTTTTGTATTTCTGGCGTGTATCGCACTATTCAATTTCACATCGTGTTCAGATGATGATGGTTTTACCTATACCGCTAAGCCAGATCCTGAAGGTATTGCGTTTACCAATTCAACTTTAGAAACGTACAATCTAACAGCTTCCAATGCGTCTAATATTGCAGAACGCTTGGTTTGGAATGCTGCGAACTTCAGTGTGCAAACTCCGGTGAACTATGAGGTTCAAGGGTCTTCTGTTGAGTCTTTTGAGAGTTTTTCTGTAATAGGCGTGGGTACGCAAACCAATCAGGCTGTTACGGTGGCAAATATGTTAGCACTGGCTAGAGAGGCCGGTCTTGATAACGACCCTACTACGGCAGCGCCCAATAACGGAACTGTTTACTTTAGAGTGCGTGCTTATGTAGGTGCCGATGCCGGCAATGTTGTTGAGCAACTTTCTGAGGTGATGGCAGTTTCTGTAACCTTACCCGAAGAGGCAGAAGAAGGGTTAGATCTTCCTAAAATCTTTGTAGTGGGTAACTTCCTGGCATCTGGGGGTTACGGTACAGACTGGACACCGGCTGATGCAGTGCCGCTTGCAGCTGCTGCTGAAGGAAACACAGCTTATGAAGGTTATGTATTTATCAATTCAGAAACTCCGGAATTCAAATTCTTACCTGCCAACACCAGTTTTGATGGGGATTATGGGGATACCGGTGCAGATAACGGTACGTTCTCAGGAACGCTCGTACAGGAAGGTGAAGTAAACGCGGGTACTCCTGACGGAACCGGTGGTTACTATATTGTAAATGTAGATACAGACGCATTGACCTATGATCTTACTAAAACAAGTTGGGGTGTGATCGGTAATGCAACACCTACCGGTTGGGATAGCGATACCGATATGGTGTATGATTCAGCAACAAAAACCTGGAGTGTAACATTAGACCTTACCGAGCAGGAAGCTCCAGATAATGGAATCAAATTTAGAGCGAATGATGCGTGGGATATCAATTTTGGTGATACTGATGCAGATGGTACCTTAGACTTTAATACGAATCAAAATATCGGTATTCCAGAAGATGGGAACTATACGATCACATTAGATCTGAGCAATCCAAGACAATACACCTATTCTATATCTAAAAACTAATTTGTCAAGGCTGCCTGGTGCAGCCTTTTTTAAATAGAATGTATATGAAACAATTTTTTTTTAAAAACCTATTGCTGTATCTTTTTATACTACTCTTGAGTGTAGGATGTGCATCAGATGACAGCGTCGAGGTACCAACGGATGGGGATAGCGGAGTTGTAGATCCTGTTGAATTTACGGCACTTAATCTAGAAGATTATGATAACGGTAGCCGAGTCATGATGCAAGCGTTTTACTGGGATGTTGAGCCTCGTTTTGAATGGTGGAATACCCTTTCCGGTAAAGTTGCAGACTGGAGCGAAGCGGGTATAGACCGTATCTGGTTACCCCCTGCTACAAAAGGACAATCAGGTGGGTATTCTATGGGATACGATGTGTCTGATTATTATGATTTTGGAAATTTTGAGCAGCATGGGACGACTCCAACTCGTTTTGGAACGCGTGCAGATCTGGAGAATTTGATCGCAACCGCTCACGAGAATGATCTGGAAGTGATCGCAGATATTGTATTGAATCACAATTCGGGTGGTGGTCTGGAGTACAATCCGTATCGTGATAAAGATACCTATAGTCTTTTTGATGAAACCCACGGTAATGCTTCGGGAATGTTCAACAGAAACTATGAAGATTTTTATCCCAATAGCGTGAGTAATTACGATCCGGGTAGTTTGTTTTATGCAGAAACCAATTTAGACCACCACAGAGAACGCGTTCAAAACTGGTTGTGGAAACAGGACAATTCCGTAGCAAACTATTACAAAAACGAAATGGGCTTTGACGGCTGGAGGTTTGATTATGTATTGGGTTTTGAATCGTTTGTAATTAAAGACTGGTTGGCAGAAGTGGGTGGTTTTTCAGTAAGTGAATTGTGGGATGGAGATCCAGATCTCATCCGCGAGCACATAGAAGCTACCGGCAGTGGTGCTTTTGACTTTGCCGCATTTTACAGAATGGAACAAGCTTTTGACCGTAACGATGACTTGACGTATTTGACCAGAGATCAGGTATGGCAAACCCATCCGGACAAAGCGGTAACCTTCACAGCTAATCACGATACCGAAAAAGATGGAAACATCGATAACTATATTGAGTCTTCCAATAAATTAAAGGCCTATGCTTTTATCATGACGCATCCCGGTTATCCTACGGTTTTCTACCTGGACTACGAGAATGAAGCGTTTAAGGAGCAGTTGAATAAGTTGATCCTCATTCACAATACGTTGGCTACCGGAGACTTGGAAGTCTTGTACACAGATGAAGATGAGTATATCGCAAAGCGAAAAGGTAATGCAGACAATCCGGGACTTATTGTATACATCACCTCTAACAGCAGTACAAAAAGACGTACAATCGCTACCGGTTGGAATGGAGTACAGTTGATGGATTATTCTGAAAACACGACCTATTCACCCATTACCGACGTAGATGGCGGAGCGCAGTTAGAAGCTCCTGCAAACGGCTATGCCGTTTGGTCTGTGATGCAGTAATCTAAAACAGAACTACCATTGCAGCCTCTTGTTTTAACGACAAAGGCTGCTTTTACAGCAAGAATTATGAGAAGTACATTAAGGCATGTTATCCTGCTGGCATTGAGTTGTCTGTATAGTTATAGCAGTTATGCGCAACTGGAAAAGGTAGAACCACCGTTCTGGTGGGCAGAGATGGAGAAGTCTGAAATACAGGTACTATTCTACGGAACCAATATTGCAGATTTTAGCATTTCGGTGCGAGAAGAAATTCCGGTTACCGGAGTGATTAAAACCGAAAATCCCAATTATATTTTTGTGAGTATTGAAACTCAAGATGTAGCAGCCAGAACGATTCATTTCGATTTTAAGAAAAAAGGAAAGCTGCAATTTACCCGGGAATATGAATTGAAAGAAAGAGCTGAAAATTCTGCAGCTCGGGAAGGGTATACCAGCAGCGATGTGATGTATTTGCTGATGCCAGACCGTTTTGCTAATGGAGATCCTGATAATGATTCTGTAGAAGGTTTAGACGATAAATTAGACCGAAGCAAAAGCGGTGGAAGACACGGTGGCGATATCAAGGGGATTACAGAGCATCTGGATTATTTAGAGGAGTTGGGCGTTACGGCTATCTGGAGCACTCCACTTCTTGAAGATAATGATCCTGCCTATTCGTATCACACCTATGCGCAGAGCGATGTATACACCATAGATCCCCGCTATGGAAGCAATGCAGATTATAAAAATCTGGCTTCAGCATTGCACAAACGCGATATGAAGCTCATTATGGATTATGTGACCAATCACTGGGGAGCACAACACTGGATGATAAAAGATTTACCCAGTTACGATTGGATCAATCAGTTTCCCGGCTATGCACAGTCTAACTATAGAATGGAAACCCAGTTTGATCCACATAAATCGGACAGCGATTTTAAATACTGTGTAGATGGTTGGTTCGTAAAAACCATGCCAGATCTCAATCAGAAAAATCCTTTGGTGCTCAATTATCTCATTCAAAATGCAATTTGGTGGATAGAATACGCAGACCTTGATGGTTTGCGGGTAGATACCTACAGTTATAATGATAAAGAAGGTATTGCAACGTGGACCAAAGCCATTATGGACGAGTTCCCTAACTTCAACATTGTTGGCGAGGTCTGGTTGCACAACCAGGCGCAAATTGCGTACTGGCAAAAAGACAGCAAGATCGGTGCTATACAAAATTACAATACCTATTTGCCTTCCGTAATGGATTTTACGCTGCACAATGCCGTTGAGCACATGTTTGCAGAAGAAGGCGGCTGGGGAAGTGGGATCATGAAGGCTTACGACAATTTCGTTAATGATTTTCTATATCCAAATCCAGATAATCTTTTAGTTTTTTTAGAGAATCACGACACCCGCAGGTTTAACGACATCTACGATCAGGACATCAATACATATAAGTTAGGCCTTAGTCTTATCGCGACCACACGTGGTATTCCACAGTTGTATTACGGTTCAGAACTAGGGATGCGTGGAGACAAGTCTAAAGGAGACGGGGATATCCGCAGAGACTTTCCCGGAGGTTGGGAAGCAGACGAGCAAAATGCTTTTAGCGCTTCCGAAAGAACAAAACAACAACAAGCATTTTTTGACTTTACCAAGAAAATTCTCAACTGGAGAAAAATGTCAAAAGCCGTTCACTCAGGAGAACTCACCCAGTATATTCCGGAGCAGAATGTCTATGTCTATTTCAGAAGTTTAGGCGCAGATCAGGTGATGGTGGTTTTGAATAATAACGAAACCGACCAAACGTTAGACCTCGCGCGTTTTGCAGCAGACCTTAAAACCCCAAGCGGAACAGACATCATCACGTCTCAAACTATTGCGCTGACCGATACACTTACGGTAGCGGCAAAAACCCCAATGATTATTCAATTAAACTAGTTTTTTAAAAATGAAGAAATTCACATTACTGTATATTTTAGCATTAACAGCAGGTTTACAAACTGCTTTTGCACAATCGGCGAGTCTGGCAGAACCGGACGTTGCTGTGTTTTATCCAAAAGATTTCGACTCGATTCATACGCTTCCTTCTCTGGCAGTGCTTAAAGAGCTACCGAAGCGCGATTCGCTTCCGGCAAGCTGGACGATCAAACCGGAGTTTACTACTAGAGACGGAAAAACTTCAGTACATTTTGATTTAAATACCGATATAGATCTTTATGGAACCGGTGAAGTTATTGGTGACCTGCGTCGCAACGGTTCTGAGGTTACGCTTTGGAATACTGACAATTATGAATACGGAAAATTTGAAGGAAAGCAGCTTTATCAGGCTCATCCCTGGGTTTTGGGTGTACGTCCCGACGGAAGCTCTTTTGGTATTTTGGCAGATAATTCATGGAGACAAGAAATTCGTTTAAAAAACGGAGTTGATATCATCAGCGAAGGGCCTTCTTTTAGAGTTCTTGTTATCGACAAAGAAACACCACAAGAGGTTATGGTAGCGCTTGGAGAACTCACCGGAACGATGGCAATGCCGCCAATCTGGGCTTTGGGGTATCAGCAGTCGCGTTATTCCTATTTTCCGGATACCAATGTGCAAGACTTAGCAGACGAGTTTAGAACTCGAAAAATACCGGCAGATGTAATCTGGATGGATATTGATTATATGGACGGCTTTAGAGTCTTCACTTTTGATCCTGAAGGATTTCCTGATCCTAAAGGCTTGAATGCTTATCTCCATGCCAGAGACTTCAAGTCGGTATTTATGATAGATCCGGGTGTAAAACAAGATTCATTGTATTCCGTTTATCAAGAAGGAAGTGCAGGCAATCACTGGGTTTTAGACTCGCTAGGTAATGAATATAATGGCGAAGTGTGGCCGGGTCAGGTTGCATTTCCGGATTATACCAGACCTGAAACACAAAAATGGTGGGCTTCTTTATATAAAGATTTTATGAATCTGGGAATTGACGGGGTTTGGAATGATATGAACGAGCCGGCCGTTTTTGACGGTCCGGGTGGTTCTATGCCAGATAACAATATTCACCGGGGAGGAGGCGATTTACCACGAGATGTGCATTTGCGTTATCATAACGTATACGGACTCTTAATGGTGCGTTCTAGTCGTGAAGGAATCATGGCTGTGAATCCAGAGAAGCGCCCTTTTGTACTCTCCAGAGCTAATTATATTGGCGGGCAACGCTATGCTGCGACCTGGACGGGAGACAACTCTGCAACCTGGGATAACTTAAAAATGTCGATCCCGATGTCTATAAACCTGAGTCTTTCGGGTCAGCCGTTTAACGGTCCCGATATTGGAGGATTTACAAAAAGTCCGTCTGCAGATTTATTCGGAAACTGGATTGCTTTAGGAGCATATTACCCATTTTCCAGAAACCACACGTCTAACGAAACCGAAGATCAGGAGCCATGGGCTTTTGGGGAAGAGATTGAGAATGTGTCGCGTACAGCAATCAATCGCAGATACCGTTTGATGCCTTATTTGTATACTTTGTTTCACGAGGCAGCAACCACAGGAATGCCGATTATGCGTCCTACTTTTTTTGCTGATATTCAGGACGAAAATTTACGAGAAGAGCAACAGAGTTTTCTATTGGGTGAAAATCTATTGGTTATTCCGCGTTGGGCAGAGGATTTAAAAATGCCTGAAGGGGATTGGCAAGACATCGCCTTTGAAGAAACGGATGATACCTATCAGGCAATCGTAAAATTGCGTGATGGAGCAATTGTTCCTATGGGACCGGTAATTCAAAGCACTGAAGATTATAGTACAAAAAAGCTCACATTGTTAATCAATCCCGATAAATCAGGAAATGCTTTCGGAAGCCTGTATGATGATGCCGGAGAAGGTTTTGGTTATCAGGATGGCGATTATGCGATCTTAGATTTTTCAGCATTCAAAACTGCTGAAAACACCTTAAAAGTAAGTGTAAAACAAACCGAAGGAACTCGCAAAACTGCACGTGAGTTTAGAATTGGTTTAGTGAAAGACAATCAAATCATCTATTCTGACTGGTCTTCTCAAAACGAATTGACTTTAACGTTTTAAGTAATAATTGAATTTTGGTTTGAAAAGGCTTCCATTCCGGAAGCCTTTTTTATTGATTGATTATTATTAGAGCGGGTCTTTATTACCCAATTTGATTCCATATTACCCGATAGGAAATTTCTTATTTAGAGCTGATTAGGTTTACCTTGTTGATAATCAATTGGTTGTTGTTTGGTGGTGATTTGTGGTGAGTATTTTGCTTTTAGTGATAAAACCTGTTTTAAAGCAAATTATTATGATTTCAAACTTACCTTTAGCAAAACGCATCAACACGATATTAGCACTTTCGGTGGTGTTTTTATTGGTTCTGGCAACCAATAAAATTGATCAACATCATTTTGAAACCGCTCAGAAATCGGTAAATGAAGTGTTTGAAGACCGGGTACTGGTACAGGATTATATTTTTTCTATCTCTAACATGTTAGCCGCGAAAAGGCTGGCTTTAAAAGACAGTGCTATTTCTAAAAAATTGCTTGAGAATAATGAAAAGATAGCAAAACTTCTTTCTGATTTTCAGAATACAAAATTAACCGGGAAGGAGTCAAGCCAATTGAGAGGCCTGCAAGAGAGTTTTGAAAAAATACAAATATTAGAACCTCAAATAATTCAACAAACCGCCAATTTTGAACGGTTAAAAACGGAAATTTTTAATACTCTTGATACGATGCAAGATGCTCTGGTTACTTTGTCAAAAATACAGGTACATGAGAGTGAAAATCTAATGCATAGTGCCCAGAAATCTTTGAATACGAGTAAACTTATTTCAACTTTAGAAATTGGTTTTCTTATCGTTATTGGGATCGTGATCCAAATTACTCTTTTTTATAGAGTAAAAAAGAGCTCTTAATAGTAATACTAGAGCTCAACAACTAGCTACTGCCTGTAAATCTAACATCATAATCTCTATTCTAACTATGGATAAAAACCTATTCAGCAAAACTCTTTTCCAAAAATTTGTAAAAATTGAAGGCTCCGGCGGAATACTCCTGCTGTTAGCAACACTCCTAGCTTTGTTATGGGCTAACTCTTCGTTAGGAGATAGTTATTCTGATTTATGGAATTATAAAATAGGTTTTAAAACGGAAGGCTTTGAATTGTACAAACCCTTAATTCTCTGGATTAATGATGGGTTTATGACCATTTTCTTTTTTTTGATTGGCTTAGAGATAAAGCGCGAAGTGCTTATAGGTGAGTTAAACTCTTTAAAAAAAATGGCCTTTCCGCTTTTTGGAGCATTGGGCGGAATGGTTGTACCGGTTGCATTCTTTTTGATTTTAAATCAAAATCCTGAAACCCTGAAAGGCTGGGGTATACCTATGGCTACAGACATTGCTTTTTCTTTAGCTATTCTGAATGCATTAGGTAAAAAAGTACCCTTAAGCCTCAAAATTTTTTTAACGGCCTTTGCTATCGTAGACGATTTAGGAGCCGTAGTGGTGATTGCTTTTTTTTATAGCGGAACGATTAATTTGACAATGCTAATAATCGCACTGATTCTTTTGGTCTTCATCTATATATTGTCTTATAAACAGTACTATTCAAAATTTATACTTATAAGTTTCGGATTGGTGATTTGGGTTTTATTCCTCAAATCAGGCATTCATCCTACACTTGCAGGAGTTCTACTGGCATTTTCGGTTCCTATTAGGCAAAAAATCAATACGCCTGAATTTATAGAGAACTTAGTCGCAATCACTTCAACTATTAAAATGTCAGCAATCTCTAAAAAACCTATTCTAAGTAAAGAACAAATACAGGAAATTGATGATCTTCAAGATTGGACCAGTCGTTATCAATCCCCCTTACAACATATGGAGCACAGTTTGCATGGCTGGGTTGCTTATTTAATCATTCCTATATTTGCACTGGCTAACGCAGGTGTAAACCTTACCAGTGAAGTAGCATTAGATACACAACTGGTTGTAAATATAATTTTAGGGTTGGTGTTGGGGAAAAGTATAGGAATAACAGCTATAATTCTTTTTGTTAAAAAGATTAAACTTATCAATATACCTAAAGATATTACGCTACGGCATATTATAGGAACATCATTTCTTGCCGGAATAGGCTTTACGATGGCTATTTTTGTTTCTAATTTAGCTTTTGAAAGTGATCCCTTCTACAATTTATCAGCAAAGATGGGAATACTCATAGGTTCGGTAATAGCTGCAATTATAGGGTATCTTATTTTAAGAATTAAACCCAATAGTGCTGGTTAAGCTTACACTTTAAATTAATAGTATAAAATATGAATGCTACTGAAGAGGCTTTAAAAGAGCGTATTAAAGAGTTGACCTGTCTTTATGAGGTTTCTTCGATTTTGGTGAATGCTGATCCTGAATATCAGGAAGAAACATTTCAGGCTATTGCTTTCAGTTTAAAAAAAGCATTTCAATTTCCAGAATATACAGGAATATTAATAAGGAAAGGTAAAACCCAGATTAAGACTGGATTTTCTGATAACAAAGCAAGCATTTCATCTCCAATATATTTATTCAATAAAGAAGAAGGAGCTATAGTGGTTTCTCTCAAAAAAAAGGAGATGTCTTTTTTAAGAGAAGAGCAGCAATTAATTGATAATATAGCACTTAAAATAGGAGATTTCCTAGAACGTGTTGCTATTAAAAAAAATGAAAGTCTACTAAAAAGGCAAATGGAGCACGCAGACAGGCTTTCGATACTGGGAGAATTAACAGCCGGAATAGCTCATGAGCTTAATACTCCATTAGCAAATATCCTAGGATTTGCAGAATTACTTAAAGAGAGTATGGCAGCTGATAAAACAGCTGCTTCAGATCTTGATAAGATAATTAAGAACACGATTTTTTCAAGAGAAGTAGTAAAGAAGCTGATGTTTTTTGCATGTGCGATGCCAAAAGAAAAAAAACATATCAATATCGTTCCGCATATTTATGATTCACTCGATTTATTAGAAGCGACGTTTAGAAAAGAACAGGTGAGCTATCAGGTGAAGATTGAAGAAGAAGCGCTTGTCATTCAGGCAGATACTGTGCAGATTACTCAAATTATCTTTAACCTTATAATCAACGCTATTTATTTTTCCCCTAAAAATGGTGTTGTAACTATCGAGGCCTTTCAAGACACGGAGCACATTATTCTGAAAATACTTGATGAAGGTCCAGGACTTAGTGAAGAGGCTTTAGAAAAAGTTTTTCAGCCCTTTTTTACCACAAAGCCTACAGGCGAAGGTTCTGGATTAGGGCTTAGTGTAGTGCACGGTATTGTGGCTAGTCATAAGGGCAGTATTGTAGCTCAAAACAATACCGATAAAGGCGCTATATTTAGTGTTCGTTTACCTAAATAGGAAAGCATGAGATTACGAAAAGAGAATATACTTATTGTAGATGATGATTTGCACATTTTAGAGCTTTTACAGCGGCATTTACATTCTTGGAACTATCACACCTATCGTGCGGTCTCTGTAAAAGAGGCGGTGCATATTTTACGAGATAGTCATATAGATCTTATGATTACAGATCTTAAAATGCCGCAGATAGATGGTTTTGAGCTCTTAAAATTTGTATCAGAGCACTATCCCAATCTACCTAAGCTAGTAGTTACCGGGTATCCTTCTGTACAGGATTCACTAACGGTGATGAAATCTGGGGTGCTAGAATACCTCACGAAACCTTTTACAAAAGATGAATTGAAAGCGGCTATTGCGCGTACAATTCCTAAAACTTCAGATAGTGGTTCTCAAAAATCTTCTACCGCTACAGGGGCAAAAAATACGCATGAAGAAATCATAGGTTCTTCTGAAAAGATAAATGATGTCATTCAAATTATTGAACGCGTAAAAAATAATAAAGCAACTATTTTTATAACGGGTGAAAGTGGAACAGGAAAAGAACTCGTAGCCCGTGCTATTCACTACTCCGGTAAGTTTGCTACAGCGCCATTTATAGCAGTAAACTGTGGGGGTATTCCTGAAAATTTACTGGAAGCCGAACTTTTTGGCTATACCAAAGGCGCTTTTACAGGTGCAGATACCAATAGAAAAGGAGCCTTTTTGGCTGCGCAAGGAGGTACTATTTTTTTAGATGAAATTGGCAATGCCTCCCTTGCAGTGCAAGCCCGATTGCTACGGGTTTTACAAGAAAAGGAAGTCATGCGTATCGGGTCTCAAAACGCTGAGAAGATAGACGTTAGAGTTATCGCTGCAACGAATAGTGATTTGCTTGAAATGATTAAAAGCCAAAGCTTTAGGGAAGATTTGTATTACAGGCTCAGTGTCGTTGAGATAGCAGTAGCACCATTGCGTAAAAGGGTGTCCGATATTTCCTTACTCGTTGATAAGTTTCTTTTCAAATATGGTATAGAATACAAAGACCGTTTCGTTAAAATAGATCCGGACGTGTTAGAAGTTTTAAAGCGCTATCAATGGCCTGGAAATATTCGGGAACTTGAAAATGTTATACAGCGGGCCGTGATTTTGTGTGATACCCACATCACTATAGATCATTTGCCCGAACACCTTAAATACAAGTTAGATTTTCCTGATGAAGCATTACTAACATTGGGTGAAATGGAAAAAAAGTACATTCAAAAGGTCCTTAGAACAACCGGGAATAATAAAACCAAAGCGGCCGAAATACTTAAAATTACCCGTAAAACTTTGCGGGAAAAGTTGAAGGATTAGCACGAGTCTTTTTATTCTAAATCTATAAGAGCTTCGGTCTTAATATAAGGTCGGGGCTCTTTGTGTTAATTTCGGGTGCTAATTATCCAGTCGGGTAAATAAGGTTTACAGATTTATTATTATTTTTTTGGGGAAACAAGCATACTGTTCTAGTAATTAGTCTTTTAGAGGTGTAATGCTTATGGGTTTAGATTGTTTGGCAAGGCTCTTGTTTTAATGGTTGTGTAAACGTACTCGAAGTATTTTAATCTCAATTTTCGGGTGAAAATTATATACTATGAAAACGAATTCATTTTCAATTTGCCTCAGCTGTATTCATTTAAAAACTTGTGTGTTGACCGCGTATAAAGATCAGGTGTGGTCTTGTAGCGAGTATGATTTTCCTCAAACAGAAAATCATCGCCTACACTTTGACAAAACCCTAAACCTTAATTGAAATTACATCATTTTAAAAATTATGATAACGCTAGAAAAAGAAAAACTTCAAAAAACCAGTGCTAAAACACAGGCTACTGGAATGGTAGAAAATGTGCTTGGGCAATTTAATAATGCAGCAGATCAAATAGATTTAAATCCGAATATACGTAGAATACTTAGTGTCACGACAAATGAGATCATCATTCATTTCCCGGTAAAGCTCGATTCTGGAGAAGTGGCGATTTTTAAGGGTTATCGAGTTCAGCATAATAATGCACTTGGTCCTTACAAAGGGGGATTGCGCTATCACGATACTGTAGATGTTGATGCAGCAAAAGCATTAGCGATGTGGATGACTTGGAAAACCTCTTTAGCAGGCTTGCCCTATGGAGGTGCAAAAGGTGGGATTCAGATAAACCCCAAACTGTACTCTCAATCAGAATTAGAGCGTATTACGCGAAGATTCACTTATGCGTTAGGTGATAATATAGGTCCTGAACACGACATACCGGCACCAGATGTAAATACAAATGCCCAGACTATGGCTTGGATTGCAGATACCTACATGTCTACGAAGAGTCCGTCTGAACGTTCAACTTATCAGCATGTTGTAACGGGAAAGCCTGTGGGTTCTGGGGGTTTAGAAGGCCGCGACAGGGCTACAGGGTATGGTGTTTATCTCTGTATTAAGTTATGGGCAGATGCGAATAATATTTCGCTTAAAGCAAAGAAATACAGCGTACAAGGATTTGGTAATGTAGGTAACTGGGCCGCATATTTTATGGAAAAAGATGGAGCCGTACTGGTTGGGGTTCAAGATGCTTTTGCAAGTATATATTCAGAAGAAGGCATTGGTGTAGAAGCACTTTTTAACTATGCGAATACCAGCGGAACAGGTATTAAAAATTTTCCGAATACCCTAGAAATAAATAAAGATGATTTTTTCAGCATAGACTGTGATATCCTTATACCCGCTGCTTTGGGTAATCAGATAACCGAAGATAATGCAGAACGTATTAAAGCGAGCCTGATCGCAGAAGGAGCAAACGGACCAATAAATGCAGCAGGAGAGCGTATTCTTCTGGATAAAGGAGTCACCATCATACCCGATATATTATGCAATAGCGGTGGGGTTATTACCAGTTATTTTGAATGGTTGCAAAATAGAAATGGAGAGCTATGGAAACTTGATGAAGTTATAGCAAAATTAGAAAATAAGTTACGTACAAGTTTTCAAAATGTAAGTAGGACAGCAGAAGAGCGGGGGATAGACATGAGAACTTCAGCCTATATTTTGGCTATCGAACGCATTGAGAAAGCCTATGTACAACGCGGGATTTTCCCATAAACAAATTAGAAATTATGAAATATGGAAGCTTGATTTTAGAAAAGAAAGAATATGTGCTTTTGAAACGCATTATGAATGTTTCGTATCATTTAGACGATCCCTTGGTACGTAAATCAATTAATAATCTAAATGCAGAATTACAGGCTGCGATAATTTGTGATGATCCCGAAGTCCCTGAAGATGTGGTTCGGTTTAACAGTAAAGTTATTGTTGCATGGGAAGATTGGGAACAGGATTTCTACGTCGTATCCCCGGCAAAAAGCAATTTGGCTGAAAAAAGAATTTCGGTGATGGCTCCTATGGGAGCTGCATTGATTGGTTACTCAACAGGTGATGAGGTAATATGGGATTTTCCTAATGGGTCTAAATCACTTTTGATCAAAGGGGTTTTTCAGCAGCAGGTTTCGATTGATGGTAATATCCTGTAATACAGAATAATGAGTCTTGATTGGGCTTAGGCAGTGCTGCTCAAAACGAATTTTAATTGATAAGCTTTTATATAATGGATACAAAAATTTATGCACACGACAATGAAGTAGACCTTTATCAAAAAAATAATTACGTAGAACTTCAAACCTGGATGACTCTTCTAAAATTAACCGCTAAGGAGTTAGAAAGTTTTGTTTGGTTAGGAGAAAGAAAATCTTTTAAATCAGAAGTTTTGATCCACAAATTGACCGATAAAAAGGCTGAAACAAGCGTACTGCTTGATTTGCTTGGTAAGTATTTAAATCAGATTACTGAAATTAGAGAATGCGAAGATATGGATTGTGAGTACTATTATCAGCATCAGCATGAGCAACTTAGAGTCTTATTTAATTATCATATAGAACAGTGTTCTAAGTTAAAATGTAAGCTCTTAAACAGTATAGAGGCTATATAACTTAAGTTAACTCTAGAAAGAGTTTGAAGTAAATGAATGAATTTCAGCAATGAGCACTACTCAAGATTATTTTTTTACAATTCAACTCTTCAACAAGGATATTGAAGAGTTGAACCTGTGGATGACGCATTTAGAAAACTTGACTACCGAGATAAATCAATTAGCAGTTATTGAAAAGCAACTTTTAAAGAATATAGACATAAACTATAATCTCTTAGCCTTCCGGAGAAAAAACACGTTGTTTATGGCATCGATTTTTCGACAAGAACAACGGTTGTTAAAAGAAAAAGAATATGGACATGAAACTTATAATCTGAAATGGAATCGTGAACATGACCTTCATCGAAGTCTTTTTACTCAACATTTGAAAGCGTTTAGAGCGTTGCAAAGTACGGTCTATAAGAAACTTTCTTTGCTAGAACGTAGATAAACTCCAGTACGTGTACATTAACTAAATACTCATTTGGTCTAATTAAAATGAAATGAAACGAAACCAACTAAAATTTTACGTGCAAATGATTCTTTTAATTATGGTCTTATTTGGCTTGTTTTTTTTGATTAATAAGTTAATCCTGTTTTTTTTCTAAAAGACTAAGCTTCACCTTGTGTATTTAACTGTTTGTGAGCTTTCTTAATTAAAAGACTTGTTTGTATTGAAAATGGCTTCATTTGCTTGTGGTATTCTAAGCAAAACCCGTATAGGTGGGTAATTTGTATCCAACCCGGGTATTCTGTACCCAACACCACTTTATTTAAACAGTTTGAATTCAAACTAACACCCTGATTTTCAATTTTTTAAAATTTTGAATATTTAGTTTTGATCTACTGGCATATGCCTTGCTTTATAAGTAGTAGAACAATTTTAATAACCTAAATATCAATCTTATGAAGACTATATTATTTGTAGCCGCAATGGCATTAGGAACTTTATCTATTCATGCCCAAGATACGTGCACAACTCCAAAACTTAAGGCTGGGGATGTTTTAAAAATTGCTTCACCATCTACGAGTTCATTTGAACATATCAATTTTCCGAAGAGCAATTTTATCATTAAGCGTGGCGGAATAGCTAATTACAGATCACTCATCAACAAAGAGATAGAAGTTACAGAAGTAACCGAAGAAAATGGTTGCGTGGCTCAGGTCGACGTGAAATTAAAAGATGGAAAGAAATTCTTCAACACAGTTAAAACAGTACGCGTGGACCTTAAGAAAGCTCTTGATGCAGGAGAAATCGTATTAGAATAAGTGTTTAGTTAATTAGCCAAAAACTAAAACAATCCAGAGAAAAGTTTCTGTTAGTTAGTGCGCGCTTGCTCGATAATAAAGATTAGAAAGCTTTGTGGTTTTATCCTAAGGTTATTTAATACAAATTAATTTGAGCAGCATTCAAATTGAGCAAGTGCGTGTTCTCTGGTATTTTTTGAATTAAACGTATCAAAGCCCCAACCCCGATTCACGTGAAGTAGGGATCACACAATTGGGTACGGGCTTTTTTTATTGCAGCCATGAAATACAATCATTTTTTACGCTATAATCGAGATTTAAATGCTTCGAGGCTTGCCTCTAAGTAGTTGTTTAGGGAAAAAAGAATATGTGCATCTTAAAAAGGTAATGAATTTTTCACATCATCTTATTCAGGATTCTTATGGATATGCTTTAAGCGTATTAGATGCTAAACTGCATAGTGCCAGAATTTGGGATGCCCAGTATTTTCCAAACGATGTGGTACGACTTTATAGTAATATATTGCGGGCTTTAGATTCAAAAAAGCAGTATATAACTTTGATTTTAAATTCAAAGGGTTCTGATAAATCAAAAGAAACTTCTGTAGTGACAGCTCTGGGAACTTCAATTTGGAATGTGCAGCAGGAGATACTATACATTATTTTTAAAGATGGAAATTTTTGATTTATACATCAAAACCGTTGAGCAACAAGATACCTTTATAGACAGTTTTATGCTGTAGGTTTTAAGTTCAGAGACGCAATTATAAAAAAGTTTATAGCCAATGCCTAAAAGAAATGTAAGAAGGACTTATAGAATTTCTAAATACATTATTTACAAAGAAACTTTTGTTGACTATAAAGAGTATTTCTGGTCATTTGTGGGTGCATTTGTAGGGATAGGACTTATCGCTTGGGTGCAGTCTCAGTTTTTAACAGAACTAGAAAATATTTTCTTAATCGGTTCTTTTGGTGCTTCTAGTGTTTTGATTTACGGAGCAATAAACAGTCCTATGGCGCAACCTAGAAATTTAATAGGTGGGCATCTTATATCAGCAGCTATTGGTGTTACGATAGGTAAGTTTATGCCAGACGTTATTTGGGTTACAGCGCCTTTGGCTGTGGCCACCTCTATAATTGCTATGCAGTTTACAAAAACGTTACATCCACCCGGTGGTGCTACAGCATTAATAGCTATTATAGGAAATACAAAAATTAGTGAGTTAGGCTATGGATATGTACTATCTCCGGTTTTAACAGGAACCTTAATTCTTTTTGTAACAGCTTTGGTTTTCAATAACCTCACTAAGCACAGAAGGTATCCCGCTCGTTCAAAAAGGCGTTTTCTTACCCGTTTGCTAAGAAAATGATAGAAAATTTTTAATAGTTAGTGTTTGGAAATGATTCTATAATACGTTCCCAAACACTACTAGTTAGATTATAAAACGTAATTAAAATGAAGTCCTAAGCGGTATTTAGCTTCTACTTTACCATCATTTAAATCTTGACTTACCGGAAGCATTAAATTAACACCAGCACTTAGTTTTTTTAGAGAAAATTCAGCGCCTAAGCGTCCAAAAAGTACATTGCCTTCTGTACCTGCAACAGGTAAACCATAGTTTTCATTTTCTGAATAAACCTCACCTGCCAAACCTACAAACGGAATGATCTTGTTTATTTTAAGTGTATTGTACACTTTAGAAAGATTGATTCCATAAGTGAATTGATCGCCAAAATGATAGTCTTTTTTGTTTTCGGTTTTAAAGGTATAGTTGGTCATCAAGCCCAAGCCCCAGTTTTCATACCCTACTGAATAATTAGCAGCTACAATGTAGTCAAAACTTCCTGTACCCACTTGAAAACTTGGGTTTACACTGCCTTCATTGTTAGAACGCTTGTACTCACCGGTGGGTACTTTTACTCCACCACCTATTTCAAGACTGTGTTTGTATTTTGTTATTTGATTTTCATACAAACCATCAGGAACCGGAGTGATCAGCGTGTAAAAAGCAAGAATACTCATGTCGCCAAGCCCATTGATGTTTTGAGAACTTCCGTCAATAAAATTTCGGTTGTGAAAATGATACGGAGCGATAGCCGTTATACTCAGTTTTTCGGTAACTGGAATTTTACCCCAAATCTGTAGGGTGTTGAAATTCTCTTCTACCCAGGGTGAATTATTAAAAATCCCGTCTCTGGATTGATAACGTTGGTAAATGTAACGCAGGCCTATAAAATTTTCGTTGCCTACCGTACCATAACCCATACCACCACCAGTGCTTCCGCAACCGCAAAAATCACAGTCTTCATAATCATATTTATAAAAAGGATTGATTTCAGGATTTATAGTATTTGTATTGGTATTGGCTTGTGCAGAAAATGCTGCTGCTAGCATCAAGCAAATAGTTATGTATTTTTTCATCTGAAGTCTATTTTAGTATTCTGCAAAACGCTCATCGTTGAGGAATTCAGAATCTGTAAGGGTTTGTAAAAAGGCGATCAGGGCTTCTTGCTCCTTAGTACTGAGTGCTATTCCTAATCTGCCATTTTGTTTTAATATGGGATCTAAGGTTTCAGAATCCTGTACTCCCGAATTGTAAAAATTGAGTACAGAGGCCAAGCTTCCAAAACGCCCGTCGTGCATATAAGGGGCTGTGACAGCGACATTGCGCAAACTGGGTACTTTAAACTTATAGTGGTCTGTGGTGCTGCCGCTAACTTCTGTCCGGCCCAGATCGTTAATTCCGGGATAGGGAGGAAGACCGTTATTTCTAAAAGCACTATCTGTAAATAAATCGGTTTTGTGACAAGAAGCACACTTGGCTTCAAAAACACGCAGTCCTTCTTCTTCTAATTCTAAAAATTCACCGCCAGGCTCATTCCGTACGTATTTATCGTATTTAGAGTTAGACGAGATCATCATAACCATGAATTGAGAAAGTGCTTTAAAGAAGTTTTCGTTATTAACCGAACCGTCTTCAAAAGCCGAAGCAAACAACCGCTGATATTCGCTATCTGCTTGTAGTTTCTTAAGCACATTACTTATGGTTTCTCCCATTTCAACCTCATTAGTAATAGGGATAATGGGAAATAAATCAAGATGAGAGGTGCCGCCATCCCAAGAGAATTGACTTTGAAAAGCCATGTTTTGAACAGCCGGAGCATTTCGGATTCCTTCTAAGTCGTCAATACCGTGGCTAAATTGATGTCCGTGATGCGTAAAGGCAAAGCGTTGTTCGTGACAAAAGCCACAAGAAATAAATCCGTTGGATGATAATTTACCATCGTAAAACAGTTTTTTGCCCAGTTCAAATCCGTTTTTTGTAGGCGGATTTCTACTGATATCGTATTGCATCTCCGGAAAATTAGCCGGTATACTAACCTCTAGGTTTTCATCTAAAGCAAAGTAATCTGTGTCGTCACTTTTGCTACACGCAAAAATCAGACTGAGCACTACCATGCTTAAAGCAATTTTAATACTGTATTTCATATATAAAAAGTTAGGTGCAGCATTTATAATGCTGCACCTTAGTATTAATTAATGCTCAAGATTCTCACCATTGTGCACGTGATCTACACGAAACATAGCTGCAGCATTGGTGGCAATTTGCGGGCTTTTAACTTCGTCAACCATAACAACTGCCTTCTCAGATAGTAAAATTTTAGTGTTACCGTCAAGTATTTGATTGGCATCAACTGCTAGATGTACGATAGGGCTCAAGTTTGAACTAACTAAAGCATTGGTAGGCAATTCTAAAGTAAGCTCTTTGTAGTTGTCTAAACTGCTGCCATGGCTTCCCATGTGGATTTTAAAGTCTGTTGCTTCTGTTACAGTAGGAGAGGTAAAGGAGCCTTCAAAGTTTAAAAATTTATAGCCGGCAAGCCAAGACCACATCATGTCTGTTTCTTCAGCCAACTGAAGTAAATCTCCCTGACCTTCTGCACCTTGCAGGTATTTTTCTTGGTCAACACCTAAACCAAAACGTACCGCAACATAATCTCCGGCAGGAATATTAGTTAACGTTACTTCGCTTAAATCTGCTTCTTCACTAATTATAAAGTAACTGTCGTCCTTAGGATAAGTAAACTCGTTTCCTTCAGTATCGATTAAAACAAAATTACTCACAATATAATTGAAACGGTTTATGGTGAGTACTTCGCTATTGCTGTTTGTGTAGGTTGAACTATCTAAAAGTAAATCATCGCCATTTACACTGTTGTCAAATTCTATCGTAAGGTTGTTTTCTCCTGTTAGGTTTTGAGTAGCATCATCGTCTGATGAACATGAAGTAAGCGTTAGCCCGGTGGCTAAAATCAAGTATTGAAATCTTTTTAATGTTGTCATTTCAGTAATTATTAGAATTTAATTTTTTTCCCATACGGGATGTGTCAGGCGTTTGCCTGAACTATTTGCACAGCAGTTTTTGACATTCAATTTTGAAAATCAAATGCTGTGGCTTTTCTGTATAATTAGCTGAAAATGGGTGGTCTTAAAATCTGATTCGTATGACCTGAAGTCACTGTACGATTGTAGCAGTCCTCTACTTTATTTTTGGGTCTGGGTTTTAGAAATTTAAAATCCCAGGCAGTAGTATGCTCCAGGAAGTAGGTAATTGTTAGCTGAAGATTGTTTTTAGCGCCCCGCTCTTGGGCATCTTTTTTCTTTGAAGCTTCATCGGCAAGTGCCTGCATAAGATAGCAGCGACCCTTGCAATTGAGCTCTGGGCGGTCCCGGTTTACGCACAATTCGTCTACTATATAATCGTAATTGAATACATAGTTGAGTATGGGTACAGCAGGCTGCAGCAAGATAAACGCAGCAAAAAGAGGCCAGAAAAACTTCAACAGATTGATTTATTTAAGGCTTTTTTGAGCTGATGCTATACTTTCATTTGTAAAATCGCGGAGGTCTTTAACTTCTTCAAGTTCGGTTGTTAGACCTTCAATGTTTTCTTCAAGTTCTGCAGCAGTCATTTTAGCAACCGGCGTGCGGTCTTTTACATAGGTATCTGTAAAATCGTGCATCCATGACATCATTCTGTTGTCTGATTCCTTAAGTTTATCTAAGGCCTCTTGCTGAGCAGAAGTTATCGAATCTTGAGCTTGAAGTTGTTCTTGTAGTTCGGTGAGTTTCCCCATTTCTGGCATAAGCTCATCGTGAATAGCTATTACTTCAGTAAATAAAGAATTGTATTGGTCACGTAGTGCTGCATTGTCATCGCAAGAAATCATACTTGCAGATAGTGTGATACATGCAAACACCACGAGACATTTTTTAAAAATGTTCATTGCTTAAAAGTTTAGTTTATAAAATAGATATGTCTAAACTAAGCGATGGGTGGGCGTAAGAGACTTTGTGAGGTTTCTCTGTTTATAAATTTTGAAGCAAATGAGAACGGAACAAATGTAGTTTCTACAAATTTTACAGGAACCGTAAAATCACTTGTAGTAAGTATAAAAGGAAGGAGCTCTACGTTTGCTGTGTTGCTTTTCTTTTTTTGAGTAGACTCTTTTTCTGAAGCTTCAGCAAGAGCTTTCATAAGGTAACATTTCCCATTACAATTGAGCTTAGGGACATCTTTGTTTTCACAAAGAACAGTACTTATGTATTCGTAATCAAAAGCATATTCTAAAAATGGAAACGCAGGGCGCAGGACCATAAGAAATGCGAAAATAATTACTAGGTTTTTCACTCGAGAATTAAATGCTTCGGGTTTAACACCGAAATTTAAACTTGTTTTGAACTATTATCCTGTTGATTTATCACTAGATAATTTACGGTGCAAAAATAGGGTTCTGTTTAAAATTTCTTAGTTAAAATTTAAGCTTTGTTTGAAAACAATACCTTATTCTATTTTGATAAGGGTCTTTTTGATATTTTAAATATTTTTTAGGGACTTCTTAGAAGTAATGTATTACATTATTTTTCTATATAACAAGCTATGAGTAGAGGATTTGTAAAAGAAGATGATCAGGAAGAAACTCCTATCATACCCCCACGTGCTGCATTGCCTGCAGGAGTGGTAAATTATGTTACCCCTGATGGATTTAAAGAGCTTAAAGGTGAAAAGGAAAGTTTAGAACTAAGGATCGCTAGTCTTGATGAACCTAATGAGCGGGAACACAGAAGAGCCTTAGCCGTTTTAAACGGAAAATTAAATCTTTTAGTAGATCGAATACATTCTGCGCGTATTTTAAGTAACGTGCAAACAGAAGAAGTGCGTTTTGGCGCAAAGGTTACTTATACAGTTGATGGGGATTCTAATCTTAAAACAATAACCATTGTAGGAGTGGATGAAGCAGATGTCAAAAAGCAAAAAATAGCATTTACAGCTCCCATAGCTAAAGTCTTAATAGGAAAAGAAACGGGAGAAACTGCAGAAATAAATCTTGGTGGAAATTTAAAACATCTAAAAATTCATTCTGTAGAATATACTACTTGATGTTTTTTAACGGATTTAAATCAATATAGCGATAATTAAGTGTTCCCAGATGTTCAACTTCTACAGACTGTTTTTTTAAGGGCGACCAGTCGCAGTATTTTTTAAACGCTTCTTCAGGAAAATGCTCAAAGAGTTGTTCTGAAATTAGAATATACTCATCGATTTTAATGTTGTTTTTTAAAAGCCGGTGAGCGGTTATAACGTCTTCACCCATGAGTTTAATTCGATTGCCTATAGGCACCATTGCGATCTCTTCACCATAATGCAAAATGATTTTAAGACCCAGAATTTCTGGTATTGTAATAGCGTCTTCTTCAGATTGATGTTTTTTGTGCAGTTCTAAAATACGTTTGTAAAAATCTGTATAAAAGATTTTGCATTGCTCTATAAGTGAAGCGAGGTCAGGCAATTCTCCTTTTCTAAAAAATAAAACAGCATCACCTTCTATTTCTGAGACTTTAAGGTCTAGGGTGTTGGCATAAATTATTTCATTTAATAAAGCAGGAATGACCTGAGAAGTCAATTCAAAGTTTGCTTCGCGCATAAATTGAGTAAACCCACTAATGTCTGGTATACAAATTAAAGTTGGTGTTGCTTTCATAATATATTGTGAGTTCGTTATCAAGAATAAGCTTTTGCTTACTCTTTATCAGATTTAGACGCATTGATAATCGCCTTGAGTTTTGCAGCTCTTGCTTCTTTTTCTTTACGTAATTTTTCTTTTTTTTGCTTGAGAAGCTTGGTGTGCTTCGCCTTATTTTTTCCGTTTTTGGGAGTTCCTTTTTTTGCCATTAGTCTTCTGGATTTAAAGGTTGTGCTTTACTTGTAAAATATTCAGCTATACGCGCAATACCATACGAAAGAATTGTGGGAACAAACCAGGTGATGCCATATTCTGCCAGAGGGATCAGTTGTTTTGTATTTTCAAGGCTCAAAATATTCAGGCTTTTTAAAAAATCTGGAATGCTAAAAAATATAGTAGTTAAGACAACGATTCTAAATACCTTTTGAGAAGTGTATTTTTCTGGTAAGGCATTCAGCACTATTAAAACAATAACTAGTGGGTAGATAAAATTTAGAGCCGGCACTGCAATCTCTATAATATACGCGACACCGGTTTGCCCTATAATGACACCAATTAAGCAGCCTAAAATAACCGTAATGACATAAGCTTTTTGAGAATTTTTAAACAAGCCTTTTACAAAATCTGCTGTTCCGGTAACGATTCCTACCGCCGTAGTAAAGCAGGCGATACTTACTACAAAAGCTAAAATTAAGCGGCCGCCACTTCCCAAAGTCTCATAGCTCAAAAAAGAAAGCAGGTCAGTGCGAGATGGATTTTCTATGCTATTTCGGTACAAGGAGCCTATATAAATGAGGCCGGTATAAATGCTAAATAGACCCATTCCTGCTAAAATAGCAGCTCGTTTTAAAATCTTTTTTTTGGTATTAAAATCTTCTTGATTTCTAAGTTTTAACGAAATAACGATCACAGCGCCTATGACTATTGCGCCTATTGCATCAAAAGTTTGATAGCCTTCTAAGATTCCAGACCTTACCGGATTTGTTATCGAACTGGTAGTAGCCTGTGGTAATTCTGCAAAACAAGCAATACCAATTATAGTTATAAGAATAATGAGTAAAAGCGGTGTCAAATATTTTCCTAGGAGATCTAAGATTTTTGAGCGGTTGAGTGTAAATAATAAAACCAGACCAAAATAAATTGAGCTCAATGTAAGGGAGCTTAACGTAAAATATGGTTGAAGCGCCATTTCATACGTTAAGGAAGCGGTACGAGGTCCCGGTAATGTTATAGCGACCAGATAGATCAATATGCAAAATACAAGGCTGAATTTAGGATGCACTTTAGATGCGAAGTCTAGCATCGTGCCCTGTAAACGTGCGTGGGCAAAAATTCCTAAAATTGGAATAAATACTGCGGAAATAACAAAACCTAATGTGACCAAAGACCACTGATCCCCAGAATTGTAACCCAGTAATGGAGGCAGGATTAAATTACCTGCTCCAAAAAAAAGTGAAAATATAGCGAAACCAGTAATTAGTGTTTCTTTTTTAAAACCCATACACGATGTAACTTTCCACCCGAAAGATAAAATAAAATGAAGCCAACTAAAGTGCAAAGCAGTCTATTTTATGAGGAATTTGGGAGTGGAGAGACCCTTTGTCTGCTGCATGGATTTTTAGAGAATCGAAAAATGTGGTTGCCTTTTATTGAACAATTGTCAATAAAAAATCACATTATACTTGTTGATCTTCCGGGTCACGGTAATACTAATGTCTTACCCGGTGCTAACACAATGAGTAAGATGGCTGTAGCGCTTGATGAGCTCTTTGATAATCTTCATGTCAATCAAGTGAAATTTGTAGGACATTCTATGGGGGGCTACGTAGCACTTGCGTATGCAGCTTTGTTTCCTGAGAAAACAGCGGGTATATGCCTTTTAAATTCTACTCCCGAAGCTGATACTGAAGCTCGTAAGGAATTGAGACAACATGGAATAGCTGTTGCTCAAAAGAATTATAAGGCGATGATCTCTATGTCTGTGGCAAATCTTTTTTCAGTTGAGTTGAGAGGAAAATTGAAAGAGGAAATTTCGTACACTAAAAAAGAGGCATTGAAAACACCTGTAGCCGGGTATGTCGCTTGTCAAAACGGAATGGCTTTACGCTCTGATAATAAAATGCTTTGGAAACAAGCCCGCTTTAAAAAGTGGATGATTTTAGGAGCTCAGGATACCTTAATATCTGCTGAACAAATGCGGGAAAAATTTAATGGTTTTGATGTGGAAATAAGCGTATTGCCTGGTGGACATATGCTTAATATCGAGAATTTTGACGCTGTTTTAGCTCTTTTGTTGGATTTTTAAGGTAGGCTTAATGCTGTATTGATTGTAAATTTCTGATTATAAGCTTTTATACTTGAAAGATTCTCAATATATATAACCTAAATTGAGAACATATGTGATTTTGAGCTCGACTAGGTATTTAAACGTTTAAAAATGTATTTTTAACGTTTTGTTTTGTTAAATTTGGGATGCTAACTTCATAAAACTCCCTACCTCATGAGTATCGAATCCCAAACTAGAAACCCTTTTAAAAGATTACAGTGTAAATTATTTGGACACAAGTACACTATTCTCCGTTCTTATCAGACGAATAAAAAAGAATACGAGTGTTCACATTGTAAAAAGCAGTTTACAGAAAACGACTATGGCGAACTGGAAACCTTAACTCCAAAATTGAGACGCATCAATGAAGTGATGGAGAAATTCTATATTTTTAAGAATACTAGACGGCAATCTGCTTAATTAGCTTTTTATTCCTCATCTTTTAAAGCATTCCATCCTCTGGCTACAATAGGTATGGAGGTATTTGCTCTTGTAATCAAGTTCATGCCATCACTTTCTGGGGTGATATGACCAATCACAGTCAAATGTGGATTTCCTTTTACTTTCTCATAATCATCCTGATTGATGGTGAATAGTAATTCATAATCTTCACCGCCACTCAAAGCGACTGTTGTGCTGTCAATTTCAAATTCCTCACAGACATTAATAAGTTGAGGGTCTAATGGGATCTTCTCTTCGTATAGACGAACACCTGTTTTAGAGCTTTTACACAAGTGTATGATTTCTGATGATAAACCATCGCTGATGTCAATCATTGAGGTAGGTTTGACCTCCATCTTTTTAAGCAATTCTACAATGTCTTTTCGGGCTTCAGGCTTTAGTTGACGTTCTATGATATAGGAATAAGGTTCTAAGTCCGGCTGCGCATTGGGATTTACTTTGTAAACCTGTTTCTCACGTTCTAAGACTTGCAGTCCCATATAAGATGCACCAAGGTCTCCGGATACTACCAAAAGATCTCCATCTTTAGCACCGTCACGTTTTACAAGAGCTTCCGGTTCTGCAGTGCCTAAAGCAGTAACGCTAATTAACAAACCTTTTGTGCTTGAAGTGGTGTCGCCACCTATTAAGTCAACATTATAGATAGAGCAAGCCAATTCAATCCCTGCATATAATTCCTCAAGCGCTTCAAGAGGGAACCGGTTAGAGACAGCAATAGAAACGGTAATTTGTGTCGCTTCAGCATTCATCGCATACACATCAGAAAGATTTACCATTACCGCTTTGTAACCCAGATGTTTTAAAGGCATAAAGCTGAGGTCAAAATGTACACCTTCAACTAAGAGATCTGTTGTTACTACCATTTGTTTACCTTCGGTATTTACAATTGCAGCATCGTCGCCAATACCTTTTACGGTACTGTTTTGGCGTATGGTAAAATTCTGAGTCAGATGATTTATAAGTCCAAATTCACCCAAGTCGCTTAATGAAGTTCGGGATTGATCTTTATTGTCAAACATAATAGCCTTGCTTTTGGCTGCAAAGTTAAATGGAATAAACGAAACCCGATATTCAAGACTGTTTTAAAACAAAAATCTTTGTAAAAAAGAGCTCAGATCAGCAGTCGCCTGAACTTTGAATTCTGGATTGAACCAATTATAGTTAAAAGGAATAGCAAATAGAGTTTATGATATAATTCCTTTATTATTTTATAAGATAGTTTAATGTAAGGTTGTATGGTAAAACCCTACTTAAATGGTATATTTGCACCAATTAAGAAGTGATATGATTAAAGTAAGCGAAGACGCAAAAAAGAAAATAGCCGGCCTTATGAGCGAGGAGGGTTATGATGCTGCTGTAGACTACGTTAGAGTGGGGGTTAAGAGCGGCGGTTGCAGTGGTTTGTCTTATGAGCTAAAGTTTGATAAAAGTCTTCAGGAAGAAGATAAATTGTTTGAAGATAATGATATCAAACTGATTGTTGATAAGCGTAGTTTTCTCTATCTGATAGGTACTGTTCTGGAGTACAGTGGGGGATTAAATGGTAAAGGTTTTGTCTTTAACAACCCCAATGCACAACGCACCTGCGGTTGTGGAGAAAGTTTTTCACTATAATAATGATAATTACTGTTTGTAACAAACAGCTTAGATAAAGTATATGGCGTATACAGAAGACGATTTAGAAAAAGAGTTAGCGACCAAAGAATATAAATACGGATTCTACACAGATATTGAATCTGAAACGTTTCCTAATGGGTTGAACGAAGATGTTGTGCGAGCAATATCTTTAAAGAAAGGAGAACCGGAATGGATGACTGACTGGCGTATTGAAGCTTTTAGATATTGGCAAACGATGGAAGAACCAGAGTGGGCTAATGTGCATTATGCAAAACCAGACTTTCAGAATATTTCGTATTATTCTGCTCCTTCAAAGAAACCAAAATATGATAGTCTTGATGAAGTAGACCCTGAATTACTAGATACATTCAAACGTTTGGGTATTTCTCTTGATGAGCAAAAAAAGCTTGCAGGTGTCGCGGTTGATGTGGTTATGGATTCTGTTTCGGTAACAACAACTTTTAAGAAGACGCTTGCTGAAAAGGGAATCATTTTTTGCTCTATTTCTGAAGCGATAAAAGAACATCCTGAATTGGTAAAAAAATATATTGGTTCAGTGGTTCCTCAGAAAGATAACTTTTACGCTGCTTTAAATAGTGCAGTTTTTAGTGATGGCTCTTTCTGTTACATTCCTAAAGGCGTACGCTGCCCGATGGAGCTTTCTACTTATTTCAGAATCAATCAGGCCGGGACGGGTCAGTTTGAAAGAACTCTTGTGGTTGCTGATGCAGGTAGTTACGTGAGTTATTTAGAGGGGTGTACAGCTCCTTCACGTGATGAAAATCAGTTACACGCAGCAGTTGTTGAGTTGATTGCTTTAGATGATGCAGAGATTAAATATTCAACGGTACAGAACTGGTATCCTGGTAATGATCAAGGTAAAGGTGGGGTGTACAACTTTGTGACAAAACGCGGATTGTGCGAGAAAAACGCAAAAATCTCCTGGACACAAGTTGAAACCGGTAGTGCTGTAACCTGGAAATATCCTAGTTGTATATTGAAAGGTGATAATTCAATCGGTGAGTTTTACTCGATTGCTGTTACTAACAACTTTCAGCAGGCAGATACGGGTACAAAGATGATTCATATAGGTAAGAACACTAAGAGTACGATTATCTCTAAAGGGATCTCTGCCGGTCAATCTCAAAACAGCTACCGGGGTCTGGTGCAGATAAACAGCAGAGCTGAAAACGCACGGAATTTTTCACAGTGTGACTCGTTATTAATGGGTAATAAATGTGGAGCGCATACTTTCCCATATATCGAAGCTAAAAACAAAACAGCACGGGTAGAACACGAGGCTACTACGAGTAAGATTGGTGAAGATCAAATCTTCTATTGTAACCAGCGTGGTATAGATACTGAAAAAGCAATCGCATTGATTGTGAATGGTTTCAGTAAAGAAGTGCTAAACAAACTACCGATGGAGTTTGCTGTTGAAGCTCAGAAATTATTAGAAATTTCATTAGAAGGTTCAGTAGGATAATTAATTAAGAATATCAGAAAAAGGCATTATAAATCAGCCTAAAGAATTTAGAATATGTTAGAGATAAAAAATCTGAATGCAGGTATAGAAGACAAAGACATCTTAAAAGGGATTGATCTTAAAGTAAACGCAGGAGAAGTTCACGCGATTATGGGGCCTAACGGTTCTGGTAAAAGTACCTTGTCTTCTGTTGTTGCGGGAAAAGAAGAGTATGAAGTGACTGGCGGGGACATCTTGTTTGAGAACGAATCTATTTTAGAATTAGATGCTGAAGAGCGTGCGCACAAAGGTGTTTTTCTTTCGTTTCAATATCCTGTTGAGATACCTGGAGTTTCGGTGACTAATTTCATCAAAACAGCAATCAACGAGACGCGTAAGGCTAAAGGTTTAGAAGATATGCCTGCTAGTGATATGCTGAAGATGATTCGTGAGAAATCTGAGCTTTTAGAAATCGATCGTAAATTCTTATCTCGTTCCTTAAATGAAGGGTTCTCAGGTGGTGAGAAAAAGCGTAATGAGATTTTTCAAATGGCGATGTTAGAGCCTAAGCTTGCTATACTTGATGAGACTGATTCTGGTTTAGATATTGATGCTTTACGTATTGTCTCTAATGGGGTGAACAAATTGCGCAGTAAAGACAATGCGGTTATTGTTATTACACACTACCAGCGCTTGCTAGAATATATCGTTCCAGATTTTGTACACGTTCTTGTAGACGGTAAAATCGTAAAATCTGGTGGTAAAGAATTAGCACTTGAGCTAGAAGAAAAAGGTTACGACTGGGTAAAAGCTGAATTAACAGCGTAAAAGAATTAGAAGTCAGCGTTTTAGAATGTCTGATTTTTGTAAAAAGTAAAAAGTGGAGGTTTGCTAATTATGGCACTTTCAATTTTTAACTTATAACTGTAACGAAATGAGTTTAAAAGATAAATTATTATCATCATACCTGACTTTTCAGGAGAACACAGATCTTGATAATAGTATTCACGATATTAAAGATGAAGCTATTAAAGTATTTGAAGAACACGGTTTTCCTACCCGAAAGGATGAGAACTGGAAATACACTTCTTTGAATAGCCTGACAAAACCAGATTACAGTTTGGTTTCTCATGCAGATGATGCTATTGAATTTAAAGACGTTAAGAAGTATTTCTTAAATGATATAGACACCTATAAAATTGTGTTTATAGACGGCGTTTACAGTTCGTATCTTTCTGAAACGACACACGATGGTGTAGATGTTTGTTTATTGAGTTCGGCACTTACTAAGCCAAAGTTCAAGCAGGTAATTGATGTGTATTTCAACAAAATTGCTAAAAAAGAAAGCCTTACAGCTTTAAATACAGCTTTTGCAAAAGAAGGTGCATACATCTATGTTCCTAAAAGCAGAGCGGTAAATAAACCTATTCAGATTGTTCATTTTTCTACCGGTAATGAGGCTAATTTAATGCTTCAACCGCGTAACCTGATCGTTGCTGAAGAAAATGCAGAAGTACAGGTTATTGAGCGTCATCAGAGCCTTAACTCTAATGCTGTGTTTACAAATTCGGTTACAGAGATCTATGCCGGAAAACACGCAAGAGTAGATTACTATAAAATTCAGAACGATAAAGAAAATGCTTCTTTAATAGATAACACGCATATAGATCAGCAAGAATCTAGTGAAGTTTCGGTGCATACTTTTTCTTTTGGAGGAAAATTAACGCGTAACAATCTCAGCTTCTATCAGAATGGGGAACATAACAACTCTATTCTAAAAGGTATTACCATAATAGAAGACAAGCAGCACGTAGATCACAATACCTTGGTTCATCACAAGCAGCCTAACTGCGAGAGTCATCAGGATTATAAAGGTATTTTTGATGATAAATCTACCGGTGTTTTCAACGGTAAAGTTGTGGTAGATGCGATTGCACAAAAGATCAATGCGTATCAGTCTAACAACAATATCCTGATCAGTGATAAAGCCTCTATAAATTCAAAACCTCAATTAGAGATCTTTGCTGACGATGTGCGTTGTTCTCATGGTTGTACTATTGGTCAGCTTGATGAAGATGCTTTGTTTTATATGCGAACTCGTGGTATAGGTGTCAAAGAAGGTCGTGCTTTATTGATGTACGCGTTTGCTAATAACGTTCTGGAGAGTGTAAAAATTCCACAGCTAAAAGCACGTATTACTAATCTTATCGCAGATAAGTTAGGCGTTAATATTGGTTTTGACCTGTAGCATACGTTTTCTTATTCTATAAATTTTCAAAAATTCAGTTATGGCTAGCGTCAGCACACCTTTAACCTTTGATGTCAAGAGTATAAGGAAGGATTTCCCTATTCTAAACCGAAAGGTCAATGAGAAACCCTTGGTGTATTTTGACAATGCTGCGACTTCGCAAACGCCACAACAGGTAATAGATGTTATTGTAGATTATTATTCTAACTATAATGCAAATATTCACCGTGGTGTTCACGCGCTTTCTCAAGAAGCTACAGATGCTTACGAGCAGGCTCGTATTAAATTGCAAAAGCATTTCAATATCCCTAATGCCTATCAAACCCTTTTTACCTCAGGGACAACGCACGGGATTAATATTGTCGCTTCGGGCTATGCCGAAATTTTAAAGGAAGGAGATGAGGTTATTGTTTCAGCATTAGAGCATCATTCTAATATTGTGCCTTGGCAAATGCTTTGTGAAAAGACCGGTGCAGTGCTTAAGGTTATCCCTATGACAGATAACGGGACACTTGATATGGATGCTTTTGAACAATTGCTTTCGGATAAAACAAAATTAGTTTTTGTAAATCACGTGAGTAATGCACTGGGAACTGTAAATCCCATTGAATTTATTATTGAAAAAACACATGCAGTGGGTGGTGCGGTTTTAGTAGATGGTGCTCAAGCTGCTCCGCATATCAAAGCAGACGTTCAGGCTCTTGATGTTGATTTTTATGTGGTTTCTGCTCATAAAATGTGTGGTCCTACCGGAGTAGGAATGCTGTATGGAAAAGAGAAATGGCTAGAACAATTGCCTCCGTATCAAGGTGGGGGTGAGATGATAGATCAGGTCACTTTTGAAAAAACAACCTATGCGGGCTTGCCGCATAAATTTGAAGCAGGTACCCCAAATATTTGTGGCGGTATTGCTTTTGGCGCTGCTCTAGATTATATGAATGCGATAGGCTTTGAAACCATTGCGGCATATGAGCATGAACTTTTAGAATACGGTACAGAGAAATTAAAAGCAATAGACGGACTTAGAATCTACGGAGAGTCTAAAGAAAAAACAGCTGTAATTTCATTTAATATAGAAGGAATTCATCCGTACGATATAGGTACGATCCTCGATAAGCTGGGTGTTGCCGTGCGTACCGGTCACCATTGCGCACAACCTATTATGGATTTTTATAAGATTCCCGGTACAGTGCGTGCTTCCTTTGCGTTTTACAATACTAAAGAAGAGATTGACATATTAGTAGCTGCTGTTGAGCGTGCTAAAAATATGTTGAGTTAATTTTAACCTTTCGATTTGCGGGTATTTCAAGGAATACTAGTAATTTCATATTCAAAATAATAGCAATATGAGAATAGTAATAGCACTGGTTATATTCGGTTTAGTAGGTTTTAGTTCGTGTAAATCCACTAACAAAAAGATGCAAGGGCCAAAGGGTAAATACATTGTACAATCTGTAAAAACAGATTCTATCGCAGATAAAGAGATGACCATTATTTTTAATGAAGAGACCGGTCAAATCAATGGTAGAGGAGTTTGTAACAGCTACAGTTCTACATATGTTGTTAGTGGGGAGAGCATTAAGTTTTCACCTGCAATCTCAACAAAAATGATGTGTCCTGAAGGAACATCCTTAGAATATAATTTTTTTCAAGCATTGTCGAAGGCTAATACCTTTTCAATTAAAAAAGGAAAACTGAGGCTCTATAATGCTGAAAACACGCTGATTTTGACAGCAAAAGACGATTAATGATTATGAGTAGTATTCAAGAAATACAACAGGAGATAGTTGAAGAGTTTGAGATGTTTGACGACTGGATGCAGCGTTATGAATACATGATTGAGTTAGGTAAATCGTTACCACTTATTGATGAGAAGTACAAGACAGACGAGTACATCATTAAAGGATGTCAAAGTAAGGTGTGGGTTCATGCTGACCTTAAAGACGATAAAATCGAGTTCACCGCAGACAGTGATGCGATTATTACTAAGGGGATCATAGCAATTTTGATCCGTTCTTTTTCTGGGCAACCGCCTCAGGAAATTCTGGATGCAGATACTTCTTTTATAGACGAAATAGGTCTTAAAGAACATCTTTCGCCAACCCGGGCAAATGGTTTGGTGAGTATGATTAAACAGATTAAACTATATGCAATAGCCTATCAGGCTAAAGCCGGAAACTAATGATGAATTTAGAAAATAGCTTCATTTTAACTATAGGGTTGAGTGGTATTGTATTTCTAATTGTAGCAGTTTTTATGTATAAGTTTCCTCCTAAAAAAATCAACCCTCTTTATGGTTACCGTACAGTAAAGGCTATGAGAAATCAAGATAATTAGGACTTTGCACAAAAATATTCTTCCTTACGCATGTTAGAAGTCGGTGCTGTTTTTACAATTCTGGCGGCTATTTCAGTATTTGTAATTCCAAAAGGTGATGAGTCAAGAAGTTTTATATTCTTAAGCTTTATGATCTTAGCAGGCGGAATTATATATATGTTTGTAAGGACACAGCGAGCAATCGACAAAAACACTAAAGATTAGAACGATGAGCGATACAAAAGAGATAGATACACAAGAGTTAGGCGAAAAAGTTGTTCGCGTACTAAAAACCATTTACGATCCGGAAATTCCGGTAGACATATATGAGCTTGGGCTTATTTATGATGTGTTTGTAAATGAAGATTATGAGACTAAAATCTTAATGACACTTACCACTCCTAACTGCCCGGTAGCAGAAACGCTGCCTGTAGAAGTAGAGGAGAAGGTTAAGACCATAGATATGGTAAAAGACTGTGAAGTTGAGATTACTTTTGATCCACCCTGGACGCAGGATCTTATGAGTGAAGAAGCAAAATTAGAATTAGGTCTGCTTTAAACCTTTAATCTATTTTTATGGAAGAAATCATAAACAGAGTAGCAAACAGCAAGCTTAAAACTTTTAATCTGGAGGATTTATATCCTGCCGGAAAACGGGAAACTATTGATATTGCTCAATGGCTTACCGAAGGTTTTATTTTGCGCGAAAAAGACTTTCGCGAAAGCTTAAAAAACTTTGACTGGTCTGTTTATGAGGATTCTTATGTTGCGCTTCAATGCAGCACAGATGCTATTGTGCCTGCCTGGGCTTATATGCTTGTAACTACTTATTTACAATCTGTTGCAAAAAAAATAATTGTAGGCTCACTTACTGATTTAGAGACCGTTTTATATACTGAAGTTATTCAACAATTGGAGGTGTCAGGTTATGAAAATGAGTATGTGATTGTTAAAGGTTGTTCTAATAAACCGGTACCTCAAAACGCCTATATTTTATTGACTCAAAAACTACAACCCGTAGTTAAAAGCCTGATGTTTGGAGAGGCTTGCTCTTCTGTTCCGCTTTTTAAAACGAACAAATAATTAATAAATCTTATTTTTCTTAGTATTTACGCCTGTTTAAAAAATGACGGTTAATTATCTTTGCCGAAAGCAACAAACAGAACTATGAAAAAATTACTATTTGTTTTCTTGATGACATGTACACTAACTGCTGTATATGCTCAGGATAAAACTGAAGAAGAATTAAAAGAAGAGATGGCTCCTAAAAAAGCTGAAATTGCAAAACTTCAAAAAGAAGTAAAATCATTGCAATCTCAAATAGATAATCTTCCAGGTTGGAAATTTGGTGCGTTTGGTACCGTAGGCGCAAACTTTAGCTGGTTTAATAGTTGGTATTCTCAAGGGAATCCTAACGTTTCTTCTGCAACTGTTGGTGCCACTGTAAATGCATTCGCAAATAAGAAAGCAGATAACTATTTCTGGAGAAATGCATTAAATCTGAATCTGGGTTGGGTGAAGTTTGACGATCGTGACGATCCTACAGACGACGACAGTTTCCGCAACGCGACAGATGTTTTTAATATAACCTCTTTATACGGTTACAAGTTATCTGAAAAGCTTGCCGTTTCTACCTTAGGGGAATACCGTACTACGATTCTTGATAACTTTAATGATCCGGGATATCTTGATGTGGGTGTGGGTATGACGTGGACTCCTATAAATAACCTTACAGTTGTGGTGCATCCTTTAAACTATAACTTTGTTTTTAGCAGCGAAGATTCAGTTTTTGAATCTTCTTTAGGAGCTAAGATCGTTGCAGATTACACCCGTCAGATCGGTAAAATAGCTTTTAAATCTAACCTCTCAGCTTTCCAAAGTTATAAGAGTAGTGACTACTCAAACTTTACCTGGATCAATTCATTCAACTATAAACTCTTCAATAATATTGGGGTTGGTTTTGAGTTTGGTTTAAGAGGAAACAAGCAAGAAAATTTAGACTACCAATTAGCTGAGTTTGTAGATAACGGTAGCGTGGGTACAGAACCTAACTTTGATAATCTAGACAGCCAATTACAATCGTATTATTTATTAGGACTGACGTATTCATTCTAAGTAAGAGATTTCCAATTATTGCAATCATAAAAAAAAGTCCGATACTGCACTGTATCGGACTTTTTCTATTCAATACGTTTGAGTTATTCTTCTTCCTCACCGGTATACAAGTCATATTCCGGATATAAAAAGTTGTTATACGGGAAACGGGTAATGTGAATCTCACGCACACGTTCATAAACCTTTTTGCGGAAAGCTTCCATATTGTCTTTGTTTAATGCCGAAATAAAGATTGCATCACCATCCATACGAGACATCCAGGTGCGCTCCCATTCTTCGAGAGTAAAATGCTCTTCAGTACGTTGGGTTACTAAATCATCATCATCAATGGTTTTATGGGTATAGGCATCAATTTTATTGAATACCATCAGCATCGGCTTGTCAGAACCTCCTATTTCATCCATAATCTGATTTACAGAAGCAATATGATCTTCAAACTGTGGATGCGAAATATCTACCACATGCAAGAGCAAATCGGCCTCGCGTACCTCGTCTAAGGTACTTTTAAACGATTCTACCAGCTGTGTAGGCAATTTTCTAATAAATCCTACTGTATCACTCAAAAGGAAAGGCAGATTGCGTATAACCACTTTTCTAACGGTGGTGTCCAGAGTTGCAAAGAGTTTGTTTTCGGCAAAAACTTCACTTTTACTTATGGTATTCATCAAGGTAGATTTACCCACGTTGGTGTACCCCACAAGGGCAACACGCACTAATGCTCCACGATTTCCGCGTTGTACAGCCTGTTGCTTATCTATTTTCTCAAGTTTCTTTTTAAGTAAAGTGATACGGTCGCGTACAATACGTCTATCGGTCTCAATCTCTGTTTCACCAGGTCCCCGCATTCCGATCCCCCCACGTTGCCGCTCTAAGTGTGTCCACATACCGGCAAGTCTGGGCAATAAATATTCATACTGCGCCAGTTCTACCTGAGTGCGGGCATAACTGGTTTGTGCACGTTGCGCAAAGATGTCAAGGATTAAGTTGGTACGGTCTATAACCTTACACTTCAGTATTTTTTCAATGTTTTTTTGTTGTGCCGGGCTCAATTCATCATCAAAAATAGCAGTACCTACCTCGTATTGGTCAACATAAGCGCGTACCTCCTCCATCTTCCCGGTGCCTATAAAAGTTTTCGGGTTTGGCGTGTCCATTTTTTGAGTGTAGCGTTTCAATACTTCACCCCCTGCGGTATACGCCAGAAACTCCAGTTCATCCAGATATTCTGTAGCTTTTTCTTCGTCCTGAAACTGCGTAATCAAACCGATTAATACGGTTTTTTCATATTCTATTTTATTCTCTTCAATCATAAATAAAAGTAAGCTGCAAAGATAAGGATTTAGAAGCTAAGGGTTTCTTAAATTGCTTAGCCTTAAAACTAAATAATGCCTCAAAATAAAATCTGCGTTGCCTTTTACAATTTAGAAAATCTCTTTGACACCATTAATGATCCTAATATTCTGGATCATGATTTTACTCCACAAGGAGCTCTTAACTGGGATGCTTCGCGCTACGCGAAAAAAATAAAAGGTCTTGGAGGCGTTATTGCTGAAATTGGAAAAGAGGAAACGGGTATAAGTCCGGCGCTGGTAGGAGTTGCTGAAGTAGAAAACAAAAAAACACTGAATGACCTGCTGCAAACCGAAGCTTTACAAGGTTTAAATTATGATTTTGTGCACCACAACTCTCCTGATGAACGCGGTATAGATACTGCTTTGCTCTATGACACGCAGCTTTTTGAAGTCTTAGAAACCCGAAGCTACTCGTTACACATCAATACGGCTCAGGGCGTGCGCGATTATACCCGAGATATTTTGTATGTATCCGGATTGCTTAAAGGGGAGCAGGTATATATTTTAGTAAATCACTGGCCTTCTCGTGGAGAGGGTGTTGCGATTTCAGAGCCTAAGCGTATTGCCGCAGCAAAACGCAATCGGGAAATTATTACAGAAATTCAGACAAAAGAGCCGGAAGCGAGAATCATCATTATGGGTGATTTTAATGATGATCCGCAGAGTATTTCAGTTCGCGATCATTTGGTTTCTACTGATTTTTACAATCCTATGGTATTTTTATTAACGCGTTATGCCGGGTCGTTAACCCATCGAGGTGATTGGTATTTGTTTGATCAGATCATTCTTTCACCCAACTGGATGAAGGCTTATGACAATCCCATTGAATATGAGAAATCAGCGATTTACAATCCGGAGTATTTAAAAGAACGAGAAGGAAAGTATCGCGGTAATCCGCTACGTACATACGCCGGAGATAAGTATCTGGGCGGTTTGAGTGATCACTTTCCGGTATATACGATTTTTAAACTGGAGGATTAATCTGCTTTATTAGAAGAGTCTTTCTTCTTACTATTTTTCTTTTTATCCCCGTCTTTTTTAAGGGTCGGTTTACCGGCTTTTTTTTCAGGCATAGGACCGCGCATATGAATGACGAGTCCGTTAAGAAAATTCCGAAGAAATTGATCGCCGCATTCTACATATTTTGGGTGGTCTTCTTTTCTGAATATGGCACCCAGTTCACTTTTAGTCACTGCAAAATCTACTAAAGCACAAATTTTTACGATATCGTCATCCCGCAGTTTAAGTGCTACACGCAATTTTTTAAAGATGTCGTTGTTAGATAAAGCCATATACAAAAGATTAGACGGTAAAGGTAGAAATAAAAAACGCTCCAGTATATCTGAAGCGTTTTCTAAATGAATGGCTGATTCAAATAAATAGGGTCTTATTGATAAATAGGAATTTTTAAGCCTAAATAGACGTCTGCAGCTTTAGAGTTTGAGGATATCAAATTGGTAATTGCGGAAGCTGAACCTACAGTCAGCGGGCCTGCTCTAAGACCAAAACCCCAGGCAAAACCATCATATTGTTGTACACGTATGGGACTATAGACACTAAACCATTTGGTTTCTAATCGTGGAGCTAGTGTAAGCGTATTTGTGATGCGGTTTGTACGTTCTTTATCTTTTGAAACCAGAGATAGCGAACTCTGTACATTGATATAAAATTTGTTTTTCAAGAGACTAGTTTTAATGGTTAATGCATTCAAAACTAAATGAATAGATGTTTCTTGAAAATACCTGATATCTGGTATTTGTTGAAATTCAGGGGGTTATTATACGGTTATTGATACGAAGAATCTGAATTTTTAAAAATCATATTTTTTATCGAGTGCATACCTTAGCAATTCTCCTTTCCCTTTTAATTCTAGAATTCGCATCATGTTTTTGCGATGTGTATCTACCGTATGAACCCCTATAAAAAGCGCGTCTGCGATTTCCCGAGAGGTTTTGCCCTGAGCAATCAGATTCAAGATCTCGAGTTGACGCTTAGTAAGTAAACCACTTTTTGAAGTGCTGCTGTTGGCTGTATTCATAAAATTGAGGTCTATCTGCGAATCAAAAAAGCGTTCTCCTGCAGCAACCGTTTCTATCGCTTTTTTAAGCGTTTGTAAACTTGAATTCTTCAAAATATATCCAGATGCACCGGCATCAAGCATTTGTTGTACAGCGTCATTCTGGTCAAACATGGTAAAGGCTATAACCGCTATATCAGGAAATTCACTTTTGATAATTTTCGTTGCCTGTATGCCATCCATTTTAGGCATGCGTATGTCTGTGATGATCACATCGGGCTGTTTTTTGCGTACGGTTTCAACCAGTTCTTCACCATCAATAGCCGTGCAAACCAATTCTATATGTGATTCTTCCTGTATGAGTAATTGAATACCATCTATTAATGACTGATGATCTTCACCTATTCCTAATCGTATCATAACGGTATATCTAGTATAACTGTGGTTCCTTTTCCGGGTTCAGATTCTAGGGTTAAGCTTCCATTTAAATGCTCTACGCGGCGGTCTATATTGCTTATTCCCATACCCGAAGAGCGTGTAAGCACGTGCCGGGTTTCAAAGCCAACACCATTATCTTCAATCATTATATTTAAGCTGTCACCGTGATTGATAAGATGAATTGTTGCGCTGGTCGCCTGAGCGTGCTTGATGATATTTGTAATCAATTCTTGTATGATTCTAAAAATGCTGAGTTCGAGGCTGTTCTCTAATCTATTGGTCATCTCATGGTGTACCACTTCAATCTCCAGGCCGTTTAGTTGGGAGACTTTTTGAGCGAGTTCTTTTACAGCTCTAAGTAAACCTTGATTGGCGATAACCCCAGAATTTTTAGCGTGAGCAATGCTTCGTACTTTTTGGTAGGCTTCGTTTAGGAGTTCATCGGTCTTGTCAAAAAGCTGCGGAGCTCTCGAAGACTTTAAGGATTCAAAATGCAAACGCAAATTGGTCATTAAAGCGCCAAGGTCATCGTGTAATTCGCCGGCAATACGGGTGCGCTCTTTTTCCTGGCCGGCAATCATCGCATCAATACTCGTAAGCTCTTGTTCTTTTAAAAGATTCTTTACGCGTTCTTTCTCCAATTCATTTTGTTGCTCTGCCAGTTTGCGACGTTTTTTGCTATTTGTTAATACGAGATAGCCAATAAGAATTAAGATAACAAGCAGCGCCAAAAGCCCTAAAGTAATTAGGAGAAAGCGCTTTTTGGCTTGTCTTTCAAGCAATAAATCGTTGGCTTTTTTTTCGGTTTCTAATTCAACCTGAAGTCTTGATATTTCTAAAGAATTATCTCTAAAGTTGATTTGGTGACCTGCTTCAACGTGCGACTTATAATGCGCTAATGCTAAAGAATCATTGCTCAAACCCTCGTGAAATTTGGAGAGATAATATTCTACAAAAAAGGTATTTTTTAAGGAATCTTGCGGGTTGTAGCAACACGAGACTTCTTTTAGTTTTTCTAGTGCAGATTCAGACTTACCTTGTAAATGCTCCAGATAGGCCAGTTTTGTTATTGCCGAAAACCGGTTGTCGTTGTAATACGGGATGTCTTTTCCTTCATCAAAAACCTTTTGATAATAAACTGCAGATTTGTTGAGGTTTTCGGTTAATTCATAAAACAGTGCAATCTCTAAGTAAAGCTTAGGTAAGAGCTTACAATTAGGCTCTAGCTGCGGAATTAAAAGCTCTAGTTGCGCAGCTCTTTTGTGATAGACCGATTGCACATGCAAAACAGAAGAATCAAAAATAACCTCATAAACCTGAACGTAAACCTGATCATGAATATCACTAATAAGACTTTTATAGTGATCTAAAAAAACCTGATAATTGTTATTGTTTCTGGCAATTTCGTGATGAAAATACTGTAAAATAGCACGCAGTGAACGTCTTTGGAGCGGTTTGTATTTGGTGCGATTGGCGCTTTTTAAAGCAGCATAAAAATAGGGGTAGGCTGCTGTGCGGTCTTGCGAAAAGTAAAATGCATAATAGCCCGTATTGAGCAGATATACGGTATTTAAAAAAGGATTTTCACTTTTACGTTCTTGGCAAAGAGATGCATATTCTGCAGCCTCACCGGTAAATCCCTGATACGTAATACGTGCAAAAGTTTTAAGCGGTATGGCATACGTAGTATCGGCAATGGTTTGTAATTGCTCAACTGCATGCTGATTTTCGAGTTCTTTTAAATACTGAAAATAGGCATCAAAATCCGAAAAGTCTGTTTGCTGCCCAAACGAAAAGCTAAAAACTAGAAAGCAAAGAAGTTTAGACAGCAAACGAACCATTAAATCAAAACTTTAAGTTCTGAGAGCATACAGCGTGCGCCGGGAGCTTTATCTATTGCGTCAAGTTCGTAAGGAACTTTACTTTGTATGCATTTCTCGATATCACCACAGTTGTCGTTATTGAGTAAGTCATAAGGGGGTTTGTTCATCTTAAAATCCCCATCTCTGTAATAAAACTCATCATCGTGAATATATTTTTCTTTGCTAGAAACTTTAGATAAGTTTCTTATAAACCTCAGATTTTCTGTAGGATCAATTACAAAATTTTCTAAGGTACATTCCTTATTTTTTTTAAGTGCCTGAAGTTTTAATTCACATTCTTGACGTTCCTTGTTGAACTTAACCTTGCGCAAACCAATGTCTAGTATTCCTTTATAATTCACCAAGCTAAAAGTAGCCTTGGCTATTTTTAAACCATCTGAACCATTATCTTCGACTTGAAAATTTCCATAAACAGTGAAGAATGTTCCATAAAGCGATGATGCATAAACTAATTGTTGATAATTTTCTGAGCCTTTACCAAGATAAACCAGGCCTTCTATTCCATCGTAATCAAGTGACATATCTATATGATTTTTAGTTAGATCTAAATTTAAAGAAAGGCAAGAAGAAATTTTATACCCGCTATCGGGTATTTTAATTTGAAAGACTGTCTAAAGTCATCAAGCCTTCTGCGTCTTTAACTTCCTGCTTTAAATGATCGAGGTATAAGATGCCGTTGAGGTGGTCAATCTCATGTTGAAACACCACAGCTGTAAAATCTTCAACCATTTCAATTTCATGAGTAGCATCGGGTTTGTCATATTCAACCAGAATGGCATAAGCCCGGGTAGAAAGCGTGTCACGCCTACCGGGAATAGACAGACAACCCTCCGGGCAGTCTTGTTTCTTTTTTGAGTACTGCTTGATCACAGGATTGATGATGACTTCAAAAGGGAAACCTTCTTTGTCAAAACGTTGTACCCAGGCTATATTTTTTAAGACCCCTACTTGTGGAGCCGCAATGCCCGCACCCAGAGAAAGGCTGTCGCGCACCGTAGCATACATACGGTCTATGAGGTTTTTAAGAATGGTGTCGTTAGGATCTACGATCACTCTTTCGCTGGGAGTACGCAGCAACAGCGAATCACTTTTTTTAGTGATTTTAAAGACCCGCATGGGAGTGACCGAGTCTGCAGCCATAATGAGTTGTGCTTGTTCTGCTGTAAATCGAGGAGTTTTTTGAGCGGTTTCTTTTTTAGAATTACAGGCAATACAACCAATAAAAAGTAAACTGAGTAGGGTAGTTTTAATCAAAATATGCAGGTTTTAGTTTCCTAAAAATAGCATTTTTATTGCTTAGTCTGCCGTAATACTTATGTTGTCAAGCTGATAGGTGCCATCAAAGTCATCATGTGTACTGCCGGTATATTTAAAAGCTACATAACCGGTTTCACCGGTAGCACAGGATAAACTCACGATGCCAGAACTGTACCAATCTCCAAAGAAATCCTGATCACGAATTACAAATGCGTCACCCAGAACAGACCAGTTCGCCTGCGTAAGTGTTGCCGCATCGCCATCCCAATCTGAACTGAACAGCACTTCAAGATCACTACCGTCTGCAAAGCTACTGCTGGTTTCAAACCTGATTCTCACATGGGTGTTAGAAGCTAAATCAATTGCCGGTGTGACCAACCAACAAACACTCAGAGCATCACCAGATTGATACGAGTCTATACGTGCAGAAACTCCCTGTGAAGCATTATTACCGGTTGCGGTATAGGCTTCCCAGGCTTGAATTCCATACTCTATAAAATTGGTCCAGCCGTTACCTTCTATGGGATTGTTACGGGTTTGTTCGCTAAAGTCGTCTTCAAAAAGAAGGCTTGTTCCTAAAACTTCTGCAAGACCGCATTGGAGTTCGACAGGATCACAACGCTCAGTATTTGTAAAATCAATAGCTGCTGTGGTGTTGATGCGAATGATGTAAAAGTCATCGTAAAAATCCCGACTCAGTACTCCTTGAATGGTTCCGCTTCCTGTGGGGAGTGCAACAGATTTAAACTTAGCAAACGTACTGGTGCTTACCAATGTTCTGCCTTTTGTATCACAGGTTTCTAACAGCCGGATACCGTCAAATTCATCGGTCACTTCACCGGCAAATGTTTTTATAGATTCGTCTAAAACCTCATCCCGATTAAACTGTGCATGTTCAAGACTGATCAACAAGTTCTCATACGCTTCAGAAAAGTCAGCGATTGAAATAGGTAATGGGACTAGTGTGGCAACTTCAGGTGTTCGTAGTACGTGTTTGCCAATTAAGGAATTCGGAATATCAGTGATCCCGTTGCCGTCTCGTATGCCCATCTGTACAATGCCATTTTCAGTTGTGACTGCGAGTCCGTCAAGATACACATAGACTTTACGACCGGGTTCAAAAACGGTATAGATGGCGTTTTGATTCAGCTGAATCGTGATTCCACCCTGTGGATTTTCAGGAGCATCTTGTAGTACGAGTTCGTGATAAAAATTACCCGCTACATCACTGCTAATTACATAACCGGTAAGGTAGGTGTCTGAGTCTTCATATTCGATAATGGGTTCTGTACTTTGGGTAAGATTATTAATTACAGAAGTAATAGGTACCTCGGTGCCTTCCGGTACCACCTCTGGTAGTGAAGTATCTGGGACTTCAAATTCATTGGTGACACAGCTCAGGGTGCTAAAAATGACTAGAAAACTTAAAAAGGGATGTGCTTTCATAATGCTTTTAATTTTGATTCCGTGAGAACGGACTATTAAAATCGAATGTAAAAATTGGCGTAAACGGTTGTTCCATAACCTAGAAAATAGCGGTTGCCAAACAAGGGCGTTTGCCTGTTTTGTTCTTCCTGAAGACTTCGGTAATCACCAATGCGGGAATCTTCAAAACCGCCGGTTTTATACCGGGTATTCAACAGATTATTGACCAACGCAAAAAAGCCAAGGGTATAGTCTTTGATGCGCCATGATTTTCCTCCCACGAGATTGATCAAATAATACGAATCGAGTTGTTCTTGCTGCAGGAATCCAGCAGCAATTTCAGGATTGTAGTCGTTGAGAGGGAGTCCGTCATAGTCTGAGCTAAACGCGGCAGACCGGCGCAAATAACTCACGTCTACATACGCATTCGCAAACCGGTTTAAACTGCCACCCAACCACCAGAAATCCGGATCCCGATAATCAAAACCTAGCTGCAGCGCTTGCTCGGGTCCGCTGGAAACGTGGTAATTTTTAAGTTTAACATGCCCATCGCCAAAGGCGATAGGCGCATCAGCTAAGGTAGTCGTGTAATAAACCTTGGGATCGTTTGTATAGGTATTTTGACTTAGGGCAGCTGCAGCTTTAAATGACAGGGTAGGCAGTACTTTGAATTCGGCACCCAGTTCAACCCCTAAGTTCTGACGGGAGATATCGGTCGTGATTTCTTGTACCAGGGCATTGCCGTTTTCAATTGCGGGGTTTTGCAAAGACTGCGTGTAGAAATACGAGACTTCGCTTCCATTTGTAAAATCGAGATAGTAGCCTGTTAATCGTGCTTTAAGCCACGAACTTCGGTAGATGTAACTGGCATCTAAACTCATTATATTTTCTGCGGAAGGGTTTTCGATAACAGCGTTGTTTTGTCGGGCATTGGTAAATACGGTGTTTGTAGTAGGGGGTTGAGCCAGCACCCCGGCATTGAATTGTGCAAAATGTTTCCCGTTGAATTTATACGTAAACCCACCTTTGGCATTGAGAGTCGTAAAATGGACTGCTTCACTTTTACCTAAAGATTGTGTACCGGGATAATATCCGTTTTCATACAAACCCTCCCGTTGATAGTTGGTTTGTGCGAGTTGCAAACCCGTATAAAAGTCAAAGTGGTTGTAAGTACCTTGAAGTTGTGCAAATGCCGAAGCCTTAAAAGCATGAATGGAATAATTGTATTTGTAGCGATCTCCTTCGGTAACCAGTCTGTTGCGATGCTGAAGGTCGCTTTGTGCGAGATCTCCACCGGTAGTATTGTCATCCTCGGCAAAACTGTCTATATCAAGCCAGACACTTCCCCCTAACAGATCATCGATTTCCGCATAATTCTCACTGATCAACTGAGCAATTGAAAGGCGAGCATCCAGATCAAGATGTTCAGAAAAACTGCTGTTTAATATACTTGAGGCTTGAATTAAGCGATCACTATTTACATCGTTTTGTATTGCGTATATCGTATTGAGTCCGGTTGTTGCTGCAGCTTGATTGGCTTTATATAAAGCATCCCAGTCCAGCTGACCCTTTGTTGTAAATTCTTCCTGAGCTGAATACGCTTGTTGGTAGTGTGCGGCTGTAGGATTATCAAACCGTAGAAAATAACTGGGCAAGTTCTGATAGTAATTGGGTGCAGGATTGCGGGCACCACCTAAAAAGCTTTCCTGACCATTGGTATTGAGCACTAGCGTGCTTCCGGTGTAATCGATGCGTGAGTTTGTGGTTTTTCCCCATTGATACGCCAAGCTGGTTGTTAAAGTCCGCTCTTTATCGAGCTTCCAGTTATGCGTCAAAATAGCAAGAGGTTCTTCGATCTCCCGGAGTCGGGCATTGCGCAGTTCACCCTTTTGAAACCCCCAGTTGGGGTTGTATTTGTTTCCTTTCAAATCAATTACTTCCTGAGTTAATGCAGTACCTCTTCCGCGGCGATTGGGCGTATACAACAAGGACAGGTTGAGGCTGTGGTGCTCAGCAAGTATTTTTTCGATTCCTATAAACAAAGCGTTGGCGTCGTAAAGTGTTCCAGCTACATAGCCTTGTTGCCCAAATCTACGGGAAGCCAAAACGGAATAGGCCCAATTTGATTGAGTAACTCCACTAGTATAACTCGCCATCGCTCTGCCGGTATAGGTGCGATTGGCATAAGCATAGGAGATTCGCCCGCCACGGCGATAGGAGGAAGCTTGCATATTAAAATGAAGTGTCCCCGCCGGTGCGCCAAACGTATAGTCATTAGCCGTAATTCCCGGACTGAACTCCCGATTGCGCATGACATCATTGAGTCCGCCCCAATTGCTCCACTGCGGTCTTCCGGTATTGAATTTATTAAGTTCAATACCATTGATGAGTACCCTGCTGTACTTGCTGTCCAAACCACGCGGCCTAAAAAAGGTAGCGCTAAAATCAAAAGCTGCTGCATTACTGAATACATCATTCGTAGCACCTAAAAGACCGGAAACTACATTGTCACGTGCTGTTTCATCTCCGTTGAGCTGCATATCAGAAAGACTGATCAAGGTTAGGTTTTGATTGGCTTCAGCGAGATCTACTTCTAAGGGGATGTACTCTAAATACAAGTTTTGATTGGCATGAAGACTTACAGGTAACCGAAGCTCGAGATAGCCTTGTTTTGAAAATACTAAGGTTTGATTTCCATCGGGGAGCTTGCCTTTCAATTCAAAGGTTCCGGTTGGGGTACTTGAGGTATGTAAATCCGTTTTTAAAATACGGATCACAACCTCTGGAATAGCAGCAGCTGTTGTCGCGTCTTTGATGATTCCGCGGATGCGAATCTCTTGCGTTAGACCTGTTTCTAAGCTGAATACTAGCGCTATAAAAAATATGTTTTTGTACACAGTGAAAAGAGTTAATTGATTTTCAGCGGGGGCGTACACTTCTAAATTAAAAATTAGTTTAACTTAATGGCTTGATTTTAGGTGTGTTATGTTAAAAACTCGATTAAGTGTTCTTATTGTGTTCATTCTTAACCCAAATCTGTGGGTTTTTAGTCAGGAGCATGAAGATTATCAGCTGGTTACGGTAGCGTTTTACAATTTGGAGAACCTTTTTGATACCGAAAATGATCCCATAACCTTTGATGACGATCGTACTCCCGAAGGCAAAGACCGGTGGACGGAAGCTGTTTATGCGGATAAACTTTCAAAAATGGCAGAGGTGATCGCACAAATAGGACCTCCGGAAGCTGAAAACGGACCAGCGGTTCTGGGGGTTGCGGAGATTGAAAACCGTAAGGTGCTTGAAGATCTGGTCAGTCAGCCGGTTTTGCAAAAAACGGACTACGGAATCGTGCATTACGATTCTCCCGATCGACGCGGTATAGATGTGGGCTTGTTGTATGATAAAATGGTGTTTCAGCCTATTAGCAGTAAAGCTTATGAGCTGGAGCTCTTTGATCCGGAACGAGAAAACAAACGCATTTATACCCGAGATCAATTACTGGTGAGTGGTAATCTTGTGGGAGAACGGGTACACATTATTGTAAATCACTGGCCTTCCCGAAGCGGAGGAGAAGCCCGTAGCCAGGCCAGACGGGTTGCAGCGGCTGTTTTAAACCGAAAGATCATTGATTCGATCTTGAGTCAGGAACCCTATGCTAAAATCATTACCATGGGGGATCTTAATGATGATCCTAAAAATAAAAGTGTAAAGAAGGGTTTAAAAGCAAAAGCAAAATTGAAACACGTGGGACTTAAAGATGTTTATAATCCGATGGAAGCTTTAGCAAAGCAGGGTCTGGGCACACTTGCGTATCGGGACAGCTGGAATCTTTTTGATCAGATCTTACTTTCGGCTGCGTGGCTAAAAAAAGACTACGATAGCTTTCAATATTACAAAGCGGGTATTTTTAACAAGCGGTTTTTACAGACGCCGAGTGGTGCCTATAAAGATTACCCGTTTAGAAGTTTTGCGAACGGAAGTTATACCGGCGGTTACAGCGATCACTTTCCCGTTTATGTGTGCTTGATTAGGGAGCATAATACAAATTAGTATTTTACAAGATTTATCGTATTGCGAATAAAGGTTTTCTATAAATAGTAAAAGAAGAAACAATATAGAATTGACAAATTTTGGGGTAACACTTAATATTCCCAGAATTAGGACATCTCAGTCTTTAGATCAAAATAAAGTCTTTTTTTGGAAAAATAATTTCGTACTCAAATCAAAGTTAAAATACGATAAGTTATATCTTCTGAACTTTCATTATTTAGCATCATCCTAATAATTGGGTATACTTTATAATTCTCTAATGTTATAAAATCTTCTTCTCTATAAGATGAGTTGATACGTGCATAACTATTTGTTAAATAAAGAAGTATTATGACTTTTATTTCTATATCGCTACAATTTTCTGCAAATATGAAAAACTCCTTAATTTGGTCCATACTATATATCATAGGTAATTCTGGATCTTCTTGAAGGTGATCAATAAACATGCTTTTACTTAGATCATATTCTTGCAAAGTGTGAAATACATCTATTAGTTCACCATTTTCCAAATATGATTGCAAATGCCTAAAAAAAAGAAACGCAAATGACGGATACTTGAACCCAGCATATGTTGACATTGGTTCGTTAAAAAAAATTGTAGAGCCAAATTCTTTCACAAAACGGAATAGTTCATCTTTTTTTGAGATTTTGTCATCTTTTAAATCCTCTACTAAGTATTGATAACTTAATGCTAAGTGTGGATCAGAATAGATAATATCTCTATCAAATTCAAAACCCATTTCAAAAAGGGAAAGTTTATTTTCTATAAATATTGATATTTCCACGATGTATTTATAAACAAGAATTTTAGGGTATGTTTCATTGCTAATGATTTTTAGGAAAACCTCTGATAGCAATTTATTTTGTTTAGTATGTTTAGTTAAGTTTTGAGTAATCGAATTTAGGCTTATAAGCTTAATACTAATGTTTCCCTTATTATCTATTCTTTCCTCTTGAAAAATAACCTTAAGACTATTTTCCCATATTTCTTTTTCGATTTTTATACTCACATTTTTCAAACCTGGTAAAATAGAAAGACAGAATGGTAACGCATCGTTATTTTTTGCTATTTGATTTTTTAAAATTCTATCTATTATTTCAGTATCTGCTTGATCTTTATCAATCATATTAAATAGTAACTCCAAAACAATATGCCAAAATGAATTTCGAATGTATTTCTCAATTAATGCGTCTCTTTTATTGATTTTATGTTTTTTTTCAATATTAGAGTATATCCAATAAGCCGTATAGTATTCTAAGAAAGTTTTATGTGTGAAGTTGTTGTCAAAGTAAATGGACCTTTTTTTTGCATATTCCATAAAGCTATTTGAATAATCTTCACAATTATAATTATCTACTTTTTCCAATTTATTTAATATAGAAGATTCAACAGTTTTTCTAGCGTCCTCATAAGTTAATACGACATTTGAGTTTTCGCTACTAAGTTTCTCATATTGCCAATAAGCTAAGTCAGCGAATATCTTTTCCCTATCCTTATAAATATCATTATCTAGATCTATTTCTAAACTTTTTTCTTCATCCCATTTATCAACAAGTGTCTTTGTACAACTTTGGTAAATTTCTAATTTGGACTCAGGTAGCTTCAAGACATTTCTATAGAGAATTACTATCAATGCTAAAAGTAATGGATTAGATAAAAGCTCGTTATCAATTTCATCTTTCTTATTTAAAAGCCCTGAAATCTCTTTTTCACGTCTAATTTCATCTTCTTCTTCAACTTTATACCATTTAGATATATATTCCTCTATTTGACTTTCCGTAAAATTTGAAATTCTTAGTTCTTCAAATTTATCTTCATTAAGTTTTGCTTCTTCATAGCCAATGTTTCTAGATGTTGTTACTGATCTGACGTTTTCAAATTGATTGTGGAAGTTTTCAATATCATTCTTTATCCCGATTTTATCTTGTATTTTGAAAATTTCATCTAAACCATCGAAGAAAAATATACAATCCTGATTTTTTAATATTGATAAAAGCGATTTTTCATTAATTATCTGTAAACCATACTCTTCTTCAAGAAGATTATTTAAATATTTAAATATATTACCTCGATTAGCTTTCTTGTATGCTAGATATTTCCTAAGCTCAATTCTAAACGGCACTACTTCATCAGAATTGATATAGTTGAATTTGAATTCAACTTCCTTGAGAATTGCACAGATGATATATCTTATCAATAAAGATTTACCAGAACCCGGATTACCCAAAATCACAATATTTTTACCGTTTTCAAACAAATCACAAATTTGGGTCTCTACAGGTAAATTATCTATAAAGTCTAATTGCTTACGTGTTCCTGGTTTGTTGTTTACTTTCACCTCTAGGAAAGGCTCAACGAATATTTCTTTAAGGTTTTTTCTGTTTCGTTTTACTGACATATCAACACCCAAGCCGATAAAATTTATCTGTGATAAATTGCCGATGGCGTTAGATTTGTATACTTTAAAAAAGTTTTGAAAAGAAAATGCAGGGTCAAGATTTTCTAATAAATAAGTTCTAATTTTTATTATTTCAGCAACAGTTATTGATGTGTTTTTTTCTATTCTAGAAATTTCAGTTTGTATTCCTTGAATTGCTATATAGATTTTATTATTAGTAAAGATTGCATTCAGTCTAATATTTCTTTTTATCTCGATTTTGAGCTCTTCAATTAAATTTTCGACAAAGCCTTCGGGTACTGTTGTTGTATCAATTTTTGTTTTTAGAAGGTTAGGTTCGATGGAAGATGATTCAAATAAAAGCTTCATTAGCTCATTAAATACTTCGTCATCGCTTAATATCATTTTCATTTTACCTCCAAAAACCAAAGGATATTGTTTAGATAATTTTTTGGAAACTTTATCAATTACTGCACTGAACTCTTTTTCTATTTCTTCTGTATTCAACAGTCCTTTAGAAAAAATATTAAAACCTGTGTCAAAAATTTTCTTTATTGCCCAAGTTTTAAAGGCTAATCCTGCTATTGTTCCTAATGCCATTTTAGTTTAATTTTTAAATCTTCATTATTTAAAAATAGAGTGTTTATTTAGAATATTGATGTGTAGGGATTTTAATTATGAAAAATTCCCAATAAAACCTCTGATGAGTAGAAAAAAAGTAATGGGAACTAAAAACAAGTCGAAAAATCTGGGTATTAACGAACTGTATAATTTTATGGATGAGTTTTTTAAGAAAGGTTTGGGCACGCTTGCTTATCGCGATAGCTGGAATCTTTTTGGTCAGATCTTACTTTCGGCTGCGTGGCTAAAAAAAGACTACGATAGCTTTCAATATTACAAAGCGGGTATTTTTAACAAGCGGTTTTTACAGACCCCAAGTGGTGCCTATAAAGATTACCCTTTTAGAAGTTTTGCAAATGGTAGTTATACCGGCGGTTACAGCGATCACTTTCCCGTTTATGTGTGCTTGATTCGCAAGGTTAGGAAGTAGGATTCTTGGGGTCTTCAGGATTGGTTGCTAATTCGATCGCTTTTTTTTTATCGGCATCAAGCTGTTTTTGTTTCTCGCGCAGGGCTTTGGTTTCTTCGGTATGCGCAAATTCTGCGTGCTTGCTCGGTACGATCTTATGTTTTTTGACCAGTGCATATTGTACGGTGATTTCAGCCCCAAAAAACAAGATCAGGCAGGTGTAGTTTACCCAGAGCAGCATAAGTACAATAGACGCCGCGCCACCATATACCGAAGCAGGATTACTACTGGAAAAATAATAGCCCAACAGGCTTTCTCCTATTAGAAAAAGAATCGCGGTAATACTCGCTCCTAAAACGGTGGTCTTGTAACCCATTTTTACGTCAGGCAAAATCTTAAAGATTGCTGCAAAAAGGGAAGCGATGAATATAAACGAAATCAAAAAGCGTAGCGCATCGGCAAAAATGACTGTAATTACGGGTGCGAACTGCGCCAGATAATCGGTGAGTAAGTTGAGCAATACGGTTACTACAAAGGCTACCAAAAGCATAAAACCCAATACCAAAACCATCCCAAAAGCAATAGCCCGGTTGATGAGCATGCGTTTGAAGTTTTGGTTTTTTTCGGTGACATTCCAGATGGTATTCATCGTCTTCTTCATCTGAAAAAAGACTCCGGTTGCACCATAAATCAATGCAGCGATACTGATGATCAGCGTGATCCAGTTATCATCTTGTAAGGTGACATTGCCTATCATTTCTTCAATAGAAACGGCTACTTGCGGACTGATAAAACGGGCGATTTCATCGTGAATACGTCCCTGTACCGCTTTTGTGCCTACAAACGTGCTTGCGATTGAGGTCACAATCATCAGTAGGGAAGGTAGCGAGAACAAGGTGTAATAGGCAATGATGGCACTCTTGGCAAAGGGATCGTTACGATCCCAGGCCAGATAGGTATTTTTCATAAAGATGAAAAACTCAAACCCTTTTTTGAGTATGGGGTTTTTGGGTTTATTCATCTTTTAAAAAGGGTTTTATGATATAGTCGAGTTCGTCTACCGCTTTGATGCTGAGGTCGATTTGCACCGTTTCTTCAGCGGTTTTTCGGGTTAATGTGGGAATCACATAACCGGTATAATTGGCAGGAAGTTCGTTCTGAGGAGTGGTTAACTGTTGCTCACAAGCGGCAGCCATTTTTGCATAATCATTAAGCGCTATATTCAACTCCAGATGCCGGCCTTCATCATCCAGACCGTCTATGGTATTGTCTTCAGAAACCGGATCATAAATGAGCTTTTTGGTACTGATGGAATACACATTGCCTTTCGTATCTATATACGTATAGTCTGGTGCATTGGGTAATGTGGTGTCCTGGCTGGAGGTAAACCCGGGTGTTGCACCACAACTTACGAGTAGGAGTGTGAGAAATACGGGCACTATAAGTTTGGAGAAGCGATGCATAGGTTTGCTTTTAAAAAATGAAATTACGAAAGCCTTAATTTTTTAGATTTCTGTTTAGACATAGTTTAACGTTTAACACAGCAACTTTGGGAAATAATTGTAGTTTTGGTGAAATTGCAAGTTTTCCTTATGTCAGATTTTTGGTTTTATTTTAAAATAGGTCTAGAGCATGTTTTAGACTACAAGGCGTACGACCATGTTTTATTTTTAATTGTATTAACGGTGCCTTATGTCTTTAAAGACTGGAGGCGTGTGCTCTTAATGGTTACGTTGTTTACAGTAGGTCATATGACCGCAATGATTCTGGCTGTTTATGGCGTCGTTAGTGTAGATCGGGGGATTATAGAGTTTTTGATCCCGGTTACCATTTTTGTCTCGGCATTATACAATGTATTTACTGCCGGCAGAGGAGCTCATAAAGATAAACTAGGCGTATTGTTTATAACAGCACTTTTCTTTGGGCTCATACACGGGTTGGGTTTCTCATCCTTTTTTAAATCGTTGACTGCGCATTTATCAAGTAAAATCTTACCGCTGTTAGAATTCGGATTGGGTATTGAAGCTGCTCAGATCATCATTGTATTGGTTGTTTTAATCTTAGGTTTTATCTGCCAGACGATCTTTAGATTTTCAAGGAGAGACTGGTGTTTGTTTATTTCGGCAGTGGTCATCGGTATGGTAATCCCAATGTTAATGGCTAATTATCCGTGGTAAAGCATTTTTTAGAGGATGTTATGCACCTTAAGTTTTTTATCTTCGCAAGCTTAACAGCTTGTACTTCAAGTACGGTTTTATAAATATATGTCTTCAATTACTTCAGATAAACAACGCACGTACGATATCGCTTATTTACGTATGGCACGCGAATGGGCAAAACTTTCTTACTGTAAAAGAAAACAAGTGGGCGCGCTTATCGTTAAGGATAAGATGATCATCTCTGACGGATATAACGGCACCCCTACGGGTTTTGAAAATGTATGTGAAGATGAAGAGGGGTATACCAAGTGGTATGTGCTTCATGCGGAAGCCAATGCAATACTCAAAGTAGCTTCATCTACACAGGCTTGTGTAGGGGCTACCCTTTACATTACCTTGTCTCCTTGTACCGAATGCAGTAAACTGGTGCACCAGGCGGGTATCAAACGGGTGGTTTTTAATAAAGCCTATAAAGATCCCAGCGGAATTGATTTCTTAAAACGCGCGGGAGTACAGGTAGCTTGTATTGAAAATATTGACGAATAATGGGAGGTTACCAAAAAAAATACCTGCCCATATTCTTCTGCGTGGCTGTTGCTTTAGGCATCTACATTGGCAGCCAGTTTAATTACAGCAACAATCCCACCAACATTCTAGGGGGAAACTCCAAGAAAGAAAAGCTCAACCGGCTCATTGATTACATCGACTATGAGTACGTAGATCCTATAAATACCGATTCTATTGTTGAAGTTACGGTAAATGGAATTCTGGAGAATCTCGATCCGCATTCGGTGTATATCCCCCCCAGTGAATTGCAGCAGGTGAACGAGAGTATGAAAGGAGACTTCGTAGGCATCGGGATCAGCTTTTACAATTTTAAAGACAGTATAGCTGTCATACAAGCCATTCCCGGCGGGCCTAGTGAAAAAGCAGGGATTCGGGGTGGCGATCGTATTGTTGCGGCAGATGGGCAACCCTTAACGGGTGCTATTGTTGCTGATGATTCGATTACCAATCAGTTAAAAGGTAAGGCGAATACTAAGGTGGCTCTTAAAGTAAAGCGCCCCGGAGTTAAAGGCTTATTGGATTTTAATGTTACCCGTGCCGTTGTACCTTTAAAAAGTGTTGATGCTTCGTATATGGCAACCGATACGTTAGGGTATATCAAAATCAATCGATTTGCCGAAAGTACGCCTCAGGAGTTTGAAAAAGCCATTCTTTCGCTGAAGCGGAAGGGAGCCAAAGAGCTGATCTTAGACTTGCGCGGTAATCCGGGAGGGTATATTTCCGCGGCAGAACAAATAGCCGATCAGTTTTTAAAAGAAGATAAACTCATTCTGTTTACTAAAAACAAAACGGGAAAAATAGAAAATGCGTATGCTACTGATGCAGGAGAGTTTGAGCAAGGTAAGGTGTATGTTCTGATCAATGAGAACTCCGCTTCGGCCAGTGAGATTGTTGCAGGTGCCTTGCAAGATAACGACAGGGGTGTCATTGTAGGAAGACGCTCGTTTGGTAAAGGACTGGTGCAACGCGAGATGGAGTTGGGCGATGGTAGTGCTGTGCGCCTGACTATTGCACGGTACTATACGCCTACAGGAAGAAGCATTCAACGCCCGTATGCAGATGGTAATAAAGCCTATTATGAAGATTACTTATCGCGCTATAAAAACGGGGAGATGCAAAGTGTAGACAGCATTACCGTAGCAGACAGTCTGCGGTATGTAACTCCGGGAGGAAAAGTGGTTTACGGTGGGGGTGGTATCATCCCGGATGTGTTTATCCCGAAGGATACTAATTATGAGAAAGAAGCGATTACCTATGCGTTGCGCGCGGGATATATGTCACGCTTTATTTTTGAATTGATTGAAAAGCGCCGCCCGTATTATAACAGTCTGTCGTTAGAAGCTTTTAACGAGGAGGTTACCATATCTGATGCCAGTATTCAGGATTTTGTAACGTATATGAATCGTAGAAATCTTAAAATTCGGGTAAAAGATTACAAAAATGATTTAAAACGGTATCTTAAGGCCGTAATGGCGCAGCAACTTTTTGGTAATACGGTTTTTGAAAAGCTGATTAATGAAGAAGATGCAGCTATTCAGAAAATAATAGCCTTAAGTAGAAACGAGTAATGGTTATCATAGCTTCTATATTTGTCTTTTGCATTGCAGCGATTTTTAGATTGCTGGATAACAGTGCAAACATCTTGATTTCCAGTGGTATTTCTGTGAGTCCGTTTTATCTTTCAGAAGAAGAGATCAAAGAGCAGATGCTTAGTATTAAAAACCGGAAGATGCTCAAAAAGCTCAAGCGGGCAATTTTGTTTCAAAAACTACACAAGATCTTTCTAGTATTGGCGATACTTACTTTTTTTGCCGGTATCGTGTATGAATTTATAAACCCTACTTTGGTTACGCTACTCTAAAGAGAATACCCCTGCGTTTATTGGTTCTTAGGCCTTCTTTTCAATTCTTTGTTTTTAACAGCAATCTTTCTGGAGATCATCAGGATTACAACCAGCAAAATAGCACACAGACACGCGATAACCGAAATAACGCCCACCATACTATTTCCTTCAAACGGAGCGCTATAATCTATTTTAGTAAGATTAAAAATAAGCAATGCGCTTGCCAGGCCAAGTATGATATAAAGTGCGATTTTCATGGGGTGTATTTAAAAAAGTCCTTGAATATTTGTTGTAAACAGCTTTACAGCCATCGCCAGCAAAATTACACCAAAGATTTTGCGTATGATATTAATTCCCTGTTTTCCTAGGATTTTTCCGATTCTGCCCGATGCTTTCAAGACGGCATACACAAAAAGAATGTTGATGATGATCGCCACAATGATGTTTTCTACGGCATACTCTGCACGCATCGAAAGTAAGGAGGTCATGGTACCGGCACCGGCTACGAGTGGGAAGGCAAGGGGTACCACACTAGCAGTCTCCGGAGCATCGTCTTTATAAAGCGAAATACCCAAGATCATCTCTAAAGCAATGAAGAAAATAATAAACGAACCTGCTACTGCAAACGAGTTTACGTCAATACCTATTAAAGTAAGGATCTCTTTACCCACAAATAAAAACAATACCATAAGAACGGCAGCTACAATAGAAGCCTTCTCACTCTGAATGTGTCCTACTTTTTCACGTAAACCAATGATGATGGGAATGCTACCGATGATATCAATAATTGCAAACAAGATCATCGTTGCCGTTACGATTTCTTTAATATCAAATGCCATATCGTTCCTTTTTTTAAAGAGGGCGCAAAATTACATCTATTTATTTGATATATAATAGGTTTAGTGGGTAGATTTAACCTATACATAATCTGCGAATTATTGGCACCGCCAAAGGCTTTAATATCCCGAGGCTCGTCTTGAAATTGAAAATTTGTTACTGAGGAATTTCTGGGGGTCTTGCCCCGAGGTAGATTATTGGTTTAATAGCCGCTTGGTGAGTCTTTTATAGTGCCGTGTATCTTAACTACTCAGGAGCAGATACAGTATTTGAGAAAATGTATCTTTGCGCTATGTTTCAAATAGATCAAACCATAGTTTCAGAAGAGGTCATTCAAAAGGATTTTGTGTGTAATCTTTCCGCGTGTAAAGGCGAGTGTTGTGTTGCCGGTGAGGCGGGGGCTCCTTTAGAACCTAACGAAGTAGCTATTCTTAAAGCTATTTACCCTAAAGTAAAACCCTTTTTACGGGAAGAAGGCATTGCGGCTATCGAGGCACAAGGCACGCATATTGAAACCGATTTAGAGGAGTTGGAAACTCCTTTAGTTAACGGGGCTGAGTGTGCATACGTAACCTTTACCAAGGAAGGGGTCGCTTCTTGCGGTATTGAAGATGCGTACAATGCAGGCGAAGTGGACTTTAGAAAACCTATTTCGTGTCATTTGTATCCCGTGCGTTTGCAGGAGTATTCAAAATTTACAGCTGTTAATTATCACAAATGGCCTATTTGTGATGATGCCTGCAGCCTGGGTAAAGAACTGCAAGTGCCGGTTTATAAGTTTACTAAAGAGGCATTGATCCGTAAATTTGGGGAGCAATGGTACGAGGAGCTAGAAGCGGTAGCAGACCATTTTAGAAAAGACTAATGCGTAGTAAATTACCCGATAGCAAGCTATCTATTTTTTCAGTGATGAGTAAACTGGCTGCCGAGTACGGTGCACTCAACCTCTCACAGGGATTTCCTGATTTTGATACCGATCCTGCTTTGATCCAACTGGTAACCGAAGCGATGCAAGCGGGTCACAATCAGTATGCTCCGTTAGCCGGGAATTTACGCCTACGCGAAAAGATTGCAGCATTGGTTCTGGAGCTTAGGGGAAAATATTACAATCCGGAATCTGAAATCACCCTGACCGTTGGTGCTTCTGAAGCCTTGTATGTGGCCATCACCGCTTTTGTGCATCGCGACGATGAGGTGATTGTGTTGAAACCCGCGTATGATACGTACGAACCTACAATTTTAGTACAAGGAGGTGTTCCCGTTCCGGTGCAGTTAGAAGCGCCGTATACTTCAATTAATTGGGATGCGGTGGCAGCGGCTATCACGCCAAAAACCCGAATGCTGATCATCAACAATCCGCACAATCCCAGTGGAATGATCTTTCAGAAAGCAGACTTAGAGCGTCTGGAAGCATTGGTGCATGGGACAGATATCCTGATCCTGAGTGATGAGGTGTACGAACATATTGTTTTTGATAACCAACAGCATCAGAGTGTCGCAAGTGTTCCGGGATTGGCAGAACGTTCTTTGATCACGGCTTCCTTTGGCAAAACCTTTCACACTACCGGGTGGAAAACAGGGTATTGCCTGGCACCTAAAGCATTGATGCACGAATTCAGAAAAGTACATCAGAGCACCGTGTTTTGTGTGCATCATCCTACGCAGGTTGCGCTGGCAACCTATTTGGAAGAACCCGGGCATTACCTGAATCTAAGTGCGTTTTATCAACGGAAGCGCGATGTGTTTATTGAGGCGATTAAGGATTCCCGATTTCAAGTTACCCCTTCCGCAGGGACGTATTTTCAAATGCTGGATTATAGCAAAATAACAGACGAACCCGCACCGGAATTTGCAGAGCGGCTGACTAAAGAAAACGGACTCGCAAGTATTCCGGTTTCAGTATTTAATGTGAATGGTCAAGACGATCAATTGCTGCGTTTTTGCTTTGCTAAGGAAGAAGAAACCCTGCTTAAAGCCGCTGCCATTCTCAATGCAATCTAAAAACTAGCCTTTTAAATTTTTCAAGTGTTTGTTAAACTGCTCGCTCAGCTTTTTAAGGGACTCTAATTGTTCGCTGAGAATATGGGTTTCGAGAAGTTGTTCGTTTTTTTCTTTAAAGGATAAGTTGCCAAAATAGCCTTCCGTAACCGTGACCACTTCAGGATTGCTGGTATTGTGCTCCAGCAATTGTATGGCTGTATCCATATTCTTATAAATAGGTGCGGTATAGTTGTGAAAAGCATCATCCATACGGGTCACATTATGGCCGCGTAAATACGTTCCTATTGAGGCTAATGCGCCTACAAAAGCGTGGTTGAGCACCGCGAGTTCATAGAGTTTCCCGGTGAGTTGTTCTGTTTTTTTAGGCTCTTGCAACAAGCGTTGTACCCCTGCATTTAAAGCTGCTGTTGCTAAAAATGCTTTCTTGCGAGCCATTTTATAGGGTAGCGCAATCTTTTCTTTAGTCTCATAATGAGACTCTATTGCTTTTAAATAATCGCGATTGGCAATCAGGCTTTCGGAGAGGTTTTGTTTAAGGGTTTTAGCTTCTTTGGTAGGCCATAAAAAGGCATTGGCCAGTGCAGCAAGACCGGCACCCATAGCCGTGTCTATTACTCTGAATTGAATCACCAAAAGCACATCGGGTTTTAAAAGTGCATACGCAAAAATGATACTCAGGGTTATAAAAAGTGCACCGGTACGGTAGTTTTTTTGCAAGGAGGCCTGAGCCAAAATAAAGCTTAAAATAGCCAGAATTCTAAAGAGCATCTTATCACCTTGAAAGAGGTAGACAATACCGGTAGCTACTGCGGCGCCAAGGAGCGTACCGATGATGCGGTGTTTAGAACGTTGTTTGGTAAGGCCATAACTAGGCCGCATAATCACCACAATGGTGAGTAAAATCCAATACGGATTTTGAACGTCAAAAAAGCTGCCTAACCCAAAACCCACTATCGCAGTAACGGCTATGCGAAAGGCATGCCTAAAGATGGGGGAGTCCCGGTTGAGGTTCTGCAGAATCAATTGAAAGCTATAATCTTGCCGGGTTATAAAATGTTCAACCTCATGAGTAGAATCAGATTTAGTGCTTTTGATGTTCTTGTTTCGGTCTAGCAGATCTGCAATACTAAAAATACGTTGTGCTTGTTTTTCCTGTAATTCATACAGGTTTTTAACCACCAGGTAGTTGCTGTCCCACGCGTTGTTTTCCAGATAGCGTTCCAGAGCTTGCGCTGTGTTTTTTAAGGCAGTGTCCAGCGGACTTAAATTGACATCGTGTTTTTTAAGATTGGTGTGGGCGATGCGTTTTAAACTTTCGCTTTGCGCTTTATTCAGTTGAATAAAAGCTTCCAGCTGCTCCGGGTAATTTTTTAAAACGTCGTGCATTTTACGGGGCGGAATAGGACTGGTAAGCGACAATTCTGATAAATCTACGAGTTCGCCTAAAATCAAAAAGCGCTTTCGGTAATAACTCGAGGTACCGGAAGCATGCCTGTTGATGAGTAAGATCTCCCGTAATTTCTCCAGATGTTCGTTAAACTCACTTTGAATCGTGAATAAACGATTGAGTCCGGTATCGCGATCGGTGGCTTGCTTTAAGAATTCGCCACGTGCTTCAATATAACTCGCACACAAAGCTACTGCGGTTTCTAAAAGCTCTTCTACCTGCTTTTTAGGAGCGATAAGATCGTAGATAAGGGTCAGGACTAAATACCAGATTCCACCTACCACGATGAGTGCAGCGCGTTCTAACGGACTTAAACCGGAAGCCGATAAATTGGCGAAGCTCAACACCACCGCAAAGAGTCCGGCAAAACCGATCAGTGATGCTCGAAACCCATATACAGAAAGTAAGGAAAGCGCAAACATGCTGATCCCCAAATAGGGTAATTGTATCCAGTATACTTCAGGAATATAACTGCCTATAAGGCTGATGAGTGCGCCCAGAAAAGCCGAAATCACAATACCGATGCGCTTGTTTTTCAGACTTCCGGTTACGGTACTTGGCGAACTCAACAAGACCCCGGTTCCGATAGCAAGGCCGATGCCGAGTGCGTCTAAAAGATACCCCGTTAAAATAGGAATTACGATACCTGTAGTGATCAGTATCGCTTTAGCAAAATCGGTACTGTTTATAAAACTGCGAATCTTTGCGCTATACTCTTTTAAATTCAATGGTCCATGCTTCAAGGGTGTGAGCCTGCCCGATGATCGGGTAAACCTGTTTTAAGCGGTATTTTTTTAAGTCTAAGCTTGTAGAAGACTACATCTTCAGCAAACTCCGTTTGCTAGTTTATAAACACTTTACAGCCGTATTTTGAGGCGGTTCTTTACGTATGCAAGTTAGGACTTTAAGCTATTCCCTGAGTTTTTTTGCAATAATACCCCGTACGATTTCGGTCGTGATCCCAAAGGCTGCATGGGCGATCAACTCGTTGATCTGTATTTTTACAGGAATTTCTGTAGGATTGTCTTTAAGACCCAATAGGGGTAACGAAGTCTCGTGCGTACCTACCCAGGTGGTTGCGCCATAGGCCAAACCGTCTAGAATATTGGTATCGAGCTTATCGCGTTTCGCATAACCATAAGTAGCACCCAGACTGGCCCCAAACGGAATATTCACCAATTGCTCTGCGAGTTCGTGATTGCTTTCGCTGATGCGCTCTCCCGTTAATTGCATCGAGAGATCGTCTACCATTTTCACCTGAGCAGAACGCGTATTGGGTTTGCGTACAGTTAAAACTTTTTCAATAGCAGCTTTTACCACCGTTCCGGCAATACCCCCCAACACCCCGGAAATCAATCCGCGGCTCACATTAGAGGTAAACGTATCTTTTTCTAACCAGGCTTCCAGTGCGTTGCTCATAAATCTAAAATCTTAATGTATCAGAGTTTAAAGTTATGAAGGATGCCTTACAAGCCGTTGGGGTTTAACACGTTTTTGACACCTGCAACGCTGCGGCCTTTTTAGGGGTATTGTTAGGGGTTTATGCATAGATTGTCCATTGATACTCCATTAATTGTCCATAAACACTGGGGTTTAATGGTAAAACAATGGAGAAACTATGGGGGATCAATGGGTATAGGGCGAAGCAAACCCGAGGGGAAATACCCCCTAATTGTAGGGTTTAGGGGCTTATGGCTTGATAATTACAGAATTGTGTAAAGGGGTTTGGAGATTTTGGGGTAGTTTTAGGCTAAGTATTAATAGCTGTTTTCTAAATAAAACTGAGTTTAGTCAAATAAACTAAATATTCTTAAATCACTAAATGTCAAAGAGAGATGCTACCCCAAGTTGGTCGGGATTTATTTTTCAAGGAGAAGTTGCAATTTGCGTGGCTCTAGAGAAAATCATGGGTATTGGAGTTGATAACCTTACATCTAGGAACGCCTTACTTATAGAATCAGACGAAGACTTCTCAATCAGAGAAAATGAACTAGAAGTGTACCAGGTTAAGGCAATAGCTAATTCAAGTATGAGTGCTTTTAAGAATACAGTTGAAGAGCTAATAAATCGCTATACGTATTCAATAAAAGAGTTGAAAGACCCTGCTGATGGTCGCAAAACTATTAGATCTCAGAGAAATGAAGTGCGTAATAAACCGATTAAATCCTATTTGGTAAGCTGGTACAATATAACGGACTGGGATAAAGAAAGTTTTGATGACCGATTTTCTGCTCATATTGATACTTCCTTTTCCTTAATTTCTGGAGTGTACACGGTTGAAAATATTGAGGACAAGACTAAAATCGAAATTGAGAAGGTATTAAATCATATTGGAGTTGATTTCGCTTATTCAGACCTTGATATTATATATGCTTTTCTTTGTGGTAAAGTAGATTCTTTGATAAAGGATAGCCATTCTAAAAAAGTTCGCAAAGAAATCCCGTTTACAGAAATTATTAATGACATAAAAAACGCTCCAAAAGCCTACAATGTTGAAATAGGATGGCACTATGTAAAAAGGAATTTCTTTCATGCGATGATGGAAGAATTGAATTCTTATAAAGATCTTAATTCTGATGATATGTTAGAGAAAAAGGGGAAGATAGATAGAGTTATTCTTGAGCTAGGGAAGCTCGATGATGCTCAGTTCAAAGGCTTATTGGAAAACAACCTTATTCCTCATAAAGATTTAAAAGGCAGTTTCAGCCTAATTGAATTCGGAGATTATTTGAATAAAACTCTTGTCATAGACATTCTATGTAGGGCAATAACTTCAATTAATGATGGACCTAATTATGCGTCCTTGGCATTTACTTGTAAAAAGACCCACAATATCTATCAAGCCACTCTCTTGAATAGGGATATTCCAGATGATGAAAGATATTCTAGCCAACTCATGGAGGAGGTTGAAAAGCTTGCAAAAAAACCCGTTTCTAATGACGTTTCTTTTTTCATAAATCAACACTTAAACTTAGATCTTAACGATGCAAAGGATGTATTGAACAATATCTTTACTGATCTTGCTCTGGATGGTGATGATTCTTTCGAAGAAAACAGAGTATTCGGACTAAGAAAAATTGATAAGGCGTCAAATGAATTAAATGCATGAAAGAACTAATACAAAATCTTATAGAGGGGTATAGACTTGAAAGTGAAGAGTTTATGTATAATGATTCTACGTTTATCTTGGCACACTATCCTGAATTGCAGAAAAGTGACTTCTTCTTATTTCAGTTTGGTAAAGTTTCTATGTTCCGTCAAAAAGTTGATGGTAATTTGAAAAAATTTGAATATGAGTTGAACTCCATGATAGGAACTTTAAGGAGCGATAAATTACTGGAATACAAGAGTAGATATATTGAAAAGAATTTATCCCTAATAATAGTTGCTGAAAATGATGAGGGAACGGAGGATATAAACTGGATGCTTAAAAGCGAAGAAAATTATTATCAGTCAAGGAAATACATTTTAACGTACTCTCAAGGTGAGTTGGAAGTATTAAATGATAAAATAAAAGAAATTGACAAAACGCTTGTTCTATCACTTACTGAACTTGTTTCTCTTAATAGTGATAAGCTCAAGAACTTCTCTGACGAACCTTGGTTTAACTTGCTTACGAGGATTTTTACGAAAATCCCATTTTTAAACTACCATGTTACGGATGGAGAGAAACGAGTTCTCGAGGATATTGATAAAAGTATATTCTCAAAATTAGATGAACTTAATTTAATTGGCGTTTATAATTCCATCTTAGAACACGATATGGGAGCGGATATTAATGATTTAGTAGAGTTAATCACGAAAGAAGATTAAACGATGTACAGAATCAGGAGTTTAGAGGTAAAGAATTTTAAATGTCTGGAAGATTACTCTTTCGATTTTGGTGAAAAGAACCTAGTGTTATTTGACGGCCCAAATGGGTACGGAAAAACAACTGTTTTTGATGCTCTAGAGATAGCTTTCACTGGAAACTTAAGACGTTTCAAGGACAATACTAACATAAAACAGTCAGTTGGATATGGAGATAGTTCTTTTCATAGAGATAAAAATAAACCTATCGAGATTGGATTAACTCTTTATGATGATGAAGGAAATAAACTATATGTCTATAGAAAATATCCAGGCGCTAGTTCTATTACGGATCGAGATAAAAACCCTCGAAATTTCTTTGAAAAAATAGAACAATACTTGATTCAATTAAACAATGAAAATATTGAAGATCAGACGCTAGGGCAATTATTGAAGTATACGAATATTGAAAAGTTCTTTACTATTCTAGACTATGTTGAACAAGATGAAAACACTTATTTCATTAAAAAATCGGCAAAGGATAAATACAACGGATTAAGCGAGCTTTTAGGGATTAAAGATCAAAATGACACGTTAAAGAAAACGGGCGACGTTATACGTACTATTAAAGCTAAGGAGAAAGCGCTGGGAGAACAACTAACTCTTGTTAAAGAGGAAAATAAAGCAATTCTTGAAAGAGCAGGAGAAAGGATTGTATATAGCCGTCTCATTGAGATTAAGGAACTTCCTTGGGATAAAAAAGATTTAGTTATTTCTCAGAGTGAAGTTCGGGCTAGCTATTTAGATGAACTTCAAAAATTTTCTTATCTAAAATCTAACGAGCAATCGATTCAAAAAATTATCAAAGCTCATTCGATAAGAGAGTTACTTGAATCACGCGTACGAATTGATAATCTTGTCCGAAATTATTGGAATGTTGTCAATATCGAGACTCTTATAAAAGAAAATGAACAAAGAGGTAAGGAAACAATGGAACAAGGCTCTCTAACCATTTTATCCAAGTCATTAGAGAGTAAAGATTATTATACTCTTCAACAAAAACAAGAAGCCCTCAAATACGTAATTAAAGATAATAATACGTACGAAGAGCTTAAAAAAATGATAAGTGAATTATTATCACTTAAAAACCTTCTTTCTTCAGAGAATAAGCTCATTGAAGAGATCAGGGACAAACGGGATTCTTTCCTAGAGGTTTATACGAAGTCTTTAGAATCTATAAAATTGCTAGAGAATGGAACTTGTCCAACCTGCTCTCATGATTGGGGTACTAAAGATGAATTATTATCTCGGTTTAAGGAAACGGAAGAACTAATCTTTAAATCAAATGATAAATCTCGTGAAAAACTTAGAAAAGCTCAGGAATTATGGGAAGCTGAGATTGACGAACTGGATTTATTAAAGCGTATTTCAGATAGGGTCGATCAAATTGAAAAAAATAAGCTAGTTCTCATTGGGTCAGACGAGTTCTTAAGAATTAGGGCAAATCAGACTAATTGGTCGGAAGAATTTGAAAAGAACTTAACTCTGTTCTCAGAAGAGGAATTAAAAGGCTTGAAAGCTTTATTTAATCGACGATTAAAAAAGGAAGAATTAGATGAAGTCATTGAATCTGTTCGTTCTAAGGTTTCCGAATATACCCCTCAATTTAGCGCAGATTTGAGAACGGATGAGTTACGAGAAACGTTCCTAAGTAAGTTAAACAATTCATTAGAGGAGTTGAGAAAAATAGATGTTGAAGCTATCGAGCAAAAGGTTAATTATATTCATTATGCATATTTCAATGGAATTAACAAGAAGGTTACTAAACTTGAAGCGGATTTGACTAAGCTAGATGCAACTAGAACGAAATGTACCGATGTAAGAGATTTACTTAAAAGCCAGATCAACGGATACTTAAAAGGAATAATTGCAAATATTACTGCGCCATTCTACATATATACAAGTAAAATACTTCAAAATCATTCCTTAGGAACAGGGCTTGTATTTAACGCCGATATTGATAAAGCAACGCCCGAAATTATGATTCATCCTCTTGGAAGAAAGCAGGAAGCATCTTTTTCTCTAAGTTCAGGTCAGCTTTCAGCTACAGTAATGTCTTTAATGTTAGTCTTGAACAAAGTTTATAATCAGAATGATTTAGGTGTAATTATGATTGATGATCCAATACAGACTTTGGATGAAATAAATACTCATTCACTAATTGAGTTACTTAAACATAACTTTTCGCAAGAACAGGTTGTTTTGTCGACACATGAAGATAAGTATTCTCGTTTCATAAGATACAAGTATGAGAGGTTTGGCTTAAGTCATGATAATATAGAAATGCGGCAGATAACTTGAAAAAATATGTTATAGATTTTTCCTGTACAAAGTATTTGTAAAAGCACTTAATCTGTCATAATCAACAAACTAAAATCTTATGAGCGCTTATAAAAACTATTGTCCAATAGAACCATTATAATCCACTGCATGGAGGCACTTTTAAAGAACACCAATTGCATGGATAAAAATCTGAATACCCTAAAAACGGAAGTTTACGATAAATGTTCGCTGGAGATTTCAGAATTTTTTATGGAGCCGGAAAGTAAGGAATATGATGCGTGCCGGTTTAAATTAAACGGAACACGGATCGTAAGCAGAAGTTCAAAAATTACACCTAAGAAAGTCGGGCAGTTTGTGACGTTCTGGAAACGTACTGGCAACGGACCCATTGAGCCGTTTGATGCACAAGATCCTGGTGATTTGTATGTGGTCAATGTTCGCTCAGCAGAGGCTTTTGGTCAGTTTGTATTTCCAAAAGAAGTACTGCTTGAAAAAGGGATCATCTCATCAGCAACCCAAGCAGGTAAACGCGCATGTAGAGTATACCCCAGCTGGGACATCGCGCAAAGTAAACAAGCGGTACGCACTCAAAAATGGCAGTTGAAGTATTTCTACGAACTGAACACTTCGATCGATTTCAAAAAAGTGGTAGCCTTGTACAACGGGGGCCCCTTGTCTTAAAGCATATATGGGTAGTGTTGAGGAGTTAAAACATAGTGTTTAGTACGATTAAATTAATCGTTAAGTTGAATTATACGAGTAGAAAGTCCTAAATTTCTATATTCAGAATAGGTGGAGACCCGCATAGAGTTTTTGAAATTAAAGCTTTAGAATATGGAAGATTACTTAAAAATAATGACCAATACTTCGATTATAATTAATCGAATTGCGTTTCTTTTGGATCAAGAAAACATTTCAACACGTATAAAGGATCACGTTGAATCCGCTAGATTGGGAGGTTTTGGAATTCCGCAGAATGATATAGAGTTGTACGTTCATAAAGCTGACTTTGAAAGAGCTCAGGAGATCATTGATAAAACGGATATAGCCGTAGACCAGTAAGAAAGAATTAAAGTTAAATCATGAAAAACACATGTTACCTTTTAATAGGTTTACTCATTTTTACCAGCTGTAAAGACATGAATTCAGAAGCTGAAGAAGCGGTTACAAACCAAGCAGAAGAGCAAGCGCGTCAGTTGCGCCATGTGGTGTTATTCAGTTTTAAAGAATCCGCAACCCCCGCTGAAGTTGAAAAAGTAGAAGCCGCCTTTGCCAATCTGGCTGTTGAAATCGATGAAATCAAAGCTTTCGAGTGGGGTCTCAACAACAGTCCGGAAAATTTAAATAAAGGCTTTACCCATTGCTTTTTTGTCACGTTTACGAGTGAGCAAGATCGGGATACGTATTTGGTGCATCCCAAGCATCAAGAATTTGGTGCGATGTTAGGTCCGGTTTTAGAAGATGTTCTGGTCGTGGATTATTGGAAGGAGTAATTTATTCGATAATCGAGATCAAATTTTCTAAAGCTGGTCTTAAACACCAGATTTAGTCTTGTGAGCCTTGATTTTTTGGTTTCCAGCCGCATCAACTCGCTCAAAGACATGTTTTGCCGTATCAAGACAAAAGAACAGAAACACGAATAGAAGTTATATTTCTAATGAAATGTTGATTGATCTCCTAACAGAGATTTAGCTCGCGTGTTTGTTATTTTACGGGAACTCGTGAATCTCCTAACGTCGATTTGAGTAGTGCTTCCTTCTAATCATGTTTGTTCATTTTCTTTGCTTGTCCAAAGAAACCCTTCGACTATCGCTCAGGGCAGGCTCAACAAAAGAAAAGACCCCCTCGCTTAGGAATTTTTTGCCTTATCAGGCAAAAACCGTCTTGTCAGCTCCGCGTCGCTACCGCTCCTGTCCTTCGGAGCTGCCTGCGCCTATTCTGAACCGAGGGAATTTATGATTCGTTTACCCTTTGGGTATGGATACGTATGCTTTTTATTCTTGTAGCTTTCTTCTACCGTATCAAGTCTATTAGAACGTCAGTGGATAACTC
>NZ_QOVK01000008.1 GCF_004104075.1 Leeuwenhoekiella polynyae | reverse complement strand
AGCCTGTAAGGAACTGGGGCATAATCCTAAATCAGTTCCTGACGATCTATGAAAAAAGGGTCAGACTTTAAACAAGTCAAACCCCTGTTATTTTTAACTTACACAGTTAATAGGATAGTGTCTATTATTTCAAGGCTTTTTTATTTCTGATAATTACATCATCCAGAATGCGATGATAAAACTTATTACCGAGATGATTATTCCTACCATAAAAACGGTGTAGGTTTTTCTAAGCAGCATGTATTTTTTGTTCAGAACAACACCTAAAAGGTATAAATCTTTAGTAAGTGCTTCATAGATATAATCTTTATCGTAGATGATCTCGTTAATAGCCCACTGATATTGATCGTATTTCATTTTGTGAAAATTTCCAAAGAATAAAATATTCACTTGTTTTTTCTTCACTTGCTCTCTTGTAAACTCTCCGGAAGTTACATTGGGACGCGTAGAAAGTATAGACATAATTATTGAAGCTACACTAAATATAACCAGTACAAGAGTGGGTATCAATAAGTGGCGGTTACTAGGTGCATCTAACTTAGGAATCATATTAGATAATGCTAGCGAAATAATAATAGCATTTACTGAAAGTAAGATGTTTGCCTTTGTATCTGCAATATCACTTAATTTGATGTGGTTTCTTAAAGTTGTACGATATAACGTTTGTACCCCGCGATCCGGACTTTCATCTTTAAATTTGGCCTTAAGTTTGGCTTTAACTTCTTCCTTGCGGTATTTTTTCTTCTTTTTCTTTTCTTTTTTCAATAGAGAAATAAGGTTCTCATCCTTTTGGTTTTTCCAGTTTCTGGCAGCATAATCAGTATAGAATTTATGCTTATGAGTAAACATCTGAATGTTTTCTTCACGCCATTCTGCTGGAGTAAACTTTTTAGTTTCTGTTAAGAGTAATTCTTGTCTTAAAAACTCACTAGTTTGAGCATAATATTCTTTAGCAAAATGGGAATTGTCAGCATCTTTTAAGATGCGCTCTAATTCATTCTGAGGTTCCTCACCCATTTTTGTTGATGCGATAAGTTCAACAACAAGTTGTTGTGTTTCGGCGTCAACATTCTCTTTTTCCATGTAATTTTTAGCAATCTCAATACTAGCTTCTTCATGACCGTCTCGAGTCTTGGTATAACCCGTGTCATGCATCCATGCAGCAAGAATTAAAGCATCTTTCTGTTTAACATTAATTTGAGAATTTTCGGCTATTTCTTTAGTACTTTTAACAACTCTTACGGTATGATTGTAATTGTGATATAGATAACTGTTAGGAAGTTTTTCCTTAAAAAGTTCTAGAACAAATTGATCTGCTTTTGAAAAAGTATCCTTTATTTTTTCTGCTGTTTCAGCCATAAAATTTGGTTATTAAAGTAAGGGAAAGTACGAAAAAGAATTCCCAAAATTATTTTCATGATAAAAAATAACATACTTCTAACACTTGTAATCTGCTTGTTTTTCTCGGCTTGCGCCACTTATACTTCCAGATACAAAGAAGATGTTGAACAAGGGATTTATCCATCAGCAAAAAAAATAGATCGTACTTTTTATTTACTAGGTGACGCCGGTAATTCTGAAATGGGCGAAAGCACTGAGGGGATTAAATTATTTAAGAAGTTTTTAGATAAAGCAAATGATAAATCATTTGCTATTTTTTTAGGGGATAATATCTATCCTGTAGGGATGCCGCCCGAAGGAACAGAAGAGCGACCGCTTGCTCAACACAGGATTGATGCACAGGTTGAAACTTTTGAAAAATATAGAGGAACCCCCATATTTATTCCCGGAAATCATGATTGGTATAGTAATCATTTACACGGTTTAAATAGAGAAGAAGAATATTTGAAAAGAGTAACCGGTTTAGAAGATGTTTTTCTTCCTAAAGATGGTTGTCCATTAGTGAGTTATGATGTTAACGAGTCGGTACATATGATTCTTTTAGATACACAATGGTATTTAGAAGATTGGGATAAAAGCCCGGAGATTAACGATAAATGCGATAATATTAAAGATCGGGAGAAATTTTTTATTGAGCTTGAAAATGAAATTAAGAAAAATCAGCATAAGACCCTAGTGATAGCTATGCACCACCCCATGTACACAAACGGAGTGCACGGTGGTAAGTTTGCTTTAGACAAACATTTATATCCTTCTCAACAGAAAATTCCTGTACCCATTTTAGGCTCTCTAGTAACTCAGATTAGAACACAGGGCGGAGTCTCAAAACAAGATCGTTTTAATGAGAAATACAATGAGTTAATGAAGCGTTTGCGTGTTTTAGCTCAGGGACATAATAAAATTATTTTTACTTCTGGCCACGAACATGGCTTGCAGTACATTGAGCACGATGAGGTTAGACAGATCGTTTCAGGTTCAGGTTCTAAATCATCTTATGCGTATTTAGGTAATGATGGTTTATTTAGTTCAGATTATGAAGGCTTTGCTCAATTAGATGTTTTTAAAGATGGTTCTTCTTGGGTTCGTTACTACGGAACTAATCAAGAAACCGGGGAACCTGAGTTATTTTTTCAAAAAGAAATATATGGGCCTGATAAGGTAGAAGACTATTCTCATTTGCCGACAGATTTTCCTACCACGGTGAAAACTTCGGTTTATTCCATAGAAGAAACAGAGCGGTCAGACTTTTTTGAAAGAGTGTGGGGCGAGCATTACCGCGAAGTTTATGGTAAAAAAGTGACAGCTCCTGTAGCTTTACTAGATACACTATATGGAGGTCTTGAAGTTGTGCGACCAGGTGGTGGCCATCAGACCGTTTCTCTACGACTTAAAGATAAAACCGGTAGAGAATACAATATGCGAGCGCTACGTAAAAGTGCGGTTCAGTTTTTACAAAAAGTTATTTTAAAAGAAAATGCTGATGCAGAAGAGGATTTAAAAAATACAATACCAGAATCTCTGATTCAGGATTTTTATACATCTGCACATCCTTACGGAGCTTTTGCAGTCCCGCGTTTGAGCAATGCTGCACAGGTTTTACATACAACGCCTAGATTATATTTTGTGCCAAAACAACCTGTTTTAGGTTTGTACAATGAAGATTATGGCGATCAACTTTATATGATCGTTGAGCGACCGGCTAAGGAGTACAGTGGGGAGACGTTTAATTATCCGGATGATATTGAGAGTACAGATGATATTCTTAGCAAATTGCGCAGTGATGAGTCTAATGTGGTAGACGAGCCTACTTATATACGTGCCCGTATGTTTGATATGCTTATAGGAGATTGGGATAGACATAATGACCAGTGGCGTTGGGCAGAATTTAAAACTACAGATGGTAAAGATGTATTTGTACCCATTCCTAGAGATCGTGATCAGGTATTTACCAATTTTGATGGAGCTATTCTAGATGTTGCCCGCACTTTATTTGGTATGGCAAAACAGTTTCAGGTTTATGATAAGAATCTGGATGATATGAAATGGTTTAATAATGCAGGCATCAAGCTTGATCGTGCTTTGGCACAGCAGTCGGGAAAAGAAGTCTGGTTAGCCCAGGCAGAGTACATAAAAGAGCATGTTACCGATGAGGTTATAGAAGAAGCTTTCAAAGATCTTCCACCCGAGGTTAGTAATGGTCAATCTATACAGGATATAAAGGAGAATTTAAAAGGGCGGCGTGATAACTTAGTCAATATAGCAGAGTCATTTTATGATTATCTGGTACAGCTACAAATGGTTGTGGGTACAGATAAAGATGATTATTTTGAGATAACTCGTGGAAACAATCAGACAACTATAAAGGCCTGGCGAATAAAAGATGGAGAGAAGGCAGATTTGATACACGATCGTACTTATTTTTCTGATGAAACTAAGCAGATTTGGATTTATGGTCTTGATGACGATGATGTTTTTGAGGTAAAAGGAGAAGGAAACAACCCAATTTTTACCCGAATAATCGGTGGGCAGAATAATGATATTTACCGTATTAAAAGTGGGAGAAAGATTAAAGTTTATGATCATGAGAGTTTACCCAATACTATAGAAGAAAAGGGAAAGGCAAATTTTAGGCTTACTGATGTATATGATTACAATACCTATGATTATCAGAAACAATTTTTACGCTCTAATGTATTAACTCCAGCATTTGGTTATAATCCAGATAATGGTATAAGTCTGGGACTTTCTGATGTATACACTGTACAAGGCTTTAAACAGAATCCTTTTTCGCAGCAGCATCGTTTTAGTGTGCTGTATTATTTTGCAACAAGTGGTCTTGATTTTTCATATAAAGGAGAGTTTGCGGGTATTATGAATGATTGGAACCTAGTTTTATCGGGTAGATACACTACACCTAATCATGCAAGAAACTTCTTTGGCTATGGGAACGAGTCAACCAATAATGATGAAGAATTGGGAATGAATTTTAATCGGGTTCGTTTGAGCCGTATGGAAGCTTCTATAGGGCTTTTACGTAATTCTGATTATGGTAGTACATTTTCAGTAAAGGGGGAGTTTGAAGGGATTGAAGTGGCAGATAACTATCTTAGATATATTGATATTGTAGATATTATAGAGCAAGACAAGCGTAAGTATTTTGCAACATTAGATGCTACGTATGAATATCACAGTAAAGATAATACGCTAGCTCCCACACGAGGGATGGATTTTATACTTAACGGTGGGTTTACAAATAGTATTACCGAAACAGGTAGACGTTTTGTGTACTTGAATCCAAGTATTGGTTTTTACAATGCGATAAGTACAAATAGAAAACTGGTGCTTAAGACTTCTGCGAGTAGTCAGTTTAGATTTGGTGATAATACTGAATTTTATCAGGCTGCAACGTTGGGGCAACGTAATGGATTACGCGGTTATCGTTTTGACCGTTTTACCGGTGAGCGAGCTTTTGCAACTTCAGGTGATTTAAGGTATGCTTTCAACACATTTAAAACAGGGTTTTTACCGCTGCAGATTGGAGTTTTTGGAGGTTATGATTTAGGTAGAGTTTGGTCAGATTTTGATAACAATTCAGAAAAATGGCATGACTCATACGGTATAGGTTTTTGGGTTAATAGTACAGATGCGTTGAGCGGTACATTTAACCTTTTTAAATCTAGTGAAGGCTACCGCGTTTCATTTGGATTTGGTTTTAATTTTTAAGATTAATTTTTTCGTCGTTAGGGAATTTATATATGAAAGAAATAGACAATATTGATAATACAGAGGGTTTAGAGAAGCGCGAACGCGTAGATACAATCAATTTAGAGTATCTCAAAGTTAAAGACTATGAGGAGCTCAAAGAGATCATGATTGCTGTGTATCCTAATATTACAGATCCATACTGGAAGAAAAAAGACATTCAAAAACTGATATCGATTTTCCCCGAAGGTCAGGTCGTGGTAAAAGTTAATGGTGAGATTGCCGGCTGTGCGCTATCAATCATTGTAGATTATGATAAGTTTACAGATACGCATACCTACATGCAAATTACAGGTGACGAGACTTTTAGTACGCACACACCTAAAGGAAATGTACTTTATGGAATAGAGATATTTATTTCGCAACAATACCGTGGGATGCGTATAGGTCGTCGTTTATATGATTACCGTAAAGAATTGTGCGAAAACCTCAATCTGGAGCGTATTGTTTTTGGTGGAAGATTGCCCAATTATCATCAGCATGCAGACGAACTTTCTCCTAAGGCTTATATTGAAAAAGTAAGGGCACGTGAGATTAACGATCCGGTTCTTGATTTTCAACTGAGTAATGATTTTCACGTAAAGCGAATCATCACAAATTATCTGGAGGGAGATAAGCAGTCTAAAGATTATGCGGCACTTCTGGAATGGGATAATATTTACTATCAGAAACCTGCAAAAAAACCGAATGCAATCAAAACGGTGGTGCGTTTAGGTTTGGTGCAATGGCAGATGCGAACGTATAAGAACCTTGAAGAGCTTATAGAACAAGCAGAGTATTTTATAGATACCATTTCGGGTTATCGCTCAGATTTTGCTTTGTTCCCAGAGTTTTTCAATGCGCCGCTTATGGCTGCATACAATCACCTTTCTGAACCTGATGCTATACGGGAACTTGCGAAATATACTGAGCGTATAAGAGATCGTTTCTCTGAGCTTTCCGTAAGTTATAACATCAATATTATAACAGGGAGTATGCCCTATATTGAAGACGGAACGCTTTATAATGTTGGCTTTTTATGTAAACGTGACGGAACAATAGAGAAGTTTTATAAATTACATGTAACTCCAGATGAGGCAAAAGCCTGGGGAATGAGTGGTGGAGAAGTGCTAAAAACTTTTAATACTGATTGTGGTAAAATAGGAATTCTTATTTGTTATGATGTAGAATTCCCAGAACTGGGACGTTTGCTCGCAGATGAGGGTATGGATATTCTTTTTGTTCCCTTCCTAACTGACACCCAAAATGGCTATAGCCGTGTGCGTCATTGTGCACAGGCACGAGCGATTGAAAACGAATGTTACGTGGCGATTGCTGGTAGTGTGGGTAATATTCCTAAAGTGCATAATATGGATATGCAATTTGCCCAAAGTATGGTTTTAACACCTTGTGATTTTCAGTTTCCTACAAACGGGGTGAAGGCTGAAGCTACGCCGAATGCCGAGATGATTCTTGTAGCAGACGTTGATCTTGACCTCTTAAAAGAACTGAATCAGTTTGGTAGTGTTCACAATCTCGTAGATCGTAGAAAAGATTTATTTCAGTTAAAATGGAAGAAAAAATAATGTTTTTAATTTTTAATTGGCAATAATTGATAGTTATCATCATCAATTTCTACTACTTCAAAGGTTGAAAACAGCCAGTCGCTTTGCTCTTTGTTCAACTGTTCTATAACATCTCGTTCAAAAGTCCTATTCACACGGGCATTTGTAAGGTCTGTATCTAGAATTTTAGACTTTAAGAAGCTCGCATTTCTCAAATCTGCCATTTTTAAATTTGCTTTTTGCAAATTGGCATAATCTAAGATCGCATTCTGAAGTTTTGCCGATTCAAGATTAGCATTATTGAAGCTCGTATAGGTCAGATTTGTATTAGCTAAGTCAGTATTACTAAAGTTTGCATTTTCAAAATCGGTGCCGTTAAAGTTTGAATTTCTTAAATCAGCGTAAGAAAGATCAATGTTCAAAAGGTCATAACCTTTAAGTGAAATGTTTCTCAATTCTGCATAGGTAAAGTCCAAGCGCTCAATTAGTTTTCCGTTAGTACGGGTTCTTGTGGTGCTGTTGAGGTTTACTCCTGTTTCTAGAAGAGAAATTAAAAGATAGCCCCGTTCTGGGCTAGTAACGTGAGCTATAAGACTGTCGTTCTCGAGGTATTTGTAGGGTTTCAGCATTTTGCTCAAAGCAATAAGTCTTCCTGCAGTGGCGTCGTCTATTTTGTTTTGAGAACTGCCGGCAACATCATTACTTATTTCTTTCAGCATATTATCCATTATCAAAAGGGTCTGACCGCGACGATCTGCTTCTTGTAAATAGGTTTGCTGATCCAGACGTGTATTTTGTTGCTGAAACATTTTGCTCTGACCAGTAATTAATGTATTCTGTTTGGCGAGATAATAGGTCTGAAAAATTAATAAGATAGAAGGTAGAACAGCTGTTAGAATCAGTAAAAATCCCACACGTGTAAGCCTTATTATAATACTGCTCAGTAACTCTGAAATGGTTTCTCTAGATACGCGTTGTTGTTGCGCCATTTCATCTAAAAAACGCTCAATGCTTTTTTTAAGTTGAGCACCTAAAATCATACCTGAAGAGCGTTTTAAAAAAGTCCAACCCAGTTTGCGGCGCTGTTTCTTTTTAGATTCTTGCTTGTCGAGTTTAGCTCTTAGCTTCTCATTTTCGGCTTCAAGTTCAGAAAGACGTTCTTCGATCATATATTTAAAGTCTGGTACTGATTAAAAATACTATAAACGAACAGTTTTTAAGAATGTTGTCGAGCCTATTTAAGGTGTGTTTTTCCTGTAAGAGAATATTCATATAAATTTCCGCCGGTCTGAGCCCTGCGTTCATCTACTATGTATAGGGTAGAGTCATTTTTAAAAGCGATCCCTTCTTTTGGGGAGGTGTAGTTAAGATCGAATGTCTCAATTTTTCCAGAGAAAAAGTTTTCCCCTTTAAATTCTGAGAGCATCAGTATCTTATCTGAAGTGAGTAGTGCAATTCTATCGCCTTTTGGAGATAGAGCAACACCTGTAACTGCACATGTGTTTAGATTATCGCATACAACATATTGATCAATAAGTTGTGCCTGATAATTACCGGGACGCGCCGGAAGTTTGTATATTTTAGTTGTTCCGTCAAAATTCCGGCTTCTGTTACGGGTAAACATATATAAGCTGCCCTCTTTATACAACAAAGCCTCTATGTCGAAATTAAGATTGTTTAAATCTGGCGGGTAATCTTTTTGGTCTGAAAGTGTAAATGTAATACGTTTGGCGTGTAAGGTATCTGAAGTGGCTGCAAGGCTTGCGAAATTTTCAATGATATAAATAAATTGATCTTCGCGCTCATTTTCATTATTTCCCGTATCAGAAATGTAAAGCGTGCCATTTGGATCAGTTGTAAGATCCTCCCAATCTTCATTAGGTGCATTACTAATTACGATTTCCCGCTGAATATTGCCGTTACTATCTAATCCATAGATATAATTCGGATTTCCGTGATCTGCAGCGGTGTAGATTAAGGTATCATTTTCAAAAACTGCTAAGCCAGAAACTTCTGCGAGGTTACGAGCTAAGCCACCTTTTTTATCGAGATTGCCATAATCCTGACAACTGAAAATAGAGAGAATTATAATGAAATAAAAGGCGGTTTTAAACATAAGATTATGCTTCTGAAGATTGACCCTCACCAGAGTTGGCAATAGTTATAGTCTCTGATCTAAATTTGTTTTTACCAAAATCTAAAGTACGAATTGGGAATGGAATATTTATATCATTAGCATCAAAGGTTTTCTTGATAGCTATGATAGCTTTATCTTGAGCGATGAGCATATCTCTTCGTTTAGAAACTGGGGCCCAAAATCGGGCAACGAAGTTTATAGAACTGTCCCCAAAACCTTCGTAATAAAATTCTATTTCCTCTTTACTCTGCTGTTCAAAAATACTGTTTAAGCTTTCTAAAGTAAGTTCTTTTACTTTTTCTAAATCACTTTCATAACCAACACCACAATTAATGAAAACGCGTGATCGAGTTGTTTGACTCCAGTTCTTAAAGGGAGAATCAACAATTTTAGAGTTAGGTACAATAACATAATTATTATCTGACTGTCTTAAAGTAACATTGCGTAAAGTAATATCCTCAACAACACCTGCATAATCATTAGTCTCTACCCAGTCTCCTAATTGCAGCCGTGGCATAAAACTTAAAATAACTCCGCTAAAAGTATTATTTAGAGTTCCCTGTAAAGCCAGACCAATTGCCAGACCTACAACACCGGCACCTGCCAATACCGAGGTTAGAACTTTATCTAAATCCATAATACCTAATGCAACAAAGAAACCAACCAATACAGTAATTGCAAAAGAAGTTTGACCCGCCATTACTTTAATGGAATCTTGTCCAACGCTGCGCATTAAAATATTGCGAACAAATCTGGATACATATTTAGCAATAAACCAAAAAATTACAAAAACTAAAACTGCAACAATAAAATTGGGTAGTTTTAAAATTAAACTCTCGCCCCAACCTTGAAGTTTGTCTATTAGTTTGTAAAGATCAAACCCTAAAAAGGTTAGGTCAGATTTTGATGCAGCTTCTTGTAATATTAGCATAGATAATAATATAGCTTAGTTATATTTTATAATTTACGATTTTTTATGGTTTGAAGTTTTGGTCATTCTCCATGAGTCTAACATCCAACTTGTTTTTTCTAACTCTCTTATATAACCACCTAATAAGTCTATGGTACCTTCATCACCACCTTCGTCTGCAGTTTTTACAGTAGATCGCATTTGCTTTAACAGTAAACTGTGGTCGTCTAAAAGTATTTTTACCATCTCAATATCTTTAATTTCACTTGGAGCTTCTTCAATATTAGATAATTTTAAATAATCTGTAAGATTACTTATTGGCTGATAGCGTAAGGTTAAGATTCGTTCGGCTACTTCATCAATCTTAACTAATGTATCAGTATACATTTCTTCAAACTTTGCGTGAAGATCAAAAAAGTTTTCGCCAATTACATTCCAGTGAAAGTTTCTAAGTTTCTGATAATATAAATGATAGTCGGCAAGAAGTATATTAAGATTTTCAACTGTAGCTTCTGTTTTTTCGGTATTTAAATTCAGGTAATTCATACACTTTGATAAAAATTATTTATGTAGATCAAATTTACTATTGATTTTTCTTAGACACGAATTACTTAATCCGTTTAGTAAAAGTTTAACGTCAAAATCTAAAAGATGTTAAATAGTAAAATCAAGTTAAATAAAAGTTAAAGTTTTTCAATAAAAAAATAATATATTAGCAGTCTTGATCCCTACTTCATGAGAAATACAAATTTTAAGCAGTTAAAAAGCAAGAATGTTTTTGTTACTGGGGGCTGTGGCTTTATAGGCTCGCATTTAATTAAGGCATTGCTAGAACTAGGTGCTAATGTTAAATGTTTAGATAATTTATCTACAGGTAAATTCGAAAACATCAAAGAATTTTATAACAATTCGTCTTTTGAATTTATAGAAGGTGATATAAGAGATTTTGATACGTGTTCAAAAGTGATGCAAAATTTTGATTACGTAAGTCATCAGGCAGCTTTAGGATCTGTTCCAAGGAGTTTAAAGACCCCTTTAAATACACATAATGTTAATGTAACAGGATTTCTAAATGTTATTGAAGCAGCGAGATTGGCCAAAGTAAAACGGTTTGTTTTTGCGGCAAGTTCTTCAACTTACGGTGATAATGAAGCTTTACCAAAAATTGAAAGTGAAATTGGTAGACCACTATCACCTTATGCAGTAACAAAATTAATTAATGAGTTATACGCAGAAGTTTATAAACAATCTTTTGATTTTGATAGTATAGGTTTACGTTATTTCAATGTTTTTGGGCCAAAACAAGACCCTAACGGTGCTTATGCTGCGGTAATCCCCAAATTTGTATCATCTTTACTACAAGGTAAATCTCCTGTAATTAATGGTGATGGTTCTTTTTCTAGAGATTATACTTATGTCGATAACGTTGTAGAAGCTAATTTATTAGCATTAACGACTTCAAATAAGCGAGCTTTAAACGAAATCTATAATATTGCTTTTGGAGAGCGTACCACATTAATTGAATTAGTAAATTTGCTCAAAGAACGATTACTTAATTACGACAGTTCGTTAGCTAAAATTAAACCTGAATTTGGGCCGGAGCGTCCAGGTGATGTGCCGCATTCTTTGGCTTCTATACAAAAAGCTATAAATCTATTAGGGTATAATCCACACTGTGATATATCTGAAGGTTTAACTAAAGCTATTGACTGGTATTATGAGAATTTGAAAATAGAAACTTAATGAAGATTGGAATTATTGGGCTGGGTTATGTGGGCTTACCGCTAGCAAGCTTGTTTGCAACAAAATATGCTACTACCGGCTTTGATATCAATTCAAATAGAATTCAACAGTTAAATACAGGCTTTGATAAAACAGGCGAACTTGAAACAACCACCTTAAATGCTGTTTTAAAAAAAGAGCAATCTACAGCGTATGGACTGTTCTGTACGGCTGAGTCAGATCATTTAGCAGAATCCAACGTCTACATTATAACGGTTCCTACACCAATCGATCAGAATAATAATCCTGATTTATCACCTTTGATAAGTGCAAGTGAATTAGTTAGCAAGTATCTTAAAAAAGGCGATATTGTGATTTATGAGTCTACTGTTTATCCTGGTGTTACAGAAGAGATTTGTATTCCTATTCTAGAGAAAGAAACAGGCTTAGTTTACAATAAAGACTTTTATGCAGGTTACTCACCAGAACGTATCAATCCTGGTGACAAAATCCATACGGTAGATAAAATTAGAAAAGTGACTTCAGGTTCTACACCCGAAATTGCAACTCAAATTGATGAATTATACGCTTCCGTTATAACCGCCGGAACCTACAAGGCTACTTCTATTAAAGTTGCCGAAGCTGCAAAAGTGATTGAAAATTCGCAGCGCGATATAAACATTGCTTTTGTAAATGAGCTCGCCAAAATCTTTAATCTTCTCGATATTGATACTAATGCGGTTTTAGAAGCTGCCGGTACAAAATGGAATTTCCTTCCGTTTAAACCCGGTTTAGTAGGTGGGCATTGCATAGGTGTAGATCCATATTACTTGGCTCAAAAAGCAAAACAAGTAGGTTATCATCCCGAAATTATTTTAGCCGGAAGAAAATTGAATGACAGTATGGGGCCTTATGTAGCATCCCAGGTCGTTAAACTGATGGCACAGAGAGATATCAAACTTAAGAACAGCCGAATTTTGGTTATGGGAATTACTTTTAAGGAGAATTGCCCAGATGTTCGCAATACACGAGTTATAGATATTATAACTGATTTAAAAGAATACGGAGCTGAAGTTTCAGTTTATGATCCTCTTGCAGATCCTGAGGTAGTTAAAAAGGAATATGGTTTTGAATTATTAGATAGTATTGAGTCTAAAAAGTTTGAGGCTGTCGTTTTAGCCGTGGCACACGCTCCATTTGAGCAAATAGATTTTGAATTGCTAAAGGCGGAAAATGCTATTGTCTATGATGTAAAAGGATTTTTTAAAAACGGGGTTGATGGCAGACTCTAAAAAAAAGACCGTACTTTTCGTATTTGGTACACGTCCTGAGGCTATAAAGCTGGCTCCTGTTATTAAGTATTTTAAAAAGGACTCTTATTTTGACACACGCGTTTGTATAACAGCTCAGCATCGAGAAATGCTGGATCAGGTTTTAGATTTTTTTGAGATTGAAGCAGATTACGATCTGGATTTGATGAAGAAGAATCAGGACTTATTTTCACTTACTGCTAGAGCTTTAGAAGCATTAAAAGAGCCTTTGAGTAGGTATAAGCCAGAGCTTGTTTTTGTACATGGAGATACCACGACTAGTATGGTAGCTAGTTTGGCAGCCTTTTATGCTGGTGCGAGAGTAGGACATATAGAAGCAGGTTTGCGCACTTTCAATAAGCAATCTCCATTTCCTGAAGAAATTAATCGACAGCTAACGACGCGTATTGCAGATTTTCATTTTGCACCTACTAAAAAATCTAAAGCCAATCTTTTAGCGGAAAATATCCAAGAATCTCAGATATTCATAACTGGAAATACAGTTATTGATGCCTTAGAAGAAACAGTAATAAAGGTTTCTCAGCAAACACCGCATTTCGCTGAAAAAATTCCATTCAGTTCAAAAAAAATTATATTGATCACGGGGCACCGTCGAGAAAATTTTGGTGCAGGAATGCAACGTATCTGTGAGGTTTTTAAGGAAATTGCCGAAATGCGTCAGGATGTGCATTTGGTTTATCCTGTGCACTTAAATCCTAATGTAAAAAATACCGTTCACGAGATATTGGGCAATATTGCCAATGTTTCACTTATTGAACCACTGAATTACCCAGATTTTATCTGGATTATGCACGCTTCTTATTTTGTCATTACCGATAGTGGTGGCGTTCAGGAGGAAGCTCCGGGACTGGGCAAGCCAGTTTTAGTAACGAGAGATACTACAGAGCGTCCCGAAGCGGTAACCGCAGGGACGGTAAAATTAGCTGGTACAAATTCGATAAAGCTAAAATCAGCAATTTTAGAACTTTTAGATCAGCCCGAGGCTTATAAAGCAATGAGCAAGGCTCATAATCCATACGGTGATGGTAAAGCTTCTGCACGAATTCTTGACATAGTAAAAAAGAAGTTATAGTCTTCACTATTTACTTAGAATACTTCAGTAGGATTAAGTTTTAACAAGTTTTCTTAAGCTTTTTATTCGGTTTAAAATCTTTGTTACCTTTACGCGACAAGCGGATTTGAAACGCTATTCTTTTATTTTTCTATGGAATTTTCATCAAAACTTTTAGAGCAGGCAGTTTACGAGATGTCTCAATTGCCGGGAATAGGTAAGCGTACGGCCTTGCGGCTGGTGTTGCATTTACTAAGGCAATCAGAGAGTCAGACTGAGCATCTTACACAAGCACTTACTAAATTACGTACCGATATCAAGTTTTGTAAAAATTGCCATAATATTTCTGATGTAGAGCTTTGTGAAATTTGTTCAAACCCTAATCGAGATGCTTCGGTGGTTTGTGTGGTAGAAGATGTGCGTGATGTGATGGCAATAGAAAACACGAGTCAGTATCGCGGACAATACCACGTATTGGGCGGAAAAATATCTCCTCTAGACGGGATTGGCCCTCAGGATTTAACAATTCATTCTTTAGTAGAAAAAGTAAAAGCAGGTGAGATAGAAGAAATAATTTTTGCACTAAGCTCAACTATGGAAGGCGATACCACAAATTTTTATATCTATAGGCAATTGGAAGAATACAGGATAAAAACCTCTACAATTGCTCGCGGGATTGCAGTAGGTGATGAGCTAGAATATGCAGATGAGGTGACTTTAGGACGCAGTATTCTTAACAGGATTCCTTTTGAAAATTCGTTAAAGAATTAGCCTGTGAAGCTATCGGTATTAATTCTCAACTATAAAACTCCTTATTTTCTACACCTTTGTTTAGAGAGCGTTCAACGCGCAACAGCTAAGCTAGAGTCAGAAATGATAGTAATTGATAACAATTCTGAGGACGAAAGTGTAAACCTCATTAAGACCCATTTTCCTGAAGTTCTTTTAATAGAGAACAAAAAGAATTTGGGATTTTCAAAGGCAAATAACCTAGGTGTAAAACAAGCAAAAGGTGAGTTTATTTGTATACTAAATCCAGATGTCGTACTACCAGAAAATTGTTTTGAAATTCTCTTAGACTTCTCAAGCGATAAAAAAGATTTAGGAGCAGTAGGAATACGACTTAATGACGGCACAGGTGCCTATTTGCCTGAGAGTAAAAGAAATATTCCAAATATTGAAGTTGCTTTTCAGAAATTAACGGGTGACACGTCTAAATATTACGCGAATCAGTTAGCTCAAGATGAGATTGGGGAAGTTCCGGTTTTAGTGGGGGCATTTTTATTTATTAGAAAGGGTGTATTCAATGATGTTGATGGCTTTGATGAAGATTATTTTATGTATGGAGAAGACATAGACCTGAGCTATAAATTGATTCAAAACGGTTATAAGAATTATTATTTTGGTCAGTTAACTGCGTTGCATTTTAAGGGAGAGAGCACGATTAAAAATAGAAAATACCACAGAAGATTTTACAAAGCTATGCAGACCTTTCAGAAAAAGCATTTTTCAAAAGGTAGGTTTGTAAATGGTATTCTTATTTTGGTTTTAAAATTGATTGCCGAAACTAAGTCGAATAAACGCGACAAACCAGAAAACAGAGCTGCAGATAAAACTATTTTTTGGGTGTCAAAGCAATCAGACATACCCAAAACTTTCCATCTGAAAAATTATCAATCTTTGAAAGTGATAGCCTTTACTGAGATATCGCAATTGCAGAAAACTTCTGCAACCGTGATTTTTGACCTTCAAGATCTTGAAGTTGGTGAGGTTTTAAGAGCCATGCAGTTGTTAAAAAACAGTAAAAATAGGTTTCGCATACGACCCCCAAATTGTAATTTTAGCGTGGGAAGCGATACTTCTACAAGTCAGGGAGAACTCATAAAATGGTAGTTCTTTAGTAATATAAAGCGGAATACGTTTATTTTTATTAATTTCGCAAAAATATAAAGTCAACTAATAATTATTTTGATAATATGGCAAAATTTGAACTAAAATTACCGAAAATGGGAGAAAGCGTCGCTGAAGCTACAGTGACAAACTGGCTCAAAGAGGTAGGGGACACCATAGAAATGGACGAACCGGTTGTTGAGATTGCCACTGATAAAGTTGATAGTGAAGTTCCTAGCGAAGTAGAAGGTGTACTCATCGAGAAGTTATTTGAAGCTGACGATGTGGTTCAGGTGGGGCAAACTATCGCTATTATCGAGATTGAAGGAGATTCTTCTGATGATCAAACAGATTCTGCAATTGAAGAAGAATGTGTAACTACTGAAGAAGCTGAAGAAAAACACACTGAAACAAGTGCAGACGAAGCAGCACAATTGGTAAATGCAGCAAAAGAAACTGTAGGAGCATCGGCAATAAGCAACGACGGAGATCGATTTTATTCTCCTTTAGTTAAAAATATTGCGCAACAAGAAGGTATAGAACAGGAAGAATTAGATAAAATTTCGGGTACTGGTCTTGAAGGGCGTGTTACGAAAGACGATATTCTAAAATATGTTGAAACACGTAAATCTGGTAAAGCTCCGGTTACAAAACCAAAATCAGAACCCACTAAAGCAGCTCCAAAAGAAGCGCCAACTCCAGTTAGTGTAAGTGGAGAAGACGAGATTATTGAAATGAGCCGTATGGGCAAAATGATTTCAAAACATATGATAGCTTCTGTACAGACCTCTGCGCACGTGCAGTCGTTCATAGAAGTTGATGTTACTGCAATCTGGAAATGGAGAGAGCGTATTAAGAATGATTTTCAGAAGCGGGAAGGCGAGAAGCTTACATTTACTCCAATTTTTATGGAAGCTGTGGCAAAAACCATACGTGATTTTCCTATGATCAATATCTCGGTTGATGGGGATAAGATAATTAAACGTAAAAATATAAACTTGGGTATGGCAGCTGCATTATCTGACGGAAATCTAATTGTTCCGGTTATTAAAAATGCAGATCAGCTTAATCTGGTAGGTATGGCAAAAGCCGTTAATGATTTAGCTTCTAGAGCCAGACAGGGTAAATTAAAACCAGATGATACACAAGGCGGAACGTATACGGTGACAAATGTGGGTACTTTTGGCAGCGTGATGGGAACACCCATAATCAATCAGCCACAAGTGGGGATTTTAGCATTAGGAGCTATACGTAAAGTTCCTGCTGTAATTGAAACTCCAGATGGTGACTTTATAGGAATTCGTCATAAAATGTTCTTGTCGCATTCATACGATCATCGTGTCGTAAATGGTGCGCTTGGTGGGCAATTTGTTCAACGCGTTGCTCAGTATCTTGAAGCTTGGGACGTTGACAGACAAGTATAAATTTCAGCAAATACATCAGATGAACCTCCCTAATACAGGGAGGTTTTTTGTTGGATTAATTTTTAAAATCTTTTTTAAGTAGATGTGATAGATTTTTAAAAAGTTAGAGTATTGCTTAAGGTAATTGTACTTTTGTGAAAATTGAACAATCTATGAACTTAAACCTATCCAGACCCATCTGTTTTTTTGATCTTGAGACAACAGGAATCAATGTTGCTCAAGACCGCATAGTTGAAATATCTGTACTTAAAGTTTTTCCTGATGGAAAAGAAGAAAAACACACTTGGCTTGTAAACCCCACAATTCCTATTCCGGCAGAGACAACTGCAGTACACGGAATTAAGGACGAAGATGTTGCTGATAAACCCACTTTTAAAGAGCTCGCGGTAACAATAAATAATCTGATAAAAGATTCAGATTTGGCCGGTTTTAACTCCAATCGCTTTGATATTCCGCTACTTGCCGAAGAAATGCTTCGTGCCGATGTTGATTTTGATATGAAAAACCGTAATGCGATAGATGTACAGACCATTTTTCATAAAATGGAGCAGCGTACCTTGAGTGCAGCTTATAAATTCTATTGTGATCAAACTTTAGAAGATGCGCATAGTGCAGAAGCCGATACGATAGCAACTTATGAAGTTTTAAAATCTCAACTTGACCGTTATGAGGATTTAGAAAATAATATGAAGAGTCTGGCAGAATTTAGTGCTCGTAAGAAGTTTGCAGACTTTGCCGGTTTTATAGCTTTTAATAAAGAAGGTGAAGAGATTTTTTCTTTCGGAAAGCACAAAGGAAAAAAGGTAGAAGATGTTCTTGAGAATGAACCCGGATATTTTGGATGGATTCAAAATGCAGATTTCCCGCTTTATACTAAAAAAGTACTCACTGCTATTAAGCTTAGAAAATTGAATACCAAATTGTTTTAGCTTATGAAAATCATTTGTATCGGTCAGAACTATAGCGATCACATTAAAGAACTCAATAGTAAACCTTCAGGTGAACCTATGTTTTTTTTAAAACCAGATTCGGCAGTTTTATTAAAAAAGCATCCCTTTGTCATACCAGAGTTTACTAATGAAGTACATTATGAAGTAGAACTTTTAGTACGCATTAATAGATTGGGTAAATATATTCAGCCTAAATTTGCGCATAAATATTATGAAGAGCTAGGGCTGGGGATAGATTTTACCGCGCGTGATCTGCAAAGAGAATGTAAAGAAAAAGGACATCCTTGGGAGAAGGCAAAGGGGTTTGATGGTTCTGCAGTTCTAGGAGATACTTGGGTTTCTAAAGAAAATTATAAAGATTTAAATACTATTAATTTTCATTTAGAAAAAAATGGTGAAATTGTACAAAAGGGAAATACGGCAAATATGATTTATGACATAGATACGTTGATTGCCTACGTTTCTCAATATATGACTCTTAAAATAGGAGATATACTGTTTACAGGAACACCTGCGGGTGTTGGTCCTGTTGCTATAGATGATAAACTGACTGGTTATTTAGAAAATGAGCCCCTATTAACCGTCAATATAAAATAACCCAAATTATATAAATATGCCTACTCATTACGATTTATACCAGCTTGAAGATATGTCTGGCGGGGATAAAGAATTTATGAAAACTGTCGTTGAAGCTTTCTTAGTTGAGATTCCACCAGATCTTGAAAGTATGCAACTTGCCATAGATAACGATAATCATAAAATGGCTTACCAGTTTGCTCATAAAATGAAACCAAATCTAGAGATGTTTGGTATAGATCTTATTCGTGAAATTTCGGCGATGGAGCGCTGGGCAGATAGCAACAAACCTACATCAGCTATCAGACCACAGCTCAATACCATTGTAACAATGGTTAATGATGCGATTGCCGAGATGCGCAAAGACTGGAAAATGTAATGCGAGCACATATAATAACAATAGGCGATGAGATTCTCATTGGCCAGATTGTAGATACCAATTCAGCTTTTATTGCAAAGGAGTTAGACAAGATAGGAATTGAAGTTCATGAAATTTCTTCTATTTCTGATGATAAACAACATATTTTAGAGAGTCTTGCTTCCGCGAAAGAGCGTGCCGAAGTGGTAATTATTACCGGCGGTCTGGGTCCCACAAAAGATGATGTTACTAAGCATACATTTTGTGAATTTTTTAAAGATCATTTGGTTGAAGATGCAACAGTGCTTCAAAATATAGAATGTATTTTTAAGCATCACGTCAATAGACCTATATTGCCTGCAAATCGATCTCAGGCTTTGGTGCCGAGTAAATCAACTGTTTTGATGAACAGAAACGGTACAGCGCCCGGGATGTGGATGAAAGATGGTAATACTGTTTTTATTTCCATGCCGGGAGTTCCTTTTGAAATGAAAGCCTTAATGACTGATGAGGTAATTCCCAGATTGCAGCGAGAATTCAGCAGACCTTTTATTGTTCATAAGACCCTGCAGACCTATGGAATGGGGGAAAGTGAGATTGCTGATAAAATTGAAGATTGGGAGAATATGCTGCCAAAAGAAATTAAGCTTGCATATTTACCCGCTTTAGGAAAAGTTCGCCTTAGACTTTCTACAAGAGGGCCTGTTAAAGAAGTGCTAGATCAAAAGCTTGAAGAGCAAGTTATAAGCCTTCATAAGTTGATAGGTGATATTATTGTAGGCTATGATGACGATGAGCTTATAGAGACCGTTGTAGGTCGTTTGTTTGTTCAAAAAGGAAAAACACTTGCTGTAGCTGAAAGTTGCACTGGAGGGCAGATAGCCTCCGCTATCACGTCAATTCCTGGAGCTTCGGCATACTTTAAAGGAGGAATGGTTACCTATGCGACACATTCTAAAGTCGAATTGCTTAAAATTGAACAATCTCTGATCGATGAACATTCTGTAGTAAGCGCTCCGGTAGCCGAAGCAATGGCTTCGGCTGTCAAAAATTGGTATAAATCAGATTATGCGATTTCTACAACAGGAAATGCTGGACCATCAAAAGGAGATTCTGATGCTGAAGTAGGTACAGTTATTATTGGCATAGCAACGCCAGGCGGTGTGTTTTCTCAAGAATTTAAGATGGGAAGCCAGAGGGAGCGGGTGATATCTAAAAGCGTAAATAAAGCTTTTGAACTCCTTCAAAAAGAAATTTTAAAAAACTAGTGTTTTAAGTTGGTCAACTTGTTTTAGTTGTGTAAATTTGCACCCTGTTTTTCAGTAACACATTATAAAGTTTAGAATCATGTCAAGAGTTTGTGAGCTTACGGGCAAAAAAGCAATGGTAGGAAACAATGTTTCTCACGCGATGAATAAAACCAAGCGTAAATTTGATGCCAATTTAATCAAAAAACGTTTTTATATTCCGGAAGAAGATAAGTGGATTACATTAAAAATTTCTACAGCCGCTCTTAAAAATATAAATAAGAAAGGAATTACTGCTGTGCTTAAGGAAGCGCGTGCAAAAGGCTTTCTTACTAAGTAATAACGGTATAACGATTAGGAATTATGGCAAAGAAAGGCAATAGAGTACAGGTAATTTTAGAGTGCACAGAGCATAAAGCTTCTGGGAAACCAGGAACTTCTCGTTATATTACCACTAAGAACAAAAAGAACACCCCAGATAGAATGGAGTTGAAGAAATTCAACCCAATCTTGAATAAAATGACTGTTCACAAAGAAATAAAATAAGACATGGCAAAGAAATCAGTAGCAACATTACAGACCGGTTCAAAACGTTTGACCAAAGCCATTAAAATGGTAAAGTCTCCTAAGACAGGAGCTTACACTTTTGTAGAAGCTGTTATGGCACCAGAAATGGTTGGAGAGTTTTTAGACAAAAAATAAGACATTCTAAATGTTTATACATAGCCGTTACACTTTGGTGTAACGGCTTTTTGTATTTTTAATTTCAACAAGTTTTTAAATAGCATTAAAGAGAATACCTTTGCACTGCTAACCAATGCATCCTGAATACGATGAGTTTTTTCAAAAAAATATTTTCAAAAGAAAAAAAAGAAACTTTAGACAAAGGTCTGGAGAAAACAAATACGAATTTTTTAAACAAATTAGGAAAAGCTGTTGCTGGTAAAAGCAAAGTAGATGATGAGGTTTTAGATAGTCTTGAAGAGATTTTAGTTTCCAGTGATGTTGGAGTAGCTACTACCATTAAAATCATAGACAGAATTGAAGAGCGCGTAGCGAGGGATAAGTATTTAGGCACAGAAGAACTCAATACGATTCTTAGAGAAGAGATCGCCGGTTTGATGAGTGAGACCAATTCAGGTGATGCTACAGACTTTTCGGTTCCTGCTAAAAAACCTTATGTGATTATGGTAGTGGGTGTGAATGGTGTAGGTAAAACCACGACCATTGGTAAGTTAGCTTATCAGTTTAAAAAGAAAGGGCTTAATGTTGTTCTGGGAGCAGGTGATACCTTTAGAGCAGCTGCTATAGATCAACTACAAATCTGGGCAGATCGCGTAGATGTTCCTATTGTAAAACAACAAATGGGTAGTGACCCTGCTTCAGTGGCTTTTGATACGGTGCAAAGCGCTGTTAAAATGAATGCTGATGTAGTGATCATAGATACCGCTGGACGTTTACATAATAAAGTCAATTTGATGAATGAACTGACTAAAGTAAAGCGTGTGATGCAAAAAGTTGTTGATGATGCACCAGACGAAGTCCTATTGGTTTTAGATGGATCTACCGGGCAGAATGCTTTTGAGCAGGCTAAGCAGTTTACAGCTGCTACAGAAGTAACTTCTTTAGCCGTTACTAAACTAGATGGTACGGCAAAAGGTGGCGTGGTAATTGGTATTAGTGATCAATTTCAAATTCCTGTAAAATATATAGGTGTAGGCGAGGGAATTGAAGATTTACAAGTATTCAATAAGATTGAGTTCGTAGATTCCTTTTTTAGAGTATAAAATTTACCAAATTGTTTAAAATATAAAGGCGTCCATTTTTATGAGATGCCTTTTTGTATTTTAGGAGGAAAATTAAAACCCTATGAAAAAAAAAATACTTGTTTGTACGCTATTTATACTGCTCTCTTGTAAAAAAGAATCGAACTCCAATACTCAGGAAAGCCCAGAAATTGAAACGGACAGTATTCAGGAACGCGAGTATGCCGTCTTAGATTCTAAGGTTTTAGATACATCAGTTTTATGGAAATCATTCAATTTTGAGGTAAAAACATTTATCGAAACGAAGTACGATAAACTCAAACCTCTGATTTTTGAAAAAACAATTCCTGAAATTCAACAAGCCGTTGCAGATGGTAAGCTTACCTATGAAGAGCTTACCTTATTTTATCTAAGTCGAATCAAAAAATACGACCGAAATAATGACCTGTCTTTAAACTCGGTTATTGCTTTAAATCCTAAGGTGCTGGATGAAGCACGGCAGTTAGATACGATAGAGATTGAAGCGATAGATTGTTATTCAATCTACGGGATGCCGGTTTTGCTGAAGGATAACATAAATGCTGCAGATATGCCTACAACAGCCGGTGCGGTTGTTTTTGAGAACAACACTACTGGTGACGCTTTTATTACTCAAAAATTAAAAGAAAACGGAGCTTTGATTCTTGGTAAAGCTAATTTGAGCGAGTGGGCGTATTTCTTTTGTGGTGATTGCCCTAGTGGGTATTCTGCAGTAGGTGGTCAAACTCTAAATCCTTACGGAAGAAAAATTCACGATACTGGCGGTTCCAGTTCGGGTAGCGGTGTTTCGATGGCGGCTAATTTTGCTGTCGCCGCGGTAGGTTCAGAAACTAGTGGCTCTATTTTGTCACCATCAAGTTCAAACTCAGTTGTAGGTTTGAAGCCTACAATAGGTTTACTTTCTCGTGGAGGAATTGTGCCCATCTCAAGTACGCTAGACACCCCGGGGCCGATGACACGCTCTGTGATTGACAATGCGATTATGCTTCAGGCAATGACCGGCCTGGATTCTGAAGATGAAAAGGCTGTAAGTCTAAATGCCCCGCAAACAAATTATATCAACGCTTTGAAGAATTTAGATCCTGAACGATTCTTAAAAGAAAAGCGCTTAGGATATTACAAAGGCTATGAGGATACCTTGTACGTGCAGGCAGTACAGGCGTTAGAAGAAGCTGGCGCTACTTTAATTGAGTTAACTCGACCTGAAATTGATTTACCGCAATTTGTACGGGTTTTAAACTTGGATATGAAAGTAGATTTACCTGCTTACATCTCAAAATATGGTTCTGAAAAACTTTCAGTAAATGACTTAGATGAAATCACAGTTTACAACAAAGAAGATTCTTTGATTAGAATGCCTTACGGTCAAAAATTACTTTATGGGGTTTTAGCAGATTCTGCTTCTGCCGAAGAGTTCACAGCAATTAAAGATACCTTAGAGCGCAATGGAAGACGGTTCTTTGATGAACCGATAAAAGCCAATAATCTAGATGCTGTACTTTCAATAAATAACTATATGGCAGGATATGCTGCTGTGGCAAAATATCCTGCGATTACGGTACCTATGGGTTATCAGAAGGATAATCGCCCGATGGGATTAACGTTTATCGCACCCACACTATCAGAAGCTCAGTTATTAGAACTAGCTTTTGCGTATGAGACGATTTCAAAAAAGAGAAAGACTCCTGCAGATTTTAAGGAGTGATTCTTTTCATTAATTCTTACTCAAATAATCTAATTACTCATCTAAGAGCAATTCAGTACCAAAGCTATAAGCGAGATTAAAAAGTAACGGTCTCCTATTAACCGAATTTAAGATTCATCTAATTTAAGGCATAAAATCGTTAAAACACCGTATCTTTGCGCCCCAAAATAAAGAGCATTATGCGTACTAAAACCCTTAAGAAGAATAAAATAAACGTAGTGACCTTAGGTTGCTCTAAGAACGTTTATGACAGTGAAGTTTTGATGGGACAATTGCGGGCAAATAACAAAGAAGTTGTTCACGAAGAAGAAGGTAATGTGGTGGTTATCAACACGTGTGGTTTTATTGCTAATGCTAAAGAAGAATCGGTTAATACGATTTTAGAATACGTTCAGAAAAAGGAAGACGGTATCGTAGATAAGGTTTTTGTAACCGGTTGTCTTTCTGAACGCTATAAGCCTGATTTGCAGCAGGAAATTCCGGATGTTGATCAGTATTTTGGAACTACAGAATTACCCGGATTATTAAAGGCTTTAGGAGCAGATTATAAGCATGAGTTGATAGGAGAACGCTTGACTACTACTCCAAAAAACTATGCCTATTTAAAGATTGCTGAAGGCTGTGATCGCCCTTGTTCGTTTTGTGCTATCCCGTTAATGCGGGGCGGACATAAAAGTACGCCGATAGAAAAACTGGTGATTGAAGCTGAAAAGCTTGCCGCAAATGGAATTAAAGAACTGATTCTTATCGCCCAGGATTTAACCTATTATGGTCTTGATCTGTATAAAGAACGTGCACTGGCAAAGCTTTTACGCGAACTCGTAAAAGTTGAAGGTATTGAGTGGATTCGTCTGCATTATGCGTTTCCTACCGGTTTCCCGATAGATGTACTCGACGTGATGAATGAAGAATCTAAAGTTTGTAATTATATTGACATCCCGTTGCAACACATCTCGACCAAGTTGCTGAAGTCTATGCGCCGTGGGACGACTTATGAAAAGACCAATGCACTATTGCATACTTTTAGAGAGAAAGTACCGCAAATGGCGATTAGGACTACACTAATCGTAGGATATCCCGGCGAAACTCAAGAAGATTTTGAGCTGTTACGCGATTGGGTAAAAGAAATGCGTTTTGAGCGTTTGGGTTGTTTTACCTACTCTCATGAAGAAAATACACATGCGTATAATCTAGAAGATGATGTTCCTGAAGATGTAAAAATGGAGCGTGCTAACGAAATTATGGCGTTGCAATCACAGATCAGTTGGGAGTTGAATCAAGAGAAAATAGGGAAGGAGTTCCGTATTGTTATTGACCGAAAAGAAGGAAACTACTTTGTAGGCCGTACGGAATTTGACTCGCCAGATGTGGACAATGAAGTGCTTATTGACGTTTCGCAACATTATTTAAAAACCGGAGAATACACTTGGGTAAAAATCACTGAAGCTGAAGATTTTGACCTATATGCAGAGCCTGTAAAAAAATAATATTTATATTTAGAAGTATATACAGTTCTAGAGATGAAAAAAATAACTTCTAAATTACACAAAAAGCAACGTAATTCTATGTTGATTTATGGTTGTTTATATTTGGTTTTTGGTTTAATTCAAAAATATTTCGAAACTGATAACACTTTAGGTTGGGGCTACGTAGTCATAGGAATTGGAATGCTTACTTTTGTAGGTTATCAGCTTTATACTAACAGTCTATTTTCTGTTATCAAGTGGGATTATCAAAAACTGACGCTAAAAGCACCAGAACAAAAACCAATTGTTTTTAATCGGACTGCGATCAAATCAATCAAATTGACCGAAAAGAGTTTAACGATTAACGCAGGTATGGGAAATGGCGAAATGCTGGATCTCGATTATTTCAAAGCTGAAGATTTAGCATACTTCAAAAATGATTTTATTGAGCAAAAAGTTACTCAGGGAGAAGCTTATAGTCTAACGGAAGCATAAAAGCAAATCTTCTTGTAGACATCGCACCACCCATAATTATAGCGCTGGGAGGTGTGTGATTTCCAAAAGCATCTATCATAAAAGGCTGATTGGTTTGAATAGCTGATTGTTCATCATTATCGTAAAGGATACTTAACTTTTCAACGAGCAATTTCACATAAGTTTTATCTTGAACTTTTCTAAATTCAAAATGTAAATAAGGTGGGGCTTCAAATTTATCATAGAATATTCTGAAGCCATTTTCGTGTAACTTCTTTTGAGCTAATGAACGCATAAAATGAAGTGTAGACCCTGAATAGGACTTTTCTCGATTTTTGAAGTATTTCTTACGTGTTTTCTTTTTCAATTCCTGATAAAAACTAAAGCCTTCATAGTAAACCATATTTACAAATTGCATTCCTGCATTAAGGCTTTTTTCATAATTTACATGAAAATCGTTTAAGGTATAGTTTACCGTATATCCCAGATATTTATTTTCAATAATAAGGGGCTCGTTAGCCCAAGCGGTAAGTTTTAATTGGGATGGACTGTAATGAAGTTTGAGGACCTCAGGATTACGTATCTTACATTTTAGAGCTTCTTGTGAGTGTCCTAGAAATTCAAGCATAAACACTTTTAATTTGCGTTCGCGCGTCCAGGGATCGGTTTCAAGAAATACTTGATCCAGTTGCTCAGTCATTTCTTCTAAGTAAACCGGAGGCATCTTCCCATCTGTATTTAAATAGTTGTTGATGTAAACCGGTGAATAGCCCATCATTGTGAGGACTAACGGACTTTTTATACCTTCTTGTACTGGAATGGAGTAGTGCCCGTTTTGGTTAGTTATTGTACCTATTGTTGTGCCATCAAAATAAATACTAACAGCTTCCAGAGCCGTCGAGTCTTTAGCGCTGTAAACATATCCGCTAAGTTGCTTTTGTCCCGATGCAGTTACATAGAATAGTAAGCCTGTAAAAAACAAAAAGATACGCATAGAACAAAAATAACTATTATTATAGTTATAAAACTACAATAATAGTTATAAATCTGAATACTTAAATGCTTTTATTTTGTCAAAGATTTTTGAGGTTCTAAATTTTGATCAACAACTTGTACCTCAAGTCCTAATTACTAAATTTTTTTGAGCTGAGTTTTAGCATCACCCACAATGAAATATATGAGTTTATCAGGGTCAGCATATTTTTTAGCGATATTTTTAATTTAATCAAGTGCAGTATCTGTGCCCGGTGTGTTTTTATTTTCTTGTTCTTCTTCCAGTTTTTTTATTTCTTCAAAGAATTCCTCAGGTTTCATTATTCGCATTGTTTTTTGAACAACAATTGTGTTTGCTAGGGTATAGACGTGATTGTCTTTATTCCGCAGGTGTAAAAAGAAAAGGGTGATGTTTTCAACTTGTCCTGACATCGGAAAATCTTTATCTACGATTTCTACATAATCACCAATTTTCAAAGGATGATTAAAAAAGAGAATCAATCCTGAAGTGATGTTGCATAACAACGACCATTGCGCGAAAAATGCCACTCCCAGAATTGTGATTACAGACCCAATACCGGCAATTACATCTGCTCCCGAAAAGCCCCAAATAATTACCATAGAAAAGCCCAGCACCAGAAAAAATAGCATGTTCAGGACTTTGACGGTTATTTGTTTTCGCGTAATATCAAAGTTAGCCTTCTTAAATCGTCTGATAATGAGTTTAGATACTGCATATCGTATTACTAGTAATACAAATAAGAGTACAAAACTCTCAATTAGTTTGAGTTCAATTTCTGTGAGAATCACGTTAGTCTCTGTAGTTATTAGGGTTATTTAAAAATAGGGCATTTACAAAAAATAATTTTCCGTTTTGCCAGAATGCTCTAAAAAGCGGATCATCTACCATATATGTTACAGTACCTCGACCCATAGGCTGAACACCAAAAACCAAACTGTTTTTTAAAGCTTTTAAAGCATCTTCACCAGCGTAGCCTGATATACTTTCCGGACTGTCATCCAAATAAGCAACATTATAGCCATTGTCTAGCAAGGCATACGCATCGCTACCTATTTTTAAGCTGTAATAGGTGTCACTGTATCCAAAAGCCAACGGATGGGTGTTATCTACTTGTGTTTTAAATATACTACCGCTAATGAGGTCTGTAGCTCGTGAACTTTCACGCTCTGCATAAGGAACCAATTTATCAACAATAGTATCTCCTTTTTTTACAGGTTCAGACTCTTTTAAACCAAAACCATCTTTATCGCTAAAAGATCTTAATGCATTATCTATAGCTATTAAATTTCCACCACTACGAACCCATGACTTTAATTGATCTAAGGTGTTTTCATCAAAACGGTATCTCCCGCTAGGCAAGACCAGAATATCATAATCAGTTAGGTTTATACGCCCCAGATCTTCGGCTAAAATAGAAGTTACAGGATAATTTAATTGTTGTTCAAAAAAGTGCCAAGTCGCACCATAACTTAATGAAGAAGTTTGTTCTCCGCTTAAAACTGCGATTTTTGCTTTATTAATCAGTTTTACTGATGACGAACCAAAATCTGGACCTGCAGATGCAAAACTGGTTTTTACAGGGGTGAGTTTGCGTTTAAATTCATTAGCTATTGTAATTAATTTGGAATCAAATTCAGTTGTGTTATTATCGCTTCTAGTAATAATTAAAGAACCGGTAGGATAGTCCACCCCACTGTTTGTAAAAGCTTTTTCAGAAAACCGAACCTTAATATTTGCCTGAAGCAAGGCACTTAAGAATTTTGCATCCTCCATACTATTCCATTTTGAGATATAGCCGGCTGCATTTTTTGATAGTACATTACGCTCAGGAGTTAAAGGATCTGTAGCGGTCTCAGAATTAGCTTTTGTACTTGCAACCGCTTCTAAACCGTATGCATATGATAAACACCAAGCTGTTATATCATAAGTCAGCGGCGTAGACAAAGCTGCTTCTGGCTCAAAAAGTACGTGTACCAGTTTACCTTTAGGTTGATCTGTACTTACTACAAGAGCCTGATCATAACTCATACTTTCTTGCTTCTTAGAATTATAGTTGTAACCGCTGGTTTTTCCGGAAGAAGCAAATCGATATTGTATATCGTGTAAATCTAATAATTCAGCCAAAGCAGCCAGATGATCTTTTTCACCGCTAATTGTGAAATTTTTATAGGTTACATCAGAATTGCTGTAATACTTTTTAAATTCAGAATTAAGTCTTTCTACGTTTTTGCTAGCCATTTCAACAGTAGAAATACCTGTAGTAACATGATGGGCTACGCGATCTACTAATGTTAGAATTGTACCGTCTGATTTTTTGATGCCTAAACCTGCACGCCCACCGCCTGCTTGCTCATAAGTCATGCCTATAGAGCCGGTGTAAGTAGGGTAGGTGTCACCATAACTTGGATAAAGTAGATCGAACACTTCTCGGGTAAAAAACAGCCATCCGTTTTGATCAAAATACTTAGCGTGGTTGGTTCCTATTTCTTGCTGAAATTGAAATTGAAATGGCGTAATTATCTTGTGATAAGGTTCTGCTGCTGGCGCAAAATAATACGGGTTATTTATGCCTTGCTCGTGAAAATCTACGTGAATATGAGGCAACCAACTGTTATAAACTTTTAAACGCTGCCGGGTTTCCTTTTGAGTTGCCCAAGCCCAATCGCGGTTTAGATCAAACAAGTAATGGTTTGCTCTACCACCAGGCCAGGGCTCGTTATGCTCAGCAGCATCAGGATTGGTGTCGAATGGAGTTGCTTTTACTTTATTATACCAGTTAGCATAACGATCCCTACCATCAGGATTAATGCAAGGATCAATAATAACAACGGTATTTTTCAACCACTCTTTTTTATTCGTGATTAACTCATAAAGGGTAAGCATAGAAGTTTCTGTGCTGCTTGCTTCATTACCGTGTACATTATAACTCAACCAAATTATGGCTTTATCAGGATTTGCAGATCCACTTTCAATACCGGCGTTTTGAAGTTGGTTGGTTCTTATGGTTTCAATATTCGCCTGGTTTTCTGGAGTTGTAACTATGGCATAGGTTAAGGGTCTGCGCTCATTGGTTTTTCCATACTCTTTATAAGTAACCCAATCAGAATTTGAAGCTACATATTCAAAATAGGACACAACATCTGCGTGTCTAGAGAATTCTGTCCCTATTTTATATCCTAGAAATTCTTCGGGCGACTGCAGAGATTGAGAGAAACTCAAACTAGTAAAAAGTAGGGTAATTAATAGTGTAAATCTGTACATACAATAATTAGGTTAGTAAGCAGTATTTTGGCCAAGTCCAAGAAATCATTTATAAAAGCATATTTACTTAGAATATAGCCTCTAAAAGATTAAATCTCGATTATCGAGCGAACAGTAAAACTACTAAAATTGTGAGTAAGTTGTTCTCTGTGAATTAACGTAAATTTGGGCTGTAAAAGTGGGCTATTCTTTTATTTTTGCTCTCGTTGTGAAATCTAAAATTTGACTACTTATAATTACCTTGAAAACTAGTTTTTGACGATTAAAGTAATAATTTTTGCGGAATCGTTGATATTGAAAAAAGAACTCCATGTCAATTCATAAAATAGCGTATAAAGAAACCGGATATTTCTCTAAACTCATTTGTGATTATCTAGAAGATAAAGAGAGTCTGAATCAATTTTATAGCAATTTTCCGACATTGGAGAATTTTAAAAAACAGCTAGAAGCAAAATCTTTTTCTTCAGAAAATCGTTCTGTTTTAGTTTCCGCTTTGCGTAATCAATATAAAAACTTAGAAGCAGGAGAGACTGTAGAATCAGCTGTAAAGCAATTAGAACAAGAAAATACATTTACTGTAACAACTGGTCACCAACTTAACTTATTTACCGGGCCACTTTATTTTTTGTATAAGATTATAAGCACCATTACGCTTTCGCGAAAGTTAAAAGAGGCCTATACTGAGTATAATTTCGTTCCGGTTTATTGGATGGCTACCGAAGATCATGATTTTGACGAAATCAATTATTTTAGACTTCACGGTAAGAAAATACAATGGAACCGGGAGGACATACAGGATAATGATAAGGGAGCAGTAGGTGTTCTTAAAACGGAAGGGCTCCAAGAGGTTTTTAATCTTATTTGCGCAGAATTAGGAAATACCCATTTAGCTAAAGAGCTTTGTAATTTGTTTGAATCTGCTTACCTCAAACACGACACGCTTACGGAAGCGACCCGTTTTTTAGCACATCATATTTTTAGTCAATATGGGTTAGTGATTGTAGATGGTGATGATCACCAGTTGAAGTCTATTTTTGCTCCTTATATGAAACAAGAGTTGCTTAAGAACAAAGCTTATAAAGCTGTGACTACACAAGCAGAGAAACTGGAAAAAGCGGGGTACTCTATTCAAGTTAATGCCCGGGAGATCAACCTTTTTTATCTGGCAGACGGTATTAGAGAACGTATTATTGAAAGGGACAGTCGTTATTTTGTAAATGATACTTCAATTGAATTTTCTGAGGAAGAATTATTAGTTAAATTAGAAGAAACACCTGAATCATTTAGTCCTAACGTGATAATGCGACCTTTGTATCAAGAGGTTATTTTGCCTAATCTAGCGTATATAGGTGGAGGCGGAGAGATTGCATATTGGTTAGAATTGAAAAGTTTTTTTGATGCTGTTGAAGTCACGTTCCCAATGTTGATGGTTCGCAATTCTGCATTATTAATAACCGAAAAGCAACAGGAGAAATTAAAAAAACTCAACGTTTCAATAGAAGATCTTTTTCTCAACCAGAATGATCTCGTTAATCGAAAGATTAGAAAAATATCAAATATAGATGTTGATTTTAGTTCGCAAAAAGAATATCTCGTCAAACAGTTTGAGGATTTATACAAATTGGCATCAGAAACAGATGCTTCCTTTTTAGGAGCTGTAAAAGCTCAGGAGGTAAAGCAGTTAAAAGGTTTAGATCACCTCGAAAAACGCTTACTTAAAGCCCAAAAGAAAAAATTAGGAGATCACGTAAGAAGATTAACCACTATTCAAAACGAGCTTTTCCCGTTAGAAAATTTACAAGAGCGTATCATGAACTTTTCTGAATTTTATTTAGAATACGGTTCAGATTTGATCCCGCAATTGTTTGAAGCCTTAGATCCTTTAGATTATAGATTTACGGTAATCATTAAATAGTTTGGGTTAAAAGGTTTCTGTTTTTAAAGAGCTTACTTTTTAATAAGCTTTTTACCTTCAATACTAATAGCAGAACCTTCCATACATTGTACAGAATCAGGATCGCGAGTAGATAGTTCATTAAATTCCGAACCGTAGATTTTTCCGAAGTCAAAAATCACTTCATAATCCAGTACTTTATAAGCTTCCCAAATAGGGTGACGCACTTCGTACTCCCAGGTTTGATTCTTATTCTTTTTACTGTAACCCCAAAAGTGTTCTGTAATGAATTCGGTTATACTGCCGGGTTTATAGTTGTGCGTTTTAGTAGCTGTTGCGACTTGAAACAATTGCCAGTTCTCTTCAAAGTCTAACCCATAACTAAAGAAGTTTTCTTCATCAGTAAGGTCGTGCTTATAGTGCATCTTAAAAACGCTGTATTGCTCATTATAAAGCAAGTTAGCAACCCAGGCAATAGCAGGTTTTCTAACGATTTCAGATATGAAAACCGTACCACGCTTCCAGATTTTACCATCAAAATACTTTACGTAAAACCTGAGATTAATTTCTTCAAACCGCTTATGGAAAGGAATTGTGATGCCTTTAAGTTTAACATCGTCAAATAAAAAACCTACAAGGCTTACGTAACATTTACCTTCATAAAAATCAAGTTCTGTATGTGCAGGCACATAAGGCTTGAGTATCTCAGGGTCTATGGTATAATTAGCAAAGCAGAGCTTTTTCCAAGAAGCGGTTAAAAAGCTCATTTATTTTTGAAGTACTTTAAGGGAGGAGCAAGCATTCCAAAACATTCACCTTCTTCTTTGCCTAAATGTTTATGATGAATTTTATGAGCTCTTCTAATTCCCTTAGCATACCAATTGTTAGCATTTCTAAAAAGTTTAAAACGCTGGTGGATAAAAATGTCATGTACCATAAAATAGGCAACACCGTAGGCAAAAATACCAAGTCCTATAGGTAAACCAATCCACACATTTTCATATTGCCATAACAGAAAGCAACCTATACTTACTAATGCGTAAAAGATGAAAAAAAAATCATTGCGTTCCCACCAGGAGCCGTGGTCTTTATGATGGTGATCTCTGTGTAATGACCACAAAAAACCGTGCATAACATATTTATGAGTAAACCAAGCCATAAACTCCATAATGCCAAAAGTGAGCAAGAAAATAAAAATCCAGAGTAATGTTTGCATTTTAAATAAGGTTTAATCTATATTTTACATAACTGCGCGCCAGTAGAGATGCTTTCACATAATTAGGAACACGAATACGTGCATTTTTTATCTCCAAAGACGGAGTGTTCTTTAACTTGAGCAATAATTTTCTGTAATAACGGTATGCAGTATAAACACCAAATTTTGCTTCTACAGGCAATTTACAAATACCAGCAAGACCTTTTGCAAAGTCAGCTTCAATTTCTGCAATGATTTTTTGTTTTGATGCTTCGTCTAAAGCATTCAGATTAGTATTGGGAAAATACGTTCTGCTCAATTCTTCGTGATCTGCTTTAAGATCTCTTAAGAAATTTACTTTTTGAAAGGCAGAGCCTAGGCTTTGTGCACTTTCTTTAAGTTCATCATATTTAGCTCTGTCTCCTTTTACAAATACAGTAAGGCACATAAGCCCTACGACATCAGCAGAGCCATAAATATAATTTTTGTATTCCTCTTGCGTAAGGTATTTGCTTTTAGAAAGATCAAGGCGCATACTGTTCATAAAAGCATCTACAAGATGTTTTTCGATTTTATAGGTATGGAAAGTATGCTGAAATGAGTTGAGAATAGGATTTAAACTTATTTTGTGTTCAAGTGCGTGCTCCAAGTCATTTTCAAAGCGCTCAAAGAGTTCTTCTTTATCATAATCGTGAAAGGTATCTACGATTTCGTCTGCAAACCTTACAAAACCATAAATGTTGTGAATGTCCTTCCTGATACTCGGGGCAAGCATACGGGTAGCCGTAGAAAACGAGGTACTATAGGAGCGCGTCACCGTTTCTGAACAAGCTAAGGATACGTTGTCGAAAATTTCTTTCATTTCTTTTTCTTAGTCATTTTTAGTTATCAAACCGGCCACTAGTTTACCGGAGATTAGAGCAGGAGGAACTCCCGGTCCCGGGACAGTGAGTTGGCCTGTAAAGTAGAGGTTATCAACTTTTTTACTCTTGAGTTTAGGTCTTAAAAATGCGGTTTGTAACAGGGTATTCGCTAATCCGTACGCATTTCCTTTATATGAATTGTATTCTTCAACGAAGTCATTTACACAAAAGGATTCCTTAAATATAATATTTTTTTTAACAGATTGATCCGTAAGTTCTTCAAGTCGATTTATAATTATTTCAAAATATTTTTCGCGCTGTTCTGGAGAATCGTAAACCCCGGGAGCCAACGGAATCAGAAAAAAACCAGCTTCTTTACCTTTTGGCGCCATGCTATCGTCTGAAATAGATGGGAAGTTTGCATAAAATAAAGGTTCGTCTGGCCATTCTGGTTCATCATAAATTTCACGGGCATGTTTTTCAAAATCCACATCAAAAAACAAGGTATGATGATTAACATGTTCAATTTTTTTATCAAAGCCTACATAAAATAGTAGAGAAGAGGGAGCAAATACTTTTTTATCCCAGTATTCTTCAGAATATTGTCTGAGGTTTTTAGGAAGTAAGGTTTCGGTGTGGTGATAGTCGGCGCCACTAAGTACAATATCTGCTTCAATAGCTTTACCGTTTACTTCAATTCCTGTAGCTTTTGAACCTGATGTACGAATGCGCCCAATAGTGCTGTTCACGTAAGTTTTAACCCCAAGACCTTCGGCTAAATTAACCATTGCAGAAACAACAGCGTGCATCCCATTTTTAGGGTGAAATGTTCCTATACCAAAATCAGCATAATTCATAAAGCTATAAAAAGAAGGCGTTTTATCGGGCTTTGCACCTAAGAATAAAACCGGGAATTCCAGTATTGAAATCAGTTTTGGATTCTTAAATGATTTGCGCACATCTTTACTTATCGTGCTAAAAAAACTACCTATTTTTTTAATTGTAGCAGGCGTCACAAGTTCAAGTGGAGAAACTCCGGGACGATATACTAAATCCTTTATCGCAACATCATAATTGGCACGGGCTTCGTCTATAAACCCCTGTAGTTTTGAAGCGCTACCCGGCTCAATACGCTCAAAAGTCGCTTTAATTTTTTCTAATGTATCTTCAATAGTGATGTATTGATTTTTACCAAAATATACACTGTAAGCAGGATTCAATTTTTCTAGCGAATAGTAGTCTGAGGTTTTCTTACCAAAATCTTCAAAAAATCGATCAAATACATCTGGCATCCAGTACCACGATGGTCCCATATCAAAGGTGAAACCCTCGCGTTTAAATTGTCTTGCACGCCCACCCAGACTGCTGTTCTTTTCGTAAATACTTACATCATACCCGTCTTTAGCTAAGTAACAAGAAGCTGCAAGAGCTGAAAAACCAGAACCTATAATTACAATTTTTTTAGACATAAATGATTTAGTTAAGCAGCGTCATAAACGCATCTATAGATTTTATAAGTTTTACGTTTTTAGGCATTTCTGATTGTTCAACCGGTTGTATGATTCTTCCTAGAAGGTATAAGGGCATATTATTTTGACCGATATCTTTATTGAAACGTTTTACAAAATTGGCTACAGAAATTTCACAGGGATTAACCGTAAGATAGGATACAAAATGAGGTTGTTGTTGTGTACTTGCTAGGTATTTTAAATCTTCAATCTGAATATTCTGACCAAGGTATACACACTTAAAGCCATGTGCAACAATCTCATAATTGAGAAACATCAATCCTAAATCGTGAATTTCATTTTCTGGTAAAAAGAGAATGAACATTTTTTCACATCCATCACGATCAGCATTTTCTAAAAGCTCTTTATTGATAAGAATTTTTTGTTTGATAAGGTTTGAAATGAAATGCTCGTGAGCAGGATTAATAACTCCAGATTGCCAGAGTAAGCCTATGTTTTCTAATAATGGGATGAATATTTTAAAAAAGATTTCTCTAAACGATAGCGATTGTTTTAAAGTTGCATAGGCTCTATTGAAAAGCTTCTGATCAAAATTCATCATCGCAATTTTAAATGAATTGATTGCATGATGATTAATACCCATATCGTCTTCTTCAACAATATCTGAAACTAGCGCTGCAATCTTTTTACTTGAGTGCTTTGCAATTTTTGAAATCTTATAATTGTGGTCTAATAAGAAGGTGACGTTTAATAATTTTTGAAGATCCTCTATGGAATAGGTGCGAATATTTGTTTCAGTTCTATCTGGTTCGAGTAGATTATAACGGCGTTCCCACATACGTATTGTATGTGCTTTTATACCACCAAAGCTTTCTAAATCTTTGATGCTAAAAGAGGTTTTTACCGTATTCATAAACTGTATGTAGTCGTTCTCAAGTACTCAAATTTAATGTTTTGTTTAAAAGAATTGTCTAAAACTTCAACAAAACAGAAACTTTAGCATTGTATTAAGAAAAACGGTAGGAATGGACTAAAGAAGGAGAAATGTTATATCTTAAAAGTAATACCGTCTTCTACGTTTCGGTCGTATTTCTCTTTGTCAAATTGGTAGAGGTATGAACCTTTTCTAGATGAGGTCATATCTTTCTCCTCAAGTTTTACCAGAATGTCCAGACCATTTACTTTATTAATAAAATTACGTTTGTCTAATTTTTCGTCTAAAATAGACTCATATAATTTTTGCAATTGGCGCATTGTGAATTTTTCCGGAAGGAGCTCAAAACCAATGGGTTTTGAAATAGCTCTGCGGCGTAATCTTAAAATGGCTTTTTGTACCATTTGATTGTGGTCAAATATGAGTGATGGTGCTTCTTCTATACTGAACCATTTAGCAGAATATTGCTCAATGAGCTTTTCGTCGTGATCTTCAATATTAATTAAAGCAAAATATGCCACGGAAAGCGTTCGCTCTACAGGATCCCGGTCTATTTTGCTAAAATTGTAAAGTTGCTCCATATATATTTTATCAAAACCGGTAAGGTGGTTCAAAATACGATTTGCAGCATCATCTAAAGTTTCAGTCATTTTTAGAAATCCACCTATAAGAGACCATTTACCTTTTTCAGGTTCAAAATCCCGCTTGATCAAGAGAATTTTTAAATCTTCCTGATCAAATCCAAAAATGATACAATCTACCGCAAGAAGCACTTTGTCTTCGGTATTGTAGTTATTGAGCATAACAATACAATTAATTAAAAGCTAAAATATAGAATATAGCTAAGTGAGAACCAAAAATAAAATAAATGTTGATGATACAGTAATAAATATAACTTGTTATTAATAAAACAAGAACTTCGGATTGGTATGAATTAAAATTATTTAAAATAATCTTTATTCCTTCACAATCTTTATTTACATTTGGAAATGTAATAATAACACTTATTTTAATGCGGGAATACTAAACAATTTTGATTTTATAGTTAGATGTTACGAAATCGATACATTTTTAGTAAATACTATTCACGTGGAAGTAGAATTATAAAACACTTAAACACCAAATAATTTAAAGATGAAGAGTAAACTACAAATTATAGGTGCATTCTTAGTAGCATTTTGCTGCGTCTCTTTAGTGAATGCTCAAGATGCGACGATTAAAATTAAACCTTCTGAAGATGCTCCCACAATTAGTAAACATATCTATGGGCATTTTGCAGAGCACCTGGGAAGATGTATTTATGATGGCCTTTATGTGGGCGAAAAAAGTAATATTCCAAATACAGAAGGGGTACGTATTGACATTATCAACGCACTTAAGGATCTTAAGATTCCTAATTTACGCTGGCCGGGAGGTTGTTTTGCAGATACCTATCACTGGAAAGACGGTGTGGGGCCACAAAGCGAGCGACCTACAATTGTGAATACTTGGTGGGGTAATGTAACCGAAGACAACAGCTTTGGTACGCATAACTTTTTAAACCTCTGTGAAGAGCTTGGTGCGGAACCTTATTTAGCAGGTAACGTAGGAAGTGGAGAAGTACAGGAATTATCTGACTGGGTACAGTATGTAAACTTTGACGGGATAAGCCCTATGTCTGACTGGCGTAAAGAAAACGGTCGTGAAAAGCCCTGGGGTGTAAAATACTGGGGTGTAGGCAATGAAGCATGGGGATGCGGAGGAAACATGAGGGTAGAATATTATGCAGACATCTACCGCAAGTATGCCACCTTTATGTCTGATGCGGGACTTGAAGGGGGATTGTATAAAATTGCTTCAGGAGCCAGCAATGACGATTATCACTGGACTGAAGTATTGATGCGTGACATTCCTCATAACTTACTTCAGGGTGTTGCTTTACATCATTATTCGGTGATTGACTGGAATGCAAAGGGACCTTCAGTAGGATTTTCTGAAGATCAGTATTTTAAAACCATGCAGCAATCATGGTTGATGGAAGAACTCGTTACCAAGCATGTTGAGATCATGGATAAATACGACCCTAAAGGTAAAGTTGACCTTGTCGTAGACGAGTGGGGCGGCTGGTATGATGTAATGGAAGATACCAACCCTGGCTTTTTATACCAACAAAACACCATGCGTGATGCGATGATTGCCGGTATGACGTTGAATATCTTTCATAATCACGCAAGACGCGTAAAAATGGCCAATCTGGCTCAGGTGGTAAACGTGCTTCAGGCTGTAATTCTTACCGAAGGAGAGAAGATGATTCTTACGCCTACCTATCACGTTATGAAAATGTATAACGTCCATCAGAATGCACAGCTTATTCCTGTAGAACTTGACACACCTAATTATGAGTTTGGCGGTGAAAAGCTTCCTGCGGTAAATGCTTCGGCTTCTAAAGATGCAAGTGGTAAGGTACATATCTCTTTAGTGAATATTGATTCTAAAAAGTCAAATAAAGTAAGTATTGATGTTGACGCTTTAAAAATCAAAAACATCACAGCAAACATTCTGACTTCAAAAACACTGGATGATCACAATACATTTGAATCACCAGAAACGATTACACCTAAAATTTTTAAAGACTTCAAGTTGAAGAAGGGTAATCTTGAGGTAGAACTACCTCCTTTCTCTGTAGTGGTTCTTGAAGCTGAATAAAGAAGAGATATACTTTAGTGTCTAGTTTATTTATAGGTATTAATATTTGCATCTTTAATTCAGAATTATGAAAAATTTGTTTTTCTCTATTGTGGTATTTGGAATGCTTTTTAGCATTTCAGAACCAATTCTAGCTCAGCAAGATGATGTTGAGGTCGTTCGCGGAGATGCACTTTTTGAAAAGTTAGAAGCGTCTTACAATAACCCAATAGTAACAGATAAGTACACCGCAGACCCTGCAGCATTGGTGCATGATGATCGGGTATACATTTATGCTGGTCATGACCAGGCACCTGATGATCAGGAGCGTTACATAATGGATGAGTGGCTGTTGTATTCTTCAGGTGATATGATCAACTGGAAAGAGCATCCGGTACCTTTAAAACCCACAGATTTTGTCTGGGCAATTCATTCTGCCTGGGCTGCTGAGGTTGTAGAGAAAGACGGTAAGTTTTACTGGTTTGTAACTGTTGAACATAACGATTCTAAACCCGGTAAGGCGATAGGTGTGGCTGTTGCAGATAGTCCTGAGGGGCCCTGGAAAGATGCTTTGGGTGAAGCCTTGATCACAAATGATATGACTACCCAGACTGATATCAGCTGGGATGATATTGACCCTACGGTTTTTATTGATGATGACGGAACCCCATATCTATATTGGGGAAATCAGGTGTGTAAATATGTAAAACTCAAAGGCAATATGATTGAGATGGACGGTCCTATTCACACGATTGACCTTCCTAAATTTACTGAAGCACCATACATACACAAACGTGGTGACTGGTATTATCTTTCTTATGCGTACGATTTTCCGGAGAAAACCGCTTATGCGATGTCAAAATCTATAACAGGTACCTGGGAATATAAAGGCATTTTAAATGAGGTGGCGGGCAACTCCAATACGAACCACCAATCTATTATTGAATTTGAAGGTAAGTGGTATTTTATTTACCATAATGGAAGTATTCCAACCCACGGAAGCAGTTTTCACCGCTCGGTTTGTATAGATCGATTATACTACAATGAAGATGGAACCATCAAACGCATTGTGATGACCTCAGAAGGCATTCAATCTGAAAATTAGACTATGAAAATTTTATTCACTTTTTTAAGCCTGTTTGTTTTCAGTAATTTTTTTGCGCAAGATATACGGGTGCACGACCCCGTCGTAATCAAACAAGGGGATACGTACTATATCTTTTGTACCGGAAGAGGAATTTCTGTTTTCAGTTCACCAGACCTTAAAAACTGGGAGCGAGAACCACAGGTTTTTACTGAAGAACCGGTCTGGGCAGATGATGTTGCTGCCGATTTTAATAATCACATTTGGGCTCCGGATATTACGTTTTATAATGGTAAGTATTATTTGTATTATTCAGTTTCCGCATTTGCGAAAAATACTTCGGCAATTGGATTGACTATTAATACAACGCTAGATGCTGAAGACCCCAATTACAAATGGGAAGATCAGGGAATTGTTATACAGTCTGTACCCAACCGTGATTTATGGAATGCTATAGATCCTAATCTTGTTTTTGATGATAATGAAACACCATGGTTGGCTTTTGGTTCGTTTTGGGACGGACTCAAAATGGTAAATCTTTCTAAGGATTTAAAAACCGTTGCCCAACCACAAGAGTGGCATACTATCGCACGGAGAGAACGTTCTTTTGATTTAGCAGATGCAGATCCCGGCGATGCTGCTTTAGAAGCACCTTTTATCTTCAAAAAGAACGGCTGGTACTACCAGTTTTTATCTTGGGATTTGTGCTGTCGTGGTGAAAATAGCACTTATAAAGTTGTGGTAGGTCGTTCTAAAAATGCTGTAGGACCTTATGTTGACAAGGAAGGTAACGCATTAAATAACGGAGGAGGAACCTTGATTATTGAAGGAAATGACAACTGGTATGGTGCTGGTCACAATAGTGCTTACACTTTTGACGGGAAGGATTACATCATTTTTCACGCCTATGATGCTAATGACAAGGGGGCGCCGAAATTAAAAATTTCTGAATTAACCTGGGATGCAGAAGGCTGGCCAAATTTAAAAGAAAAAGTTCTCGATTAATATGAAATATTTAGTTTTTAGTTTTTTAGTTTTTAGTCTTTCTGCTTCAGCACAGCAAGCAATAGAAATGTTTCCGTTGAATCAGGTTTCAGTTACTGAAGGCGTATTTAAAGAAGCTGCTTTAACCGATTTTGAATACATAAAGCAACTCGATCCAGACCGTTTATTAGCTCCTTTTCTAAGAGAGGCGGGTTTAGAACCAAAAGCAGAATCCTACACCAACTGGGAAAATACGGGACTTGACGGGCACACCGCAGGGCATTACCTTTCTGCATTGTCTATGTATTACGCCTCTACAGGCGACCCGGAAGCTAAAAAATTATTAGATTATTCACTTTCTGAACTGTACCGTGCGCAACAAACCAATGCAAATGGATATGTAGGTGGTATTCCGGGAAGCAAGGAATTATGGGGCGAAATCAAAGCCGGTAAAATCAATGCCTCAAGTTTTGGACTTAATAACCGTTGGGTGCCGCTATACAATATTCACAAGACGTTTAACGGACTAAAAGATGCCTGGGTGCACGCCCGGAATCCGCTGGCCAAAGAAATGCTCATCGATTTGACAGATTGGTTTATGGCCACTACCGCAGACCTTTCGCAGGAGCAAATTCAGGATATGTTGCGCTCGGAACACGGCGGACTTAATGAAGTTTTTGCTGAGGTTTACGCAATCACCGGCGATAAAAAATACCTGAAACTGGCTAAAGATTTTTCCCAATTTGCTTTGTTAGAGCCTTTAGCAGCTGATGAAGACATTTTAACCGGAATGCATGCCAATACCCAAATCCCAAAATTCATCGGTTTTGAGCGTATCAGTCAATTGGAAGAAGCCAAAAAATACCATCAGGCAGCGTCTAATTTTTACGATAATGTAACCTCTAAACGCAGCCTGAGTATTGGAGGAAACAGTGTACGCGAGCATTTCAATCCCATTGATGATTTTTCGTCGGTAATGAGCAGTGAGCAGGGACCAGAAAGTTGTAACACTTACAATATGCTTAAGCTGAGCAAGCTTTTATTTGAAGATACGGCCGACGAAAGCTATATGGAGTTTTACGAGCGCGCATTATACAATCACATTTTGTCAACCCAAAATCCGGAAGGTGGCTTTGTCTATTTTACACCGATGCGTCCCGGTCATTACCGGGTGTATTCGCAGCCAGAAACCAGTTTTTGGTGTTGCGTAGGTTCGGGACTGGAGAATCATACCAAGTATAACGAACTCATTTACGCCAAAGCAGATGATAAGCTTTATGTAAATCTGTTTATTCCTTCTGAAGTAAAATGGGAGGAGAAGCAGTCTTCTTTAAAGCAAGAAACCAATTTCCCAGAAGCCGATTTTACAGAATTGATTTGGCAAAGCCGAAAAAAAACAAAAGCAACCCTGATGTTGCGTTATCCAGAATGGGTTAAAGCTGGAGAATTAAAAGTTTATGTAAACGGAAAACTTCAGCAAATAGCGGCAACTCCGGGTTCATACATTCCGCTTGAGCGCAAATGGAAAAACGGCGACCGCGTGAAGATGGAATTACCGATGCACCTCAGTCTGGAGCAAATTCCTGACGAATCGGGTTATGTTTCGGTTAAATACGGTCCGCTGGTTTTAGCTGGGGTAACTGGAGACGAAGATCAAAAAGGATTGTTTGCAGACGACAGTCGAGGCGGGCATATTGCTAACGGTCCATTTCTTCCTTTAAACGAGGCGCCTACATTTGTGGTGAAAAAAGATACCTCAATACTTGATCAGATTAAACCGATTCCCGGTAAAGCCTTACAATTTACCGCTTCGCAGCTGCTTTATCCTGATACTTATAAGGACTTGGTGCTTCAACCCTTTTATAAAATCCATGAGAAGCGCTACACCATTTATTTTAAAACGGAAACCCCGGAAAGTCTTGCAGAAATGCAGCGCAAGCTTGAAGAGCGACAAAAAGCAGAAGCCTACCTGAGATCTATCACGCTGGATTATGTGGCTCCCGGTGAGCAACAACCAGAATCTGATCACGGATTTGATTCTCAAAATTCCAATAGCGGGGTACACAAAAACCGCCATTGGCGGGACGCGACGGGTTGGTTTAGTTACGAGCTCAAAAATAAAGAGGCAGAGGCAAAAACCCTGCGTATCACCTACTACGGCAAAGACTCGGGACGCAATTTTAAAATCCTGATTAACGGAAATGTTATTGCTACGCCAGAGCTAACAGGAACACAGGGAGATGTTTTTTACGATGTAGATTACCCGTTGCCGCAAGAACTGGTTGAGGAAAACGAAATTCTTAACCTGCGTTTTGAAGCATTGCCGGGCTCTGTAGCAGGCGGAATTTATGGCGTTCGTCTGTTGAATGAAGAAGTAAACTAAAATAGTTAAAATTATTTTAAATGTATCTTTTACATTTTTAATTTGAAAATAGTAGATTTGTCTGATAACAAGTGATTGTTTTATGAAAGAATATGTCATTGGCTTAGATTACGGTTCAGATTCTGTACGGGCTGTTTTAATAGATGCTGCTAACGGTCAGGAAATTGAGGCCGAAGTGAGTTATTACCAACGTTGGAAAAAGGGATTGTTTTGTAATCCATCGGAAAATCGTTTTCGCCAACATCCATTAGATCATTTAGAAGGATTAGAGAATACGATAAAAGCTGTTGTTTCAAGAAGTGGTGTTCCTGCTGCATCTGTAAAAGGGATTTGCATAGACACAACAGGTTCTTCTCCAATTCCGGTAAATGCAGCGGGAATTCCGCTTTCACTTACTGAAGGCTTTGAAGAAAATCCGAATGCCATGATGGTGTTGTGGAAAGATCACACTGCTATAGCAGAAGCTAATGAAATCAATGAACTGGCTCGCAATTGGGGCGGGGAAGATTTTACAAAATATGAAGGTGGAATTTATTCTTCAGAATGGTTTTGGGCAAAAATTTTACATGTAGTTCGTGAAGATCAAAAAGTAATGGAAGCTGCGCATTCTTGGATGGAGCATTGCGACTGGATAACTTATGCGTTACTTGAAGACGTTTCTCTTGATGATTTTAAACGTAGCCGTTGCGCGGCAGGTCACAAAGCGATGTGGCACGAGAGCTGGGGCGGTCTTCCCCCCGAAGAATTTCTAGGGAAATTACATCCGTATCTGGCTACACTTAGAGATAACTTATATTCAGAAACCTATACATCAGACGAAATAGCTGGCAATTTAAGTGCTGCCTGGGCAGAAAAATTGGGTCTAACTACAGATACGGTTATAGCGGTGGGTACTTTTGATGCGCACGCAGGTGCCGTTGGAGCTAAGGTTGAAGAGCACACATTGGTTCGTGTAATGGGAACTTCTACTTGTGATATCAGTGTTTCTTCACCAGAAGTTACTGCAAATAAAACTGTACGCGGTATTTGTGGTCAGGTTGATGGTTCAGTTATTCCGGGGCTTGTAGGTCTTGAGGCCGGGCAATCTGCTTTTGGTGATCTATTAGCGTGGTTTAAAGATGTGTTGAGTTGGCCAATTGATAACCTCGTGCTTACTTCAAATATTCTTTCTGAAGAACAAAAAGAAAAGCTTAAGGCAGAAATCGAATCAGATTTTATTAGAAAATTATCTGACGAGGCTGAAGCTATTCCACATAATGAAGCTATTCCTGTTGCATTAGACTGGATTAATGGTCGTAGAACGCCAGACGCAAATCAAGAACTGGAAGCAGCGGTTACAAACCTTAATATGGGTACACGCGCGCCGCATATTTTTAAGGCTTTGGTTAATGCAATTTGCTTTGGTTCTAAAAAGATCTTAGATCGTTTTGAAGATGAAGGTATCGAAATTAAATCTGTCGTGGGTATCGGTGGCGTTGCACGTAAATCTAAATTTATAATGCAGTCACTGGCAAATACGCTTAATGTTCCTATTAAAGTTGCAGCTTCAGATCAGGCTCCAGCTCTTGGTGCAGCTGTTTATGCAGCTGTAGCAGCAGGGATTTACCCCGATGTAATTGAAGCGAGTAAAAGTCTAGGAAGTGATTATGAAGCAGAATACCATCCACAACCAGAGCATCTTGAAGAATTTGCTGATTTGATGGAGCGCTATGAAGTTTTAAGCCAATTTGTAGAAAAGTCGATTGTAAAATCTAAAAAGAAAACAGAAGCTCATGTATAAATCGTTAAAAGAGGAATGTTACGAAGCAAATATGGAGCTAGATGCTTTAGGTCTTGTTATTTATACCTTCGGAAATGTTAGTGCAGTAGATCGTAAAAATGGTGTATTTGCTATCAAACCCAGTGGTGTTCCTTATGAAAGTTTAAAACCTGAAGACATTGTTATTGTAGATTATGATAACACTATTGTTGAAGGAGATAAGCGTCCATCTTCAGATACTAAAACACATGCTTATTTATACAAGCACTGGGAAGAAGTAGGAGGTATCGCGCATACACACGCTACATATTCTGTAGCTTGGGCTCAGGCACAGATGGATATTCCAGTATTCGGAACTACACACGCAGATCATTTAACTGCAGATATACCCTGTGCACCACCTATGCACGACGATTTAATCGCTGGTAATTATGAGCACAACACAGGAATTCAAATTCTTGACTGTTTTAAGGATAAAGGTCTTGATTACAAAGAAGTAAATATGGTACTTTTGGGAAATCACGGTCCGTTTGCCTGGGGAGAAACTGCCGCTAAAGCGGTTTATAACAGTAAGGTTTTAGAAGAAGTAGCCCGTATGGCGCAATTGACGCTTCAGATAAATCCTAATGCACCAAGGCTAAAAGACTCTCTTATTAAAAAGCATTACGAGCGTAAACACGGCAAAGATGCCTATTACGGTCAGGGTTGCTAAACTACTAACTAATTACATTTAAACACTATGGGATTAATCACTTTTGCTGCATTTACAATTCTTGTGGCAGTTATTTCGTACTTCGCATCGCGTACCACAGATGAGACCACTTCAGATGGTTATTTTCTGGGAGGGCGAAGTCTTACCGGGCCGGTAATTGCGGGGTCACTATTACTTACGAACCTTTCTACTGAGCAAATTATTGGTGCTAATGGTATCGGTTTCAGCGAGGGTATTCTTATCGCAGCCTATGAAATTTTAGCAGCTGTTGCAATGGTTTTTACTGCGTTCGTTTTGCTGCCTAAATATTTAAAGGGTGGAATTTCCACTATTCCACAGTTTTTAGAAAAGCGCTACGGAAAACTTACGAAAACGATTGTGTCAATTCTTTTCTTAATGGCATACGCAATTTCGATGTTACCAACTGTTCTCTATTCTGGTGCTTTAGCAATAAACACGATGTTTGACCTGCCTGAACGTATGGGTATGTCTCCGGAGTCTGCCCTTTGGGTAACGGTTTGGGGAATTGGTCTTATCGGTTCGGTTTATGCGATTTTTGGTGGACTTAAAGCCGTTGCGGTTTCTGACTCGATAAACGCAGTAGGACTTATTGTAGGTGGTTTATTGATCCCTGTTTTTGGATTAATGGCAGTAGGTGATGGTAGCATTATAGAGGGTATGAACGTACTTAAAACAAACCTTCCTGAAAAGTTTGAAATCTTGGGCGGACCCGATTCTTCAGTTCCCTGGACGACTTTATTCACTGGTATGGTGATTGTAAATTTTTACTATTGGGGTACCAACCAAGCTATTATACAACGTACGTTAGGAGCAAAAAATCTTGCTGAAGGTCAAAAGGGACTCTGTCTTGCGGCTTTTGTGAAAATCTTAGGCCCCATAATCGTGGTCTTACCCGGTATTATAGCCTTTCAATATTTTAACGGAAATCTTGACAACGCAGATGAAGCATACCCAATGCTCGTAAAAGCAGTGCTTCCTACTGCATTTGTTGGCTTCTTTGCTGCAGTTTTATTTGGTGCAATTTTGAGTTCGTTTAACTCTGCGCTTAACTCGTCTGTAACTTTATTTGGATTAGATTTATACAAGCAGTATTTCAACAACAATGCTTCTGAAAAGCAAGTTGTTCGCGCCGGTAAAACTTTTGGTATCCTGCTTGCAGTTTTCTCTATGTTAATTGCTCCATTATTGTACGGGGTTGAAGGTGGTATTTTCAACTACCTGCAAGAACTTAACGGATCTTTTAGCGTTCCTATTCTTGCGATTATTCTAGTGGGTATTTATTCTAAACGTGTTTCTGGTAAAGCTGCCAATATAGCTATTGTTTTTGCGGTAGTTTCTTATTTGGTAACGCTTTATGTGATCAAACCGATTATTACTGGTAATGCTGTCACAGCTGCAGAATTGGGAGGGGTTACAGATGCTTCTGAGCTTGCTCAAATTGCTAAAGAGGCTTTCCCGAGTTTCTTACACATTATGGGAATCATCTTTGTGTTGGTAGTAGGAATCTTATTTGGTGTTAGTAAATTCTATCCTAGAGAGACAGATTACCTTCAGGAATATACCCGTCAGGTAGACATCACCCCTTGGAAATATATGAAACCAGCGGGAATAGCGATTTGTGTTATGGTTGCCGCCGTTTACATCTATTTTTCTTAAGAAAATTCAAAACCTAAATAATAGTATAAGTATATATTTTTTATGAATTACAATATTGATCATTACGAAGTCTGGTTTGTTACAGGAACCCAACACTTATATGGTGAAGAAACTTTGAAACAAGTTGCAAATCATTCACAGGAAATTGCAAAGGGACTTAATAGTTCTCAGGATATTCCGGTGAAAATCGTTTATAAAGATTTAGTAAAAACACCTAATGAGATTACAGACTTATGTCTGGAAGCTAACAGCAATAAAAATTGCATCGGATTAATTTTATGGATGCATACCTTTTCTCCTGCGAAAATGTGGATTAAAGGATTGAATTTACTTCAAAAACCTATCTGCCATTTACACACACAGTTTAATGCAGAGATCCCTTGGGGTGAGATTGATATGGATTTTATGAATTTAAATCAATCTGCGCATGGTGATCGTGAATTTGGCTTTATGATGTCTCGTATGCGTAAGAAACGCAAAGTAGTTGTAGGTCATTGGGGAGACAAACGTGTGCAAACAAAATTAGGTGTATTTACACGTGTAGCTCTTGGATGGAATGAATTTCAAAATCTTAAAGTTGCCCGTATTGGTGATAATATGCGTGAAGTAGCAGTAACTGAGGGTGACAAGGTAGAAGCACAAATGCGTTTTGGTTTTACCGTAAATGGATTTGACTCTTCAGATATTGTAGCAAAAATAAATGAGATCAAACAGGAAGACCTTGATGCTCTTTTGAAGACTTATGACGAGGAATACGAGCTTGCTGAATCAATAAAAAACGGTGGAGCGCAACGTCAATCTCTGGTTGATGCAGCTAAAATTGAATTGGGACTTAGAGCTTTTTTAGAAGAAGGTGGTTTTGGAGCTTTTACAGATACGTTTGAAAATTTAGGAGAACTGAAACAATTACCGGGTATCGCTACACAACGCCTAATGGCAGATGGTTATGGTTTTGGAGGAGAAGGTGACTGGAAAACTGCTGCTTTAACCCGTGCGATGAAAGTTATGGCGATAGGTCTTGACGGTGGAACTTCATTTATGGAAGATTACACGTATCATTTCACACCACAGGGTTCTTATGTTTTAGGTTCTCATATGCTTGAGATTTGTCCTTCTATTGCTGATGCTAAGCCTAAATGTGAAGTACACCCACTAGGAATCGGTGGTAAAGAAGATCCTGCGCGTTTGGTTTTTAATTCACCAGAAGGTCCTGCGATCAATGCTTCTTTAGTAGATATGGGTAACCGTTTTCGCTTAATTGTTAACGAAGTTGAAGCTGTAAAACCAGAAGCAGATTTACCACATTTACCGGTAGCTCGTGTGCTTTGGGATTGTAAGCCAGACCTTGATATTGCTGCAACCAGTTGGATTCTTGCAGGTGGTGCACACCATACAGTTTACAGTCAGGCGGTGACTACTGAATTTATGGAGGATTTTGCCGATATTGCAGGTATCGAATTGCTGGTTATAGATGATCAGACTCGTGTGCGTGATTTTAAAGATACAATCAACGCTAACGAAGCATACTATCAGATTTTTCAGCACCGCATGTAATTATCAACCTAATAAAAGAGTATGAAATTAACTAGTAAATTTTTAGTCATTCCAATTGTTCTGGGGATGTCACTTACCTTGGTAAATTGTAAAAATGATACCAAGAAAGAAGACACTCCTGTCGTAGAAGAAATGGCAGAAGCAAGCATAACCAAGTCCGATTTTGGAATGTATCAGGACAGTATACCTGTTGAGAAATATGCTTTAGTCAACGCAAATGGAATGGAAGTAGATGTCATCACTTACGGTGGTATCATCACCAGTTTAAAAGCGCCGAGTAAAGACAGTACGTTTCAAGACGTGGTTTTAGGTTTTGACAACCTGGAGGAGTATGTAGAAGGTTCACCGTATTTTGGAGCAATCATTGGCCGCTACGGAAACCGAATTGCTAAAGGAGAATTTAAGTTAGACGGAGAAACGTACAAATTGCCTGTAAATGATGGGGATAACAGTCTTCACGGTGGAACCGCCGGTTTTGATAAAGTGGTTTGGAATGCCGAAGAAGTAAAAGACGGCGATAACGTAGGTTTAAAACTTACCTACTTAAGTCTTGACGGCGATATGGGATACCCCGGTAATTTAGAAACTACAGTAACTTATACTTTACAGGCAGATAATACGTTGATGGTAAAGTATGAAGCGACTACCGATAAGCCTACTGTGGTTAATTTGACTCAACACACGTATTTTAACCTTTCAGGTAATTTTGACAACACAATTTTGGATACTGAAGTAATGATCAACGCAGATCAATACCTTCCTGTTGACGCTGGTTTGATACCTACGGGAGAGCTGAGATCTGTTGCAGGAACAGCTTTTGATTTTAATAAACCAAAGAAAGTAGGAGCTGAAATTAATGCGGAAGAGGATCAGTTAAAGAAAGGATTGGGTTACGACCATTGCTGGATTTTGAATGGAACCGGCGGTGAAATGAAGCTGGCGGCTACTGCTCTTGATCCTGAAAGCGGAAGGTTTATGGAAATTATGACCACAGAGCCTGCTATTCAGTTTTACACCGGTAACTTCCTCGATGGGACGCTTACTCAAAAGGATGGTAAAGGTACCTATGCGTATCGCAGTGGTTTTTGTTTAGAAACTCAGCATTATCCAGATTCACCAAATCAGGCTGGCTTTCCTTCAACGGTTCTTAAACCCGGGGAAAAATATGAGACTACAACTTCCTTTAAATTTTCTGTACAAGATTAATCTGGAGTTTTATATAACTAAAAGCCCGATACTTATGAGTATTGGGCTTTTTTTATAAACGCTGCTTGATATTCTGCTCACAAAGCTCAATGATTTGAGTAATACGTTTTTTGCGCGTCCCTTCGCGCTTAGCCTGATTTAGCCAGTATAAGTAGCTTTTGCGATAGCCTTTAGCAAAATTTAGGAAGTTCTCAAAGGCCTTAGAATTTGCGTCAAAGGCTTTTTGTAAATCCTCTGGTGTAATTCCATTTTCAACATCATCAAGAGATGTCCATGAACCATTTTCTTTAGCAAGCTCAATAGCTTTCATTCCATTGGGATGTATTAAATCTGCCTCTAGTAATTCATCAACATAGCCTTTATTTATTGCGCTCCATACACTTTTTGATTTTCTTGGACAGAAATATTGCTTTCTTCTTTTATCATCAAGCTTTCTAACTGTACTGTCTATCCAACCGTAACAGAGGGCAACCTTTACAGCTTCTTCCCAGCGCATACTGGGCTCTTCACATGCTACTTTGTAAAATACAAGTTCTACACCGGCATCTAAGTGATGGTTTTCGTGTAGCCAATTACGCCATTCTTCAGCATTTTTAAAATAAAGTAGTGGACGTTTGGGTTTAGTCATTGCTAATCTAATTCTTCAGATTCAATATAAAAATTGCGGTCTATTTCAAATTCAGAAATAGGTTCATCAAACGATTTGGTATTCCAGTTTGCAGCAGGATAAATCCATATTTTTTCTTGGTTTACCATAATCTGAATTGGCATATCAAACCCTTCAACAATATCTGCATAACGGAATTTCAACGTATTTCCGTTAATAGTATATTCTAACTCCGGAATCATCGTGGTACGCAAATACTGATTCCAAAATTCGGTAAGATCAATTCCACTTTTTTCACTTATATAATTTTCAACCTGAGCTGTGGTCACGGTTTGATGATAAAATTCTTTATTAAGTCCGCGCAGAATTTCACGCCATTTTTCATCATCTTCGATCAATTGTCTTAAGGTGTGCAAAATATTAGCACCTTTAAAATACATATCGCCACTTCCTTCGTGATCTACACCATACGTACCAATGATAGGACGGTCATTACGAATAGCATTTCGCATTCCAATGACATAATCTGATGAAGCCTCTTTTCCGTAGAAGTAATCAACAAATAAGTTTTCAGAATAGGTGGTGAAACTTTCATGAATCCACATATCTGCAACATCTTTATTTGTTATGTTATTCGCAAACCACTCGTGGCCACTCTCGTGAATGATGATATAATCAAATTTTAAACCCCATCCGCTACCAGAAAGATCACGACCTAAATAGCCATTTCCGTAAGCATTACCATAGGTGACATTGCTTTGATGCTCCATACCTAAATAAGGTACTTCAACTAATTTATAGCCGTCTTCATAAAATGGATAAGGGCCGAACCAATATTCAAAAGCTTCAAGCATTTTAGGTACTTGCTTGAATTGTTCTTTGGCTTTTTTAAGGTTTTTCTTTAGTACATAAAAGTTTAAGTCCAGACTTCCTTTTTCACCTTCATAAATTTCTGAGAAGTGCGCATAATCTGCAATATCAGCACTAATACCGTAATTATTGATAGGATTTTTAACAGCCCAGTGAAAGGTTGTTTTATCTTTAGTTGAAGTAGAGTCTATGAGTTTACCATTGCCCACGCCTGTCAAGCCTTTAGGAACTGTAATATAGAAATCCAGACTTTCTATTTCGTCATAAGGAATATCCTTGTTAGGCCACCAAATTGACGAACCCACACCTTGATTTGCGTTAGCTGCAAAGGCTTTGCCGTTAGTGTCTTCTTGCCATGTCCATCCACCATCCCAAGGTAAGCGTTTACCAACCACGGGTTTTCCTTCAAAATTTACTTCGAGTTTATTTACAGCATTTTTTTTCTGTTTTGCTTTCAGCGAAATAAAATGGGCTGCTCCATCTTGTTTGATCGCTAATTTTTTACCGTCTTGAGTCGCACTCAAAAGTTTCATGGGCTCTTGCAGATCGATTTGTATCGTTTGGTACGGATTGATCACTTTATAGGTAATAGTATTAGTTCCTGAAATAAATTCTTTATCAGGATCTATATCAACCTTTAAATCATAATTGGAAACATCCCACCAAGCACGCTCAGGAGTGATACTACCTTTTAAAGTATCTTGATGTGTGAAGGTTGTTTTTTGAGCAATTGCTGACACAGTTAATAGCCCAAGTGCCAGAGAAAGTAATTTATGCATGGTATGTATTTAGAATATGGAATTCAAAAGTTGTTCCAAATATTTTCTATCTCATTATTTCATTAGGAAAAACTACTGGACTCTCGTGACCATTTGCACCTACCGCTGAAACACCAAAGAATGAATTATCAATTACAATCCCGTCTAAAGTTATTTCTGAAATATCACCCACATAACGGCTGTGGTCCCAAGTAGGAGATGTAGTATCTCTCCAGTAAACTTTATAACCAAAAGCACCTTCTACTTTAGTCCATTGCAGTTTAACGTCTGCCTCTACGATGCCACCAATTTTCACTGTTTTGGGTGCTGGTGGTGCCCAGGCTAAGCTTGCCAGATTAATAGCGTTAACTGCTGTAAGCTTTGCTGCGTAAGGGAAATTAACGTGCTCAATAACGTCTCCATATTCAATACCATCTTCCGTACGGATGTCTTGATGCTGTTGTGTATAATTTTCATGAGCTTCCATAATTCTGATTCCGGCGAAGCCTAAATCATTAAAAGGTCTATGATGACCACCACGTCCAAAACGATCCAAACGATAAATCATCATCGGGTTCATTTCGGGCATATAATTAGAGACATTTTTATGAATGTAACGCGCCAATTGGCGAGAATTTCCATCAACTTCACCCCCGTAAAAACGACGGGCATTACGCTGTTTTTCAGTTTCATTGGCCGGTACCGGTTCAGAGAAAATTCTAAAATCCCGATTACTGATTACTCCATCAACACCTTCAATATTACCAATCATATCGTTGTTTAAAATCCCGATGATATCCCAACCTTGTTTAACCGCATACTCTGCCAATCCTTTCCCTCCAAAAAGTCCTTGCTCTTCACCAGATAAGCCTACATAAATGATGCTATTCTCAAATTTATATTTAGAAAGCACACGAGCAGCTTCCATAGTTCCTGCCATTCCGCTTGCATTATCATTTGCTCCGGGAGCATCTGTTGTAAAATCTGTAGCATCACTTGCGCGAGAATCTATATCACCGCTCATAATAATATAGCGGTTAGGGTATTTAGTTCCTTTTTGAATCGCAACAACATTTACCACATAGGTTTCTTTAGGAATACGGCCACCCATATCTGGAGTAACTAAATCTTTCTGATAAAACACATCTAGGCAATTTTCGCAGTTTTGAGAAGTTTTTTCAAATTCAGCTTTAATGTATCTTCTAGCAGCTCCTATACCGCGTGTATTACTTAAGGTGTCGCTAAAGGTGTTTCGGGTACCGAAACCTGCAAGAGTGCGTACATCTTTTTCTATGCGATCTGCAGATACCGCATCAATAATCCCATAGATGCGTAAATCTGTTTCTGAAGGGACATTGTTTTGAGCCAGAAGGACTGTAAAACAAGAAAGAAAAATAAAAGTAAATGTATATTTCATATCAATTGTTAGGATTAAAAAAGGCAAGCAGAAATTTAAAATAAATCTGCTCGCCATAAAAGTAAATCATCTTGGGTCAAGCCTAAAAGACATTATAAAGAAATAGACCTTGATTTCGATGCAAGCCTTAAAAGCGTTAAAAACTTGATTATCGAGTAAATTATCTAAGTATAATTTTATTAGGTTGTTGCAAACTTTTTAAGCAAATCACGCACACGGTCTGTATCATCTACATAATATTTAGCTGCTGTTTTTTGCAGACCAACTTTAATAGTAAATGCATCATCGGGTAAATCCTGAAACATGTATTCATCGGTCCAGTCATCACCTATTGCAAACTTAAAACTATAGTCTTTGCCAAAAATATGTTTGGTAACCGCCTTACCTTTATGAATCGTACTGTCTTTAATTTCCAATACTTTGTTCCCGTCTAAAACACCCAACTCATTATTTGCTGAAAGTTCTTTAAGAACATTAGAGAGTTCGCTAGCTCGTTTCTCACCTAAATCTGGATCAGCATTGCGATAATGCCAAGCTAAAGAATAGTTTTTTTCTTCGATGAATGTACCGGCAGTACGGTCTACAAACTGTTCAAGAATAGGCCGAACCGTATCCATCCAATCGTTTTTAAGATTTTCTGTGACAGCCCATTCACCGCCAACAGGTCTTTTCCAAACACCGTGTTCTGCGATAAGCGTTATAGGTACATCTTGCCACCAGGTTCCTAAAGTATGGCGGTCACGACCGCTTATGATTACTACTTCGGTATTATCTTGATTGTGTATGGTTCTAACCAATTCTATTAAATCATCGTCAGGACTGGCATCTTCAGGGTTGTTTACAAAACCTCTTAAAGTTCCGTCATAATCCAAGAAAAGAATACGTTTGTCTGCTTTTTTATAAGTCTCAAACATTTCATCTTCCTGATCAGTGCGCATACGTATTGCTTTTACGATGTCTGATTTGTGTGCAGTATCACGTAATGAGGTCATAAAGTCGTTAGCCCATTTTTCTACGTTATATCTTTTTAATCGTTTTTGAAGAAATTTATTGCGTTTGATTTGTTCAGCTTCAGGCATTTCTATTGCTTGTTTTAAAGCATCTGCAATTTCCTCAAAATTATTCGGATTTATAATGAGTGCTTCACTCATTTCTTGAGCAGCACCGGCCATTTCACTCAATATCAAAACTCCTTTTTTATCGGTTCTCGTTGCGACATATTCTTTAGCAACCAGATTCATTCCGTCTCTAATAGGCGTTAAAAGTGCCACTTCACAAGTGGTGTATAAATCAATTAAGTTTTCAAAAGGCATTGAGCGGTAAAAATACCAAATCGGTGTCCAGCTTACGGAAGCAAACTTTCCGTTAATACGACCTACCAGTTCGTCAACTTCTTTTTTCAACAATTGATATTGCGGAACATTAGATCGGGAAGGAACAGCAAGCATAACCAAGCGAACTTTCTCTTTAAATTCAGGATACTTTTCAAGGAAATATTCATAAGCTCTGATGCGGTTTGCGATTCCCTTACTGTAATCAAGACGATCTATAGAAAGAATCATTTTTGCATCTGGCGTAGAATCTATATGCAGATCGAGACGGCGTTGCAATTCTGATTGGTTTTTTGCTGCGTCGTGTTTTGCCGCAGCTTCAGAGAATTTATTATAGTCAATACCCATAGGGTACGAGTTAACCGTAACAATACGATCTTTAAGAGTAATTTCGTTAAAGCTGACTTCGTTTCTTAATATACGAGAAACAGAACTTAAAAAGTGACGCTGATAATCATAGGTATGAAAGCCGATTAGATCTGAACCTAATAACCCCTTTAAAATTTCTTCTCTCCACGGAAGGGTTCTGAAAACTTCATAAGAAGGGAAGGGAATGTGTAAAAAGAAACCAATTTGTACATCTGGTCGCTCTTTTTTAATAAGCGCCGGAAGCAGCATCAACTGATAATCGTGCACCCAAATCGTATCACCTTCTTCAATATTATCAAGAACTACCTCAGCATATTTTTGGTTTACGGTAACATAGCTTTGCCAACTTTCTTTTTCGAACTCTGTATATTCCATAAAATAATGGAAAAGCGGCCAAATAGTACGGTTGGAGAACCCGTAGTAAAAGCCTTCAATATCTTCTTCTGTCAACGAAACAGGTACACATTGTTCTTGTATTGTGGCTTCAACAACTTCATCGCGCAGGTCTGCAGGAATTTCTTCTTCGGTAAGACCGGTCCAACCAATCCAAATACCATTACTGTCGCGGTGAACTGATTTCATCCCCGTTGCTAAACCTCCAACACTTGGAGTTGCTTTAATGGTTTTATTATCGATTTGTAATTGTAAAGGCAGTCGATTTGATATAATGATAGTTTTACTCATAAAAACAGGTAATCGGAGGGTTAGATTTTTTGTTAATGCTTAAATTTCGGAAAATCGAAGCGGTTACACTAGCCGTTTAATAGAACTTTAGAATATTTTAAAAATTTTCATGGATAATTTAAACTACGGAATCATAGGAAACTGCAAAAGCGCAGCCTTAATATCAGAAAAAGGATCTCTCGATTGGTGTTGTCTTCCCATCTTTGACTCTCCATCAGTTTTTGCAAAATTACTGGATGAAGAAAAAGGAGGTTCTCAGAGTTTTGAAGTGGGGGAGGACTATAAAATCTCTCAAAAATACATGTGGCAGACTAATATTTTGCGCACTATGTATGACAACGGGACTGATGCTTTTGAGGTATTTGACTTTATGCCGCGTTATGAAAAAAGAAGCGGGTCTTTTTATGCTCCGCCAGATATCATCAGGTTCATCAGATTAGTAAAAGGTGCACCCAAGTTTGTTTGCAACTACGATCCTAAGTTAGAGTATGCCAGTGTAAAAACGATTACCGTAAACAAAGGAGAATATATAGAAAGTTATACCGATGATGGTAAATACGATTCGCTCTATTTATATACGAATCTCGAAAAAGAGGATATTCTCAATAAAAAGACCATAACACTAGAGGCAAATGCTTTTTTGTTGATGTCGTATCACGAGAAGTTGATGGAACAAACACTAGATCGTGCGTATCTTAAATTTCAGCGTACTAAGGTCTACTGGATGAACTGGAGTGAGGTGACTACAAAATATCCGCTTTATCAAAATGAGATAATGCGTAGTGCACTCACTCTAAAAGCACTCACGTTTGAAAAATCTGGAGCGGTGCTTGCTGCTGCGACAACCTCCTTACCAGAAACTATAGGTGAAGTGCGCAATTGGGATTATCGTTTTTGCTGGGTACGCGATGCATCGATGGTGATACGCGTGATTTCAAATTTGGGACACACGAAATATGCACATAATTTTTTGCAATTTATTATAGACACCTTGCCCGATAAGGATGAGAAAATGCAAATAATGTATGGTATTAATGGCGAAAAGAATTTAGAAGAATATACCCTAGATCATCTTTCTGGTTATAAAGATTCTGCACCGGTACGTGTAGGAAATGCTGCGTACATTCAAAGGCAAAATGATATCTATGGAATTCTGATGGAAGTTATTTATCAGCAATTTATACAATTTGAGACTACTTTAGAAAACAGTGAAGAACTTTGGACGGTTGTTCTGGGAATTATCAAAATTGTAAAACAACACTGGCGAGAACCCGATAAAGGGATCTGGGAACTACGCACTGAAGACCGCCATTTTACATTCTCTAAATTATTATGCTGGGTTGCGATAGATCGTGCTATTAAAATAGCCGAAGTTTTAAAACGCCACCGTAATCTGGAAGAATGGCAAGCGCTGCGAAAAGAGATTCACGATGATATCTGCGAAAATGCCTGGAACGAAGATATGCAGGCTTATACCCAATATTACGGTTCAAAAGATCTGGATGCTTCTACCTTACTGATGGAACAATACGGTTTTATAGATGCGAAGAATCCACGGTTTGTATCTACAGTTGAAGCAACAGAGCGCGAACTCTGTAAAGACGGTTTGATGTATCGATATAAGAATGAAGATGACTTTGGAGAGCCTAGCTCGTCTTTTACCATTTGTACATTTTGGTTTATTGATAGTTTATTTAAAATAGGAGAGCGCCAAAAAGCAATCAAATATTTTGATCAATTGTTATCGTATAGTAATCACTTAGGTTTATTCAGTGAAGATATTGATTTTAAAACCAAGCGTCTGCTGGGGAATTTTCCGCAGGCATATTCACACCTCGCCTTAATTGAAACAGCAACGAATTTCGCCAAGTATGGAGGGGATGAGGAAGAAGAAATTCATTTTAAACCGATATTGTATTAAAAAGTATACGTATTTAGAAAGAAATCAAAACCCCGTATTTACGGGGTTTTTTGATTTTAAAAAGTCTATTAATATCTTGCTTCCATAATACGCTTCATACTTACATCTTCATAATTACGCTTTACAAAAGCCAAAGCAGTTTTTACGATTTGCCCCATAGACTTTGCACGCTTAAATTTCATATCCATCGTGTAGTCGTATAACTGACTACGCAGTTGTTTGAGGTTTTTTTCTGAAGAAATTTGGTCTTGCGTCATACATTTTAATAGACGGCGTAAGCGATTTTTAGAAGTGATAATTCGTTTTGCGAGTACAGCACGTTCTTCTTCACGGTATTGCTCTATAGATTTATCTCTCAGTCGGTTAGAAACCAGTTCTACCATTCTAAAGTTCTCTTTAAAAATGTGTGGTTTATAGACTTTAAAATTTCCTTCATAACACTGTTGATCAAAATCAATAGCGCGTATTTTATACTTAATATGATCAAAATCATGAGTAGGAATCACGACGTAGTTATACGATCGCATATCGCCTAATAACAATATCATACAGCGCTCATTAAACTTTACAAATTCTTTGGCCAATTGCGCTTTACCTACATCATCACAATCTTCCAGATAATCTGAAATAAAAACATCACCGGGAATACCCACAATATGTTCCTCTATAAGCGTGTCTTTATAAACCAAAAAGTTAATGCGGTTGGGAGATAAAATATGCTCCAGGTCTAAACCATAGATTCTGCTTGCATCGGCTTTTTTGACATAGAAATACGTATAGTTGTCGTTAAAAATATTATTGACTTTTATGCGGAAAGGCTTTGAGTTACCAAAGGTGCAATAATCAATTGCCGTAACACTTAAGAACGGCAGTACATTTTCATTTCCATCAGAATGTAGAATGGCATAAACACGCTTGAGGCTTTCTTCAATCTCTCTACGTTCATGTTCTGGGTAGTACACACTGATCCATAAGGTATCTTTATCATTTTTATCGTAAATATTTATTCCGCCGGAAAAGCGCAATAAATCATCATAAAAGACAGGGATTTGTGTAGCTCTGTTATACTTGTTCAAATATTCCTGAAGCTTCTCACCAACGGGATAAGTTGGCTTTTTGCGCGACATTAATTTCTCTTCCATAGACTACATATTTAAGCTCAAACTCAGACTTTTTTAATATCCAAATAAGTCAGTTTGAATTGTAAAGGTACTAATGTGATGTAACAAAATAGTGGTTCTTCCGTCTTGTTACTGAACGTTAATTCTAAAAATACGCTTTTGGAAACAATTCTTACACTAAATAATCTCACCAAACATTACGGTAAAGTAAAAGCGGTCAATGACTTGAGCTTTACTATTGAGAAAGGCAATGTCTACGGTATTCTTGGTCCTAACGGAAGTGGTAAATCTACCACTTTGGGTATGGTTCTTAATGTTGTGAATGCAACCTCTGGCGATTTTAAATGGTTTGACGGGAGTGATACCACACACCATGCACTTAAAAAAGTAGGAGCTATTATTGAGCGACCTAATTTTTACCCATATATGACTGCTGCTCAAAACCTCGAATTGGTTTGTACGATAAAAGATGTTGACACCGGTAAGATTGAAGAAAAATTAGAAGTTGTTCACTTACTGGATAGAAAAGACAGTAAATTCAGCACTTTTTCTTTAGGAATGAAGCAACGCCTGGCAATAGCTTCGGCTTTGCTTAATGATCCTGAAATTTTGATTCTTGACGAACCAACTAACGGTTTGGACCCTCAGGGAATTCACCAAATCAGAGAGATCATAAAAAATATTGCAAGGGGCGGTACCACAATTTTACTCGCTTCACATTTGCTAGATGAGGTTGAAAAAGTGTGTTCCCACGTTGTAATTATCAGAAAGGGAATTAAACTCTACGCAGGCCCTGTAGAAGAATTAAATGCCAGTCACGGCTTTTTTGAGTTGCGTTGCGAAAAGCAACAAGAACTTATAACAGTTCTCGAAGGGCATCCTGATTTTACTTCGGTTAAAGAAGAGAACGGTCTTGTAACAGGATTTCTTAAAAACCCCCTTTCTGCAGAAGCCTTAAACACATTTTTATTCAATCAGGGATTGGTGCTTTCTCATATGGTTAAACGTAAAGAAAGCCTAGAAGAACAATTTTTACAACTTACTGCCAACCTAAATTAAGCCACACATGCTACGATTACTTACTATAGAATTTTACAAACTAAAACACAGCCGTTCTTCAAAAGTATTGAGTATCGCTTATTTTGTGATTTTATCTTTTATAGCCCTTATCGCTTCAATAGAATTTAATCTTGGAGATTTTCAGATACGTATTGCAGATCAAGGTATTTTCAACTTTCCGTTTATTTGGCATTTCAATACCTGGGTGGCAGCGACGCTTAAATTCTTTCTAGCCATTGTAATCGTTTCGATGATTTCAAATGAATACAGCAATCGTACACTCAAACAGAACTTGATTGATGGGTTGAGTAAGAAAGAATTTATGCTTTCTAAGTTCTATACTGTTGTGGCTTTTGCTTTACTCTCTACACTGTTTATTTTTATAATGAGCCTTATTCTGGGTTATTCCTTTTCAGACTACACAGAGTTTAGTATTGTTACCCGAGAAATGGAATTTCTACTTGCATATTTTTTCAAGCTGGTTGGTTTTTTCTCATTCTGTTTGTTCTTAGGAGTTTTAGTGAAACGTTCTGCTTTTGCATTAGGGTTTTTATTCGTTTGGTGGATTTTTGAAAACATAACCTACGGTATTTTACGTTGGAAAGGCAGCGCTGAAACAGCAGATGCTATCGTGCAGTTTTTCCCGCTTGAAGCGATGAAAAATCTGATTAATCTACCTTTTCAGCGTTTAAACTTTATTGAAACAGCGGCCAACCAGTTACAGGCAGATATCGCTATTGATTATGCTGTACATTGGTATGAAGTAGCAATTGTTTCGGTATGGATATTTTTATTTATTTATGGAGCATATGCTCTGCTTAAAAAAAGAGATTTGTAAGTGTTGAGTTTACCGTTTTAAAGCTTTGCTTTGCCGAAACTATTTCGCTAAACGAAGAATATCATTTAAATTGTAATTGTATTTAAAATAACTACAATCACACGGTCAAACTTTTTAATGCGCAGCATTCCCTTTTTTTTGTTTTTCTTCCTTTCGGTAAGTCTCAATACTTTTTCACAAAGTCAGGCGAATAACTGGTATTTTGGGAATGGAGCCGGCTTAAACTTTAGCTCAGCTACACCAACGGTACTTACAGATGGTCAACTTAACACGCTAGAAGGTTGTGCAACAATATCTGATGATGACGGTAATTTACTTTTTTATACCGATGGCATAACTGTTTATGCAGCAGACCATTCTATAATGCAAAATGGGACAAATTTATTTGGAAATCCTTCAAGTACCCAGTCTGCCATAATAATACCCCAGCCCAATACACCGGGTATATATTACATATTTACAGTTGATACTCGAACACAACCAAATGAGGTAAGTGAGGGGCTAAATTACAGTATCGTGGATTTTAATTCCAATCCTGATGGTGTTGTAACTACAAAAAATAATAAGCTTTTGAATTTCTCTTCAGAAAAACTGAGTGCGGTGATCAAGAGTTGTGTTACTAACAGCGTATGGATGGTAACTTTCTCTAGCGCTAGCGGTAATGAGAATTTATTAAATACGATATACGCATATGAATTGAGTAATACAGGTTTAAATACTACACCTGTAAAATCACAGATAACTGTGGCTGTTCAGGATCCAAGAGGTAATTTAAAATTCTCTCCAGATGGTTCAAAATTGGCAATAGCAAATGCTGCAGATGGATTATTTTTGGCCGATTTTGATCCGAATACCGGAATAGTTTCTAGTGCTAGTCGTCTTGCGATTAACGGAACAAACTATGCATCTTATGGCGTTGAGTTTTCTCCTAATAATCGTTATTTGTATGTAAGTAGTTCAAATAATGAAGATTCTAGATTACCACCTGGAAACCATTTTTCAACTTTACTTCAGTACGATACCGAAGCTACAGATATATCTACAAGTCAGGTTGTGTTAGATGAACAAAGCTATTATCGCGGTAGTTTACAATTGGGGCCTAACGGAAAAATATATAGAGCTTTAAGTACTGCGTATCAAGTGGGTTCTAATTATTTAGGCGTTATTGAAAATCCTAATAGTGCAGGATTGGCAGCCAATTATAATGATAAGGCAATCAATTTAGGAAGCGGCATAAGTTATCAGGGTTTGCCTCCTTTTAATCAGTCTTTATTTAATGAGCTTGATATCATTCAAAATGATCTGGATAGTAAGAAGTTAGATCTTTGCGATGGAAATAATTATACGTTAGGGTATGAACCCGTTACAGGAGCATCCTATTCCTGGTACAAAGATGATGTTTTAATCGCTGGTGAGACGGGTTATGAAATTGATATCACTCAACCTACGGGAGTTACTTTACCTTATACAGAGACGTATGAGTTTAGATTAGATCCTAATGATGGTAGTTGCGAAAAAGTAGGAGTAGCACAAGTAACGTATTACGCGTATCCACCTAAAAACCCCACAATATTAACTCAATGTGAAGATGCTGCTACTGCAGATGGCTTTAGTATATTTAACCTTACGGAAGCTGAAGAGCAATTAACAGGTAATGATCCAGATTTTACAATTACGTATCACGAGACCTTGAATGAGGCTCAATTGAATTTGAATATATTGGACCCCATAGGTTATAAAAATACAGCACCAACCCAAACGTTATATGCTCGAATAGAAAATCCGGCAGGATGTGCAGTTTCGGTAGATGTGACCCTGGTTGTAAGTAGTACTGTTGCAAATTCAGCTTTGCTAGAGGATTGTGACCTCGATGATACCGGCTTTGGAGAATTTGATCTAAGTGAAGCTAATACTCAGGTTTTGGGTGGAATTTCAGGAAGTTATACTGTAAATTATTATCCTAGCGAAGAAGCAGCACTGCTTGAAGATGCTAATCTGAAATTGCCAACAATTTATACCAATCAAACACCTTATAAGGAAACCGTTTATGCACGAGTTGAAAATAATAATGCTTGTTTTGCAATTAGTCCGGTTGCTCTTGTATTGATTCCCAGACCAGATTTTAGTTTAGAAGAAGAAGCTATTTACTGTGCTGTAAATTTTCCGGAGTTAGAAACGTATTATCCTGATTATTCTAATTTAGATACATCAAGAACCTACATCTATAAGTGGCTTCCTGAAGGTCAGACTACACCATACTTGGAAACCAATTTGGCAACTACACACACTTTGAGGATAACAGATGTCGTGTCGGGATGTTTTAGAGAAGAATCAATCACTATTTTAGAAAAAGGACTTGCAGTTATTGAAAATATAGAAGTTACAGACGCTACTGAAAATAATACCGCAACATTTACCATTTCAGGAAATGGCGAGTACGAGTTGGCGATAGATAACGAGTTAGGGCCTTATCAGGACGACACAACGTTCTACAATCTTGCTCCCGGCTTTCATAGGGTTTATGTAAGGTCTAAAGAAAACTGTGGTTTCATTGAACAAGAATTCAGTATCATTGGTTTTTCAAAATATTTTACGCCTAATGGTGACGGTTATCACGACTACTGGCAGATACAGGGAATAAGTGATTTAATACAGCCTAATACAGTCATTCGTATTTTTGATCGCTATGGTAAATTATTAAAAGAACTGAATCCATTATCAGAAGGCTGGGACGGAACCTATATTGGTGAAAATTTACCGTCTGATGACTATTGGTTTCGAGTTTTACTTGAAGATGGTCGGGAATTCAAATCGCACTTCACTTTAAAACGCTAAATAGTCCTTTTATAAATTTTAAGTTAATCCTAAGATAGCGAGACTTTACCTTGACCTTCAAATAGTTTAATTTTACGTAAGAACCGAGATTCAAAACATTTCATGTTTTATTGGCATCGCCAAAGAGTTCAATACCCTGAGGCTTGCCACCAAATTGAAAATTTGTTTCTAACGAATGCTTTATGGGCTTTCCACGAGGTAGTTTATAAAAAAATAAGAACTCGGAATCAAGTTTAAAACTGCTATACTTTGAAATTTAAGATACAATCAGAATTTAAGCCTACAGGAGATCAGCCATCAGCAATAAATCAGCTGGTGGGCGGTATTGACGCTGGCGAGCGCTACCAGACTTTATTAGGTGTTACGGGTAGTGGTAAAACCTTTACAGTGGCAAATGTCCTACAGGAAGTTCAAAAGCCTACATTGGTTCTGGCGCATAATAAAACATTGGCCGCACAGCTCTACAGTGAGTTTAAGGCTTTTTTTCCTGAGAATGCGGTTGAGTATTTTGTGTCTTATTATGATTATTATCAGCCGGAAGCTTATATCCCAACTTCAGGAACATATATTGAAAAAGATCTTTCAATAAATGAAGAGATCGAAAAATTACGACTGAGTACAACATCCTCGTTACTATCTGGGCGTCGTGATATCATCGTGGTGGCTTCGGTTTCTTGTTTATATGGTATCGGTAATCCGGTGGAATTTCAAAAGAATGTTATTGCTCTAGAGCGAGATATGGTAATTTCTCGAACCCAATTACTGAAACGTCTCGTGCAAAGTTTATACAGTAGAACCACTGCTGAATTCAATCGGGGTAATTTCCGCATAAAAGGGGATACGGTAGATATTTACCCGGGATATGATGATCATGCATTTAGGGTGCATTTTTTTGGTGATGAGATCGAAGAAATTGAAGCTTTTGATGTAACTACAAATGAAATTCTCGAGAAATACGACCGCTTGAATATTTACCCTGCAAATATGTTTGTGACCAGTCCGGATGTACTGCAAGGAGCTATTGATCAGATTGGCTTTGATATGGTAAAGCAGGTAGAATATTTCAAAGAAATTGGCAAACATTTAGAAGCAAAGCGGCTGGAAGAACGAACTAATTTTGATCTGGAAATGATTCGCGAACTTGGCTACTGTAGCGGAATTGAGAACTACTCGCGCTATCTCGACGGGAGAGAGCCGGGAACACGTCCTTTCTGTCTTTTAGATTACTTTCCTGATGATTATTTGATGGTGGTTGATGAAAGTCACGTAACTGTTTCTCAGGTAAGCGCAATGTATGGTGGTGACCGAAGCCGTAAAGAAAATCTTGTAGAATACGGATTTAGGCTTCCCGCAGCGATGGATAACAGACCTTTAAAATTTGAAGAATTTGAAGCCTTACAAAATCAGGTGATTTATGTGAGTGCAACACCGGCAGACTACGAATTGCAAAAATCTGAAGGAACTTACGTTGAGCAAATTATAAGACCTACCGGACTGCTTGACCCAATTGTTGAGGTGCGTCCCAGCTTGAATCAAATAGATGATTTGATTGAAGAAATACAAAAGCGGGTTGAAAAAGATGAACGTACTTTAGTCACTACGCTTACTAAACGTATGGCTGAAGAACTTACTAAATATTTGACGCGTGTAGACATTAGAACGCGGTATATACACTCTGATGTAGATACGCTAGAGCGTGTAGAAATTATGTCTGATTTGCGTAAAGGAATTTTTGATGTTCTCGTAGGTGTAAACCTTCTACGTGAAGGACTGGATTTACCTGAGGTTTCGTTAGTAGCTATCTTAGATGCAGATAAAGAAGGCTTTTTGAGAAGTAACCGTTCTTTAACTCAGACTATTGGTCGCGCTGCACGTAATATAAATGGACTCGCGATTATGTATGCAGATAAAATTACTCGGAGTATGCAAGAGACCATTGATGCGTCAGAATATCGCAGACAAAAGCAAATCGCATATAATGAGAAGCATGGATTAAAACCAATGGCTATAAAGAAATCACTGGATAGTGCTTTAGCTAAGAAGGAAAAATTCAAGTTTGAGGCAGAAGAACTTACCAATATGGCAGCAGAACCCGACACGGCTTATATGAGCAAACCGAAGTTGGAGCAGTTGATACGCGATACCCGTAAGAAGATGGAAACCGCTGCGAAAGAGCTTGATTTTATGGAAGCGGCAAAATTACGCGATCGTATAAAATCATATCAGGAGCAGGTTAAGGAACTGGCTTAAACTACTCGTACTTTGTCAAAAATTTTAAAACGGAATCTCGATAGCTTCGGCTTATGGGTAATGTTTTTGACTTGAGTTCTATATGTTCTGCGGTATAAGCTTTAATTGCCGAAGCAGCGATGATAAAAGAGCGGTGGATGCGTATAAATTGGTTTACGGGTAACTTTGCTTCAAAATTAGAAATCGTTTCTCGGGTAACGTGAGTCTGTGTTTGGGTATGAATTTTAATGTAATCACTCAGACTTTCCACATAAAGAAGTTCGCTAAAATCAATTTTAATCATTTTTCGATCAGAACGTATAAACACAAAGTTGTTGGCGTCTTCCTTTGCAATTATTAATTCTTTTTGTTGTTGCTCAACATCTTGTCCCACACATTTATAAACGGCCTGCAGCAAACGGTCAAATGAAATAGGTTTCAATAAATAATCTACCGCCTGAAGCTCAAACCCCTCTAGAGCATACTCGCGATGCGCTGTTGTAAAAATGAGTTTGATTTCTTTTTGAATAAGTTTTCCTAATGACAAACCTGAAACTTCAGGCATATTGATGTCTAAAAAGATTATGTCAACCGTATTTGTCTTCAAAAAGTAAAGCGCTTCCAATGCATTTTTAAATTCTCCCTCAATGTGTATTAACGCGATATTTTTGAGATGAGTTCTCAGAATTTCGCGCGCAGTGGGCTCGTCATCTACGATTATAGCCTTGAGTTGTTTACTCATGAAGATCGATTTTTAATGCTGCAACAAATCTATTTTTAAATTGCGTTGTTTTTAACTCGTAACGATTTGGGAATAAGAGATCCAGTCGTTTTTTGATATTTTCTAAACCTATACCGTTTTGATGATTTTCTATATTTTCAGTGATCGTGCTGTTTTCAATTCTGAAATTCAGACGTGAATCTGAAACCTCAAAATCGATCCTGATCTTTAGTTTTCCATTTAGAATATTTCCGTGCTTAAAGGCATTTTCAACAAACGGAATAAAAAGCATCGGCGGAATACTGCAATTTTTTTCTATTTCGTCTTTATTGATAATCACGTCTAACGTGTCCTGAAAGCGAATTTGCTCCAGACTGATGTACTCTTCAATATGATCTAATTCTTGTTGAAATGACACTTGCTTTTCTGAAACCTGATACAAAATATAATCAAGCAGATTAGAAAGTTTTAAGATGATTTCTGGGGTTTGAGCAGATTGTTTCAGGGCAAAACCGTAGATGGTATTGAGTGAATTGAATAAAAAATGTGGATGAATTTGTTTCTTGAGATAGCTCAGTTCTTGTTCTTTTATGTGGAGCTGTGTATCTAAAATTTTATTCTCTAAAGCTTTGTTTTGGGTAAGTGTATTGAAGTTGTGATTCAAAATATGAATGAAACTGACAAGACCCACAACCAGATAAATAAGTATGAGAATAAAAACGAGATTTCTACTCATCATTGGTGTGTCTTCAACATTGAGGTTAGAAATAAAAATAAAACTGCCTATCATCGTAACTGTTACGAGAAAAGCAGTAAAAATCACTACATAAACTGAATATAATCCAAAAAGCCAATAGCGTTTTTGAAGTAGGAATTTTGGAATTAAATAGTAAACTGTTGCATATGTTGTAAGCATGGTTAAGGGTAGTAATATACTTGAAAACCAAGTGACATACAGCGTATTATTTGTGTTATAACTAAAGAAATACATATAAAAAAACCAAACACCAATCCATAATAGACAGTGGGATGCAAATAGTTTAGTTTGATTAAATTTGAGTAAATCCATCACTGCAAGATGCTAAAAATTGCTAAATATCAATTGGTTTTTGAGACGAATGACTGTTTAAATTGGGTTTTCTCCAGCGCTGTGCTTATTGTCAAATCCCTTAATAAACACGTTACTGGTCGCAAATAAAAATGAAGAGCTTTTAAAACGAATACTTTTGGAGTGTATTCATTCTTAAAAAAATCAAATTATGTTAGACAGAATCCAAGAAGGAGGTCCTTTTTTTATGTGGCCTATTGTAATTATTTTTATCATTTTAGTAGCCTTGTTTGTTCGACAATTGATAACCAAAGGAGATAAAGCACATACTATTGTTTTACTAAGCAACATCAGTTTATTCATTCTGAGTTGGGGAATTTTAGGAAGTGTGATTGGCTTAATAGAAGCATTTGATGCTATTGATTCTATGCAGAACGTTTCTCAGGGAATGATGGCTGGCGGCCTCAAAGTGGCTTTTTTATGTACTGTGTTTGCACTGGTTACGTTTATTTTCGGTCGCTTGTTTATTCTGATTCTCAATCTCAAAAAGTAATTCTCATTCATCAATCAAAAACGAAAAAGCCGAATCTAATTTTAGATTCGGCTTTTCTATTATTAATTTTAAGATTTTTGTTCTTTATTGAAATAAACCAGATAATAATACATCTGTCTTTCTTCGTCCCATCCTTTTTCTACAAATTTCTCTGCACTTTCCGGATTGACAAAGTCCAGTTTTATCTGAATGTTAGTGTCTAATTCAATTACGCTTTTAATACGTTTACGTGCACCGGTTACCGCGGTATTTGAAATCGGGAATGTGGTAAGATCTTCAATTTTATACTTGGGCGCTTTTTCTATTTTATAATTGTTGAATTCAGGAATGAGCGCAGGATTTTCCATCACCTCATTCATAAAATTTTGCTCTACAAACTCATCATTTTTAGCAAAGTGATTCACAGCACGGTTCATAAACATCACCTCTTCCTTTTTATCTTCTGCAGGTAATACCACATCTTTAGCGAAATCCTGACAGAATTTTAAATACTTCTTGGTGTAGAAATTTTCATCAGCAAGAATATCTACTCCTAAGAAATTTTCTAACCAGTATTTAGTGTCATATCGGTTAGAATCTATAGAAAGAATTTTATAACCGTTTTCAGAATTCTTATTCAAGATCAGACAACCTTTGTCTAATTTATTCAGGTTAACGCCTTGTTCTAATTGCATTTTCAGGTTGCTTTCCCCTTCCTGGAACTGTAAAAAATCTTGTTTTAATTCCGATTTAAAAATTCCAATAGCATCAACCTTTTCATTATCTGCCATTACATTTTCAATATGTGCAACATAAACCTCACCCGGTTTTATATGAGGATGACTAGATTGTTCATAAAGCAATTTTGCAACTTCTATAGAAAGCTCGTGCGATTGAGCAGGATTATTAAAAATTGAAGCAATAAGGTTAGCTAACGAGTGAAACTCCAGATCTGCCTCGTGAACAAATTGATAGTAGTTTTCTTCTTTATCTCTAAAAGGCTTGAAGAAAAACTCTTTGATCAAGGGTGTGATCTCGTCATTGAGTTGGTAACGTTCTTTAGAGAGAAACGCCCCTTCGTTACGACTTTTATTTCCAATACGGTGTATAGAAAGCGACTCTATCTGAGCCGAATATAAGTTGATCATTATTTTGTTGTATTTAGATTTTAAGATTTAGTAGTTAGACTTCTTATGTCTAAAATCTAATATCTATGATCTGAAGTCAATTTTTAGTTCCAGTTTTCGTCAAAGTCGAGGCCATCATAATCTTCAATGTCGTAGTCATCGTCATCATCAGCAAAAGGATCATCCTCATCAAAATCATCTTCATCACCAGAAAAATCAGCTTCAGGAGCTTGAGCGGGAATCTGCCCATGAACGTACATTAAATTAGGATAGGATTTGCCATCTTCAACTTCAGCAATCTCACCAAGTTCTACAAAAAACGTCCACAGATTTAAGAAGTCATAGACATAAATCATACGGGTCTGATCTTCAGAAAGAACTTCTTCAAGGGGCGTTTCAATCATAGTGCGTAAAGGTGTCTGACCTTCTCCCATATCAAAAAGTGCGATCTCTTCGCCCTGACGCCACTCATCGTCACTTATGTAAAATGAAGCCATTTCGGTTCCGTCAAAACCAAAACTCTGCGTGATGCTGTTGTGCAGGTCTTCACAGGTAGCAGTTTGCTCGATCTCGATATCTCTAAAGATATCCTCTTCGGTATCTAAAATGATGCGAAAACGGTAAATCATATTCAAAATTTTTTAAGCGGGTAAAGATACAATTTAGTGTGCAGCTGCCACGGTAGGCTTGGTATTTTCTTTAAAGGCAGTAAGCAAAACATAAAACTGAATGCCGAATAAAACCGAAGCAATTACTAAATGTAGCGGCTGGGTTAAAAACGGAAAATCAAAATAATACATTAAAATACCGGTTAAAATTTCTATGGAAATTAAAACTACGACCCAATTGAAGGTTTTATGACCTAAAACAGATTTTCGATTCTTGTAGAATAACCACATATTTAGTAGAAAAACCACAACTGAAAAAGAGCGATGTAGGTAAAAAGAAACTTCGGGATTCTCAAGCCAAAGTGACTTTGCCGAATAGCCAACCAAATCCACTTGCTCGTCTATATGTTGTCTTACTTGTGTTCCTAAAACAATCTGAATCAGGGTTAGCACAATTGCAACCAGCATTCCTGTTTTAAATGATTTACTGAATTTAAACCTGTTTTTTAGGTTAGATGCTTCATAGAGCATGTAAATAAGCAATGCAACAATGAGCAAAGCAATAACCATATGTATAGAGATACGAATAGGTGATAAAACTGAATAGACCACAGTAGCACCGATCCATCCTTGAAAACCAATCATAAACACGGCAAGTAGCGATAACAAAATGCGTTTGCGATTTCGTTCTTTAAAAATAGCAGCGACTAGCATAACGAGAAAAGCAATACCAGCCAGAGCTCCACAAAGTCTGTTTATATATTCGATCCACGTGTGCCATGGGTTAAATATAGCGTAGTCGTGTTTATCGTAACCATTCCAGTTTTGTGGGTTGAAGGTGTCTGCTGTTGTAAAATCGGTTTTGGCAACGCGTAAGGTTTCTTCAACAATAATAACCTGACCTTTTTCAAAGGACTTTTCTGCTTTCCAGAGGAGTTCACTGGCATCAGTAGGAGGAATGATATAACCAAAACATTTTGGCCAGTCTGGACATCCCATACCGCTACCTGTCATACGAACAACCGCACCGGCAATGATTACCAGATAGATAAGAATGAGCGAGACAAAGATTGATTTTTTATACACCCGATTTGAATTATAATTACATTTCTTAATAATCTTCTTTCTGAAATCAGCCTGCGACTTCAAGCCCCAGATCAGCTCCTTTTTTAAGCATAAATGCGTGAGCAGCTTCGTACTCATTAGGGATTTCACCTTCGAGAATTGCTTCTTTAATCGCTTCTTTAATAATTCCTATCTCACGGGAAGGCTTCAGATTGAAAGTCTCCATAATTTCCTCTCCACTAACCGGCGGTTGAAAATTGCGTAAATGATCGCGTTCTTCAACTTCTCCAATTTTTTGACGAACCGTCTTAAAATTATTGTGATACCTGCGGTATCTCTTAGGGTTTTTCGTCGTAATATCTGCCTCACAAAGCGTCATTAAATCTTCAAGATATTCTCCAGAATCAAATATTAACCTTCGCACTGCGCTATCTGTCACAAAATCCTCAGCGATAACGATAGGGCGTGAACTCATCAAAACCAATTTTTGAACGAATTTCATTTTTTCATTCAACGGCATTTTTAACCTTTTGAAAAGTTTGAATACCATTTTAGAACCTTTAAACTCGTGCCCGTGGAATGTCCATCCTATTTTTTTATCAAAACGCTTAGTAGGAGCTTTACCAATGTCGTGTAATAAAGCAGCCCAACGCAGCCAAAGATCTTCAGTGTTTTCTGAAATATTATCTACAACTTCAAGCGTGTGGTAAAAATTGTCTTTATGCTTCTGACCTTCTTTTTCTTCTATTCCTTTTAAAGCAGTAAGTTCCGGAAGAATGTACTTTAAAAGGCCTGTTTTTTCTAAAAGTAAAAATCCTTTTGACGGCTTTTTACTCAACATTATTTTGTTGAGTTCGTCTACAATGCGTTCATTCGTAATAATCTTGATGCGTTCTTTATTTTCAGAAATGGCGTCTAAAGATTTTCGCTCAATTGTAAAATCCAATTGCGTAGCAAAGCGTATTGCACGCATCATTCTTAAAGGGTCATCACTATAGGTGATATCAGGATTTAAAGGGGTTCTAATAATCTCACGCTCTAAATCAACAAGACCGCTAAAGGGATCAACCAGATTTGCACGAGTAGCTTTGTTAAGACTTAGAGCCAAAGCATTAATAGTAAAATCTCTGCGGTTCTGATCGTCTTCCAGAGTGCCATCTTCTACTACCGGGTTGCGGCTGTTCTCATTGTAGGACTCTTTACGTGCACCTACAAATTCAATTTCGATATCACCATCGCGCAGCATGGCAGTACCATAGGTTTTAAATACCTGAACTTTGGGTTTATGCGGAAGTAATGAAGCTACTTTTTGAGCAAGTTCAATACCGCTTCCTACCGCAACAATATCAATGTCTTTAGCAGCACCTCTTTTAAGTAAAAAATCTCTAACATAACCCCCAATGACGTAGGTTTCAAGGTTTAATTCTTCCGAAGCCTGCGTGATTGTATCAAAGATTTTTGGCTTTAAAGCCTCCGGAAAATGGGGAACTGGCATGTACTCTTATTTACTCGGTAATCGAGATTAATATTTCAGGTCAAAACCCGAATTTAAATATTGACTAATACGATCTTTTGGAATTACCCTTAAGACTATTTGCGTAAAACCTTAACCTGACCATCATTACTCAAGCGTATAATCGTAGAGGATTTGGTCGATTTATGTTTACGCTGCAAATTTACGATATAGTCTACTCCTTCCAAAATAGGTTGGCTTATTTCGGGGAAGCGCATAGGAGTTTTTTCTCCACTGATATTTGCCGAGGTAGAAACCAATGGTTTACCAAGTTTTCTTATCAGAGCCCGGCAGAATTCATCTTGCACAATGCGAATGCCTAAGGTATTGTCTTCAGCGATTAAATTTTCAGCAATTCGTATAGGATCGTCATAAATGATAGTGGTAGGCTGATCTGCGTACTTCAAAATATTATAAGCAACCTCAGGGATTTCTTCAACAAATTGGTTGAGCATTTTCATATCGCTTACCAGACAAATGAGTGCTTTACTTTCCTTACGCTTTTTAAGCGTAAAAATTTTATCTATCGCCTCAGCATTAGTCGCATCACAGCCAATACCCCAAACTGTATCTGTAGGGTAAAGTAGGAGACCACCGCGTTTTAAAACAGCCAGGGACTCATTTACTTCATTAATTATATTCTGATCGTATCTTTTTTTTGCCATTTTACTTAAAGCTTAGAAGCTGCAAAGTTATTCTTTAAAGATTGTTTTTAAAGCTTGTTGATCTCTTAATTCATACTTTAGCAAACCAGAAAACAATAATTTTAATTATGACAGTTGCTTTAATAATACCTACTTATAATTGGTGCCAAGCATTAGAAGTGATTTTTTTAAGTGTATTGAATCAAAGTATTTTTCCTGATGAGATTTTAATAGCTGATGATGGCTCCGATAAGAATACTAAAAAAGTTGTAGAAGAGTTTCGGGAAAAATTTAAAAATAAAGTTTATCATATTTGGCAAGAGGATAAAGGTTTTAGAAAGTCTAAAATCCTTAATAAAGCTTTGGTTGCGACTTCTTGCGATTATATAATTCAAATAGATGGGGACTGTATCTTGCATCCAAATTTTATACAGGATCATATTAAATTTTCTGAACCAAATACATTTCTATACGGGAGCAGAGTTAATATTCAAAAAAGTCAACTAAAGTCTATTTTTGAATCGAAGCAAGTTAAATTTTCTGCTTTTTCTAAAGGGATTAAAAAAAGAACTAGAGCATTACATATACCTTTTTTAAGCTCAAGATACAGACCTTTACCTGACTTATCCTCTAAAATAAGAGGCTGTAATTTTTCGTATTGGCGAGAGGATGCTTTGGCAATTAAAGGTTACGATGAATTTTATACGGGTTGGGGAAGAGAAGATTCTGATTTTGCAGCTCGACTTTTACATAATGGAATAATGAGTAAGCGGATACGATATGCGGGAATTATTTATCATATTTGGCACAGTGAAGCATCTAAAGACAATGTAGATCAGAATTCAGCTTATTTGAATGATGTATTAGAGGAGAAGCGTATATATCCGAAACAAGGAATTTAGCGCTTGAATATTTCTTTTATCCAAGAGTTAATTTCGTACTTCTTAATTATTTCTTCAGGCACAGGATCATAACTGGAATTTATGAACTCTTTCAGTATGACTGGATTCTGCGGATCTACAACCAAAATATTTGAAGGATTATAAAAATCGTAAGTGACTATGTCTGGATTGGTAGTGATTAATTTTTTATTATAACCAAGGGATTCCAATGCTCTAAAACTTAAGCCATTCTGGTCAGATCGTTGAATATCAAGTAAAGCTTTACTTTTTAAAAACCTTTTATGCACTTCAGAAATGCTCAGTTTTTGATTAATGAATGTGACTAAACTTGATTTTCTTTCTTTTTTTGAGAAAATCAAAAACTCATACTCAATATTATTTTGTGTCAAATTTTTAGCAATATTTTTGATGTCTGAAAATCTATTATCAAGGGAGGAGATATTGAAGACCTCAGTGTCTTTTGTATAATTTTTACTTTTATCGACACAGCGAGGAATAAAGTTTGTCAAGAATGTATAACCTTGTTCTTTGCAATCTTTCTTTTCATAAGAAAATACTTCATCAAAATATTTAAGTACAGGTTTTTGCCGCGGCATCTTAGCTAAACTATCAAAAAGAAATGTTTTATACCTGTTTGTAATTGATTTGAGAAAGCGATGTGTCTTTTTAGGCAAATATTGAGGATGAATAATTAGAATCTGATCAAAAGTATCATCTTTAAATTTATTTATAATAGCATTGTGTCTAAAGTCCATTTTTGCATTTCTACCAAAGCCCTTCATTATAAAAGCAGAAAGGTGATGAGCTTTACTTTGATACTTGAAATTCAAGGGGGCTTGTCCTAGATAAAGGATTTCAGCATCTATGTTGTTTTGTAAAAGTACGGGTTTTATCAAATCAATATATCCGAAAATATAGCTAGATATAATTAAAACTTTCATATAGAAGTTGATTGTTTAAAAATTCTAATAGTGATTTAGTTACTTTTGCAATCTAAATTTTCTCAATGAAAATCGTTGTTCACAAATCGGTTAAAAATAGTCTTTTAAAACTAAAGGAGTTTTTCTTCAGTTTTGAAAATATGGGAAGCATTCTAGCAGATGGAAACCGAAATCAAATTAAAGTTTTTGAATTAGAGGGTGAAAAAGTTACCATCAAGGCTTTTAAAGTTCCTAATCTGATAAATAAGATTGCGTATCAGTATTTTAGAAAATCTAAAGCGCAACGCTCCTATGAATATGCGTGCAAATTGCTTGAAAAAGGCATTTTGACTCCGTTTCCTTTAGGTTATGCCATAGAAAACAAAGGTTTACTTTTCGGTAAAAGTTTTTACGCGTGCACGTTGGTTGAAGCAGCTGCAACATACCGTACCCTGGTAAACGATGAAAACTACCCCGATAGATTAGAAATTCTCAGAGCATTTACACGCTTTACCTACGACATGCATCAAAAAGGAATTCACTTTTTAGATCATTCTCCGGGCAACACGCTTATTGTTAAAACTGCAGAAGGATATGATTTTTATTTGGTAGACCTAAATAGAATGGAGTTTAAAGAACTTGATTTTGAAACTCGAATCCAGAATTTTGCACGTTTGACTCCTAAAAAAGAAATGGTTGCAATTATGGCTGAAGAATACGCGCGTGTAGGGGGTTATGATACCATTAAAATTAAAAATGCGATGTGGACGGTAACACAAGATTTTCAAGAGTCTTTTAAGAAAAAACAAGAGTTGAAAAAGAAACTCAAATTCTGGAAAAAATAGCACGCTACTTTTTAGATTTTCTTAAAATCCATAATTTAATATAGCGCATAACTACAGCATATGCCTGTAAATAGCTTATGGTAAAACCGGGCAGACCGTCTCTAAAACCTTGCTGCACCAAGTAATGTTTTATAAAACGCCAAGTAGGCTTAAAGAATAGGTGATAAGGTGTAATACGTCCGGTTTTATAATCGTAGTCCTGAGCCTGCCAATTCGCGTATCGGTTTAACTTAGCGATATATTGATCTACAGATATAAAGCTAAAATGCTCCAGTTTATGTTTTAAAAAGGCGAGATTACCTGAAGTCTCAATCTCCGCGTGAACCCTTTTATCTTCATACTGGCATTGATTTTTTTTGAAAAGTCTAATCACCTTATCATTCTGCCAGCCGCTGTAATTAATATGCTGATTGACAAAATGATTTTTTCTGTACACCCAAAATCCGGTTATAGTTTCAGGTGGATTCTGAAGTATTTCTAGAATTTCTTCTTTTAATTCGACAGTAACACGCTCATCGGCATCTAAAATAAAAACCCAATCGTATTTTGCTTGTGGAATTGCCCAATTTTTCTGAGAAGCTGAATATTCATAATCACGCTGAATAATTGTTACCGGGTATCTCTTTGCTAATTGAATAGTTTCATCAGAACTAAAAGAGTCTACAATTAGTATTTCATCAGCAAATAAAACCGACTTTATCGCAGCTTCAATATGAAGCGCTTCGTTATAAGTAGGTATTATTACGGTGAGTTTTTTCATAAAATGTTTAAAGCTAATTAAAATGTGGATTTAGTTAGAAATTTCTTTTCTTTGATTTATGATGGAGAAACCACAAATCGCAATTATTATAAGCACCTATAATGCCGTAGAATGGTTAAAAAAAACATTATGGGGTTACACAAAGCAGAGTTTTACAGATTTTGAATTGATTATTGCAGATGATGGGTCTGATTATCGGACAAAAGCTTTAATTAATAGCTTATCGTCGCTTTTTAAAAGACCTATCGTACATGTATGGCATGAAGATAACGGGTTTCAAAAATCAGTAATATTAAATAAAGCATTATTAGTTTGCAAAGCAGATTATATCCTAATGTCTGATGGTGATTGTATTCCAGAAAAGGATTTTGTTTTGACACATATCAAATATAGAAAACCTAATTATTTTCTCTCTGGAGGCTATTTTAAATTACCAATGGTAGTTTCTCAGGCCATCACAAGAGAAGATATTGATTCACAAAAATGTTTTGATATTAACTGGTTAAAATCGCAAGGTTTAAAAAGATCTTTAAAGAATAAGAAACTTTCAGCTAAAGGAATCCAATCTAACTTTCTTAACATGATTACTCCTACAAAAGCTAGCTGGAACGGACACAATGCTTCTGGTTGGAAAAGCGATATACTAGCTATAAATGGTTTTGATGAGCGTATGCAGTATGGAGGTCAGGATCGCGAATTGGGAGAACGTTTGAAAAATAAGGGAGTGCAGTCAAAACAAATACGCTATTGTGCAATTTGTGTTCATCTTGATCATGCTCGTGGATATGTAAAAGAAGAAATGCTTAATAATAATGCCCGCATCAGAAAAGAAACAAGAATAATGAAAAAGACTTATACTGATTATGGAATTGTCAAGAAATAGTCTCTAAAAAATGTTTAAATTTTGAACTCAGTAATTGAGGTGTAAATATCTTATATAGAGCATCAACATTTGTTTTGATTTCTTTTGTTTTTTTTGATTGAAATAGTTCAGGTTTAAAATCTTTTATGTGTACAGAAAGGTTTTGATCATCACTAAATAAAGCCCAAGCTTCTTTTGATATCCACGGAGAAAAAATCGCAAAAGTAGATACGTTAAGGGCCTTAGCCATATTTACTGCGCCGCCTTCATTACCTATAAGCGCTTTGCAAAAGGATAAGACAGCGATGAATTTTCTTAAATCTTTAGCGTAAATTTCAGGGAAAATTTTGGCTCTTAACTCTGTAGAGCAATATTCTAAAAATTTATTAACTGATTCTTTTTGGTTGGGGATGTAATTCAGTAGTAATTGAGCTTCAGGGGCTTTTTTAACCATAGTTTCCAACAATTCCGCAAGATATTCTAAAGGATAGGTTTTAGTATCAGAACTACCCAGTAAGCCAATCATAAATATAGGTCTATTGAGGTCTAAATTAGATATAGTTAGAAAAGCTTTAGCCTCGTCAAGTTCCACTTGGCTAAGGTATATTTTTGGTTTAATACTTTCTTTAAAGGTTTCTGGAAAAAGTTCTAATAACTGCAACCTGTTTTCAATAGCTAAACCAGCTTGTGTTTTTGGCTCTTTAAGTGGAGTAACGGTTTGCGAGTAAGCAAAACTAGTATACCATTTTTTGTAGCTTATGGTTTTTGTGTTACTACGCAAACAGATATAAGCAGTTCCTAATTTAGAGTATACATCTAGAATATGAGAGTATTTTTCATTTCTAATGCGGGATGCAAATGCATTAAGGCTAACCGGCTTGCCACTTGTATCAGTATTGTCAAAAATAAATTGATTTATAAACGGATTGTTTTTAACGACTGCAAGGGTATGCGGCTTAATAAGGTAGTGTAATTCAGCTTCAGGGTACTTTTGACGTATGGCCTTAAAAAGGATAGATGACGTTAGAACGTCACCTATCATCTTCTGTTGAATTACTAAAATTTTCATATTCTGTAAATGCTATACTGCAACATCGTACTCACGAAGCGCGTCGTTAAGCGATGTTTTCTTGTTTGTACTTTCTTTACGAGTACCTATGATTAATGCACAAGGAACATTGTATTCTCCGGCTGCAAATTTCTTAGTATAACTGCCAGGAATTACTACAGAGCGGGGAGGTACGATTCCCTTCATTTCTTTAGGTTCATCACCAGTTACATCTATGATTTTAGTAGATGCAGTAAGTACCACATTTGCTCCTAAAACGGCTTCTTTACCTACGCGTACCCCTTCTACAACGATACAACGAGAACCAACAAAAGCATTATCTTCAATAATTACCGGCGCTGCTTGCAGAGGTTCTAAAACACCACCAATTCCTACACCACCACTTAAGTGAACATTTTTACCTATTTGTGCACAACTCCCCACAGTTGCCCAAGTGTCTACCATAGTACCTTCATCTACATAAGCACCTATGTTTACATAGCTTGGCATCAGGATAACACCTTTAGATATAAAAGCTCCATGGCGCGCCACAGCGTGAGGTACAACACGTATTCCTTTATCTTGATAACCTGTTTTAAGAGGCATTTTATCGTGGTACTCAAAAATACCAACTTCTAATTTTTCCATCTTTTGAATAGGAAAATACAGAACAACTGCTTTTTTCACCCATTCGTTAACCTGCCAGTTATCTCCTTTAGGTTCTGCAACGCGCAGCGTACCACCATCTATAAGTTCTATAACTTCACGTATAGCATCTTGAGTTACTTTATCAGAAAGTAGGGAGCGATCTTCCCAGGCTGCTTCGATAAGATTTTTTACTTGTTGCATTTTTAAACTTGTTTTTAGTTGATTAGTTCAATTTTTGCGGCTTCAAATATAGCCTAGCTAATTTTAAAAAACCAAGATACAGGTATTTGTTTTCCTTATTAGAGTAGGATTAAACGTTATGCCAGGAGATAGGGAGTTTCAATAAAGAATCCACATTGCAGGTGAATTTATTTCCCTTAAAGCCTGTGTTTTTATTTTAGACTGAAGACTTGATAATCGAGTAAAAGGAATATCAGGTGTTTAAATTCCCTTTGAATGCCTTATTTTTGCCAAAAAATAAAATGGGGCGTATTCTTGCTTTAGATTTTGGTACAAAACGCACAGGTATTGCGGTGACTGATGAACTGCAGCTTATAGCTTCTGGCCTTACGACTGTAAATACTAAAGAGTTGCTGGCTTTTTTGAAAGATTATTTTACTAAAGAATCTGTCGAACTCATTTTATTAGGTGAACCTAAGCGCTTGAATAATGTCGCTTCAGATGTTGAAGTAGATATAGCAAAATTTCGCGAAAGCTTAGAAAAGATTACCACAATTCCCATTGAGCGTATTGATGAGCGATTTACTTCAAAAATGGCTGCTCAATCAATGTTAGATGGTGGATTGAAAAAGAAGAAGAGAAAAAATAAAGCACTTCTTGATGAGATAAGTGCAACTATAATTCTTCAATCGTATCTGTATAGATAACCTTTTGATCAATTAATAATTACGAAAAGAAGTTTAAAATGATATTACCCATTGTTGCATACGGCGATCCTGTTTTGAGAAAGAAAGCTGCTCCTATAACTCAAGATTATTCCAAGTTAGATGAACTTATAGCTAATATGTTTGAGACTATGTATGGCGCGAGTGGAGTAGGACTTGCTGCTCCTCAAATAGGAAAAGCAATTCGGATTTTTGTGGTTGATGCAACTCCTTTTGCAGATGACGAAGATTTGTCTGAAGAAGAACAAGCACAACTTAAAACATTTAAAAAGGCATTTATAAATCCCGAAATTATCGAGGAAACCGGTGACGAATGGGCTTTTAGTGAAGGTTGTTTAAGTATTCCTGGGATTAACGAGGACGTTTTTAGATGTCCCAATATTAAAATTAAATACCAAGATCAAGATTTTAAAGAACACGTTGAAGAATTTGACGGCTTATTAGCAAGAGTGATTCAGCATGAATATGATCATATAGAAGGGATTTTGTTCACAGATAAATTGAGCAGCCTTAAAAAACGAATTATAAAAAGTAAACTGGCAGGCATCAGTAAAGGAAAAACCAATGCAGACTATCGCATGCGTTTTCCGGATAAAAAAGGACGCTAATAAGAAGTGCTGATTTTTTATTTTGATAATTCAAAAAGAGCCTAGATATTTGCGCCCTTTTAAAATAGAAAGTTTACAAATCCGTTTTAAAAAAGTATCCTGAGGAAAGACCGTAGGGAATTATAAAGAAAATACGTTTAGTTTCGAGTTAAATACAACATATGAGTTTAGATAAAATAGTTTCGATTTCAGGAAAACCCGGTTTATATCATTTAAGAGCGCAAACACGTTCTGGCTTTATCGCAGAGTCTTTAACAGACGGCAAGAAAATACCTGTAGGTTTGAGACATAACGTAAGTGTACTTTCAGAAATTTCTATTTACACTTTAGATGGTGAAGAGCCGTTACGTGAAGTATTTGCTAAGATTTCGACTAAAGAAGACGGTGGTAAAGCGATTGATCACAAGGCCTCTAAAGATGAATTAGAAGCTTACTTTTTTGATGTGCTTCCTAATTTTGACGAGGACCGTGTATATGCGAGTGATATTAAAAAAGTGATACAGTGGTATAATTTGCTTCAGGCAAATGATCTCATAGAAGCGCAAGCCGAAGAGGTTTCAGAAGCGCCAAAAGCAGCTGAAGAAGAATAAAAGCTTCAGCATAAACTAGTTTAAAAATCCTGTGATTCTGTCATGGGATTTTTGTTTTTAGAATAATCCTGAAGCGTATTAATACTTAAATTGCAGCTATGAACACTAGAGAAAACCAGTTACAAGCCATAGACCGTTTACTAACCATAATGGATGAACTGCGGGAGCAATGCCCGTGGGACCGTAAGCAGACGATACAAAGTCTGAGACATCTTACTATTGAGGAAACCTATGAGTTGGGTGATGCCATTTTAGACAACGATTTGGAAGAAGTAAAAAAGGAGTTGGGGGATTTGCTTTTGCATATTGTCTTTTATGCTAAAATAGGAAGCGAAACCGAAGACTTTGATATTGCTGATGTAGCTAACGGAATCTGTGAAAAATTAATTTCCCGGCATCCACATATTTATGGGGATGTATCTGTTGAAAATGAAGATGATGTAAAACGAAACTGGGAAAATCTAAAGCTGAAGGAAGGTAAGAAATCAGTTTTAGAAGGAGTTCCAAAATCTTTACCTGCTCTTGTAAAAGCAAGTCGCATACAAGATAAAGTTACCGGCGTAGGTTTTGACTGGGAAGAACCCGATCAGGTTTTTGAAAAGGTTCAGGAAGAGTTGGGAGAATTGAAAGATGAAATTCACGCACAGGATCAAGAAAAGATAGAGGCTGAATTTGGTGATGTGCTTTTTTCAATGATTAATTATGCACGTTTCTTAAAAGTAGATCCAGAAAGTGCATTAGAGCGTACCAATAAAAAGTTCATCAAGCGGTTTCAATATTTAGAATCAAAAGCTAAAGAGAGTAATAAAGAACTTCGGGATATGACTTTAGGCGAAATGGATGTCTTTTGGGAAGAAGCTAAAAAGCTATAGGATTAAACCATCAATTATTGATGGTTTAATCCTAAATCTCTTGTATTCTAATGAGTAAAGTCTATTTTTGAAATTAAACCAACTTTATGGATTTTACAAACCCTTTAATTTACGGAGTTCCCTGTTTTTTAGGTCTCATTCTGGTAGAGCTTACCTACAGTAAACACCACGATCATGACAAGTTATACAACTGGAAAGATCTAGGTGCTAGTCTTACGATGGGTATAGGCTCTACACTTATAGCACCTTTGGTAAAAACGGTTACAGTCATTTTGCTTTTTAGTTGGGTTTATGACGTTTTTAACCCGATTGTTGAGGGGGTACGAACAAATATTTTTGGTTGGGAATCTTTTGGTTATGCATGGTATGTTTGGATTTTATGCCAGCTTGCAGATGATTTTTCATATTACTGGTTCCATCGCCAGAATCATATGGTACGCTTTTTCTGGGCAGCTCATATCGTACACCATTCTTCAGATAATTTCAACTTGGGTACAGCTGTAAGAAATGGCTGGTTTACTATTTTTTATAAACCCTTATTTTATGTGTGGATTGTAGCTATTGGCTTTCCGCCAGAAATGCTTGTGGTTTGTCTGGGTATAGAGGCTTTGTGGCAATTTCAATTACACTCGCAATACATTCCTAAATTAGGAATTATAGATAAAGTATTCAATACACATACGATGCATCAAGTGCATCACGCGCGTAATTTGGAATACATGGATAAAAACCACGGCGGTTTCTTAAATACGTTTGACCGCATCTTTGGAACTTTCAAAGAGCTTGATGAAGAAATAGATATTGAGTACGGTGTGACGCATGCACCAAATAGTTACAATCCGTTAATTATTCTTACGCACGAATATCAAGACATCTGGAGTGATATGAAACGATCTCCAAAATGGAAGCATAAGTTTATGTATGCTTTTGGACCTCCGGGATGGAGTCACGACGGGAGCACGCTCACGATTAAACAAATGCGCAAGAAATTAAGAGAAGAAGCTGAGCAAGAGCGATTAAATTTAGAATTGGCTGCGGAATAAACTTTACTTAGGAGTTAGATTTGACTTCTTAGTTTAGCAAATTCTTTTTCAAGCATAGACAGTTTGTCTTCAATACCAGAACCAATAGAAGTTATACGCTTTTGAAATACAGAAGTTATTTTCCAGACTTCATTAATTTCAGAAAACGGAAATCTCAATTCGTCAATATTTTGATGTTCTGCTTTTAAAATTATCGTATCGCTAAATATGTAAGCTTTGCGCAGTATAAGTTCGTCTTTTGTAAGAGCCAAAACAATTGCGCCATCTTCAATATTTTTGTAATCATCATTTTTTACAAATGTCCCTAAAACCACATCTTTAGGAAAAAGCCCTTGATTTTGACTGGTCATTTCGAGATTAGTCACTACAAAACCACGCATAGTTTCAGATTTATCTACAGGTAATATAACCTGAACCATATCTTGTACAAAACGTTGATTTTGATAATTACTGATATAATCTGTAGAATTTTTTTCTGTAATACACGGTATCTGTTTAAAGGTTTCCGGGTGAGGTAATTCGTATTGTTCAGATAGAGAACTTTTAAATTTCAGTAATTCATTTACTGTCAGTTCTCGAGTTAGCAAGTCATCTATAGGTATGCTAAAATAATTAGCAATTTTGATGATGGTTTCTATTTTAGGTTCACTTCTTCCTTCTTCATAAGCACCTAAAGTGCCTCTTTTTAAGTCAAATAGCTCAGCAAACGCCTGTTGACTTAGCGTTTTTACACTTCGTATCTTCCGAATATTTTTACCAAAAAAGGACATATTTTGCTAATTTTATTTGCAAATTGAAAATATTTAATTATATTTACCTAACAATATTAGCAAAAACTATTTTGTTTAGCTAGTTTTTTTAGTAGCTATTCTAATTGTCAATATTGTTAAAAAACATTCATCAATCAAAAATCAAACAGTATGACAGCATTAATCCACGCATTGTTTACAATAATAATTAGCGTAATCTAAACAATTAAAAACTAGTTTTCGTATTATTAACTTTTAGAAATCCTTAACAGCCTGTAACCAAAAGTCGATGAAAGATCATTTCCTTATAACCAAAAATTATTTACTTGAACTTGATTTTAATGTCACCTTTCAGAACCCTGAAGATGGTATACTGGTCGTTCAAAAAGAAAATTCAGGTATTAAAAATCTGATTTTAGGGGTCGCACCACCCATTCTCATTTTGGAACAATTCATTTTTAAAATTAACAATCAGTCAGAAAAGATTTTTAAAAGTCTTTTGCAAAAAAACCGGGATATTATTCACGGCGCTTTTGTACTCAATGAGAGTGGTGAAAAAGTAATCTTTAGAGACACGCTTCAGATAGAGAATATGGATCTAAATGAGTTGGAAGGCTCTTTAAACTCACTCAGCCTTTTGATGAGTGAATATTCAGATAAAATAATAGAATTTTCAAAATATTAAAACCTAGAACCCATGAACATTTTTAGACGCTTATTTAAAATAGGAGAGGCAGAAGCAAATTCTGCAATTGATAATATGGAAGATCCCATCAAATTAACCGAGCAGGGCATCCGGGATATGAAACAAGACCTGGATAAAAGCTTAGAAGCTTTGGCTCAGGTTAAAGCTTTAGCAATACGCGCAAAAAACGATCAGGAAGAATTTCAGGATAAAGCCGAAGAATACCAGAGCAAAGCGATTGTCATTCTTAAAAAAGCACACGCCAAGCAAATGGATGCTGCTGAAGCAGATCGTCTGGCTAAAGAGGCTTTACTTAAAAAAGAAGAGTCTGAAAAACAGGTTGCTCAGGCTAAAACCGAATCGGAGAAGTTTGACAACAATGTAGCCCAGTTACAGAAAAATATTCAGAACATCAAAGCGAATATCAGCAAGTGGGAAAACGAACTCAAAACGCTTAAAGCGCGTGTAAAAGTGAGCAACGCTACGAAAAATCTCAACAAACAAATGGCAGAATTAGATAGCACCGGCACGGTGTCTATGTTGGAGCGTATGAAGGAAAAAGTAGCTCAGGAAGAAGCGCTTGCAGAAGCCTATGGTGATATCGCCAATGCCTCAAAGTCTATAGACGATGAGCTTGACAAAGCAGCGGATACCACGGGTGCAAAGGCTGAAGATGAACTCGAAAAATTAAAAGCACAACTGGGTCTTGATGACTCTAAAAACCAGGGATAATAGTGAACGCAACATTAACAGAAGTACTTTTTTCTCAAGTTAATATAGTACTGTCTATATTACTGATGATACTCATCTTGTATTGGATAGTGACGATGATAGGCGGTATTGACTTCGATCTGGATATTGACGTGGATGTCGATGTCGATGTTGATCTCGACACAGGCCTCGAAGGTGGTAATATGGACTTTGAAGACGTGTCTAATGTTGAGGTGACCAAGGATAATGTAGTAGGAAAAAGACGCAAGCCGTTGAAAGGCTGGCAAATATTTCTCATCTACTTCAACTTTGTTGGGCTTCCGTTTATGTTCACCTTTACGTGCTGGATTTTTATCTGGTGGCTGATGACGACCGTCACAACAGCGCTGACGTTTACGTATGATAGCGTATTTGGCTTTGCGGTTATGCTGATCGCCTTGTTTCCGGCTTTAATCGTAAACAAATTGTTTACCACACCCTTTAAAGGTTTTTTCAAACACCTCAATAAAGATGGTGATGTAGCTGTTGATTTTTTGGGAAGAAAAGCTACCCTGCTATCTTCAATTTCCGGAGAAAAAATGGGGAATGCCGAAGTGCTTGCAGACGGCAACGCTATGTCGGTTTATGTGAAATCTTTGACAGGTGAACCCCTTGTTTATGGAAGTACAGTACTGATCATCAAACAATCTGCAGATCAAAATTATTACCTCGTAGAAAATTATAACGACTAAATAAATCAATCAAAAATGAATCAAGTATTACCAATTATTGGCATTGGATTAGGAGTTCTCTTGTTCTTAATCATCGTTTATTTCGCGATCATCGCGATGTTTTACAAAAAAGTGCATCAGGGACAGGCACTTATACGTACCGGTTTTGGGGGTACCAAAGTGGCAACAGATAAAGGACTTTATGTGGTGCCAGTCTTCCACAGAGTGGAAATTATGGATGTTTCAGTTAAGAAAATCCAAATTGAACGCCTGGGAGTTGAAGGCCTCATCTGTAAAGACAATATGCGTGCTGACATTAAAGTGGCATTTTTCGTTAGGGTAAACAATGATGTGGCTTATATCAAGAAAGTGGCGCAAACTATTGGTGTCGCTCGCGCATCACGTATTGAAACCCTTGAAGACCTTTTTGAGGCTAAATTTTCTGAAGCGTTGAAAACAGTAGGGAAAAAGTTTCAGTTTATTGAATTGTACGAGGCACGTCGAGAGTTTCGGGATGAAATTGTAGACATCATTGGTACAGATCTCAATGGGTATACCTTAGAAGATTGTGCTATTGACTTTTTGGAGCAAACTCCGGTTACCCACCTAAAGCCAGACAATATTCTGGATGCGGAAGGGATCAAGAAAATTACTGAATTGACCGCGGTTCAAAACGTGAAGGCCAACCTGATCAAGCGGGATGAGGAGAAAACCATTCGCAAGCAGGATGTGGAGGCGCGTGAAGCAATTCTGGAATTAGACAAGCAATTGGCTGAAAAAGAAGAGCAGCAAAAACGTGAGATCGCAAACATCAAAGCGCGTGAAGAGGCTGAAACGATGAAGGTAGCAGAAGAAGAGCGTCTGAAATCTGAAACAGCACGTATCGCTACGCAGGAGAAAGTAAAAGTTGCCGAAGAGAATATGGAGCGCCAGATTATCGTGGCAGCTAAAAACAAGCAACGTACCGATGCGGTTGAGACCGAACGTGTAGAAAAAGATCGTTTACTCGAAGCTACCGAAAGAGAGCGCGTCGTTACTCTGGCTCAAATAGAGAAAGAGAAAGTAGTAGAAGTAGAGAAGAAGAATATTCAGGATGTGATCCGTGATCGTGTGATGCTGGAGAAAGGTGTGGTAGAAGAACAAGAGAATATGAAAGATATTCAGGCCTTTAAAACTGCAGACCGGGATAAGCAGGTGAAAATTACAATCGCGGAAGCGAACGCTCAGGAAGATTTGATCAAAACCATCAAGGCTGCAGAAGCGCAAAAAGAAGCAGCTAAGCAAAAAGCAGAAGAGATCAATATCGAAGCGCTTGCTCATAAAGAAGCTTCAGAGAAAGAAGCACAGGCTCGTAAGATTTTAGCCGAAGCACAAGCGAAAGAAGAAGCAACTGTAGGTATGTCTGAAGCTCAGGTGATGCACGCAAAAGCTGATGCACACGAGCGTCAGGGTATTGTTGAAGCGTCTATTATCGAAAAGAAAGCTAAAGCAGAAGCTGCCGGTATGGAAGCCAAAGCAGATGCAAAACGTAAAGATGGTATGGCTGAAGCCGATGTGATCAAAGGGAAAGCCCTGGCAGATGCTGCTGGTATCGAAGAAAAAGCTAATGCGATGAAGAAACTGGACGGTGTAGGTAAAGAACACGAAGAGTTCAAATTGCGTCTGGATAAAGAATTGCAAGTGGATCTGGCTCACATCAACATTCAAAAGGATATTGCCGATGCTCAGGCACAGGTGATAGGAGACGCGTTAAAAGCGGCGAAGATTGATATTGTAGGTGGAGAGACGATGTTCTTTGATCAAATCATTGGCCAGATTACAAAAGCCAAAGGTTATGACCGTCTGGTTGAGAACAGTACTAATATTCAGGATGTAAAAAATGCAATCTTAGGAAGCGACGATGTCAAAGGGAATTTGCTCGAAAAAGTAAAGGAATTTGCAGATAAATACGGAGTTTCTTCAGAGGACATTAAAAACCTAACGATTGCAAACCTGTTGATGCATCTTAAAGAGCAATCGCACGACAGCGAAGAGCAGACGTTGTTCAGTAATCTGTTCAACCTGGCAAAAGGTTTGGGTATCGACAGCAAGAAGCTGAAGTAGCACTTCGACAGGCTCAGTGTGATACTAAAACACTTTATTAAAATTGTATGTTAGTCTATCCCAAAGCTTCGGGAGTCGAAGACTTATAAAGTATTTTTTAACTGTCAGGCTGAGCTTGTCGAAGACCTATACAACCAATGAACATTCTATGAAAAACTATTTCGTTTACATACTAAAGTGCAACGATAATAGCTTTTATACAGGAGTAACGAATAATCTGGAACAACGTATTGAACAACATAGTTCAGGAATAAAAAAAGATTCCTATACCTATAAAAGAAGGCCTGTAACCTTAGTTTGGAACGAAAGCTTTAATGAAATTGGTCAGGCAATTTTGTGGGAGAAAAAGATTAAAGCTTGGAGCAGAAGAAAGAAAATAGCTCTTATTGAAGGTAATTGGGATGATTTGATTTTGTTTTCAAAAAATTATACGCAGTTTGGTAATAAAATTGAAAAATAAGCTTAGAGTTTAGGTCTAAAGTTAAGTAGCACTTCGACAGGCTCAGTGTGACATATGTTTTCAATTTGTGATTAGCAAATGTCAGTCTGAGCCTGTCGAATACCTATAGAATTTGAAATTTTCCAATCTAAGATCCACTCAATTGCCTAAAAAATTAAATTAAAAAATGGCAGAACAGTCACAAACTACTCTAAATAATCCCGAAGAAAAAACTGCTGGCGAAACACTAGATGGCGGAACCTACGCGATCATACGCGGTCGTTTACAAAAGCGAAAGCAGGAACTTCAGGATAAACTGGCAAAACTCAATGCGTCCCGAAAAATGGTTTTTGGTTCGTTAGAAACCAAACTCATTGCAAACGACCGTATCAATACCGAGAACAACTGTATTGCGCGGGATATCGTTTCGCTGGGAGATACCTGTATTTTTGGTTATAACGTGCATTTTGGCCTGCGTACTGAAATAAAACTTTCAGATGTGTTCAGTATGTATCGCTTTACTGAAAATCGATTTGAGCCCATTGCGCTGGATTTATTGGAAGATGATACTTTCAAAACCGATTTTTCCAACCTTTACAAATACTACCGCAATACCATTTTTTCGCGCTTTGCGATCATCGGCAATTATTTGCATATGGTTTTTCAGCTGAGCGAGAGCGTGACTGATATCAAAACATTTAAGTGGCTCATTAAGGAGCATGAGCTGGAATATGTAGACAATCGCAGTGATCACGAGTACCGTTTTCCCCCACAGCACGAGTTTAAATGGCTGCCGGTTACCCGCGATATGCATCGCTACGGGGTGCACTCGCATGTTTCGATTTTAGATCGGGTTTTTGTAGAGACGATAGGTGGCGATCTTACCATCAAAATAGAAGATAATACTGAAGACGGTAAGGGTATTTTATCTGAGCCTGTAGAACAGTACGATCAGACGCTCGATGACGGGCAGTATCGCTTTGCAGATTTAGGTAACTTAATCGTACTGGAGATAAAGCCTTTTCAAGAAGATGAACGGTATTTTGTATACAATCACAAGATCAGGCAGGTACACAAAATTCAAAGTGTAGGGGTTGCAGCTGTACTGCTTCCAGATGACCAGGGCATTATTTTCCCAAACGGATACTACCTCCAAACCGGGGAATATAAAATCTTTGATGACGGAATTTTCGAATTGAAATTTCAGCAAAAGATTGTTTCGCCAAATGGAGAAGATTTTATGTATGTGTTTTATGAGCCCGGAAAAGGGGTGTATAAACTGATGTCGTATAATATCATCAGTCAGGAGATTAAAACACCGATAGTGTGTAGTGGTTTTACGCTGCTTGAAAATGGCGAACTTTGTTACTTCACGGCAGAAGATAACCAGACCAAACACCACGTAGTGCAGATCTGGCAAACACCGTTCCTCAAGGGTGATTATATGCCCTCACAGCACACCGATTCGCTTCTATACAAAATAGGGAACAAGGATATTGTTAAAGCGATGGCAGAGTCTCAGGCGCTGATTACCTTGCTTAACAAAGAGGATAATTATGACGGACTCTATGCAGATGTTGCCAAGGCCTCAAAAGATATTCAGGATGCGTATTACTGGTTGAATGAAGAAGATACGCAGCGCTTAGATCTTCCGCTACGCGAAATCAATAAAGCAGCAAATGCTGCGATAGATGAGTTTGAAAAAGTAACCGAACTCCGCCGCAATGCCGCTCGGCAAACCAAAGAATTACAAAAGGAAGCCGAAGCCATTTTTGGTAAGATTAAAAGTTCGTCTTTTAAAACCATTAATGATTTCGTAGCGCTCTTGACCCAGCTGCGTATGTTGCGCGGTAAAGTCATAAGCTTGCGTGATGTACGTTACGTAGACCTTGATTTTCTAAATGCGCTGGAAACTGAAATTGGTGAGCAAACCCAAAAGATTTCCCGCAGATGTGTTCAGTTTTTATTGGACGACAAAGCCCTGCAGCCCTACCATGATCAGGTGGCTGAGAAAAACAAAAAACTAGATTCGGTTAAAAAAGTTATCGAGGCCAAGCAGCTGGAAGAAGAGGTCAATCAGATTGCTGCAGATCTGGAATTGTTGATTGATATTGTTACCAATCTTGAGATAGAAGATACCGCTCACGCGACTCAGATCGTTGATGCGATTTCGTTGATTTTTGCAACGATTAATCAGCTAAAAGCGGCACTTAAGAATAAAAAGAAAGCGCTGGGAAGTGCAGAAGCCCAAGCCGATTTTACCGCACAACTTAAGCTGATAGACCAAAGCATCATCAATTATATTGATATCGCTTCTACGCCGCAAAAGTGTGATGAGTTTCAGAATAAAATATCCATACAGCTTGAAGAACTTGAAGGCAAATTTGCCGATTTTGAAGAGTTCATAAGCGTAATTCTGGAGAAACGGGAAGAAGTTTATGCAGCTTTTGAGGCCCGAAAAAATTCGCTGGTAGAAAAGCGCAATAAAAAAGCGCTGGCTTTACAAAATGCATCAGAGCGTATTTTAAAGGGTGTTTCAAAACGCGCTCAAAGTCTGGGCTCTGCCGATGAAATCAATGGGTATTTTGCTTCAGATTTAATGATCAATAAGTTGCGGGATATTATTGTGCAGCTTAATGAACTCGAAGATAGTGGTAAGGCCGAAGAACTGGAAACCGCGCTTAAGGTAGCGCGAGAAGATGCACTGCGAAAGCTTAAAGACAAGCTTGATCTCTATGAAGATGGCGAGAATATAATCCGTTTAGGCAAACATAAGTTTGGTGTAAACCGGCAACCTTTAGATTTAACCATCGTTTTAAAAGATGGTGTGCTGGCCTATCACCTTACCGGAACTGATTTTTATCAAACGCTTAATCATCCTGTATTGCTCAATTCACGCCAAATCTGGGATCAGGAATTCGTTTCAGAAAACGATCAGGTGTACCGGTCGGCGTATTTAGCATACCGCATTTTTAACGCATTAGATAAAAATGCCTTGCATCAGGCTTCAGAAGAAGAATTGCTTGCGAAGTTGCAGGAATTTAGCAGTTCAAACTACAGTGAAGGTTATGTAAAAGGTGTTCACGATCAGGATGCAGTTCAGATATTAAAAGCTTTGGTACAGAAGCATACTGACTTAGGATTGTTACGTTATCATCCTAAAATTCGAGCGTATGCGCAATATTTCTGGAACAGTTTGGAGTCTGAAATGCAGCAGCAGATTAATAATAAGCTGAAGGCTAGTGGAGAAGTTTTACAGTTCTTTCCAGAAGATGAGGAATATGATTTTATCATCGAGATGCTTCGTAAGAAATTGGAAGCTTTTAGTGAAAAGACACAGCTTTTTGAAATCAAATCAACTACGGTCGTAGCTAATTATCTCTTTGCAGAATTTCAGCGTGACGATAATTTCGTGAATAGCGAAGTGGCCATTGAACTCAAAGATGCTTTTAATCGAAATTTAAAAAGTAAACAGGCCGATCTCAAATTTAAAAACAGCTACGAATCTCAGGCTGATTATGAATCTAAGATTGTACTGGTTCGGCAATGGGTTGGTGCTTTTATACGCAATGAATCTCAGGCGAAAAGCGGAATGCTTCCTTGCCAGCTCTTGCGTTACACAGATGAGGTGGTGTGTTTAATTTTATTTGAAGACGATTCCGTTTCTAAGGTGAATGCTATTTCGCCAGGCGAAATCATTACTGATCTTAAGGGTGATCACAAAACATTAGAAAACGGAAGTTTTGTATTTAACTACCATGATTTTACGCAAACTTTAAGTCAGTTTATAGTTGAAGATGTACCTGCTTTTGAAGCCTTTCGCAAAGCGAAACACGAAGTGACTGAAAGCCTTAAAGAAGAACTGAAACTTGAAGAGTTTAAGCCGAAAGTATTGACGTCTTTTGTGCGTAATAAGTTGATTGATCAGGTGTATTTTCCGCTTTTTGGAGACAACCTGGCCAAGCAATTGGGAACGGTAGGTGATACCACGAGAACCGATCGTATGGGAATGCTGCTCTTGATTTCGCCTCCAGGTTACGGTAAAACCACTTTGATGGAATATATCGCCAACCGTCTGGGATTGGTGTTTATGAAAATAAACGGTCCGGCGATAGGGCACCAGGTAACTTCGGTAGATCCTGCTGCTGCGACCAATTCCGCTTCGCGGGAAGAGTTGAAAAAGCTCAATTTAGCTTTTGAAATGGGAAATAATGTGATGCTGTATCTCGACGATATTCAGCATTGCAATCCTGAGTTTCTACAGAAGTTTATTTCACTTTCTGATGGTACCCGTAAAATTGAAGGGGTATATAAAGAAAAGCCGAAAACCTATGATTTACGCGGAAAGAAATTCTGTGTGATTATGGCTGGGAATCCATATACAGAGAGCGGTGCTAAATTTCAAATTCCTGATATGTTGGCAAACCGGGCTGACATTTATAACCTTGGAGATATCATTGGCGACACTGCAGATCTGTTTAAACTCAGTTTAATTGAAAACTCGTTAACTGCAAACCCGGTGCTACAGCAATTGAGCAGCACACATTTTGAAGATGTGTATACCTTACTGCAACGTTTGGAAACCGGAAATAACGAATTGCAGTTAAAAGGAAATCACAGCAATCGGGAATTGGAGGAATATACCTCAATACTTGAAAAGGTGTTGAAAATAAGAAATACGATTCTTAAAGTAAATGAAGCCTACATCAAGTCTGCCGCAATGGAAGATGCCTATCGTACGGAGCCTGCTTTTAAATTACAGGGTTCGTATCGGGATATGAATAAACTGGTAGCGAAAGTCGTATCCGTGATGAACGACAGCGAATTGCAAACTTTATTGCTGTCCCATTATGAAAGTGAGGCGCAAACCCTAACCGGTTCTGCAGAAGCCAACTTATTGAAATACAAAACACTTATCAATTCAATCTCAGAAGAAGAAAAAGAACGCTGGGAATCAATCAAAGAAACCTTTGTCAAAAACAATAAGCTCAAAGGTTTTGGAGATGCCAACGAGATGGCACAAGTACTGGCTCAAATGATGCAGTTTTCAGATAATCTTGAGGGAATCAAAAATGTTTTACAGAAGGGATTGAAAAAGTCGTAAGCCTTACTTTTTACGCTTTTTGTATTTCTTTTTGATCGTTTCTTTATTTCGGTCAGCAAAAATAACGGCGTAGTAGCCTATTTGCATAGCGGTTGTAAAAAGGAAAAAACGGCTGATGAGTTGTCTGGGTTTCATAATTTTTAGTTTTATCAAGTATACGTTTTGAGTGATGCATTCTTAGTTAAATAAAACCTATAATTGAGATTTCTTGTTAAAATCAGTATTTTGAGGCTCAACTAAACTTTTATGGAACCACAATTACAAAAAATAGAACCCCGTAAGATAGTAGGTAAATGCCTAACTACAACTCTTTCTTTTGATGATACAGCTGAGCTGTGGAAGGAATTTATGAGCAGGCATAAAGAAATTAAAAACAGAATAAATTCTGGGTTTTATTCCATGCAGGTTTATCCTTTTGGTTTTAAAGTTGAAGAGTTTAGCCGTGAAACTAAGTTTGAACGCTGGGCAGCGGTAGAGGTAAGTAGTTTTGACGATGTGCCAGACGGAATGCAAACCAAAACGATTGCAGGTGGTTTGTATGCTGTTTTTAAGCACGTGGGGCCGGTGAAACAATTTGTTGAAACTTCCAATTATATTTACGGCACCTGGCTACCGCAATCAAAATATAAATTGGATGAGCGCTCGCATTTTGAACGCCTGGGTGAAAAATATTACGGCCCTGAACATCCGGAATCTGAAGAAGAGATTTGGTTACCTATTCAATTAAAGCCTGAAAGTAATAAGTAGAAAGTTGAACCAAAGATTTTAAATTCCTCTAACTTCTAGCGATGATGATACGGTTCATTGCGTAAAATGGTAAACGCTCTATAAACCTGTTCGGTCATAAATAGCCGAATCATTTGATGGGAAAAAGTCATTTTTGAAAGTGAAATCTTTCCGCGTGCTGCAGCATATACCTGTGGCGAAAAACCATAGGGACCACCGATTACGAAAACCAAAGTTTTGATGCCGCTATTCATTTTCTTCTGAAGGTAGTCGGCAAATTTCACACTGCTCAGCTCTTTTCCGTTTTCATCCAGCAAAATTAATTCATCTTGCTGCTGTAGTTTGTTCAGTATGAGTTCGCCTTCTTTTTCTTTTTGTTGTTCTTCAGAAAGATTTTTGGTTTTCTTGAGATCGGGAATAATTTCGATTTCAAAATTCACATAAAACTTCAACCGTTTAGTATAAATAGAAATGAGTTCTTCCAGATTTCGGTTGTCGGTTTTACCGATGCAGAGCAGTTTTATATTCATTCTTCAAAATTAGTATTTTTCAATTCTGAGTTCTTTATAAAAGCATATAACTTAACAATATTTGCAATTAGGTGTTGTAAATTGCCCGGTTGTTTGTCTAACTTAGCAAAAAATCGTTCCATATTTATGATTTCAGAAATTAAGCTTTTAGAAGAAGTAGATTTAATTATAAAAAATGCCATTCGGGAAGATATTGGTCCTGGTGATTACAGTTCTTTAGCTTGTATCCCAGCAGATGCAACAGGTAAGGCTAAGCTTTTGGTAAAAGAAGCTGGCGTTATTGCAGGAGTAGAGTTTGCTAAGCGTGCTTTTGATTATGTAGACTCAGAACTTGAAGTAGAAGTTTTGATCAAAGACGGAGAATCTGTTGACGAAGGTGATATTGTTTTTTTTGTTTCTGGCAGTTCTCAAAGTATTTTAAAAGCCGAACGGTTGGTGCTCAACGCTATGCAACGAATGAGTGCGATAGCGACCAAGACTAGACAGTATGTGAATCTTTTAGAAGGAACAAATACTCAAATTCTAGATACGCGTAAGACCACACCGGGTTTTAGAGCTTTAGAAAAAATGGCTGTAAAAATAGGCGGTGGTGAGAACCATCGTTTTGCCTTATATGATATGATTATGTTGAAAGATAATCATATTGATTTTGCAGGAGGTATCGCTGAAGCAATAATGAAAACTAAAACGTATTTAGCGGAAAACAATCTTGATCTTAAAATTATAGTCGAAGCTCGAGATCTTAAGGAGGTTGATGCAATACTTGATGCAGGTGGAGTTTATCGCATTTTACTGGATAATTTCAATTATGATGATACACGTACTGCAGTAAAAACGATTGGCGATAAATGTCTTACTGAATCTTCGGGAAATATAAATGAAGCGACTCTCGCGGCATATGCTAAATGCGGGGTAGATTATATTTCAAGTGGAGCTTTAACGCATTCGGTTTATAATATGGATTTAAGCTTAAAGGCAGTTTGATGAGTGACGAGTGGGATGATAAATTAAAGACGATTCCATTATTACTACCTCTGGTCAAATGGGCAAAGACAATTATTTTACCCGGCTTTGAAGGCTTGTCGCTTTATGACTTTTGGGAAATGTATGCCATTGGCATTATTAAAGGAACTTTTGCAACCCGTGCAAGTGCAGTTGCATTCAGTTTTTTTATGGCGCTTTTTCCTTTTTTTCTATTCATTTTGAACTTGATTCCATACGTCCCAATAAATGGATTTCAAACCGATTTTCTTTCTTTTATAAATAATTTATTACCGCCCCAAACTCAGGAATTTTTTGATCCTATTCTCTTGGATATTGCAGCGAACCAGCGCGGCGGACTTTTATCATTTACTTTAATATTTGCTATATTCTTGATGGCAAACGGCGTGAACGCGATATTCACGGGCTTTGAATATAGTTTTCATTCGGTCACTAATAGAAATATGTTTAAGCAATATGCTGTGGCTCTGGGGGTTTCGTTAATGTTGGCACTGTTATTGCTCCTAGTAGTTATAGCAGTACTGTACCTTCAGTTTTCTATTACAGAATTAAAAAGGCGCGGTATCGTAAATGAAGATAATTTGTGGATGTCCAGACTAGGAAGTTTTATTTCCCTTTTAATTCTGATTTATGGAGTGGTAGCAACGCTGTATTATTTTGGAACCAAAGAAGGAAAAAGCACCCGATTTTTTTCAATAGGAGCAACTCTAACCACTATATTATTTGTTGTGACAACTTATTTGTTCGGTATTTACATTAATAATTTTGCAACGTATAACCAGTTATACGGTTCAATAGGTGCGTTATTGATTATGATGGTTTATATCTGGCTTAATTCTAACTTATTGCTTTTGGGTTTTGAATTAAATGCTACGATGTATCGCCTGAAAAAGCGGAGAGATCTTAAAAAATCGCAAATATCTTCAATTTAACTTTTGAATTATTAAAAATATCTTATTATTGGTATTAGTATCTTGTTGAATTAAAAATTATAACCCCTTTTAAATAACGATTATGAAAAAAATATGCGCTTTTTTAATGTTTGCTCTTATTTCTACAGCAGGAATGTTTGCTCAAGATGTTACCGGTAAATGGAAAACTATTGATGACGAAACCGGTGAAGCAAAATCAATTGTTGAAATCTATAGACAAGACGGAAAGGTTTACGGTAAAATTGCGGAGATCTTAAATAAAGATCGTCAAGATGCTAAATGTGTAGATTGCCCCGGTTCTGATAAAGGGAAACCCATTCAGGATCTTGTGATCATCAAAGGTTTAGAAAAAGATGGTGACGAGTATAATGATGGCAAAATTTTAGATCCTCAAAGTGGAAAACTCTATAAGTGTTTAATTGAACTGGAGAATCCAGATAAATTAAAAGTTCGTGGTTATATAGGTTTTTCGTTACTAGGAAGAACCCAATATTGGACACGAGTGAAATAACACTAAACTTCTTATAAACTAAGGCTGTTTCTAAAACTGGAGACAGCCTTTTTTTTATCTTTACCTTCGTGTATTTTGTAGATGTAATCTTACCTATTCCTGTTGAAAATGCGTTCACGTATCGCATCAGTGAAGCCGAATATTCTTTCATAAAGCCGGGGATGCGACTCGCTGTGCCTTTTGGCAAAAGCAAGATTTATACAGCTTTGGCTATACGCGTACATCAGGAAGAGCCGCGTATTTACGAAGCTAAAGAAATAGAGCAAATTCTTGATGAAGTACCTGTTGTTCATCTTGCGCAATTGAATTTTTGGCAGTGGATGGCAAGCTATTATATGGCTACCTTGGGTGAAGTTATGCGTGCTGCTCTGCCCGGCGCTTTCCTGTTAGAAAGTGAGACCATAATAAAAAGACTTTCTAAGAATTTCACGGAAGAACATCTTGAGGATTTAGATGATGAAAGTATTACCATTTTAAATGCTTTTAAAGATCAGTCTATTTTGCGCATTAGCGAAGTGATGCAGGTTTTGGGAAAAAAGAAAGTGCTGCCTAGTATAAACCGCTTGATAGACCTTGATCTTGTGGCACTTGATCAGGAGATTTATGAAGCTTATAAGCCTAAGTTGGTAAAATATGTGCGTCTTACTAAAGAATATGAGGAAGAGGTAAATATGCATATTGCACTTGACGAACTCAATAGAGCTCCAAAACAGCGAGAGTTATTACTCAATTATTTTTCGATACAGGCGCGTGCTAAAAAACCAATAAAGGCCAAAGAGTTGCAGGAGCAAAGTGGAGCTTCTTCTGCTCAGTTAAAAGCGCTAATAAGTAAGGGGATCTTTGAAACGTATAAGATTCAGAAAGATCGTATTACCTATTCCGGGAAGGAAGATAGCGCCGTTAAACAATTAAATGACCAGCAAGAGCAGGCTTTAAATGAAATAAAAGCGTCATTTGATCTGCACGAGGTTTGCTTGCTACACGGTGTGACAGCTTCTGGTAAGACAGAAGTTTATGTTAATCTCATAAAAGAGTATCTGGCTGAAGGAAAACAGGTACTCTATTTATTACCTGAAATCGCTCTTACAACACAGCTTGTTTCCCGGTTGCAAGAGTTTTTTGGAAACCAACTTTCGGTTTATCATTCTAAATATTCCGTTCACGAGCGTGTTGAAGTATGGAATAATGTTTTAAATAAAGCACCAAAAGCTCAACTTGTTTTAGGCGCGCGTAGTGCTTTGTTTCTACCTTTTGAGAATCTGGGACTCGTTGTTGTTGATGAAGAGCATGAGAGCAGTTATAAACAATATGACCCTGCACCTCGTTATCAGGCTCGTGATGCAGGTATCGTTTTGGCCTATCAGCAAGGAGCAAAAGTGCTTTTGGGTTCTGCCACCCCTTCATTAGAAACATATTATAATGCGAGTACGGGGAAATATGGTCTGGTCACGATGAAAGAACGCTATGGCAACATTTTAATGCCAGAAAATAGCATCATAGATATTCAGGAAAAACACCGTAAAAAGCGAATGACCGGTCACTTTAGTGACGACTTACTACGTGCGATAACTGATGCTCTTGACCTTGGAGAACAAGTGATCTTGTTTCAGAATAGAAGAGGATATTCTCCTATATTAGAGTGTAATACCTGTGGGCATGCTCCGCAATGTCCTAATTGTGATGTGAGTTTGACCTTTCATAAGCACCGCAGTCAGTTACGCTGCCATTACTGTGGTTATCATATTGCGATGTTGCAAAAATGCATGGCCTGCGGCAGTGAAGAATTAGACACTAAAGGTTTTGGTACAGAACAAGTAGAAGTAGAGCTTAAAGACTTGTATCCTGAGCATAATATAGGTCGAATGGATTCTGACACGACTCGGGGTAAATATGGTTTTGAGAAAATTATTACAGCTTTTGAGCAGGGGGAGATAGATATTCTTGTAGGAACGCAAATGCTTACAAAAGGGCTTGACTTTAGAAATGTGACTCTTGTAGGAATTTTGAATGCAGATAGTATGCTTAATATTCCTGATTTTAGGGCTCACGAGCGTAGTTTTCAATTGATTCAGCAAGTTTCTGGTAGGGCAGGACGTACTCAAAAGCGTGGTACGGTATTAATTCAGAGTTACAATCCGCATCATCAGATCTTGCAACAAGTTTCTATGAATGCTTATGAAAAGATGTATCATGAGCAACTTGAAGAGCGTCATGTATATAAGTATCCTCCTTTTTGCCGAACAATTAAGATTACACTCAAACATCGAGATTTTCAAAAGATAGAAGAATCTTCTGTATGGCTGGGGCAAGCGTTGAAGAATGTGTTTAAAGATCAGGTTTTGGGGCCAGAGCCTCCCCCGGTTTCAAGAATTCGTAATGAATATTACAGAAACATTCTTATAAAAATTCCTAGAAAGCAAAGTCTTGAAAAGACTAAGAAAGCAATTTTAAAGATTCGAAGTACCTTTCTGAGTATTTCTCAATACCGAAGTGTCAAAATAGTTCTTGATGTAGATAACTATTAGACAAAAAAAAACCTGCTTGAATAAAGCAGGTTTTTTTGTCTTTTTTAACTTGAAAGTGCTTCCATAAGTTTTGTTTTCTTATGTCTGCTTAAAGGGATTTTGTCTCCCTCAATCTCTATATTTCTACTATTGTATTTTTCAACCTTATCCATATTAATAATATACGATTTATGGATACGCATAAAACGATCTGCCGGAAGCTGGGCTTCAAAAGCTTTCATCGTTGAAAGTACTATGATAGGCTCGTTGTAAGTAACCAACTTCACGTAATCTCCTAATGCTTCGATAAACTTTAGATCGTTCAAAAACACTTTTTTCTTCTTCAAATTACTCTTCACGAAGATATAATCATCATCTTCTACATTACCTTCGGTTTTAAGACGGTGTAGATTAATGGCTTTATGAACGGCATTTAAGAAACGGTCTTTAGTAAGCGGTTTTCTTAAATAATCAATAGCATTATAATTAAAAGCCTTATATGCATATTTTGTTTTACCGGTCACAAATATAATTTGTGGCTTGTGCACCAGATCATCAAGTAAATCAAACCCGGTTAAAATAGGCATTTCAATATCTAAGAAAATAAGGTCAACCTTAGTTTCCAGAAGTCCATTTTTTGTTTCAATTGCGTTATTGTATTGTGCAGCAAGACGCAGGTTGGGATGATCTTTAATCATCTTAACGATTGCGAGGCGTTGCAGACTAGAATCGTCTACAACAGCACAGTCTAAAATTAGTTCTTCCAAAGTTGTGTTTTGAGATGGCGTTAGTGCATCAAATCTAGTTACAATATATGTATAAAACAACTTTTTTGTGTAGTTCATCGATATTTTTTCAATAAATCTACTTTTGTTTATAAAAAGAATTGTTTATAGTCGAATATTCTATTTCAACTTTTGTTATCTGAAAAATTAAAAGTACTTTTGCACTCATTTTTAAATAAACTATTTTATGAATCATTACGAAACTGTTTTCATCTTGAATCCCGTTTTATCTGATGACCAGGTAAAGGAAACAGTAAAGAAATTTGAAGATTTTCTTGTTTCTAACGGCGCCAAGATGATAGCTAAAGAAGATTGGGGGCTAAAAAAATTAGCTTACGCAATCCAAAACAAAAAAAGTGGCTTTTACCACCTTTTTGAATTCACGGTACCGGGAGAGGTTATCGCAAATTTTGAACTAGAGTTTAGACGTGACGAGCGCATTATGCGTTTCTTAACGGTAAGCTTAGACAAGCACGCGATTGAGTGGGCTGAAAAGCGTAGAAAAAGAAACAAAGAAAAAGCATAGTTATGGCATCATCTATTGAGCAACAAGCGAAAGCTAAGAAAGATGGGGAAATCAGATATTTAACTCCGTTAAATATTGAGACCTCAAAAGCAAAAAAATACTGTCGTTTTAAGCGTTCTGGTATTAAATATATTGACTATAAAGATGCAGATTGGTTAGGATCTTTTGTAAACGAACAAGGTAAATTGTTACCACGTCGTCTTACAGGTACGTCATTAAAATACCAACGTAAAGTAAGCGTAGCGGTTAAGCGTGCGAGACACCTTGCCCTTATGCCTTATGTAACGGATTTATATAAATAAAAACTAGATAAAGATGGAAGTTATACTTAAGAAAGACGTCGACAATCTAGGATTTGTTGATGATTTAGTTACTGTAAAAAACGGTTACGGAAGAAACTTTTTGATTCCACAAGGTCACGCTGTTTTAGCTACTCCTTCTGCAAAGAAAGTACTAGCTGAAAATTTAAAGCAACGTGCGTATAAAGAAAAGCAAGTAATTGATGCTGCTAAAGCACAAGCTGAAAAATTAAACGGTTTAGAGATTAAACTTACAGCTAAGTCCGGTGAAGCTGACAAATTATTTGGTTCTATTACTGATGCAGATCTTGCAAATGCACTTTCTAAAGAAGGTGTTGAGATTGATAAAAAATACATCACGATTGCTGGTGGTAATATCAAGCGTTTAGGTCAATACGATGCCAGTCTTCGTTTTCACCGTGAGGTAGTATCAAATCTTACATTTGACGTGGTAGCAGAGGCTTAAGCCTTTTAAACTATACTTAAAAGCTTCCGTCTGACGGAAGCTTTTTTTATTTAAAAAATTCTCAGATTATGAAATATATCAGACTTTCAAAAGAACAATTAGATGAGATGCATCAAGAATTTATAAATTTTCTTGCAGCACAATCTATTACTGCTGATGAGTGGGACGATATTAAAAAAAATAAACCTGAAGTAGCAGAGCAGGAGCTCGATGTTTTTAGCGATCTGGTTTGGGAAGGTGTTTTAGGAAAAGTAGAATATCTGGAGCATTTCTCGCAGCAGCATATGTTTTTATTCAAGGTTGGTGATCTAAAAATAAGCATGATCTCTATTGAAGTAGAAAATAAAAGTATAGATATCACTACTGCGCAAGGTTATAAATGGTTGCAGGAAAACTTTATGAAAGACGAAGTGAACTTGTATAGTTCTAGTAAGCTTATATCTGATGACCGCAACAACGATATTTTTGTGTTGATTCGTCAAGGAGCAAATATTACTCAAGGCGACTTATACAAATGGTTTGAAGAATTTGTTGAAGTGGATTAATTCAGACCTTTTAAACTATTAAAGCCTGATTGATAATTTCAATCAGGCTTTTTTTATTGGCACCGCCAAGGGATTTAATACCCCCGAGGCTTGCTGCGAAATTGAAAATTTGTTTCTAACGAATGCCTAGTGAGTTTGATCCGAGGTAGTTTACTCGTATCTAAGCGATTCTATAGGGTCTAATTTAGCCGCTTTCAAAGCCGGAAATAAACCTGCTACAACGGCTACAATAAGCGTTACAGTTACTGCGGCTAACATTGCCATCCACGGAGTTGTAAAATTGAAATTGGCCACAGTAGAAATTAACAAGCCAATACCGATTCCTAAAATGATTCCTAATATTCCGCCAAATTGCCCAATCATTATAGTTTCCATCAAGAACTGACCCGCAATAATAGATTTTTTAGCACCCAGCGCTTTACGTACGCCGATCTCCCGGGTACGTTCTGTTACAGAAACCAGCATGATATTCATAAGTGCTATAGATGAACCTAGAATTGTAATCAGGCTGATGATCCACGCTGCCATCGAAAGATATCCACTAATCTGTGAGATCTGATTGATAAGATCATCGCTGCGCCCAATACCAAAGTTGTTTTCTTCAATAGGAGCGAGTTTTCGTACGTTTCTAAAGGTAATTATAGCATCGTCTAAAGCCCCGTCAAGCATATCTTTATTTTCAACCTTTACACTCAGGGAATAATTAATGTTAGGTTGCGTAAACATAGAGCGCGCAATTTGAATCGGAATGATAACCCTTAAATCCTGATTGTTTCCAAAGGTGGAGCCCTTTTCCTCAAGAACACCTATCACTTTAAATTTAGTTCCGCGAATGCTTATCGTTTTTCCTATAGGATTAACGTTTTTCAGAAGTCCGTTTTTAAAATCACTACCTAGAATACAAACATTATTATTATTCTTAACATCAAATAAGTTGAAATTTCTTCCGGAATCTAATTCTAAACCGGCATTGTCCAAGAAGTTTTCATTGGTTCCGAGAACAGTAACTTCAGGATCTGTATCCTGATTTTCATACTTTACTTCAGCAGCAGTAGTGCCGGTAAATGAAACAGAAACTTTAGTTAATGGATAAGTGTAGCGCTTTTCAAAATCGCGCACTTCGGTATAACGAATCACAGGATTTATTTTCTGTTTTTCACCACTCCCACGACGTTGTGTAGTAAATTCATAACGCTGAATATTAAAAGTATTGGCGCCCATAGATGAGAAGTCACTGCTAATCGTGTTTTCTAAAGCTTTTACAAGACTTAAAATAGCCACAAGAGCAGTAATCCCAATAGCGATGATTACTACTGTAAGAATGGTTCTAAGCAGTTGGCTGCGTATAGAATCAAAGGCTATGCGAATATTTTCTCTAAAGAGTGAGAACATAGAGTATGCGATTTGAACTCATAGGTCTACTAAAATCTAAAAAAGTTACCGTTTTATAAAATTAAGACAGACAAACTCTCAAATTTTAAGATATTTGCAGCCCCTATCGGGCATTTATTTAAATAGACAACAAATTATAAAATGGCTCAAAAACCTAGTATACCTAAAGGAACGCGTGATTTTTCACCTGAAGAAGTTTTAAGACGTAATTATATCATCAATACGCTTAGACATAATTTTGAGCTTTTTGGTTTTCAACCTATAGAAACACCATCATTTGAAAACAGCAGCACCCTGATGGGAAAATATGGAGATGAAGGAGATCGCCTTATTTTTAAAATTCTAAATAGTGGAGATTATTTAAACAAGGTTTCTGAAAAAACATATGAATCTAAAGATAGTAATGCATTAACTTCTGAAATCTCAGAAAAAGCATTGCGTTATGATCTTACTGTGCCTTTTGCGCGTTATGTTGTGCAGCATCAGAATGAGATTGAGTTTCCGTTTAAGCGCTATCAAATTCAACCCGTTTGGCGTGCAGACCGTCCACAAAAGGGACGTTTTAGAGAGTTTTTTCAGTGTGACGCAGATGCTGTAGGTTCTGATTCATTACTTCAGGAAGTTGCTTTTGTACAGTTATACGATTCAGTTTTTACTGATTTAGGACTGAAAGGAGCACTTGTAAAAATAAACAATCGTAAAATACTTTCGGGTCTTGCCGAAACAATTGGGGCAGCAGATAAGCTGATCGATTTTACAGTGGCTTTAGATAAATTAGATAAAATAGGGGAGGAAGGTGTAATTAAAGAAATGCTTGCAAAAGGCATTACTGAAGAAGCTATAGCGCGTGTAAAACCTATTTTTAATGCAAGTGGAAGTTTTGCTGAAAAATTAAGCTTGCTTAAAGAGTTGCTTGTTGATTCAGAAACCGGAAAACAAGGTATAGAAGAGCTGGAATACATCAACACAAAAATTGAGGCTTTAGGACTTAAGACTGTTGGTTTAGATCTTGATGTAACTCTTGCCCGCGGTTTAAACTATTATACCGGTGCTATTTTTGAAGTTTCGGCACCAGAAGGAGTTAAGATGGGGAGCATAGGCGGCGGTGGTCGTTATGATGATCTTACCGGGATTTTTGGCCTTAAAAATATGAGTGGAGTAGGGATTTCTTTTGGTTTAGATAGAATCTACCTGGTTCTTGAAGAATTAGGTTTATTTCCAGAGCAAGCTATTAAAGGAACACGCTTGTTATTTATCAATTTTGGTGAGAATGAGGCCTTGTATTGTTTAAAAGCGGTGCAGTCTTTACGCGAAGCGGGAATCACGGCAGAGCTTTACCCGGATGCTGCAAAAATGAAAAAACAGATGTCTCATGCAGATAAACGCAATATAAAATTTGTTGTCCTTGCAGGAACTCAAGAAATGGAAGAAAGCGTTTATACTTTAAAAGATATGAAAAGCGGTGAGCAACACCGTGTATCTATAGAAGGATTAATCGAAGCTTTAAGCTAATTCATAAAAGATAATGTAAAAAAAATCCCGAATTCAATTCGGGATTTTTTTATGCTTTTATTGAAGTCTTATTCGTTTTCTACAGCAGCAGGTGGCTTGTAATCAAACAAGCGCTGATCTTTTATTTGCTCAGAAATACCTTTAGGTAGCATAGCTTCCCAGCCATCTTCTCCGCTAGAAATCATTTTTAATACTTGTCTTGAAAATACATTTAAAATGTCAGGATTATAATCTTCAATATCTACTACGCGGCCATTGTATTTAAAGAACTTGTACAGTTCTTTCATACGTGGGTGTACTTTGAGATTTTCGCTGGTGAAGAATTCCCCTGTTTCCGGATCACGCATAGGGTATAAATAAACACGTAAATCTTTAAAAAATAGTTTACCAAAAGCTTCCAGAATACCTCCACTCAAATGGCGGTAATACGATTCGTCAAAAATATCGATCAGGTTATTCACGCCCATCGCAAGTCCCATACGCTCTTTAGTATAACGTGAGAAGTACTCAACCAGGCGATAATATTCCTGAAAGTTTGAGATCATTACCGTATGACCCAGATTGCAAAGTAAACGGGCACGCGCCATAAAATCTTCTTCGTCAATCTCACCTTCAGCTCTGAGGTTAGAAAGTGTGATCTCAAAAATCACTTCTGTATTATCTTCTTTAACCCTATTTTCATTTAGGAAAATCTCAAGTGATTTGCGATACATATCGGTATTCACTTTAGTTACGGGTCTAAAACTTCCACGAAGTGCAAGAATGTTCTTTTTGTAAAGAATTTTAGCAGAAAGAATGTTGTTTCCGTCAGGCCCAAACATTACGGCATCTGTAAATCCGTTTTTTACCAGCTGTAAACTCATCAAGCGATTATCAACTTTAGAGAAAACAGGGCCAGAGAAATTGATCATATCAATCTCGATCTGGTCTTTATCAATATGGTCGTATAAGTATCGTAATAATTTTTTAGGAGAGTCGTATTTGTAATACGCTCCATAAATTAGGTTTACACCCAGAGTACCTAGTGTTAACTGTTGTAAACGGGCATCAGTCTCGTGAAAGCGTATATGAAGAATGATCTCATTAAATTCTGCCTGTGGCTCAGTCTGATATTTAATTCCTACCCAGCCGTGGCCTTTATATTTTTTAGCAAAATCTATGGTAGCGACCGTGTTTGCATAGGTAAAATAAATTTTATTAGGGTGTTTCTCACGTGAGATACGATTCTCTAATAAATTAGTCTCGTGAGCAAGCATTTTTTTAAGCCTTGCTTCGGTTACATAGCGCTGATCTTGTTCAACACCATAAACCGCATCACTAAAATCTTTGTCATAAGCAGACATCGCTTTTGCAATAGTACCACTGGCACCACCTGCTCTAAAAAAATGCCTTACTGTTTCCTGACCCGCACCTATTTCAGCAAAAGTACCGTAGATGTTTTGGTTGAGATTTATGCGTAGTGCTTTGTTGTTTATTGAAGGGATATTTTCAAACTCTTTGTCACCTTGAATTGTGATCGGCATACTGCTTTTTTTTTTGGTGAGTACTGGTAATTCCTTTGCGGGTTAAAGGTAGCAAAATGGTAGGGCTTACAAAAAAATAAGTGTAGTTTTGTGCTAAATTTCACAGGTTTGAAAATCACCTTTCTAGGCACAGGCACATCACAGGGAATCCCCATTATAGGTAGCACACACCCGGTTTGCATGAGTACAGATCCTCGAGACAAACGTTTGCGTGTATCCATTTTAATAGAATTTGAAGGCGCAAATTATGTTATCGATTGTGGGCCAGATTTTAGACAGCAAATGTTGACATATAAGGTTAATCATCTTGAAGCCTTATTGTTTACTCATGAACATGCAGATCACACTGCAGGTTTAGATGATATACGTCCTTTTTTCTTTAGACAGGGTGATATTCCTGTATATGCACACAAACGTGTTGTTGCAGAATTGAAAAAACGTTTTGATTATATCTTCAAGACCGAAAATCGGTATCCCGGTGCTCCCGCAGTAGCTATTCACGAGGTTATAAATAATAATTTGTTCACTATTAATAAGCTTGAAGTAGAACCCATAAATGTGATGCACGGCAAATTGCAGGTTTTTGGGTATCGCTTCGCAAATTTTGCTTATCTGACAGATGTAAAAACCATAAGCGAAGCTGAAAAAGCAAAGCTGAACAATCTTGATGTTTTGGTCGTAAATGCATTACGGGAAGAACCACATTATTCGCATTTCAATCTACAGGAAGCCCTTGCCTTTGTTGAAGAAATTAAACCGAAACAAACGTATTTTACTCACATCAGTCATTTATTGGGTTTTCACGCTGAAGTAGAAGCGAGATTGCCCGAAAATATTCACCTAGCCTACGACGGTTTACAACTAGAACTTTAGAAAATATGCGCAGAAATATTTTTATGTATTTGTTTTTATTTACAGCCTTGTGGGTTGTATTTCAATACGTGAATTCAACAAAGGTTTATGAATCTCAAGACGCTCAGATAACCCGACTTAAAGACCGTCTGGAAAAAGCTGAAGATTCTATACAATCGCTAACCGAAAATAGTGACGGACGTTATTTCAAATTAGAAGATAACGAGCACGCGTATACCTATTTTGAACGTTTCGGCATAGATATTACGGATCTGGAAGCAAAAATTGAATCTGCTTTGGTAAGTGAGAATCAAGCATCGGGAAATAAATTGATTCCATATGAAAACGCGACAGGAGTTTTTCAAATCAATAAAGTAGAAGTGTTAAATCACAAGTGGATTATAGCTGACTTTAGCGATGGTACGCGTTGGGGGGAACTCATTTTACTTTATGATGTAGCAAAAGACGGAAGCATAGGTTTTGAAACCTTGCAAAGCGTGATTTATCCTTAAGCGTGTTTCAGCAGCCAATCTTTTAGATCGTAAAAATTTTGTGGAGCGACACCGTGACCTACAGGATATTCGTTGAGTTTTACCTCAATATTTAAATCAGCTAAATAAGCCGAAATTTTACGCGCTGCATCCACAGGGATGACCTGATCTACCGTACCATGAGAACTGAATACAGAAAGGTGTTCATATTTAGATAAGTCGGTTTTTGGTTTAGTAATCGCTTCATTAACGTAGCCACTTAAACCTATAATATTTTTTATTTTTTCAGGGTATGTTAGCGCTACAGCATAGCTTAAAATACATCCCTGACTAAATCCTAAAAGCGTCACGTGTGTTGCATCAAGATCATATGCGGCAACTGCCTCATCAATAAAATTAGAGATCAGTTCACGTGCAGCAATGGCTTCATCATCATCAGACCATTTGCCATCTGTCGCATCCCAGTGAATGGTATACCACGCATTTCCATAAGGTTGCATAGGTAACGGTGCTTTAGCTGAAATCACAAAATAATTATCGGGTAATTCTGGGGCAAAAGAAAATAAATCCTGCTCATTGCTACCATAACCGTGTAAAAGTAGCAGCAGCGGTGGTTTAGAATCAGATTGAACTCGGGGTTTTTGTATAAGATGTTCTAGCGATAAAGTGCTCATATTATTCTATAAATGTAAACCATTTCTGAAAGTATTTCCCCAGCAGTGGGACGGGTACGATGTTTCCTTGAAAAGCGTTAGTAATACCATAGCCCCAAAGCACAAAAATAAAAACATAAAAACCTATTGATGCTGGCCAGCTGTTTAGGAATGAAACTAAGAAGCCTAAAGCAAAAAAGCTAAGGAAGATCCCAAACGCTTGTCTGATGTGGAATCGCGCAAACGGATTTTTAGGTTCCATATTCATAAATATTGCAATGATGGTGCCTAGCATGGTAAAGTAAGCAACAACAGCTGTTGTCTTTCCTGTTTTAATATTTTCTTCTGTCATTATTAAGAGGCTATAAACTGCTTGTTAGCGATAATTCCATAAACTTTCCCTTTCAGTTTTGCACCTAAGAAAGCCGCATTTTTAGATTTAGAAAGAATCATTTCTTTAGTGAATGTGTTGCTTCCTTTTGTAGTAAATAAGCTCAGGTTTGCAGGTTGACCTACTTCAATTTTAGAAGTAGTTTGAGTGAAACGCTTACGGCCTGCGGTTAATAACTGCACAGCTTTTTTCTCTGAAACCAATGTTAATAATGCTCCTAAAGTTGCTTCTTGAGCAATTGTTCCAAATTTTGCGTGGTCAAACTCTAGTTTCTTTTGTTCAATATCCAGAGGATTGTGATCACTGGTAACCATATCAATTGTACCGTCTTTAATACCGGCAACAAGAGCTTCTCTATCCGCTTCATTGCGCAATGGCGGTGTAACTTTATAGCGGGTGTCAAAGTCTTCTAAAGCTGCGTCTGTAAAAAAGAGATTTGTGATGGCAACGCTACACGTTACATCTAAACCTTTTGCTTTAGCATCCTTGATTAATGCAACACTTTGAGCAGTTGAGATTGTCGGGATGTGCAATTTACCCCCTGTATATTCTAAAATATAAAGATCGCGAGCAATTTGTAAATGCTCAGCAAGTGCCGGCATTCCTTTTAAACCAAGTTTGATCGCAGTTTCTCCTTCGTTTGCCATTCCTTTTATAATTAAATCATCTTCCTGCGGAAAAGACAAAACCAGACCATTAAAGCCTTGTGTGTATTGCAAAGCAATTTTAAGCAAATTAGGATTTTTAATGGCGTGCTGATAATCTCCAAAAGCGATTGCACCCGCTTGCTGCATATCGTACAATTCTGCAAGATCTACTCCTTCAGATTTTTGTGTCAATGCGCCAATTGGATAAAGCTGCACAGCATTATTCGCCGCTTTATTTTGTAGAAATGCAATTGACGAACTCGTATCAGGCACTGGATAACAATTCGGATTCAAAGCAATTCCCGTAAATCCGCTTTTTGCAGCAACAAGCAGTCCGTTTTTTATAGTTTCTCGTTCTTCATATCCCGGTTCTCCTATGCTTACACTGCTATCAAACCAACCTGGTGAAACTGAGAGATTTTCAAAGTTGATGAGGTCTTCATTTTTTTTTGCTTCCAGCGTTGAAGCAATCTCGGTGATTATACCTTTTTCAATACGGATATCTACTTGTTTACCATGGTGCGGGTTAGATCCATCCAGTAGCGTTGCCTGAGTGATGCGTGCGTTCATTTAAACTTTTTTAGGATAAGCATTTCTAATACAAATGCGAGCAGTGCAAAAATAACAAACCATTTGTAAAGAAAATTGAGATTTGTTTCTTGTTCTAATGTATTCAATAAGTCAGGTATATTTGAGTTTTGAGATACCCCTTTAATGGGCTCAAGGATAACTTCTTGCAACTTACTTTCGTTTCGATTATAATTATAAGCAACGGTAGCCAGGGTATCATTTTTATATTTTAGAGCATACAAACCGGCTTTTTCAATACCTTCTTCTGCTGAAATGCTAATTTTATTTCCTTGTTTTTTCTGAAGCGGAATGAATTGCTGGTTGTCTTTTTCAAGAACTACAACCGCATCTTCAGGAATGGTAGTGTTGATATCAAACTTATTCTGCGTACCCAAGGTATAATAGGTTTGTGGAAGCGAAAGTGCTGCTCTCGCAATTTTATCGAAGGTCGGTACAATGAGTTGCCCGTTAATAAAATTGCTATTGGTTATGTTAAGTCCGCCTGTAAAAATATAAAGATTATTATTTTCTGTTAGAAACGGTGCGCCATTCTCTAAGCTTAGAATTGAATTGGTTTTTTCTAAAGGGAAATACGTCTGTATGACGTGAGATTGTAAATTAGAAGACCTTTCGTTGAAAACATTTTGATACAACGGGTGATCATAATTGATATCTGTAATGCGTTGTGGGAGGTCACTTTTCTCCGAGAATGCAGTGAAACCAAATGTATTCAGAAGATTAGTGTAAGTACTTGAAGGCACATACATCGCAGGAATCAAGATTAACGTTCCGCCTTGTTGGGTGTGGGTTTTGAGAAGATTAGCCAGCGCTGCCGGTACTTTTTGTGTTTCGTTTAAAATAATGAGGTTTTGTTCCGACAACATACCATAATCCAACTGATTTTCAGAAACAGAGGTGAACTGGTACTCTTCTGATTTGTACAACCTCTTTAAAAAATCGTCGTCAGCATTTGAAATCGCTAAAACCTTCAGTGGATTTGTTTTATTGATACCGAAATAAAAATCATTATCAAAACGTAAATCAGGGTCTGCGATACTCAATTTTCCGGCTATTGCCTGATCTGTATCCAACTGAAAATTCACAGAAGCAGTATCCCGTTCTTTAAACTGAACCGAAGCCTTAGCAATAAGTTTTTCCTTATCAAACAGTGAAACCGGAAGTTCTGTCTGAGTAGGAAAGGAGCTGCGCAAAAGCACTTTTAGATTGTAACGCTCCCCGGTTCTTTCTAAACTTAAGCTTTCTAAAGCATAGTTTTCTAATGTAGTTGATTGTAAGACAACTCTGTGTTGAGAAACTTGATTGGTATCTAAAGCTTGTCGCAAACCCGTATCTTGAAAATCTGAAATAAGGATAAGCTGTTTGGCAGTTGTTTGATCGTTAGAAAAATAAGTGTTTAACCGTAATAATAAACTTTCGGCATTTGTGGTTTTTGCTGTAAAATCGAGATCTAATAAAAGATTGCGGTCTGTTGCAGGATCAAAATCTTTTATAGCATTATCCCAGGTTACTAAAGTTAAGCGTTCATCCTGAGGCAGGTTTGTTAATAGATCTTGTTTGGCTTCGGTTAACAGATTTCCTTTTTTACCCGTTGCCTGCATGCTAAACGAATTATCAATAAAAATAACCGTTTCACGAGGTTTTACTGCTGTTTCCGAGGCAGGAAAAAAAGGTTGTGCAAAAGCCAGTATCAACAAGCCTAAAGCTAAAATACGTGTGCATAGAACGAGCCACTTTTTTAATGAGCTGCTTTTGCGCGTATTCTGTATGATTTTTTCTAGAAAAGCAACGTTAGAAAAAAGAGTCTTTTTAAAGCGTCTTAGCTGAAATAAATGAATGAGAATGGGGATAAGCAGTAGAAAAAGCGCGTAAAGAATTTCTGGATTTTTAAACTGCATAAGTAAGCACATTTCGGCTAAACGAAAATACTGGTTTTGATTTTTTAAAGCTTGTGTTTTCCTGCTTTATTTTGTTATTCTGTTAAATCTGAATTGTCTTTCTCAGGACCGCTAATCAATGTTGGGATGTTCTTTTTTCGAGCTGAAAATCTAAAGGTGCTTCCTTCACCCAGGGTAGAAGTAACACTGATTTTTCCGCCTAGATTAGCAACCAGCTTTTTAACAGTAGAAAGACCGATACCGTTACCGCGATTTCCATTTTTGTCTTTTGAAGCTACAATAGAAAACAGGTTAAAAATCTCTTCTATTTTCTCTTCAGGAATCCCGATGCCGTTATCAATGATTTTAAAATGGTAAAAACTCTCATCTTCTTTAAAATCAACAGTAATTACCGGTTCTTCTTTATCATTGTATTTGATACTGTTGCCTAATAAATTAATAAAAATTTGATGTAGCGCAGCACGGTTACAATGTATGATGTAATTTGCTTCCGGTAGGTTGATTACAGTCTTGTAATCGTGATTGAGCATATCTTCAATTTGCTCTAATAAATCGTGAATATCAAACGACTCCCGCTGATCTATTGTTAGATTATCGCTCTCATAATGCTGTAAAATTCCGTTTATATATTCGCTTAGCGAAAACGAAGAGCTTTTAAGATAATTGAGATAATCTAATCCTTTCTTGTCTAACAGCTCTTTGTATTTTGTCTTCAACAAATCTGTAGTGGTAATGATATTAGCCAAAGGCATTTTCATATCGTGAGAAACCACACCGGCAAAATCTTTTAGAAGGCTATTTTTCTTAAGTAGATTTTCCTGAAGATTTTTGTTTTCAATGTTTTGACGACGCAGTTCAAAGAGGCTCACAACCTGACTCGCAAGAGCAATCATGGTGTTTATTTGCTTATCATTGAGTTCGCGCGGTTCATGATCAAAAACACATAACGTTCCTAACGCATGACCACCTCTATCTATAAGTGGTACACCAGCGTAAAAAATAGCTTTCATATCACCGGTGACTAAAGGATTGTTTTTAAATCGATCATCTAATCGCGCGTCTGGGATTATAAAAACAGGATCTTTAGTTTGTATGGCGTGGGTGCAAAAAGAAATCTCACGAGGAGATTCATTAAAAGGAACTCCATAGTGAGACTTTAAAAAGTTGCGGTTATAATCAAGCATGGTGATTAGCGCAATGGGAGTGCCACAGATGTATGATGCTATCTGCGTGATGTCATCATAACTCTTTTCTGGTAGCGTTCCTACAAGTTTGTATGAATCTACAGCTTTTTGTCTTTTTTGTTCGTCTACTTGCAACATTGTTATAAAATGAATGTAAATATAACAAACAAATATTCAGATTATGCGCTTACTTTTTTTATTGTAAAGTCAAAAGTAGCTCCTTCCTTTTCTTTACTACTAACACTGATAATCCCGTCTAAAGAATGAACCAAATTACGTACAGTAGAAAGACCTATGCCGTTACCTTTTTTACCTTTATTGTCTGTTTCTGAGGCTGTGCTAAACAAATCAAATATGCTTTCTATTTTATCTTGCGGAATACCTTTACCGTTATCAGAAACCTGAATGTAATAATAGGCATGATCTTCAACGCAGTTGATGTCTATAATACCAGTTTCTTTATCATTATACTTGAGGCTGTTTGTGATCAGGTTTAATAAAATCTGGTTTAATGCTGACTTATTGGTTTGTATATCGATTCCGTTTTCAGGTAAATTGATTATATAATCTTCGTTGATGTTCAATAAATCAATAATGTCTTCTAAGAGATCGTGCAGATCAAAAACTTCGAGATTTTGCACTGTAAGTTCTTCGCTCTCGTAATACGAAAGTAAATTGTCTATATATTCGCTAAGCGAAAATGAAGATTGCTTTAGATAAGAAAGATAGTTATTGCCTTGCTCATCAAAACTAGGGGCGTACTTTGCTTTTAAAATATCTGTGGTGAGAATCATATTTGCAAGCGGCATTTTCATGTCGTGAGATACGGTGCCGGCAAATTTTCTCAATTGTTCATTTTTCTTCTGAAGCAAGCTTTCTACTTCTCGCAATTGAAGATTGCTTTTGCGCAATTCAAAAAGACTTTCAACTTGAGAAGCCAGATCTTTTAAAGAAGTAATCTGGGAGTTTGAAAGCGTTTTTGGCTTGTGATCTATGATACACAATGTTCCTATAGCATTTCCCTTTTTAGTAAGTAAAGGAACTCCCGTATAAAATATTACCGGATAATCTGAAGTCAGCAGCGGGTTATCTTTAAACCGCTCATCTAATCTAGAATCTGGAATTATAGTTATGTCTTTTGGCTGAAGAATCGCGTGTGCACAAAATGAAATATCACGTTCTGTATCGCAAATATCCCAGCCCGTTTTAGACTTGAACCATTGTTTATCTGCATCTATTAATGAGATCAAAGCGATTGGAACATCACAAATAGCCGAAGCGAGTCTGGTAATGATATCAAAGTTAGCATCTGCTTCTGTATGCATCAGCTTCAATTGCTGAAGTTCTAACAAACGATCTTGTTCATTTATGGGTTTGGCTGGTATTTGCATATTTAATTTAGGAGTCTTGATAAAGAATAGTGCTTGAGAGGTTAGGTTTGCACTTTTAATCTAAATTTCTAAGTAAAAAGGCATAGTCTTTATCGAGAATAAATTTACTAAATACTATTATGAATACTACTTAATGATTTAAAATAAATCATTCTCAAAAGCGCTCAAGCCAAAGAGTGCAAAATCATATTTAACAGGATCTTCTACGTCTAGTTTTCTTAACTGTTTGTCTAATTCAGCGAGGGCTACAGCATCATTTTGTTTTCGTTTTAAAAGGCCTAGATCACGAGCAACTCTTCCTGAATGTACGTCTAAAGGACACGATAATGCAGCAGCCGGAATTTGATTCCAAATCCCAAAATCTACTCCTGCGCTATTGGGTCTCACCATCCATCTTAAAAACATATTGATGCGTTTTGCCGCAGATTTTTTTGAAGGGTCACTCACGTGCTTCTGAGTGCGTTGTAAATGCTCTATTTCAAAAAATATCTTTTTAAATTCAGTTATAGCGGGTTGTAAAGAGTTTTTTGATCTGTATTTTGAAAAAACCGCTTCTAGTCCGCCGTGCTTCAAATAAAGATTTTTCAAACTTTTTATAAAAGTCATGAGGTCAATACCGTTAAAAGTTCGGTGGACAAAATTTTGCAAATGATCTAGCTCTGCTTCAGAATGATTGATTACAAAATCATATGGATTCCCCTCGAGGAGATTTACAAGTTTATTACCATTAGTAATAATGCTTTTGCGATTTCCCCAAGCGATTGTGGCTACCAAAAAACCTATAATTTCAATATCTTCTTTTTGGGTAAACTGATGCGGAATCTGAATAGGATCTGTACCTATAAATTTTGGACTTTCATATAGTGCCGCCTTTTCATCCAGAAATTCTTTGAGTTGAGTTTTATTAAGCTTAAGCGATGATTTTGCCATCTACCATAGTTAGTTTGCGATCTGCCATTGCAGCGAGATCTTCATTATGCGTCACAATTACAAAAGTCTGGTTGTAGGTGTCGCGTAGTTTAAAAAAGAGTTTGTGTAAATTTTCAGCAGATTCACTATCTAAATTGCCAGAAGGTTCATCCGCTAAAATCAATGCGGGTTCATTGATTAAGGATCGCGCTACAGCAACGCGTTGTTGTTCACCACCAGATAATTCACCTGGTTTATGGTTAATGCGATGATCAAGCCCCAAAAAGCCTAATAATTCTTTAGCCTTAGCTTCTGCTTCTGCTTCACTTTTTTTGGCAATAAATGCTGGGATGCATACGTTTTCTAGTGCTGTAAATTCAGGCAGAAGTTGATGAAATTGAAAAATAAAACCAATATTGAGGTTTCTAAATTTACTGAGTTCTTTCTCGCTCAATTTAGTAATTAGTGTATCGTTTATGCTTAAGCTGGTGTTGGGTTTTTTGTCTGCAAGATCCAGAGTACCTAAGATTTGTAAGAGCGTGGTTTTACCGGCACCGCTAGCACCTACAACAGATATCACTTCGCCATTTTTAATTTCTAAATCAACTCCTTTAAGCACTTCAACAGAACCGTAGGATTTATAAATATTTTCAGCTTTAATCATTGTATTTCTAAAATCAGCTTAAGTTGATATTTGACTCCAATTATATTTAAAATAGTCATGAGGCATTACTCGTGTTCGTATATAATTATAGGCTTTTTCGCCGTAAGATAAACTACAAATTACCGACTAGTTTGTTGCATTTCAATCTTAATAAAGATCTATTTTGATAATGCTTTTCAAAGATAAGACAGTGTGAAAGATTAGAGGGTATGCAGAAGGGTTTTATCATTTTGTTTAACGATTTGATTAAATGTATTAACAAAAGGTTAAACTAAACTTTAAACTAGTATCAGGTTATATATTTGTTATGATGAGTGAGAAATTAGAAAAAGCTACATTTGCTAATGGTTGTTTTTGGTGCACCGAAGCAGTTTTTCAGCGTTTTAAGGGAATTTATAATGTAAAAAGCGGTTATACCGGTGGATTCATAAAAAATCCGCCATACCGGGAAGTGTGCCAGGGGAGAACCGGCCACGCTGAAGGAATACAGTTTGATTACGATCCAAGTATTATATCTTATCAAGAGTTACTTCAGGTATTTTTTACCACGCACGATCCTACTACATTAAACCGTCAGGCTAATGATGTGGGTACACAATACAGAAGCGCAATCTTTTACCATAACGAAGAACAAAAGCAGAAGGCTGAGAATTTTATTAAATATCTGGATTCTGAACAGGTTTTTGACTCTAAAATTGTTACAGAGGTGACCGATGCAGAGGTGTTCTATCCGGCAGAAGAAGCGCATGATTCTTATTATAATAGAAATAAGATGCAGGGTTATTGCCAGTTTATTATAAATCCCAAAGTCAATAAAATAAAACAACTTTATCAAGATAAACTTCAGGAGGTTTATCTATAAAAAAATAATTTATGACTCCATACAAACAATTTGAAGAGTACAATGTTGAAGTTCAGGAAGATGTAAGGGATTGCTATAAGTCTATTATTGGAGGGCTGGGTGAAGATGTAAACCGAGAAGGGATTGTGAAAACCCCAGAGCGTGCTGCTAAGGCGATGATGTACCTTACTAGTGGTTATGATGTAGATGCGAGTGAGATTTTGCGCGGTGCAATGTTTAAAGAGGATTATAATGAGATGGTAATCGTTAAGAATATAGAGTTGTATTCTTTATGTGAGCATCATTTGTTGCCTTTTTTTGGAAAGGCACATATAGCTTATATTCCTAATGGTCATATTGTAGGACTTAGTAAATTGCCTAGAGTTGTAGATGTTTTTTCCCGAAGGTTACAAGTACAGGAGCGTTTGACTCACGATATTTTAGAGTGTATCAATACTACTTTAAAACCTCAGGGCGTAGCAGTTGTTATTGAAGCGTCGCATATGTGTATGATGATGCGTGGTGTTCAAAAGCAAAATTCAACAACTACAACATCGGGTTTTAGAGGGCAGTTTGAGCATAATGAAACGCGTAATGAATTTTTAAAGCTTATAGGTTCAGATTTAAATTAGTTTGGCAGGTTATTTGCTTATCTTTAAACGTCTTATCCCGCTATAAATCATATAGCAAGCAAGGATAATTGAACATGAGAATGGTCTCCGTATTTTAATGCTGTTTAAAACAACTTTAAATGAAAACATTAAACTATAATTTATTATTAAAAGGTATTCTTTTTGATTTGATAGGTATGCTAACTATGGTTATACCCATTGTAGGTCCTTTTTTGGATTTGGCTTGGGCACCCTATGCAGCAAAACAAATGGGGAACATGTATCCTGGTAGAAATGGTAAGATTGCTTCAATCTTAGTATTTATAGAAGAGATACTTCCGTTTACAGATATAATACCATCATTTACCTTAATGTGGATTTATACATATTTAAGAAGCTCACAACCCGAAAGAAATGCGCGAGTAATTCCTATTCGTGTTAATGATCGATAAAAAAAAGGATCCTTTTTTTTATCCTCTGTTTAAAATACTCAACGCCCATTCTTTTGCTTCATTAGTTTCAGTAAAGCATTTGAAGGGTTTCTTTATAAACTGAGCTTCGATGTGGGTACTTGAAATACCTAATACGCTATTGGTTACAATTGCCATAGCTTTAAAATTTTCAAGTTTCGATAATTCTATATAAACTAACGGATCCACGCTGTATGAGTGTTCTCTTATAGTGATATATGCGAAAGGTTTATTAATAAAATGTTCTAAACAAGCATTGAAGATTTCATTAGCCTTATCAAGATCAAGTTTAATCCCATGATTCATTCTGCCAATGGCTAAGGAACTTTCAAACGTAATATATCCAAATTGGAATTGAAGCATCAAGTTGAGGTTGAGTATATACAATATATCTTAATTACCTGTAATATAGTGTTTTGTTTAGGTATAAAAAAAGTCGCCATTTGGCGACTTTTCTAATATAGTTGAATTTTGCTTTAAGATTGAGCTGAATTTTCAGTCTTCTCAATTCTAATTGTTAATTCGTCTTTACCTTCTTCTATGTCCATAAAGATGTTATCACCTTCGCTAACTTTAGAGGTTATGATCTCTTCTGCAAGGGCATCCTCAATATATTTTTGAATTGCTCTCTTAAGAGGTCGTGCACCATATTCTTTATCAAATCCTTTATCACTAATAAAGTCTTTAGCTTTATCGCTAAGCTCTAGATGATAACCTAGAGTCTCAATACGCTGATAAAGTTTTTTAAGTTCGATATCAATAATTAAGTGAATCTCTTTGCGGTCTAATGCATTGAATACAACAACATCATCTACACGATTCAAGAATTCTGGGGCGAAAGCCTTTTTAAGTGCTTGTTGAATCACACCTTTAGCGTTATCATCTGCTTGTTGTTGACGTGCAGCGGTGCCAAAACCAACTCCCTGACCAAAATCTTTCAGTTTACGGGCACCAATATTTGACGTCATAATGATTACCGTATTTCTAAAATCGATTTTTCGGCCTAAAGAATCTGTTATGTAACCGTCATCAAGAACCTGAAGCAACATATTGAAAACATCTGGATGTGCTTTTTCGATCTCATCTAATAAGATCACAGAGTATGGTTTTCTTCTTACTTTTTCGGTAAGTTGGCCACCTTCTTCATAACCTACATATCCCGGAGGAGCACCAATTAAACGAGAAATGGCAAACTTTTCCATGTATTCACTCATATCAATGCGCACAAGCGAATCTTCGTTATCAAACAATTCGGTTGCTAAAATTTTTGCAAGTTGGGTTTTACCAACACCAGTCTGACCTAAGAAGATAAATGAACCAATCGGTTTGTGTGGATCTTTGAGTCCGGCGCGGTTACGCTGAATCGCTTTAGCAACTTTCGCGACAGCCTCATCCTGACCAATAACCTTAGATTTAATAGATTTAGGTAATTCGGCAAGCTTATTACTTTCGGTTTTTGCAATTCTATTAACCGGTATTCCAGACATCATAGAAACTACATCAGCGACATTATCTTCTGTTACTGTTTCTTTATGTTGCTTAGAATCTTCTTCCCAGTTTTGCTGAGCAACTGCTAATTCCTTTTCAATGTTTTTCTCGTCGTCACGTAATTTTGCTGCCTCTTCATATTTCTGTTTTTTTACAACAGAGTTTTTACGTTCGCGCACTTCTTCAAGTTGACGTTCTAAGTCTAAAATCTTTTTAGGAACATCAATGTTTACAATGTGTACACGAGAACCAGCTTCATCTAAAGCATCAATTGCCTTATCTGGGAGAAAACGATCTGTAATGTATCTGCTTGTAAGTGTAACACACGCTTTAATAGCTTCTGGAGTGTATTCAACATTATGATGGTCTTCATATTTATCCTTGATATTGTTAAGGATTTCAATGGTTTCTTCTTCATTAGTAGGCTCAACAATTACCTTTTGAAAACGACGCTCTAAAGCACCGTCTTTTTCGATATACTGTCTGTATTCATCAAGCGTAGTAGCACCAATACATTGTATCTCACCACGAGCTAAGGCAGGCTTAAACATATTACTTGCATCAAGCGAACCTGTAGCTCCGCCTGCACCTACAATAGTATGAATTTCATCAATAAACAGGATGATGTCAGAATTTTTTTCCAGTTCATTCATCACTGCTTTCATGCGTTCTTCAAACTGACCGCGGTATTTAGTGCCGGCAACAAGGCTAGCAAGGTCTAAGGTTACTACGCGCTTATCAAAAAGAATACGTGAAACTTTACGCTTAACAATGCGTAAAGCAAGGCCTTCTGCAATTGCAGATTTACCTACACCAGGCTCTCCTATAAGTAGCGGGTTATTCTTTTTACGTCTACTCAAAATTTGAGAAACGCGCTCTATTTCTTTCTCACGGCCTACAACCGGGTCCAGTTTATCTTCTTCAGCCATTGCTGTAAGATCTCGACCAAAGTTATCTAATACCGGAGTTTTAGATTTTTTATTCGATTTATTTCCAGGAGCATTAAAAGGATTTTCCTTAGAAGAATCTGTAGTGCCGTCGTCTTCACTAAACGATTCACTTTTAATAGGCTCTATATAATCGTCATCACTAGTCATCATAAGCTTAAATTGATCTTTTACATTGTCATAATCTACTTTGAGTTTATTAAGCAACTTGGTCGTTGGGTCGTTCTCGTTGCGTAAAACACAAAGTAAAAGATGCGCTGTGTTAATAGAAGAACTTTGAAAAAGTTTAGCTTCTAAAAAAGTTGTTTTTAAGGCACGTTCTGCCTGTCTGGTGAGATGTAAATTCTTTTTGTCGTTACTAGCCAGGCCAGAACCGGGATTTGCAGGGCTTAGGATTTCAACTTTACGTCTTAAGTGACTCAGGTCTACATCTAATGCTTGTAAAATCTCGATAGCTTTGCCGCTCCCGTCGCGAAGAAGGCCTAACATTAAATGTTCGGTTCCTATAAAATCGTGACCTAATCGCAAAGCTTCTTCTTTACTAAAGGCTATTACATCTTTAACTCTTGGGGAAAAATTATCATCCATAAACGCTCCAATCTTTTTCTTAGATTTTTAAATAGAATAATTCAAAAACCGTTCCGTTCATAACTTTGTAAGTAAATTGACAAAATTACTTTCAAAGCCACAATGGAAGTTAAGCATACTTATTAAAAACCAAAATTAATTTTTGTTAATAAAAAGCGGTATGTGGCTAGAGGTGAAATACCGAAAACACACGAGAAAAACGTATATTGCCCCTTACTGTTTAAACCAATTATTTAAAGATAAATACATATGGCTGAAGGAGAGAAGTTAATTCCTATCAACATTGAAGATGAAATGAAATCAGCCTACATTGATTATTCAATGTCGGTCATCGTGTCACGTGCGCTACCAGATGTTCGTGACGGTTTAAAACCTGTACACAGACGTGTTTTGTTTGGAATGCACGAATTAGGTGTTCGTTCGAATACTGCTCATAAAAAGTCAGCAAGAATCGTAGGGGAAGTATTGGGTAAGTATCACCCACACGGGGATACTTCTGTATATGACACTATGGTACGTATGGCTCAGGAATGGAGTTTACGCTATATGCTTGTAGATGGTCAAGGAAACTTTGGTTCTGTAGATGGTGACAGCCCGGCAGCTATGCGATACACTGAAGCGCGTATGCGTAAGATTTCTGAAGAAATGCTTGCGGATATTGATAAAGACACTGTAGATCATACGCTCAACTTTGATGATACTTTAAAAGAACCTACTGTATTACCTACAAGGATACCCGGACTTTTAGTAAATGGTGCATCTGGTATTGCAGTGGGGATGGCTACAAATATGCCACCTCATAACCTTACTGAAGTTATAAACGGTATTACCGCATATATCGAAAATAACGATATCGAAATAGACGAACTGATGCAGCATGTTACTGCTCCAGACTTTCCTACCGGCGGAACTATTTACGGGTACGATGGTGTACGTGAGGCATTTAAGACGGGTCGTGGTCGTGTCGTACTCAGAGCTAAAGCGATTATCGAAGAGGTCAAAGGAAGGGAATGTATCATTGTAAGCGAGATTCCATATCAGGTGAATAAAGCTGATATGATTAAGAAGACTGCAGATCTTGTAAACGATAAGAAAATAGAAGGTATAGCTTCTATACGTGATGAATCTGACCGTAACGGTATGCGCATCGTTTACGTTCTTAAGCGTGATGCAATTCCTAATATTGTACTTAATACTCTTTATAAGTATACCTCGCTACAATCTTCATTTAGTGTAAATAATATAGCTCTTGTTAAAGGGCGTCCACAGATGTTGAATCTTAAAGATATGATTCATCATTTTGTTGAGCACCGCCATGAGGTTGTTGTAAGACGTACAGAGTTTGAGTTGAAGAAAGCTGAAGATCGTGCTCACATATTAGAAGGTCTTATTATTGCCTCAGATAATATAGACGAGGTAATTGCATTAATACGAGCAAGTAGTAATGCTGAAGAAGCTCGTAATAAATTAATTGAGCGTTTTGAGTTGAGCGAGATCCAAGCTCGTGCTATTGTTGAAATGCGTTTGCGACAACTTACTGGTCTAGAGCAAGATAAGTTGCGTGATGAATATGATGATATTATTAAGCTTATAGAAGATCTTAAAGATATTTTAGCGCGTAAAGAGCGTAGAATGGAAATCATTCAGGATGAATTAGAAGAAATCAAAGCTAAATATGGTGATGAGCGCCGTACCAATATAGATGTTGCTGGTGGAGATGTGAGTATTACAGACTTGATTCCTGATGAGAAGGTTGTTCTTACTATTTCACACGCAGGCTATGTTAAGCGTACTTCATTAATGGAGTATAAAACTCAGAATAGAGGCGGTGTAGGTCAAAAGGGATCAACAACACGTAATGAAGATTTCTTAGAACACCTCTTTGTAGGCACAAACCATCAATATCTTATTTTCTTTACTCAAAAAGGAAAATGTTTCTGGATTCGTGTATTTGAAATTCCAGAAGGAAGCAAAACTTCAAAAGGTAGAGCGATTCAAAACCTTATTAATATTGAGCCAGATGATAAGGTAAAAGCATTTATTTGTACAAATGACTTGAAAGATGAGGAGTATATCAACAGTCGTTATGTCATTATGGCAACTAAAAAAGGACAGGTTAAGAAAACTTCTCTGGAGCAATATTCAAGACCGCGTACAAATGGTATTAATGCGATAACCATCAAAGAGGGTGATGAATTACTTGCAGCTAAACTTACAACTGGAGACAGCCAGGTGATGCTAGCAGTCAAGTCTGGTAAGGCTATTCGCTTTGAAGAAGAGAAGACCAGACCTATGGGTAGAAACGCATCTGGTGTGCGTGGCATAACTCTTGCAGATGATAATGACGAAGTAATAGGAATGGTGGCTGTGAACGATTCAGAGTCTAATGTTCTTGTTGTTTCAGAAAACGGTTATGGTAAGCGTTCTCTTGTTGAAGATTATAGAGTTACCAACCGTGGAGGTAAAGGAGTTAAAACAATTTCTATTACCGAAAAAACCGGAAATCTAGTCGCGATTAATAATGTGACTGATGAAGATGATCTGATGATTATTAATAAATCTGGTATCGCAATAAGAATGGCTGTCTCAGAATTGAGAGTTATGGGGCGTGCAACACAGGGTGTTCGCTTGATTAATCTTAAGAATGGAGATACCATTGCAGCAGTTACTAAAGTCAAGAAAGACGAAGATGATATCGAAGTTGATGAAGACGGAGAAGTAATTGTAAAAGATGCCGAGAATACGGAAAATCCAAGTATTGAAAAACCTTCTTCTGACGAGGAAGAATAATTAAAGTCGAATATAAATTTAACAAATAATGAAAACTAAATCTTTATTGCTGGCGGCACTATCGTTTAGCGCTGTTACTTTTGCGCAGAAGAGAGAGATAAAATCTGCCGAAAAAACAGTTGAGTCTGGTAGTTATGCTGAGGCACAAACTGAAATTAATGGTCTTGAAAGTATGATGGGCCAAATGGATGAAAAGGAAAAAGAATATTACTACTTCGTAAAAGGTAGAGCATATTTAGGCGGAGAAGATAATAAGAACGCAGAAGATCTTTTAAAGGCTATGGAAGCTTTTACTAAGGTTAGCGAATTTAATGACGGAGATAAGTATGGAGATGATGCTACAACGTATAAACAAACTGCTATGAATGCCGTTATTTCATCTGCTGTAGACGATCAAAATGCTCAGAAATATGATGAAGCAGCTACTAAATTGTATACGCTTTATACGCTAACGCCTAAAGACACTTCTTATCTTTATTTTGCTGCTTCTAATGCGGTCAACGGTCAGAACTTTGATACGGCATTAGACTATTACGGTCAATTAAAAGACTTGGGCTATACAGGTATTGAGACTAAATACACTGCTAAGAATAAAGAGAGTGGTGAAGTAGAGAGTTTCCCTTCTGAACAACAAAGAGATTTATTCGTAAAATCTGGCACCCATGAAGATCCTAAAACTGAAGTTACTGAGTCTCGTTCTGGTGAGATTGCTAAGAACATTGCTTTAATTTATGTTCAGGAAGGTGAGGATGAGAAAGCTTTAACTGCAATTCAAGATGCTTTATCAGAGAATCCAGATGACGATGCTCTCTTAAGATCAGCTGCAGATGTATATCTAAAAATGGGGATGACTGACGAGTATGAGGCTGCTATGAACAAGGTGATTGCTAAAGATCCTAATAACCCTGGTTTATATTTTAATTTAGGTGTTGGGGCTGCTAATGCAGGAAACGCTGAAAAAGCATTGGGGTACTATAAGAAAGCTTTAGAAATTGATCCTAACTACGCAGGTGCTAATTTAAACATAGCTGCATTAATGTTAGGTCAGGATAAAGAGATTATTGAGCAAATGAACTCTTTAGGGAACACTAAAGCAGATAATAAGAAGTACGAAGAACTTAAAGATAAGCGTTTGCAGCTTTATAAAGATGCTATTCCTTATTTAGAAAAAGCAACTTCTGGTGAAACTCCAAATATCGAAGCTGTACGTACTTTATATAACATCCACATTCAGTTAGGTAACGATGAAGAGGCTAAAGCCTATAAAACTAAACTAGATGCTATGCAAGGCTAAAGTTTAGCAAATAGCTTATAAATAGAAAGTCCGATTCAGAAATTGAATCGGACTTTTTTTATGCTCTTAGTTTTAAAAGAATCTATTCTGTTCTTTCGTATTTTTCCATATAGCGTCTCCAAAGCTCAGTTTGATGCGATTCAAGACTGATGCTTCTTCCGTTTATAAAAGCATGGGTGATATTGTTTCCCATCATTTCCAATGCGTTTCCGGTGCTTACAAAAAGAGTAGCGTCTTTACCAGCTTCTAGCGTTCCTAGTTTGTCTCCAACTCCTAATATGGTAGCAGCGTTCTTTGTGATAAGTTGCAAGGCATCTTCAAAACTAAGACCGTGTGCAGTAGTTTGCCCGGCATAAAACGGAATATTACGGGATTGCCAGTATTCACCGCTATTTCCTAAAGCGACTGTAACACCAGCATCAACTAACGTCTTAGCCATTTTAAATGAAATGTCATAGTCATCGTCTTCAGCTTCCGGAAGGCTGTGCACACGTGCAAGAATAACAGGTACATCAGCTTTTGCAATTTGATCAGCAACTTTATAAGCGCGGTAGGCACCTACTACAACCATTTTATCTAAATTCATTTCCTTTTTGAATTTCAATACATCTAAGATTTCTTTTTCAGAATCGACGTGTATGTAAAGGTTTTGTGTTCCGTCTAAAACATCTTGCATAGCTGCAAATGGCAGGTTTTTGATAGATGAGTCGCCAGATTCGTATGCACGGGACTGCACCATAAAATCTTTCAATTGGGTGATATCAGAAGCATAATCTTTGTTAGGGCTATAGCCAGCATCTTCCCCTAGCCACCAGCGACCGCGTTTGTAACTGTTTGGCCAGTTGAGATGAATGCCATCACCTCTTTTTACTGCAGCGTCTTCCCAATTCCAGGCATCTAGCTGTACAACAGAAGACTCGCCAGAAATAGTTCCGCCCTGCGGCACAGCTTGTGCGATAAGCACCCCGTTGGGCCTCATGCTTTCAACCACCTTAGATTCAGCATTATAAGCAACAATAGCTTCAATATGTGGATTGTACTCACCAATCTCATCCTGATCTTCAGTAGCACGTACCGCAGAGATTTCAACAAGCCCTAAGGTTGTGTCAGGAGCTATAAATCCAGGATATACATGTTGTCCATCAATTTTTATAATCTCGCCTTTTAAGGGGCGTTTAGTCCTAGTAGCATCATAAACGCCTGTAATCTTTCCATCGGTGATAAAAATAAGACTGTTTTGTATCACTTCACCATTACCAATGTGAGCGATACCTCCGGTTAGAGTGATGTCTCCACTTTGTTTAGGAGCCGGTGTTTGCTGAGCTTGCAGGCTAAAAGCTGCAAATAACAGGAGTATATATAGTTTTTTAATTGTTTTCATGATTAGTTTAAGGTTTCTAATGTGTCACAATCTAAACGCTGTTTTTCATCTTTTTTAGCAGGCTGCGTTTTTAAACCTTTATTTTTGGCACCGAGCATCATTGTGGTCAATTTGTTCTTTTTCTCAGCTACTTCTTGCTTCAGTTCTTTATCTTTTTCAATATCAAAATAAACAACACCTTCTACTAAAGTTTTTTCAGCAACTGCACTTACAGACATTGGGTAGGTTGACCAAAGTACAAGATCGGCGTCTTTTCCTTCTGTAATACTGCCGGTACGATCATCTATATGTAGCATTTTTGCCGGATTTAAGGTGACAAACTTCCAAGCTTCTTCTTCAGGGACACCACCATATTTCATTGTTTTTGCAGCTTCCTGATTCAATCTACGGCTCATTTCTGCATCGTCACTATTGATTCCTGTTAAGACTCCCTGACTCCACATAATTGCTGCGTTGTACGGTATTGCGTCATTTACTTCATATTTGTAAGCCCACCAGTCGCTAAAGGTGGAACCGGCAACGCCATGTTCGGCCATTTTATCTGCTAGTTTGTAGCCTTCAAGAATGTGCGTAAACGTATTGATTCTAAAATCGAAATCTTCAGCAACTTTCATCAACATATTGATCTCACTTTGCACGTAAGAATGCGAAGTGATAAAGCGTTCTGCATTTAAGATTTCAGATAAGGTTTCCATCTCATAGTCTTTGCGAAAAGGCTTGCCACTGTTCTTTTTATTTTGATATTCCCGGGCACGCTGAAAATAATCTGTAAACATCTGTTGCACTCCCATACGAGTCTGTGGGAATCTGCTGTAGCTCCCCCAATTGGATTGCTTCACATTTTCTCCTAAAGCAAATTTGATAAATTTGGCATCGTCTAAAACCATCTCGTCAATACTAGAACCCCATTTGAGTTTCATAACTGCAGATTGACCACCTATTGGATTAGCAGAACCGTGAAGTAACTGAATGGTTGTTACACCACCGGCAAGATCTCTGTAGATATCTATATCATCTGGATTCACAGCGTCTTTCATGCGAACTTCAGCTGAGGAGTTTTGACCCGACTCGTTAATTGAAAATGCAGCAATATGCGAATGCTCATCTATAATTCCGCTTGTTAAATGCTTTCCTGTTGCGTCTACGGTCATAGCACCACCGGCACTAAGATCTTTGCCAACTTTAGCTATTTTTCCGTTCTTAACTAAAACATCGGTTTCTTCAAGAATTCCAGCTTCTTCGTTTGTCCAGACTGTTGCGTTTTTAAATAAAATAGTTTGTGCTTCTGGCTTTTTATCATAACCGTAAGCAACATTAGGATAGGTGAGGGGGATAACTACTGGAGAAGTTTCTTCTTTATTATCGTCTTCATCTTTCTCTTCTTTAGTTTCTGAATCAGCTTTTTTAGTAGCAGTAAAAGTGGTTTCTTTTCCGTCAGGAAGAATTGCTTTCCCGCTCCATGGAGTGGTCGCACTTACTTGTGTGATGATGCGCGTGTATCCTTTTGTGTTGGAATCAATACCGGTAAACATAACATTCAGCCATCCATCAGCATAACTAATCTTTGAACCTAGTTTGGTATCACCACTTTTCACGGTTACCGAAGGTTTATCGGTAGATTTAGAGAGAGTCATCTCATAGGATTTACCGCTTACATTCAAAGTGTAGCTCCCATCAATATCAATAACTGAAGCATCTTTTAAGACGTTTTGAGAACCTTGAACCCAGTTTTCGTAAACTATAGATTCTTCATCAAAAATATTGCCTGAGGTTATCAGGATGTTTGCCCAAGCCCCTTGCTTTAACGTTCCTAAAACATCAGATTTACCAAGTAATTCTGCCGGGATCGTAGTTAAAGCTTTTAATGCTGTATCTTCTTTTAAACCATATTTAAAGGCTTTACGAAGCATTGGGAATAATTCATCTGGAGACTTAAGATCATTTGTTGTAATCGCAAACTTCAATCCGGCATCTTGTAGTTTGGCAGGATTGGTAGGTTCTTGATTCCACTCCAGCATTTGGCTTAAACTGACATAGTGAGCCTGGTACGGATCTTCAACATCATATGCATCTTGAAAATTTACAGGAATTATGTAAGAAGCTTGCGTAGCTTTAACTTCGTCAATACGCTTATACTCGTCACCGCCGCCCACAATGATAAATGAAACTCCGGTCTCTTTAGAAAGACTGGCTATGCGTAAATCGTCATACAGCCCATCACCTACAAAGATTTGCGGTAAATCCATATTTGCATTTAAAGCTTCAAGTGAAAGGTCTCGAGTATCTATATTCCCTTTTGCGTACCAATCTGCATCTACAAATACCTGTCTTATGAGTGCAGTAGCGCCCATAATAGAACCCGGATACGATTGTTGTGAAAGATTACTTTTATCAAAAGAAAAGAACTGAGCAGAGCGCGTATCTATCAAACGCTCAGCAGTATTTCCGTCAGAATTTAAAGCTACAAGAATACCATTACCTCGGGCAAGACCATCTGCTTTATGTGAACTCACTACACCAAAACCCGCTTTTAATAAATCTTCAGCAGCTTTGCTGTCATATTCAAAATCGTTTAATGCATTTGTCTCAGCGCGTATATGGTCATTCCAGTAATAGCCGTCGCGTGTTGGTTCGTACTGAGGACTGCGACCGCCTCCTTGTCTTTTAGGAACTTCGACTCCAAATGTAGAATACATTTCAACGAACGAAGGATAAATGTGTTTGTCTTGCAGGTCAATAACAACAGCATTTTGAGGAGCTTTTACAGATTTTCCTACCGAAACTATTTTGCCATTTTTAATGAGGAGGCTTCCGTCTTTAATAGTTTCACCCGGAGCAGGATGCAGCGTTGCATTTTTAAAGAATGTGTAATTCGTGTTGCTGGTTTTTACCCCATCGTTTACCGGAAAATATTCTTGGGCTGAAACCAGACAGAACATGAATACTAACCATCCGGTCAAGAATAGTTTTTTGTTCATAATTTAACTTAATTTAAGAGAATTCTTCTAAATTAAGTTATGGCTAGCTTCTTTAGGGCTTTTTAAGTGTAATTAAGATATTTTTAACGCTTAAAGAATTTGAGAATTTCCTTTAAAATAATTTACAAGTAATGCAACAACATAGCTGTAGCTCTGCATACCAGCAGGTTGGTTGTTGGCTTTAAGGTAACCGCCATAAACTTTAGCTAAAAGCGGTTCTAAGGGGTTTTGATATTCAATCCAAAAATCTCGGGATTGCCGGTAGTTTGCGATTATACCAGGACGAATATTTTTAGTGAGTAATTCGCCAGCGTCAGGATTACGGGCATACACATCATTGAGACAATAGCGCAAAGCGAAAATACAACCTGAATATTGAAAGTAAGGATTGGGATTATTGGTGGTTGCCATTACTGCAATAAAATTGGCTTCATTTTCCTTAGCGAAACCCAGTTGATGCGCCTCTTCATGACAGCTTACCAGTGGCCAACGATGAGCAGGTAGCAGCCCGTTTACTTGACCTTCTTGCGAAATGGGGTTGAGATAGCCCCCGAAACCCATATAACTCAGCGGAAGTCGAAATAAAGAGTTTTTAATGCTTTTGGGTGCGTAGTCTAATTTCGGAAAATTGTTTTCTACAATTGCATAGCCATTAGGAGTTTCTTTGAAAATTTCATTTAGAGTGTACGGAAAATCGACAGGAAGGCTGTCGTTTTCTTGTAACTCCTTATGTAGTGCATTAGATCTTTTTATGAGTCTCTGGGTGAGACTTATCAATTCTTCAGTAGTATATTCTTTATCGATATTTAAAGCTTGATGCAGCGGAAGCCGGTAATAGTTTAATCCCCAAAGTATGTGAAAGCTGAAGTAAATAATATTAGCAAAAAGAAGTCCTTCCGTTAGGAATTTGATTCCATTCTTAAAGCGATTTCTGAAGAGTTTTACGATTGAAAATATAAGATAAATTATGATCACGGCATACATCACATCTCCAAAAGAAAATGGAATCCAGCCCAGTACATACCGAAATAATTTTGACGAATACTGGTATAAACCATTGCTGTAATAGGTCTCAATAAACTGTGGAAAACGGGCTGTAAATTTTAAAGCAATTATTTGTAGAATTAGGACACCCGTATAAAGAAACAGTTTTTTGAGTTTCATATAATTTCTAATAAACCTGTGATTCGGCGACTACTTCTTCGTTTGTAATACTCAAATGACCGGGTAATTTGTTGTCTTTTGGCAAAACAGCCAAATACCTATCAAAGTTAGATGTATAAACCAGCTTAAATTGAGGTTTGATTTTTAAATCAAGTTTTGCAATGATCTCGTTTATAAATTCCTGATGATGTATAAGGTCATTGCTTCCTAAGTGAAAGATGCCAAAACGCTTTCTGTTTATGATAAAATGTATTTGCTGTCCCAGCTTTCGGTCTGTGGTAGTATTCATGATTAAATGCGGAAAAACTTCAACTTGTTCCTGAAGTAAAACTGCATTTTTTATCTGTCGAATTCGAGGCGAATTCACGCCAAAAACCATCGGCAACCTGATGATCGCATATTGTTCTTCCGGCAGGAAATTGAGGAAAAAGTTTTCACAACGTATTTTCAACTTTCCATATTTACTCTCAGAAAGTGTTTTATCAAACTCATAACTGGGGTAATTGGTAAAGGCATCAAAGACATTAGCTGAAGATAAATAGATCACAAAAATACCGGTGCGCTGTGCAAAATCACATAAATCTTCGTGCGCTTCCACCTGACCTTCAAAATCTCCTCTTAATGCTGAAATAACCAAAGTAGGTCTTACCTGATTCAACACTTCATAAATACTGTCTTGTGTGACATCAAAATGAATGAAATGCTGATTGTCTGAATAAATTTTCCCCGTATGATACGTGCCATAGGTGTCGTAGTAGCGGTGTAATTCTTTATACAATGCGCCACCCAGAAAACCACTGGCTCCCAGAATTAATATTCTATGTGTATTTTGTGTAGGGATAAATTTTAAGTTTTAGCCTTTATAGAAAGGCAGTTTTACAACTTTAGCAGGGATGCTTTTATTGCGCACTTTGATGAAAATCTCAGTATCAACCTTTGCTAAATCTGTTTTGACGTATCCCAAGCCAATACCTTTCGATAAAGACGGAGACATTGTCCCGGATGTAACTACGCCAATCACCGTATCGTTTGCATCTGCGATCTCATAACCGTGACGTGGAATACCGCGTTCGATCATTTCAAAACCAATTAGTTTGCGTTCGGGACCGTTTTCTTTTTGAGCTTTTAAAGCTTCAGAATTAACAAAGTCTTTAGTAAATTTTGTGATCCACCCCAGTCCGGCTTGAATAGGAGAGGTGGTGTCGTCAATATCATTTCCATATAGACAATATCCCATTTCCAGACGCAGCGTATCACGCGCGGCAAGACCTATGGGTTTGATACCGAAATCCTTTCCGGCTTCAAATACTTTTGTCCATAATTGTTCTGCGTGGTCATTGTGGCAATAGATTTCAAAACCACCGCTTCCGGTATACCCGGTTGCGCTGATGATCACGTGGTCTATTCCTGCAAAAGGCGCTACTTCAAAGTTGTAGAATTTAATAGCTGAAAGATCGGTTTCTGTCAGTGACTGCATCGCTTCAATGGCTTTTGGTCCCTGAATAGCCAGTAGTGAGAAGTTGTCTGAAATATTTTTCAGTTCAACGCCAAAGTTGTTGTGGCTGCTGATCCATTCCCAATCTTTTTCAATGTTTGAAGCGTTTACAACCAGCAAATATTCGTTTTCGCGAATGCGGTAAACAATTAGATCGTCTACGATTCCGCCTTCATTATTGGGTAAACAGTTATACTGGGCACCGCCGATTTTTAGCTTAGAAATATCGTTGCTGCACACCTTTTGAAGCAAATCGAGTGCTTTCTCACCAATTGCCAGGAACTCGCCCATATGCGAGACGTCAAAAACGCCTACGCCATTGCGTACCGTTTCGTGTTCGGCATTTACGCCTTCATAAGAAACAGGCATATTGTAACCGGCAAACGGAACCATTTTAGCTCCAAGATCTTCGTGTATTTTAGTAAGTGCAGTAGCTTTCATCTGTGATTTTTTAAGAGCACAAATGTATCAAAACTGCATTTAAAACGAGGGAGACTAGCCTAACAAAAAAGACTTAAATTCTTCGTAGTTTTTTATGGACGTAGCTTGCTTTTCCTTATGCATAACTTCTTCAATTTGTGGCGGAATCGCAATTTCTGCATCGATCACCGGATTAACAACCGGTAAAAATTTCACCGGATGCGCGGTTTCTAAGAAGATACCATAAGCATCAGGATGGTCTTTAAGATAGTTTTTAAGCCCTAAATAACCCACTGCACCGTGCGGATCTGCAATATATCCGGTTTTTTTGTAGATGTGCTGCATCGCTTCTTTAGTCTGCTCATCGTCGTAAGAGAACGATGATAATTTCTGCGAAAGGGTTTCCAGGTCGTTATTAAACAATTTTTGAATACGAATAAAGTTTGACGGATCACCTACATCCATCGCATTGCTTATCGTCGCTACTGAAGGTTTTGGTTTGTAAACTCCGGTTTTCAAAAACTCAGGTACGATATCGTTTCGGTTTACCGAAGCCACGAAATGCTTGACCGGCATTCCTAGTTTATGGGCTACCATACCGGCGCAAATGTTACCAAAGTTTCCGCTAGGTACTGAAAAAACCAATTCTTTCCCTTTAGATTTAGCCTGCTTGTAAGCAAACAGGAAGTAGAATAATTGCGGTAACCAGCGTGCAATGTTTATAGAGTTGGCTGAAGTCAACTTGCGTTTTGAAGTAATCTCCTCGTCCAGAAACGCGGTTTTAACCATCGCCTGGCAATCGTCGAAAACACCGTCGACTTCAAGTGCTGTAATGTTTGCCCCAAGTGTTGTTAATTGTTTTTCCTGAATGTCACTTACTTTTCCGGTAGGATAGAGGATGACCACATCAACACCTTCCACATTTAAAAAACCACGGGCAACAGCGCCACCGGTATCTCCACTGGTAGCCACCAAAACCGTAACCGGTTCTTTAGCGTCTTTTTGAGCTGAAAAATACCCCAGGCAACGCGCCATAAAACGCGCACCAACATCTTTAAAAGCCATGGTAGGACCATGAAATAATTCAAGAGTTGCGATGTTTTCTTCTAATTCTACAACCGGAAAATCAAATGAAAGCACATCGGCAATGATATCTTTTAAGTCTTCATCCGGGATGACGCCATCTACAAATTGATGGATCGCTTCAAAGGCAATTTCGTTGTTAGAAAGGCTCTCTATGTTTTCAAAAAATGACGCTGGAAGGGGCTTGATTTCTTCCGGAAAATACAAGCCTTTATCCGGAGCAATTCCTCTTACAACTGCTTCCTCTAAACCTACTTCTGGTGCTTTTCCGTTTAAACTGTAATAGTTCATTTTTTCTAGGTATTCGTTTGGGTAATTATGCTGAAAAATCACTTTTCCTACAGCTAGGAATATTTCCGAATCAGACAATTTTACCAATTAGTTTTGTTCTAAAATTCTATTTCCGTGCTTAGAGACAGGAGATATGTAACTGTCGCTGAGCATATTTTTTTCTTTTAAAGATTTTTTTAACGCAAATTCAACTGAACCAGCATTTTGTAAGCCTTTACTTAGTGTGAACATTGAAGGTCCAGAGCCGCTAATTCCGAACGCTAAACCACCATTTTCTAATGCGGTTTGCTTATAGAAATCAAAATCCGGGATCAGGTTTTTACGATAGGGTTCTACCAGAACGTCTTGCGTACTTGATGCGATTAAGTCGTAATCTGATTCGTATAATCCTGCGATTAAACCAGCCAGATTTCCAGTCTGTTTAATAGCATTTTTAAGTGAAACATCTGCCGGTAGAATTTCCCGGGCTTCTTTTGTTTTTATTGTAATGTGTGGGTGAATTACCGTCACATATAACGCTTCAGGAACCGGAAGTGAAACGATCTTTAAAGGCTCGTATCCGGTGATCAATGTGAAGCCTCCGTAAAGGCACGGAGCAACATTATCTGCGTGCTCATTTCCGCTGGCAACTGCTTCCCCTTTCATCCCAAAAGCGGTAAGCTCCAAATTAGTCAACGGCGTTTCTAAAAACTGATTGATGCCGTAAACGATTCCGGCAGCACTTGCAGCACTGCTTCCCACACCACTTCCTAAACGAATCTTCTTATGGATCTCAATCTCGAATCCGAAATCAAGATTCAATGCTTCGACCATAGCCAAACCGGCAACGCCAACTACATTTTCTTTTGCCTCATAGGGCAATTCTGCACCGGTGATTTTTGTGATCTTAATGCCTTTTTCGGCAACTTTACGAATGACCATCTCGTCACCAAGACCGTCAAGTGCAAAGCCCAACACATCAAACCCACAGTTTACATTGGCTACCGTCGCTGGTGAAAAAACCCGTATTTCGTTCATCTGTTCAGGTTTTAAAATGTTGCTGTTCTGATGATGTCAGCAAAAAGACCTGAAGCGGTAACATCACCACCTGCACCAGCACCTTTAATCTGCATAGGCTGTTCCGGGTACCGATCTGTAAAGAACAAGACGATGTTGTCTGATCCTTTTAATTCATAAAAAGGATGCCCTTCGGGAACACTTTGTAATCCTACGCTTGCTTTACCGTTATCTAATTGTGCAACATATTTGAGGCGGTGCTTTTTTGCTTCTGCATCAGCAACCAGTTTTTCAAAATGCGCAGCATCTTCTTTAAGCGTTTCAAAGAAATGCGGAACATCATCACTGTTGAGGTTCTTTTCAGTTAAGAAGGGCTCGTTTTTAATATCTTCTAAATTGATTTTTAAGCCGCTTTCACGTGCCAAGATTAAAATCTTACGCGCTACATCAACTCCGCTTAAGTCAATACGCGGATCGGGTTCTGTAAAACCTTCTGCTTTTGCAGCCTGAACCACATCGTGAAAGCTTTCGCCTGATTTAAAATTGTTGAATACAAAATTTAAACTTCCCGAAAGGACCGCCTGAATACGATTTACGCGGTCTCCGGAGGCGATTAGATTATTCAAGGTGTCGATTATCGGTAAGCCTGCACCTACATTGGTTTCAAATAATAAGGGCGCATTGTAGGCTTTACTCAAGCGCTTCAATTCGCTGTATTTTTCAAAGTCTGAAGAGGCAGCGATTTTATTACACGCAACTACGGCAACACTTTGCTTGAGGTATTTGCCGTACATATCGGCAACGTCTGCATTTGCAGTAATGTCTACAAAAATACTGTTCCGTTGGTTTTGATTCACTACTGCCTCGTGAAAGCCATCAAGAGTTGCGGGCTCACCGCCTTCTAATGCTTCTTTCCAATTGTTGAGGTCAATACCGTTTTCATCCATGTGCATTTTACGCGAGTTGCTCAATCCTAAAACACGCATATTGATGTTTAGGTTTTTCTTCAGGTAGTCCTGTTGCTGCTGTATCTGATTCAGTAATTTTTCACCTACATTACCAACCCCGGTAATGAATAGGTTTAATTGTTTGCGTTGTGCTTCAAAGAAACGCTCGTGAAGGCTATTTAGCGCCTTTTTAACGTCTTTTTGAGCGATAACCGCAGAAATGTTCTTCTCGCTTGCTCCCTGAGCGATAGCGCGTATGTTTACGTTGTTTTTACCTAGGGTGCTAAACATTTTACCGCTGGTACCCTGGTGGCTTTTCATCTGGTCGCCTACCAGAGCGATGATGCTTAGACCAATTTCTAAAGTAAGTGGATCAATCTTGTTCAAAGAAATCTCGTACTCAAATTCCTCATCAATCGCATTTTTAGCACGACCGGCATCTTCTTCCATCACACCTAAGCAAATACTGTGTTCGCTAGATGCCTGAGTGATCAGGATGATGTTGATTCCCTGATTGCTTAGGGTTTCAAATAAGCGTTTGCTGATACCGGGTATACCTACCATACCCCCGCCTTCTAAAGTAAGTAGGGCGATATTGTTGATGTTACTCAACCCTTTTATAGGATTATCACTTTTTCCTTCTTGATTTTGGATGAGTGTTCCTTTGTCTTCCGGTTTCAAGGTATTTTTAATACGAATCGGGATGTTTTTACTCATCACCGGTACAATGGTTGGTGGGTATAAAACTTTCGCACCAAAATGCGACAACTCCATCGCTTCGTGATAGGAGATGTTATCTATAGGTTTAGCTTGTTTTACAATTTTAGGGTTAGCAGTGTACATACCACTAACATCGGTATAGATTTCTACTTGTTCCACTTCTAGAGCCGCCGCAACGATTGCTGCGGTAAAATCTGAACCGCCCCGACCTAAAGTTGTGGTTTCTCCACTTGCAGAACTGGCAATAAAACCGGGTAATACAGTGATCTGTTGTTTTGCTTTAGCAAAGTAGTATTCCAGCTGACTGTTAGTTACTTTATAATTCACACCAGCTTTGGTATGTTTATCATTTGTAGTGATCAGGTCACGACTGTCTTTTCTTGCAGCATCAAGACCTTTGGCGTACATCGCTCGCGCAATAATTGAGGATGATAAAATTTCACCGAAAGCTAGCAATTTATCTATCGTTTTTGGCGAAAGTTCATTGATGAGATAAATACCCTGTAACAGGGATTTCAAGTCATTTAATAAACCTTCTATATCAGCAATAGCTTCTTGATCATTAGGAACAAGTTCCTTAATAAATTCAAGGTGTTTAGACTCTAATTCTTCAAAAACTGAAGTATAATCTTCTTTTGTACTGGCAAGAATACCGCTTTGCATCAATAAATCTGTAACTCCACCCAAGGCAGAAACGACTACAGTTATTTTTTGTTTTTCGGCGCCTTTAGCGACGATATTGATGACTTGATTTATGTTTGCAACACTTCCTACAGAAGTACCGCCAAATTTTAAAACACGCATGGCTTTTGTGTTTGAAATGATTTAAAAATGAGTTGTTTTCGTGTAAACACGAGCAGTTGCGAAGTTATATGTTTATACAATACCCCAAAGGGGTAATACTAATGAAAGCGATCACGATACGAGTAGTCGTAATGGGAGATAAAAAGATGTTCGTATTTGCTTTCATTGCTTGAAACTGTTGCATTCAAAAGTATTATTTTTACACTTAAGCACAAGCCTGACCGGGCATTTTTAAGGAATTATCATGGATATCTTGTTTTACCGAAAATTCACTAATTAAACACGTTTATCTCGCTTTTCCTTACGAATTATCTAATTAACAGACATTTCCTTATGAAAATTCTTAGCAAAGATCAAATTTACGCAGCTGATAAAGCTACCGAACAGGCAGAAGCTATCCCGTCATTTAATTTGATGGAGCGTGCCGGCGGTTATGCATTTCAGTACATACACCAACGCTTGCAAGGACAACCGGTGCAAATCAAAATCTTTTGTGGAATAGGGAACAACGGCGGTGATGGCCTTGTTATTGCGCGCAATCTTGTGGAGAACGGGTATTCGGTTAAGACCTATATTGTGAATTATAGTGAGAACCGAAGCGAAGATTTTTTAAATGCGCTTGAAGAACTCAAAAAGAAAACTACAAAATGGCCAGAGGTACTAAAGTCTGTAGCTGATTTTCCAGAGATTGCTCCAGAGGATTTAGTAGTGGACTGTATTTTTGGAATCGGTCTCAATCGTCCTGCAGCTGTCTGGGTTCAGCAATTATTTAGGTTGATTAATGAAAGCAGCGCATATACTTTGGCGATAGATATTCCTTCAGGGATGGCAATTGATCAGATCATTCCAGATTCTGAAGTTGTTCGAGCAACGGTAGTGCTTACCTTTCAAACACCTAAACTGGCGTTTTTTCTTCCGCAGAGCGGAAAATACATCAATAACTGGGAAGTTTTAGATATTGGTTTAGATCGCAATTATTTGAATTCCGTAAAGACTAAAGCCCAACTTATAGGAAAAACGGAAGCCCAGCAAATGTACCGTCCGCGTCAAAAGTTCAGTCATAAAGGGACGTATGGTCATGCGTTGCTAATTGCCGGGAGTTATGGAAAGATGGGTGCAGCAGTCTTGAGTAATAAGGCCTGTTTAAGTTCTGGTGCTGGTCTTGTAACCGCATATAGTACCAGACAAGGTTTGCCTATTTTACAGACTTCTATCCCTGAAGTTATGGTGGTTACTGATCGACATACCGGGGATTTTATTGAAGAAATACAGTTTGACATAGAACCTGATGTAATCGGAATAGGGCCGGGCTTAGGTACGCATAAATCTACTCAAAAGGCATTTGAAGAATTTTTAAAGGTAAATAAAACACCGCTTGTTTTGGATGCTGATGCGTTGAATATGCTTTCGGAAAACAAAGCTTTACTTGATCTATTACCTAAATACTCTATACTGACTCCGCATCCTAAAGAATTAGAGCGTTTGATCGGGGAGTGGAAGGATGATTTTGAAAAACTCGAAAAAGCAGAAGCCTTCTCAGCTAAATACGATTGTATTCTGGTTTGTAAAGATGCTCATACCATCGTGGTTTTTGAAGGAAATTACTATGTGAATACTAGTGGGAATCCGGGTATGGCTACAGGCGGAAGTGGCGATGTGCTTACTGGAGTACTTACAGGTTTAGTTGCTCAGGGCTATGATCCGTTAACGGCTGCTATTTTTGGTTCATTCATTCACGGGAGAGCTGCAGATATCGCCATTAATCATACCGGTTATGAAGGCTTAACTGCCGGAGTCATTGTTGAATTTTTAGGTCAGGCTTTTTTAGATTTATTCCATGAACCGGAGAAGCAACCTCAGAAGTAAACTATGGATTATCGTGTAAACAGAAAACCCAATCCCATTCTGGAAAGCATTTTCTTTTCAAAAGCATAGAAGAATTTATATTGTCCAAAAATCCAGGCAACAACAAGTAGTAGAACCTGATAAATAGGAAAGATTATAAGGATACGTAGTGGCCAATAGACCCATCCTGAAATTGAATCACCACCGAGACCAATTGCATTCATCACAGGGCTTGATATTCTGCCCGCAGTAGAACCGGTAATTGCAAAAACCATAAACACTGCTATAAATTGCCAGCGGTATTCTAAAATCCATCGATTCTTTAGTTTTTTAAAACACAATAAGCTGATTTTGAGTATCAGATAGGTAATAAGAATTGTTAGCGCAACTAAGTAGCTTGTATGCAGCATTGTATCCGATTCAAAAAAGAAATCGAGTCTAGCAGCAATTAAGTACCCGCAACCTAAAGCTAATAGCACTCCTAATATCGGGTAAATGAGTTGCCAGTTCCGGGTGATCTCCCAGTTGTCTTTAAAGTTTTTCACAGGCCAAATATACTATTCTGTCTTCGAATAGCCTTGTCTAAATGCGTGTGGGAACTCCAAACCGCTGATTGTACTGCCGGCTGAAATACACAAAGTAATTGTAGAGTTTATAATTTACTTCATAGCCATAGTCAATCTGGCTGTTGTAATCAATTTGCTGCGGATAGAGATTGGGATCAAAACGGAAAGGTTGTTGTACCCGCTGGTTGTATTCGATTACCAGAAACTGGTTTTTATTTTCAAGATAAGATTGTGAATAATATCCTTCTGGTCGTGCTATAGAATTGAGAAAGGTGTTGAAGCCGGGCTCTATAATGATAATCTCATATTCAAGACTGTCGTTAGCAATCCGTACGGTGTCGTTATCAGTAGCAGTTGGGGCTGTTTGTGTCATTGGTTTATCGTTTTGTGTACTTGCACAACCGTAAACCAATGCCAGCGCAAAGAGGAAGTATATAATTGTTTTCATAATATCTTTTCATTTAAAGCTACAAAACTTCTGCCACATCTTATTTATTGGCACTACCAAAGGGTTTAGTACTCCGAGGCTTGCCGCAAAATTGAAAATTTGTTTTTAACGAATGCCTCGTGGGCCTGCCTTTGTCGGCATACAGGCTTGCCCCGAAGTCGTTTACTTTCCAAAAAGTCCGCCCAGCATACCGCCCAGGCCGCCTTTCTTTTTGTTGGATCCTAATACCATGTCAGCGACATCGTCCAGAACGCTCCCATCCCCATCAGCATCAATAAGACTTTCGATTAGGCTTTGGTTTTCTTTAGGCTGACCTCCAAGCATACTTCCTAAGATTCCGGTTAATCCATCAGAATCATTAATCCCATTTTCTTTAGTCTGTTTTCCTATAATTCCTAAAAGAACCGGAGCAGCAATTTTTAGAATTTGAGCAATTGTACCCGCATCTAAACCTGTTTTTTGACTCAAGGTATTTTCAACAACCGGTTGTTTTCCGCCTAAAACGTGACTTAATATTCCGGCACCGTCATGGATTACGCTTTGGTCTACGCTTCCACCTCCAAGAAGACTCCCTAAATTATCTAAAATACCTCCATCGTGTTTTCCAGATAAAGCACCCATTAATCCTGAAGCGCCTTCAGGGCTTGATGCATTTTTTTTCATCGCCCCAAGTAAAAGGGGCATTGCCATACTCAAGACATCTGCAGTTTTACTTTCTGAAGCTCCAGTCTGCGCACTTGCACCACTGATTAATTGTTTTCCTAGGTCACTATTTAATAGATCTAATAATCCTGCCATTTTTGTTGGTTTTGAGTTTGCACTCTAAAGATACACACTGGTTTTAAAATCTTTAACTTTTGGGTATAAAAAAAGCCGAATAAAATATTCGGCTTTTGATTTTGTAAATGGATTCTTAACCTTTTAAGATTGAAGAGATCTGATCTGCTAGTTCAATACCAATGCGGTCCTGAGCCTCGTTAGTCGCAGCACCAATGTGCGGAGATAAAGAAATCTTAGCATGCATAAGAATTTTAATTTCAGGTTTTGGTTCGCTTTCAAATACGTCAAGCGCAGCAAAAGCTAGTTTACCAGAATCTAACGCATCAATCAATGCAATCTCATCTACAACACCACCACGAGCAGCATTTACAAGAGCAGCACCGTTTTTCATCTTTTCTAATTCAGGCTTACCTATTACATACTCCTTCTGAGCAGGAACGTGTAATGTGATGAAATCAGCTTCCTGTAAAACTTCGTCTTTGGACTTGCTTTCAAATTTGAAAGAAACTTCCTGACCGTCAAAGAAATCAACTTTAACCTCAGCTTTTTCCATATAAGGATCAGAATAGATCACTTTCATACCTGCACCCAATGCAACTTTAGCGGTAGCCTGACCAATACGGCCAAAACCAATCACACCTAACGTTTTTCCGCGGAGCTCAACACCTTTAGCATATGCTTTCTTAAGCGCGCCAAATTTAGCTTCACCTTCTAAGGGCATATTGCGGTTAGCGTCATATAAAAAACGCACACCACCATACAGATGCGCAAAAACCAATTCTGCTACTGAAGCAGAAGAAGAGGCAGGCGTATTGATCACGCTAAGCCCTTTATCTTTTGCATACTGAACATCAATATTATCCATACCAACACCGCCACGACCTATTAATTTAAGATTTGGGCAAGCATCAATAAGGTCTTTACGCACTTTTGTAGCACTACGTACTAAAAGGGCGTCAACGTTATTTTCGTTTATATACGTCTCCAGCTGCTCCTGGGCAACTTTTGTAGTAATTACTTCAAAACCGGCTGCTTCTAAAGCATCAACACCAGATTGAGAAATACCATCATTTGCTAAAACTTTCATGTTTTAAATTTTAGAGTTTTATTTTGGTTTGTTAAGCTTTACGCTCTAATTCGCTCATTACGTCAACTAAAACACCAACACTGTGTAAAGGAAGTGCGTTGTACATAGAAGCACGATACCCCCCTACACTACGGTGACCATTGACGCCGCTAATACCTGCCTCTTTAATCATTGTATCAAAGGTTTCTTTCAGGTTGTCTTCGGTTAAGTTAAACGTAGCGTTCATAGTAGAACGATCTTCCTGAGCTGCAAAACCGGTGAATAGTGGGTTAAGGTCTATCTCAGAATAAATAAGCGTCGCTTTTTTCTCGTTTTCTTCTGCAGCTCCACTAATACCACCTTTTGCTTTTAACCAGCGTAAGGTTAATAAAGAGGTGTAAACAGCAAAAACAGGAGGCGTATTATACATACTTCCCTTTGAGATGTGTTGCTCGTAGCTTAAGATATTTGGGATCTGGCGTGTTACCTTACCTAAAATATCTTCTTTTACTACAACCAGTGTAGTACCGGCAGGGCCCATATTTTTTTGAGCCCCGGCATAGATGATGCTGAATTTTGAAAAGTCTAATTCTCTGGAGAAAATATCACTACTCATATCTGCTATAAGTGGCGCATCTGTAACCGGAATTTCTTTTAATTGAGTACCAAAAATGGTGTTGTTTGTAGTAAGGTGTAAATAATCTAGACCTTTAGGAATATCAAAACCTTTAGGTATATAGTTGAAGTTTTTGTCTTTAGAACTTGCAACTTCTACAACTTCTCCAAAAACTTTAGCTTCTTTAATAGCTTTATCACTCCAGGTGCCGGTATTTAAATAACCTGCTTTATTTTCAAGCAAGTTATAAGCTGCCATCACAAATTGCTGGCTGGCACCACCTTGTAAAAAAAGGGCTTTATATCCTTTACCTTCCAGACCTAAAAGTTCAAGAGCAAGTTCACGTGCTTCTTCCATCACGTCAACAAAATCTTTACTACGGTGTGAAATTTCTAGAAGAGAAAGATCAAGATTGTTGAAATTTAATACTGCGTCAGAGGCCTGCTTAAGTACTTCCTGTGGAAGAATACTTGGTCCGGCACTGAAATTATGTTTTTTCATGGATTGAATATTTGGTCTGCTAATTTTGGTTTTATTGGCATCGCCAAAGGGTTTAATACCCCGAAGCTTGCCTCGAAATAGAAAATTTATTTTTAACGAATGCCTCGTGGGCCTGCCTTTGTCGTCAGACAGGCTTGCCTCAAGGTATTTTAATCTGTTGGAAAATTACAGCTTTTAGAACAGAATACATAAGATTCCACGCTTATATATAATGCTGAAATAGCGTTGTCAAAAAGCCATGCAAAGATGCTTAAAAGGGAGCCAATAGAGTCTGATAAATCAATAAATTATTGATAAATTCTAACTAATTTTTAATAAAAACGCAACAGTATCTACACCGTCTGCATAATCATTAAGTTTTGGCTGTTGCGCGTGTCCAAAAGGAATCTCATTTTCTGAAAAACCGTCTGCAACAACACATTGAATTTCAGCTTTGCGATCCCTTAAAAACATTTGGAGTTTTGCCTTTGTGTCGTAGCGCTCATAAAATAGGACTGAAATAGGAGAGGAGAAGTTCTCATCTTCTTTTAAGATCATAAATTCGTTATCCAGAATAGGGAAAAGGCTCATCAAATATACCGCCTTATTATAGTCATAATTATTAGCATATTTATGATGATTGATAATTTCTTTATGCTCAAACATCGCTTTAAAAAATGCATCAAAGCTATAGTCTTGAGGAACAAAAAGCTTAGAAACACTGCGGCAGCCCATCCCAAAATAACTGAAAATATCAGCACCTAAAGCCACCAACTGTTCGTGGGTCTCGTTACCGGTTAAAACTGCCACTGCATTGCGGTTTTTGCGAATGATATTCGGTTTGTTCTTAAAATAGAATTCAAAATAACGCGCAGTATTGTTGCTACCGGTTGCGATTACCGCATCAAATTGAGGAAGGCGCTCCTGAGTAAAAGTGATTGAGTCTTTAAATTGTGGTTCAAGCTGTATCAACACTTTTGCCAGAAACGGAAGCAATACGTGATCATCACTAGATAATTTTGCGATGATCTTGTGCCCGGTGATCAAAACACTTAAAAAGTCGTGAAACCCTACTAGCGGCAGATTTCCCGCCATAATCACGGCTACTTCTTTAGCTTTGATTGTAGATATGCGGTAAGGTGATAACCACGTGTTGAGCGATCCAGAATTAAGATTCTGGGACCAACTTGTTAATGCTTGTCGTGTATTTTCAGTAGAGAACCAGGCGTTTTGCCGTTTTGCGGTTTCAATAACAGCACGTAATTCTTCATTTAAACTATCAAAATCGTCTAACTGTAAATCGGTTTTTTTGGCATTAGCCATAAAATCCTTTAAAAATTGTCCGAGGTTTGAGAATGCAGTAATTCTTTGGTTTAAATCCATAAATGGTTTGGTAGAGTTATACTCAGGTCTTAATTTTACACCTTAAAAGTTTTAAAGCCTATATAATTAGTAGGATTTATTATATACTTTTAAAATGCGCTTTGAAGCGTCAAAATTACGGATAAGAAAACGATTATACTATGGCAATTATAATAACTGATGAATGCATTAACTGTGGGGCTTGTGAACCAGAATGCCCTAACACAGCTATTTATGAAGGAGCAGATGATTGGCGCTATTCTGACGGTACTGATCTTGAGGGTAAAGTAGTGTTACCTAACGGAAAAGAAGTTGATGCAGAAGAAACTCAAGAGCCTATTAGCGATGAGGTGTATTACATCGCACCCGATAAATGTACGGAATGTATGGGCTTTCACGAGGAACCTCAATGTGCTGCTGTATGTCCTGTAGACTGTTGTGTGCCTGATGAAGATCACGTAGAAACTGAAGAAGAACTTCTGGGAAAACAAGCGTTTATGCATCATAACTAGAATTTCAGATCAACTATAAATTAGAAAAGCCCGGTTTTTACCGGGCTTTTCTATGTAAAACATGGTGTGAATCTGCTGTATATAATGTTTTTCTTTTAACGTGTTTTGTTTTAGATAAGCTTCCTATATTTGCGCCTCAAAATTCTGAAGCCATGAAAGCAGGTATTGTAGGATTGCCTAACGTAGGTAAATCAACTCTTTTTAATTGTTTATCAAATGCTAAAGCGCAAAGTGCCAACTTTCCGTTTTGTACGATAGAGCCTAATGTAGGTGTGGTAAATGTACCCGATCCCCGACTTTCAAAACTGGAAGAGCTTGTAAATCCTGAGCGGGTACAGCCTGCAACCGTTGATATTGTGGATATCGCCGGGCTGGTAAAGGGAGCGAGTAAAGGAGAAGGGCTGGGGAATCAGTTTTTGGCAAACATACGCGAGACCGATGCTATTTTGCATGTTTTGCGTTGTTTTGATAACGACAACATCGTACACGTAGATAACAGTGTAAACCCGGTGCGTGATAAGGAAACTATTGATATCGAGCTTCAGCTAAAAGACTTGGAAACGGTTGAAAAGAAGCTGGAAAAAGTAAAGAAAGCTTCCCGGACGGGGAACAAAGACGCTCAGAAGGAAGAAACCGTGCTAATGCAAATCAAGGAAGGTCTGGAGCAAGGGAAGTCGATACGCGCATTGGAGTTTTCTGAAGATGCTTATGCTGATTATGTAAAACCGTTACAGTTTATTACCGATAAACCCGTAATGTATGTATGTAACGTAGATGAAGCTGCAGCGGTAAACGGAAACGAATATGTTGAAAAGGTACGTGAAGCGGTTAAAGATGAGCATGCTGAAGTTTTGGTACTTGCCGTAGGTACTGAAGCAGATATCAATGAACTGGACGATTACGAAGAGCGCCAGATGTTTTTACAGGACATAGGTCTTGATGAACCGGGTTCTGCAAAACTCATTCGTGCTGCTTACAAATTATTAAAGCAACAAACCTACTTTACAGCAGGTGTTAAAGAAGTTCGTGCGTGGACGATTAACATTGGGTCTACTGCACCACAGGCAGCCGGAGTGATTCATACCGATTTTGAAAAAGGATTTATTCGTGCTGAGGTTATAGGTTACGAAGATTTTGTAAAATTTGGTAGTGAGGCTAAAGTTAAAGAAGCCGGCAAAATGGGCGTAGAAGGAAAGAACTATATTGTTAAAGACGGCGATGTGATGCACTTCTTGTTTAACGTATAAAACAAAGGTCAGGCTGCAGTTGCAGTTAATCATCAATTTCAAAGATAACTCGCCACCACTCAGAGCGACTCGCCAGATTGTTAATGAAATCTTAAATTTTTACTTTTCAAGAGTGGTTTTCATACACTCTTCATACACTATCCTAGGCTTTGCTATGCCTTTGCCTGGGAGTTGCCCTACTTTAGGGCTGAATTAGCTTTAAAATTAAGGGTAATTCTAGTATAGCTATAAACTTTGTTTTCTTAACCCTGAAAGCACTATACAGATTTAGAGGATTACGTCTAAGACAAATGGTTATTTTTATAAACACAACTTTAAAGTGTTGATATCCCGACGAAAACTTTGATAATCAACTATATTTGTTATGATATAACAAGTTGCCAGTAATTCCCCACACAAGAAAATCTGTTAATTTTTTGGGCTAACGACAAAAGAAAAGTAAGGAAAAAGTGGGCAAAAATTGATAAATTAAAAAATTCAACTTATCGACAATCCTAAACTAAATTTGACATTAGTCCGAATTTGAATGAAACAAATATTTCTTTTCATATTAATCTTTTTGACCTGGAATCTATCTGGTCAAAATACTGTAGTAGAAGAATTTATAAATCAGATAATAAAACTGGAGGCTCCCGGCAATTACAACTATTATTGTCTTGCTCCACAAAGTCGAACACAAGGAGAAGACGGTCAAGCTATAGATTGGAGAGATTACAATTTAGAAAATATTAGATATTTAACTGAGGGCGAATCTATTTCAGGTCCAGAAACAATTAAGAAGGTATATTTCCTTAAATACAACACTCCGGAAACCGAATATGATTCCATTGTAAAAAATAAAAAACCAAATACTCTATATGTGAGAAAAAGATGGTATTGGGGTAAAAAAAGAGTATGGAAAGAAGTTGTTAAAGCTTGGAAGATAGATAAAAACCGACATATAGAGGAACAAGTATTCTACTCAATTTCGAAACCAATTTTTTCAGATAATGGTACTTATGCAAGAATTTCAATATTTAAACAGAAACGATGTAGCGGAATTGGATTTACCGCGCTTTATAAGAATGAAGACGGAACTTGGATAAAAGATATGGAATACGACCATATCAACACAAAAACAGTTATGACCGATTCCTATTGCGGAGAAATACTAGTCTCCTATAAAAATTAAAAACTACTGGCAATAACTAGGTGTTCGTGCGGCCGGTACGGCCTAGCATGAACACCGTGTGTGTGCCCAGCATGGGCATCTTTACTATATCGAAAGATATATTATTAATCTAGAGGGTGCAAGTCCCTTATGGGCAGGGGTAGTGCCTTGAACCATTAGTAAGTCGCAAGGTTGCTATTCGCAAGGATAGGACTGAAGGAAGCGGAACTACAAAACTCGGTACTGACGAACAGAAATCAGATAAGAGGCTATTAGGTTGGATGAGCAAGCACACCATTGTGATGTCCTAAACACTTATAGTGAAAACCAAAATAGTAGATCTGGCAGGGATCGAGTGAAAGAAGATGTTCTTACCTGGGGAGGTCTTCGTAACCACGTGCTGGTATAGCGAAGAAGTCAGCAAAGGTCATAGTACCTAAGGGAAACGAGGTGCAGAAAACTGCACAGGTCTCACAATGGGGGAAGGACTGAACGATAATGGTCTTTAATAAACAGGGGAACGATCTAGTGTTACTGATAGCATTCTTTCTAGCAAGATAGTAGCCTTTGATTAAGCGAGACAGCGAATTGATTTGAGTATTCATGATCAAACAAGTAATAAGTAAAACGAACCTAAACGCAGCCTATCGGCAAGTGTACAGCAATAAAGGAGCGGCAGGAGTAGACGATGTTCAAATAACAGAACTGAAATTCATTCTGAAAGTTCACGGTAAACAGTACGCCCAGCAGATAGAAATGGAACGATATCAGGTAGCTCCAATACTGGGAGTTGAAATACCAAAGAGCAACGGAAAGAAACGTCTACTCGGCATTTCTACAGTTGTGGACAGGGTATTTCAGCAAGCATTACAGCAAGTTCTGCAACCTGTGTTTGAGCCGGATTTCCAACAGCACAGTTATGGTTTCAGACCGAAGCGCAATGCTCACGGAGCTATTGCTCAAAGCCTTGAAAATATCAATTCTGGCTATCAAAACATAGTGGATATTGATTTAAAAAGTTTCTTTGATGAAGTGGAACATTATGTTCTACTGGAATTGATCTACAAAAAGGTGAAATGCAAAGCAACGATGAGGCTATTGCGTTCCTTTCTTAGGGCACCAATACTGATTGACGGTAAATTACAAAAACGTAGAAAAGGAGTTCCTCAAGGATCTCCTCTAAGCCCATTGCTTTCCAATATCCTACTCAACGAGCTGGATAAAGAATTGGAAAAACGTGGCCACCGTTATGTAAGATATGCCGATGACTTTAGTATTTACGTTAAGAGTGAGAAAGCCGCAAAAAGGGTAGGTAATAGTATCTATAAGCTACTGCGCGATAAGCTCCAACTTCCCATAAACCGGGAGAAGAGTGGTATCCGTAGACCTCTAGGCTTTCAAATACTAGGTTTTGGTTTTGTATCGACCTCTAAGAAAGGCGAAAAAGGTAAATATCAACTTGTAGTCAAACCGTCTAAATGGAAGGAGTTTAAAGCAAAGCTAAAATACCTTACCAAAAAGACAAATCCGGTAAGTCTTGAAGAACGTATCCAACGAATCAATATGTTGATCCGAGGCTGGATAAATTACTTTAGACCGGCATCCATTTACTCCAAACTCAAAAAGCTGGAAGAATGGCTTCGTAACCGATTACGGTATTGCATTTGGCATCATTGGAAGAAACCCGAACGTAAACGTAAAAATTTAATACGACTGGGTATTGACCAAGGCCTTGCCTATGCGTGGAGCCGCACTAGAATGGGGGGATGGGCATTGGCCCAAAGTCCTATTCTTCTTACAACGATCACCGTAAAACGGCTGAAGATCAAGGGGTATGTTAGTTTGACCGAATATTACAAGAAAAAAAAAGTTTCATTATCGAACCGCCGTATACGAGATCCGTATGTACGGTGGTGTGAGGGGTGCACTCCGTCATTTGATGGCGGAGCCATCCACTCGATTGACTGAACCGGTTGATTGTCTGTTTGCCCGCTATAAGCCAACAGAGTTATGCAGGCAACATCTGCAGGCTTAGGACTGATGGTTCTGGCTTACAACCTGAAAAGGCTCATCAACCTTGGGATAGCATTCAATACTGCTCTTGACCATTCGATATCACGTGTTATAAGGCTTGCTAAGGCCCTTAGAAGAAGGATATGCAAACTGTATTGCCTAGAGGTCACTCTTTGACTATTATTTAAATTTTATTGGATATCGAACACGCTTCAACTACTTTTAAGGAATAAACAGGTAGTTTTGAGACAGACTGCCGTTATAAGCAATTGTAGAATAGCAACATGACAAACTATAATTTTACAACACTAAATGATAAGGAGTTTGAAGAATTAGCTAGAGATTTATTATCTAGAAAGCTGAATATAGAATTACAGTCATTTAGAACAGGAAAAGATAAAGGTATTGATTTACGCTATTCTACTGTAAGCGATGAGAATGAAATTGTAGTACAAGTTAAACATTATGCAGGTTCTAAATTTTCAAATTTAATATCAGTTCTCAAAAATAGCGAATATGAAAAAATTGAGAAATTGAAGCCTAAACAATATATTATTGTAACAAGCCTACCTTTAAATCCAGACGAGAAAGAAACAATCAAAAGCACTCTTTCCCCTTTTATCCTTTCAACGAATGACATTTATGGTAAAGAAAGTTTAAATACACTGATAAGTGATTATAAAGATGTAGAAGAAAAGTATTACAAGTTATGGCTTTCTAGTACAACAATTCTTACAAGAATTCTTAAGAATGGTATAAAAGGTCGTTCCGAGTTTGTCCAATCAAGAATTGAAAGCAAACTAAAAATATTTGTTCAGAATGAAACTTATAATGATGCTGTTAAAGTTCTTAATAAACGCAATTTTATATTGATTACAGGGGCACCTGGAATTGGAAAGTCAACATTAGCTGATATGTTGACTTATCAGCTCTTAGCTAAAGATTTTGAATTAACATATGTAAGAGCAATAGAGGACGCTGAAGAATCTTATTTAGAAGATAAACAACAAGTGTTTTTGTTTGATGACTTTCTTGGCACAATTACTCTTGACTTAACCAGTTCAAGAAATTTAGATGCTTCAATATCAAATTTCATTCAAAGAGTTAAAAATGATAATAAGAAAAGACTAATTCTAACCTGCAGAACAACGATATTAAATCAAGCAAAAGAGAAGTCAGAAAAGCTAAATAATTCAAAACTTGATATTGCACAGCACGAGGTAAAGATTCAAGATTATTCAGATTTAGATAAGGCTAAGATTCTCTATAATCATCTTTATTTTTCAGACTTAACACAACCGCATAAAAATGTAATATTTCAGAATCAGTTTTATTGGAAAATTATTAAACATCGAAATTACAATCCACGTTTAATTGAATTTTTTACCGATATAGATAGAGTTGAAGATAACGAACAATATGATGTGACTATTACAAATTTCCTTGAAAATCCTGAAAAAATTTGGGAAAAATCTTATGAAAATCAGACTTCAGAAGAGGGGAAAATATTACTTGCAACACTATTTTCATTAAGAGGTTATTACGTTGTAAATGAACAGCAACTTAAAGATGCTTTTGAAAGCAGGTTGGATTATGAAGTAAAATTCAATAATTATACGAAGGCGAGTAATATTTTCAGAAAAACGACAAAGGAATTGCATGATGCATTTATCACTAGAGTTATTGATGCTAAATACAATAGTATTGAATATCGATTTCTTAATCCATCAGTTGAAGACTTCTTAGTTTATTATTATAATCTCAATATTGATATTTATTTTGTTGTATTAGAAGCAGCTAGCTATTTTGAGCAATTCAAAAATAAGATTTCAACAGAACAACCTGCAGACAGGAAAGTTTTATTTGTGTCTGAAAACTACACAAAACTTCTCAGCTTGTTTACAAGAAAAATTGGAGATTTAAAATCATATTCAGGCATTTTAGAATTGGATATTGTTATATGCTTAATACAACTTTTTAAATGGTCAGACATTGAATCTCTTGTTGTGAAATATTTAAAGGAGTGTAGCATTGACTACTTAGATTGGAAGAATAAAAAAGATTTAGTCTTTATATTAAAATATTTTGCAGAAAAAGATATTGTCGATTATTTCCCAATTTCATTAAACCATGTTTTTATAAAACTAACTGAAAACATTCAATCACATTATCTATTGTCTGAAATCCAAGATTTATTCTTGTTTGAAAAGTATTCCGAATTTGTTAGCAAGATGAAAAATTCAAATGTGGAAGAATTTAGTAATTATAGGAATAATATTAAAGAATTTTGGGGTCGCGAGATTGATGTTTATGTTAAAGATGATTGGGATGTTAAGAAAGCCGATAATTTAGAAGATTTAAAAAAAGTTGTTCGTTCTAGGATTAAGGATGCTATTAAAATCAATAAAAAAATTGGGATTTATAATTATATCAAATTCAAGACTTATCAATTTGATTATGAAAAACAGCTGAACGAGAATCTCCTTGAGAAAGAAGCAAATATTAAACAAAGAGGAATAAAGATTAATAAGATTCAACATTCAACTAATCAAAGAGCTGAAATTGATAGATTGTTTAATTATGAACCAAATAAGATAAATGATGAATTAATTTAAAACAAAAGCTTATAACACCGGTAGCCGTTGCACCAGTCTATAATTTGTATAAAACTAATTCATCTAAGCTGCTTTTAAGCGGTTTTCTTTTTTGAAAAACAACAGAATGACTGAATTTGATAAAATTGAATTACTTTTTATAAACAAACTGATAAATAAAATCAAATACCAAAATCTCAGTTTATTTGAATCTAACCAATTTGCGAATAGTCCAATTGGAAATTCTATTCTTGAGAAAATCAAGAATGAATTTGAATCCCAAATTCTAAAATATCATAAGTATAATAAAGAATCTAGAATTGGTGGAATCCAATATGAATTTGATAATCATATTGGAAAATCAATTCAAGAGCGTTTGAATGAAATGGATAACTATTCCTTTCAAGCAATTATCAAATTTGACGAAGAAGAAACACAAAAATTTGCTATGGATATTTTAGGACCAATTGAATACGATCAAGATGAATTTATAAAGTTGGTTGACTTCATTAAAGTAAAAGCAAATGAAAAAACCGGTGGCTAGCACCGGTAAGCGTTGCACAACCCCATAATTCTAATAAAACGTATTTATTTAAGAAAAAATACTAACAATCAATACTTTATTCTGTTTTAAGTATTGTTTTTCTACCTTTAGGGTTAAATAAAAACGAACCTTCTAACATCGAACTATGGAAGAGATCAAACCAAAATGGTACAATAGATATATAGTAGGTTATTTATTGATTTTAGTTCCGCCACTAGGGCTGTACGGCGTTTATAAAAGTGATGTGATCCCAACAAAGTGGAAATATGTAACCTATGGGGCACTTGCTTTAGCTATCTTAGGAGGAGTGCTCATTCATACGTCCTAAGACAGTTTTTACCTACCTATACTGCCATTTCTTTTTCCAACAACTGGATATTACTCTGAATACGTTCGCGCACCAGATTCATCATCCGTTTATTAAGCGCAGACGAATTTTGAATATACGTGCGGTATTCGTCAACTGTGAACTGGCCAATTACCATCCCCTTTAAGCTGTTTCTGAACTTGATGTCCTTTTGAATCGCATTGGCGATATAATCCATCCGGCGTTCAATCGTCAGATTGTAAAACACATTTTTGTGCTTGGTAATGTAATTGCGAAAAGCTTCTACCAGCAGATCATTTTGCAGTTTAACCACGGGTCTGAGCGTACCGTTCTGAAATTGCTCATCTGCACTCATCATGTCATTAACACGGGCAGAAGGTATTTCAGGTCTTAATGCGATTAATTGGGAATCTCGGGTTTCCATAGCGTGAAGTTTTCTAAAATTACAATTATATAAGACGCTTCAAGAATGACGCCAAAAGAGTTGTAAACGACTTATAAACATTTACTCGATAATCGAGTGGATAACTCGGATCAAATTGTGCCACTGATTTCGGTCGGTTAGTGCCAGGCATTTCGGTTTGAATTGTGCCACTTTTGGGTTTTTAGTTAAGCCTGTATCGGTTCGATTTGTGCCAGTTGTATCGGTTTGTTTTGTGCCACTTTAAAAGATCAAGTAAATAATACCTTGTCGCTTAAAACGAAGCGATATGGCCAACACACTTGATCCAATGGACTTAAAACAGATAATATCCTTACACCTCGATGGGTTCAGTAACCGTAAAATTGGAGTTACCCTTGGGATCTCCCGCAATACGGTAAATACCTATATGCGTTTGTTTACCGTTAGTGACTATGCTCTTAAAGAGTTGCTGACTCTTGATAATGCAACCTTAGATAAACTTTTTCCTTCCCACAGCACTATTGACAACTCCCGGTATCAAGAGCTGATGCTCTATTTTAAGGAGCTTAACCAAGCCCGTAACCATCCCGGGTTTACCTTTTTATATCATTATCAGGAGTATGTCTCCCAGTCTAAAAACCCGTATGGCTATACGCAGTTTATGGAACATTACCGCCGTAAATATGCTAAAATCAAAGGCTCGATGAAGCTTGAGCACGACCCCGGCAAGGAACTCTTCATTGATTTTGCGGGTAAAAAGCTTCACATTATTGACAAACAAACCGGAGAATTAGTACCTGTCGAAGTGTTTGTAGCTATTTTGCCCAACAGTCATTACACCTATGTCGAAGCCTGCAAAAGTCAGAAACGCGATGATCTGATCAACTGTTGCCGTAACGCTTTAAATTTTTATGGCGGGGTACCTAAAGCTATTGTCTCTGACAACCTAAAATCAGCCGTTAACCGTGCCAGCAGGTATGAGCCCGAGATCAACCGCAGTTTTAAAGACTTTGCCCGGCATTACAACTGTGTGATCAACCCCACCCGGGGCTACGCTCCACAGGACAAGGCTTTAGTAGAGAATGCTGTAAACCTGGCCTATCAGCGTATCTATTACCCCATTCGTAGGATGAACTTCTTCTCTATAGAAGAGCTCAACAGGGAGATAAAAAAGCAGCTGGAGCATTACAACAACTTGTTGTTCTCCCGCAAGGAATCCAGTCGCAAGGAACTGTTCCAATCGGTGGAGCAACAATACTTGAAGCCCCTTCCAGATACAACTTATGAATTAAAAAGCTACCGAAGGGCAAAGGTCCAGAAAATAGGATACGTGTACTTCTCCCCAGATAAAAGCTATTACAGTGTACCCTATCGCTACATAGGAAAGGAAACCACCTTGCATTATACCCGTTCTTTAGTTGAAGTGTATTACCACTATCAACGCATCGCCCTGCATCAGCGCAATCCCTCAAAAGGCAGTTATAACACCAACAAAGAACACCTGAGCAGCACCCATAAATACTATAGCGACTGGAGTCCTGAATTCTTTAAAAAGAAGGCAGCCTTGCACGGGAAGCACGTGGTGGATTGTGTCGAAAAAATAATCACTGCGGTAGATTATCCTGAAATAGGGTATAAACGCGCTATGGGACTTATTCAGCTTCATAAATCCTACGGCTCACAGCGGCTGGACAACGCCTGTAAAAGAGCTTTACAAGCAGATGCAGCCACCTATCAGCGCATCAAGAACATCCTGAAAAACAATCTGGACAAGAGCTCCCTGTTCTATCAGGATCTGGAAGAAAATAAAACACATATCCCGGAGCACAATAACATACGCGGTGCTTCAGCTTATCAGTAATCTAACCTTTAAACACAGTAACTATGAATAACAATCAGACTATTGAAAAATTAAAAGAAATGCGACTAGGGGCTATGGCTCAGCTGCACTTGCAGCATCTTAAAGACAACCGCATAGCCGGGATCACTGCCGATGAATACCTGGCATTATTGACCGATCACCAGTGGGAAGACCGACACAACCGTAAGATAGAAAGGCTTTTAAAACAGGCGGGATTTAAACAACAGGCCAGTCTGGCTGACATAAACTACTCCCAGAACCGGAATCTGGATAAGAATATGTTTGCTCGATTAGGCAGTCTGGATTTTATGACCAGAAAAGAAAACATCATTCTTACTGGCGCCTCAGGAGTAGGTAAAAGCTATTTAGCTCAGGCTTTAGGGCATCAGGGCTGCATGATGGAATACAAAACCATATACACAAATACCGCAAGACTTTTTAAAAGACTAAAACTTAGTAAAGTGGATGGTACCTATCTTAAAGAGCTGGGAAAACTCATCAAAGCAGACCTTCTAATCCTCGATGACTTTGGCCTGCAGAGTTTTGATAATCACGCAAGGGAAACCTTGATGGATATCATCGATGAGCGGTATAATAAAGCTTCCACAATTATATCCTCACAAATACCCGTATCCGCCTGGTATGATATTATTGGGGAAGGGACTATTGCAGATGCAATTCTGGACAGGATTGTAAACTCATCACACCGCATTGACCTAAAAGGAGAGTCTCTAAGAAAAGGAGCTTTAAAGAACGAGTAACATTAATTTTATATATAATTGCAGTATCTTTTAAAGTGGCACTGTTTGACCGAAACAGCTGGCACCATTACTCCGAAATAGCCAGGGATCAAATATTGTTCGGTATCACCTTCAACAACTAAGAATTTATCATAAAAAAGAAAGTCGCTATTTTTTACATTTAATGATGAATAAATTGAAGTAATATCCTTACAATAGTTAATCTCAGTATATCCATCATTTTTTTGTTTGACACTATTTATCGTGTTCAAACTTGACTTATCAATAAAAATTGTAGAGTGAGTGCTAATTATAGTTTGAACATTTCCTTCTGATAGCTTATTTAAAATATCAAAAAATTCTCTCTGAGCACCTGGATATAAATGTGTTTCAGGTTCGTCAAAAGCCCATATAAATTTATTCAGACTGTCTTGACTAGTATCGGCCTTAGCCTTTATTAATGAAAACCATATTTGTCTTTTTAAGCCCTCTCCTTGATTTTCCAAATGAATCGGACCATCACTATAAGTCTTAGTAACCATTATGTCTGAAATCTTTTCCTTTACATCAAAAAAAACTCTAGAACTTATCCCTTCAACATCCTTAGCAACTTTACTAATTATTTTACTTATTTCTCCAAATTTCTTATTTATTACAATTTCAGCCTCCTTTGCAGAGTCATTGGCTGTTTCTCGTACCGGTTTTAAATGAGCATTTATTTCTTCTTGCATTATAGCATTCGCTGTAGATATGATTTCTTCTAAAGAACTATTCCAATCAAATAAGCTAAAAGAAGGAAACAATTCTTTGTCATTTTTAGAATAATTGTATTCTGTCCAAACTAATTCACATTCTAATGCAGCATAAATTGATCTTAACTTTTCAATATTTGAAAAACGGCCTTTTCCATTTTCATTCTCAATATCGGTTGGTGAGATAGATTTTTCCTTAATTAACTTATTTAAGTTTGTTTGATTCTCATTCCATAATGAATATGACTCATATTCCTTTGTTAGCAGGTAAGTTTGTGTATTACCGTTGTAAAACTCTTTAGCTAACCAAAATTCTTCATTATGGTTAGATTCAAAAGACCATTGTAAATGATTTGAAAGATTTAATTCTTCAAAAAGAATTGCCTCCTCTTCTTGATATTTTAATTTTCCTAATATCAATGTTGACTCCTTTTTAAATGGAAATAATGGCAAATCTTTTCCTAGTAAAATATCTCTCACTTCTTCTTCAGATACTAAAGAGTTTGACAAATCGCTCTTATGGTTTCCCTCTCCATAAAAATTATATTTAGATCTAGGCGATAGTAATAAGTCTATTGCCTGCAAAACTGAAGATTTTCCTGAATCATTTAGGCCAATAAAAACATTAGGTATATCTTCAGAAAATCGGATATCTAAACTTTTGCAGCTTCTATAATTAACTACTATAATATTTTCTAAAAACATAGATTAATTATTTATCATACTTAAACTTAACGTATCTATTTATATAACTGTTAAGACCTCTTCCGTTTTGGGCTAGTTTTTTCATAGCCTCTACATGATTTTGACCTGCTCTTGAGTAGCTATATCTATATGTTCTAATAGTTCCTGAAAACTTTACAACAATATGATCAGCTCCTATTTCAAATTCTGATACATTCGAATCTCCTCCTAAATTTCTATATCTTTTCATAATAATTTTATAAGGAACTAAAACTACCAAAACCCCTCCACTAAAAAGTAAGGAATTCCATAATCCCCTGATTTAAAACTAAAAAAAGGGGAAAAACACCCCCTGTTTTGCTAATCCAGCCTCCCCAAATAGGTAGAGTAGGCATAATCGGTTTCGGCAGCAGTGCTAAAGGTGGTATAGACCTCTAAAGGCTGTGTGCTTAAGGCTTCGGGGAGTTCGAGGGTGTGCGTTGCTGCCACCCGGGTGGCGCAAGCCTTGTAGAACACAAAGTCTTCGGTATCGGGAGCATACAGCAAGACGCTAAGCAGATCGCCGGCTTCGGCAAAAGGCTGTTGGGTGGTTCCCTGCCAGTGCAGCACCACCTGCTGTGCATCGCGCGCCTGCGACACCGGTATATATGCCCGTACCCGCCCCGTACTGATCAATACCTTCTCATAGGCGATGCGCAAAGCTTCCTGCTCGGTCTGGATCACCTGCTCCATATAATAACTGCGCACCGCATCCCGCGCATTGTCCTTCCCAAGGAAATCGGTATAACATTCCTTAAAAATGGGATAGAGCAACCCGGTGAAGTGTTTCATGAGCGCGAACTTGTTCCGGTTTTGTTGTTGTTTAGCACTTATAGGTTTCTTGCTGGGTGTGGGTTTGCTCCGTAAAATGGTTTTGCCGTTACTTTCTTTTACAAACACCACCGGCCCTACCGCTCCGCTTATCATGCCGATTTGATTTTCAATAAACTGTCCCATAGTTTCTGGTATTTAACTGGTTATCAACACTCTAAAGTACTTTTAATTCTTTTAACGTCCTAATATTCAAGGGGTTTTCTTCGGGGTTGATACATAGTTTGTCCATTGTTTCTCCATTCATCCTCCATAAACACTAGAGTTAAATGGTAAAACAATGGAGGATCTATGGGTAATCTATGGTTAAAGTACGAGGGAGTTAAGGGGTATTCTCTTTTTTAAAAGGAGTTTCTTTGGGAATGCGTTTTTTTTATTTCACGAGAACTCGTATATCTCCTAGCGTCGATTTTGATAGTATGTTCTTCTAATCATGTTCTGTTCATTTTCTTTACTCGCGTGATTTCTATTTTAACGGGAGCTCGTGAATCTCCTGTCGTCGATTTGCTTGAGAAACTCCTTCGTCTTTGAGCTTTTATACTTAACCTCAAGTAATGCATTCCTCTCCCTGCGGTCGTCGGATGCAGAAAAGAAAAGAGCCCCTCGCTTCGAAATTTTTCGCTCGATAATCGAGATTAAATTTTTAAGAACTGTCTTGAATCTTGGATTTAGTCTTGTGGTATAAGGCACTCGCTTTACAAAGCCGTTGTACGGTCGAAAACCGGCTTGTCAGCTCCGCGTCTTTATTGCAATTTTTCTAAGAGTAAATTTTACTTAAAATAAAGTAGTCCATTCCAAAGCCAACGCGCCACCTGGCTCATTCGCTAAAAAGGTTTACTAGACCTTTCCTTAACGCTCTGCCCTCACGCCTATTCTGAACCGAGGGAGAATAATTCGTTTAACCCTTCGGGTATGAATAAGTATAGTTTTATTCTTGTATCTACCTTCTACCGTCTCAAGTCTAAGAGAACGCCAGTACCGGCCTATCAGGAGGTTCTCGTTAAATTTGCAGGGAGCGTAGCGTAGCAGGCGGTTCTGTCTGAGGGCGGTGCGCCGCCCGAGTTAAGCGCATGCAGCGGAGGGAGCAAAAAATTTAGAGAAGCTCATGTAAGCCTAGTCCCGATAGCTATCGGGATTGGTTCTTTGGCATCAAGGCAAAAGAACAGAAACACGCTTAGAAGTTAGATTTCTAATGAGGTGTTGATTGATCTCTTATCAGAGATTTGAGTAATGCCTAGTTCTAATTATGTTTGTTCATTTTCTTTGCTTCTCCAAAGAAAACGAACCAAAAGAAAAGAGCCCCTCGCTTAGGAATTTTTCGCCTTAGGCCGAAAACCGGCTTGTCAGCTCCGCGTCGCTACCGCTCCTGTCCTTCGGAGCTTCCTTCGCCTATTCTGAACCGAGGGAAGGACATTCGTTTAACCCTTTGGGTATGAATACGTATAGTTTTAATCTTCTGAATATTATATACAATCTAAATTCTAATAAAACGCCAGTAGTGGCCCATCAGGAGGTTCTCGTTAAATTTGAAACGCTTGCAGCGTAGGGAACGACTCCGGTAACTTCCGAAGATCGTATACCTGTAAGAGTATACTTAGGGCAGGCTTGATCCTGACGTTACTATGCTCTTACCCAGCCTTATCCCCGGGTGGAACACGGGTAAACCTCGGGTGAACCCCGGGTGAACCTTGAGTGAATGGTATTCTAAGATTGTTTTAAGGGATGTTAAAATTTGAGCCTGCGCGGCGGGGCTCATGTAAAGCATATCGTAAAGACACAGCTTTGGACGAACGAAAGCGTTTTGTGGTGTAAATATACTTTATTTGCAAATCCTTGTCAAGCAGCATTTTAAAAAAGTGTCTACACCTGATCAGCGTTATAAACACTACGACAGATCCTACTGAAGGGGTTTCAGCATCGCATCAGGGTTGTAAATCTCTTGTTAGCCTTAAACCTACCGTCAAGCGCTTGCACTAACGAGAGTATTTGGAAAGCCTTTCTGTGGAGTCCACTCCTTACTTCATTTTTACCGATCCTGCACAGACATCGCCCTCTTCTATGCCTTGCAACCAGATCTTTAATTTATCAATCCGTTCCTGGGTCAGGCTTTTTAAGTACGTTGCGCTGCACATCGGTTGAACACTCCCATAATGATGATCCGCATAAGCCGGGTATTTCATGTCGAGTTCGGCATCCCGAAACTGAATCCAGAGGCGTTGGGTCTTCCGTAAGTTTTTAATGAACAAAGGGTCTTGCTTGTATTCCTTTAAAATCTGCTGGTAGACTTTATTGAGTTCGTCATCTACCTCCTGAAAAGACGCAGAAGCTGTCTTATTCATTTCACCCTGCGTTTGTGCAAAACCGCTTAGTGTAAAAGCGAATACGAGTAGGGTTAGTGCATTTTTTATCATACTGGTTTAATTTTTAAAGACGCAAAAGATCGGTCAATTCCGGCTATTTTTGAAGTAAACCGGAGACTCTTATCTTGCAAACGACAGCTATTTAGTTGATCGCTTTACGTTACTAATTTGTATACATGTTTTTTAACGCGTTCCTTAATCTTTTGTTGCTTTTGTAAAGGGAAAAGAAGGGAAGATGAATAGGGGTTATACCTTTTAATGATGTGTTGTTTGATCTCCTAACGGAGATTTGAGTAATACTTACTTTCATTAATGTTTCATTCATTTTCTTTGCTTCTCCAAAGAAAACGAACCAAAAGAAAAGAGCCCCTCGCTTAGGAATTTTTCGCCTTAGGGCGAAAACCGGCTTGTCAGCTCCGCGTCGCTATCGCTCCTGTCCTTCGGAGCTTCCTGCGCCTATTCTGAACCGAGGGAAGGACATTCGTTTAATCCTTCGGGTATGAATAGGTATAGTTTTAATCTTCTGAATATTATATACAATCTAAATTCTAATAGAACGCCAGTACCGGCCTATCAGGAGGATTCGGTTAAGGCATTTTCTCATACCACGCCAGTACTTGTTGCGTTAGCGCTGCGGTGCGTTCGGGTTGTTCGGCAGCACGATTTGTGGTTTCAGAAGGGTCTTTGATGAGGTTATACAACTGCGGGCGGCTGCCGTCATAATCACAAAGCAGTTTCCAGTCCCCCACGCGCACGGCCAAATCCGGTAGGTTTTTAAAGCCGTAATAGTTTTTTCGATCCGGTGGTCTGCTGTAAAAAATAGGAGCTTGCCGGGATCGATTGGCTTTTCCTATGAGGGTTTCTATTAGGTTTTCACCGTCATAATTGACGTTTTCAGGTGCTTGGGCTCCTGTAAATGTTAACAAGGATGGCGTTAGGTCTATTGCTGAAAACACCGATGCGGCATTGCGGGTTCCCTGTGCTTCTTCTTTGATAAAGCCAGGTCCCCAAACGACAAGCGACGAACGGATACCGCCTTCGAACAAATGGGTTTTATAGCCTTTTAAATGCGCCGCGCTTCCGGCACCCAATTCAGGACCGTTGTCTGAGCAGATCAGGATCAGGGTATTGTCGCGTAACTTCTCGTCTGCCTCAATATACTCAAAGAGTTTACCCAATTGCTTATCCATCGCTTCCAACACCGCAAGGTAGAGTCCGCGTTTACCTTGCTCTTTAGCCACTCCATATGCTTCAAATGGAGGCCAGTACGGACTGTGCACATCGTCTGGCCAGACATTTACATAGAAGGGTATATCTGCTTTACTTTTCTCTCCAATAAACTGTATCGCTGCATCTACAAAACCGGTGGTGATCTCCGAGCGTTGCATCCAGGTAACCGGAGATCCCAGATTAACAGCATCTTCCCAAATGCGGCCTAGTTTCCCGGTCTCGTCTTTGGTAAGCGGAAGCAGTTTAGCTCCCATCCCTTCAAAATTGGTTAGCGATTCATCAAAACCGTAATCGGTAATTGGTGGCGCTTCCTTTACATCGCGTTGTCCGCCCATATGCCACTTACCAAAATGACCGGTAGTGTATCCGGCATCCTTCAGGCTGCGTGCAAGCATCGGTGCTTCCGGGTTTAGCCAGTTGGCCATACCCCGTTGTTCATTTACGCGTCTGTTATCTAAATACGAATCGATATTCCACCGTTGCGGATACGTCCCGGTGCTAATGGCTACCCGGGATGGAGAACAAATGGGCGAATTCACATAGAACTGCTCAAAACTGATTCCTTCTGAAGCGAGCCGATCGATATTGGGAGTGGCTGCATCGGTATTGCCGAAGGACGAAAAATCTCCCCAGCCCATATCGTCTATAAATACTAAAATAATGTTGGGTTTGGATACCGGTTCGGGTTGAGAACACGAACTAAAGAGACCCAGGCCCGTAAGTACGGACCACAGTAAACGTTTCATAATAGCGTATTTAAAATCGCGGTTGGTCTCTCGCGGCTTAAAAATAGGATTCTTTTTTTAGAATCAGGGCGTGTTCCCCAGCAAGATCTGAAACTGAGCTTTACCTGTTGACATCAACCACTCCACAGCATCTGTTATTTTAAATATGCGGTTTTGCGTTCTTGTAATGGGTTTGCCAGGTCGCCGGTGTATAACTCAAGTAGAATTGTATACATCCGGAAGCAGGCCCTGCTATTTATAAGGGTCTCCGGAAGCCGCGGTAATAATGCATATCAGATGCAAAATCAGTCCAGGGATTATCAACAAAAAGTAACCTATATACGTAACTATTAGCCAGGCTATACCAGTACCCACATCCCCTTTGTACATTTGACCGACTCCGGGTATAAAAAAACTAAGAAGCGCCGCAACACCCGGACTCCATCTTCTGTACCGCATTACAACCGTATGGTTTTGAGCGGTATGTGTTGCTTGCGTATTTGCATACAACATCTCTCCACAATGCTTACACTTAATGGCATCTCTATTTATACCTTCAGCACAAAATGGGCATCGTTTAGTTTCGTAAGTCATTGGATTAAATAAATAGGTTCCTTTAAATGTAACTAAAACCTATAAAATAAACCTGTATTTTTTTTCTTATTTGAAAGAAACACTCAAAATCAGTTTGCTATATATCCTTGTTTATCAATCGATAACCTTATAATAAAAAAGCATTCCTACAGCACCTGTCTTAATAAACCACCGTGATACACACCCATGGGTAACGGGTGAAAATGGATCCGCCTCCCAGAAAACAGTCCGTTTATACTATCTTTAAACAAATTCGTTTCGATGGTTAAAATTTCCTTAATTGCAGTACTTGCTGTGTTGCTGAGTTCGTGCGCTTCGCAAAACCAACTTGTAAAACCGGGTAGAGAACCGCAGTTGCTGGCCGACACCTTCAGTTTTACCGAAGGACCTGCTGCGGATGCTGCAGGCAATGTGTATTTTACAGACCAACCCAACGACCGTATTTACAAATGGGATGCGCAAGACGGTACTCTTTCGGTATTTATGGAACCTGCAGGTCGTGCCAACGGACTCTATTTTGATACCAACGGAAATCTTTTGGCCGCTGCCGATAATGAATCTGAAATCTGGAGCATTTCGCCCGATAAAGACGTGAAGGTTTTGGTAGCCTCTTTTGAAGACAAACGTCTTAACGGCCCTAACGATATCTGGATCGCACCCAACGGCATCCTGTATTTTACCGATCCGTATTACCAGCGTGACTACTGGGACCGCACGGAAAAAGAACTTGAAGCGGAACGGGTCTATGCGCTAACACCTGAGGGGGAACTGCGTATCGTTGCTGACGATCTGGTAAAACCCAACGGTATCATAGGCACTCCTGATGGCAAAACCCTGTACGTAGCTGATATTGGTGCCGATAAAACCTATGTTTTTGACCTTGCTGACAACGGGGATTTGATCAATAAAAAACTGTTTACAGATCAAGGTTCAGACGGGATGACGCTAGACAGTCGCGGCAATGTGTACCTCACCGGTAAAGGGGTGACCGTTTACGACAAAGCCGGAACGCAACTTGAACACATCGCTATTCCTAGAGACTGGACGGCCAATGTAACCTTTGGGGGTACGAAAAGGCGAACGCTTTTTATCACTGCCCAGCAAGGGGTTTACCTACTGGAAATGGATGTAAAAGGCGCTCGCCGTTAGCTGTTTTAAACCTGTTTAGACTGTTGGTAACTTCCAGCCGTTGTGGTACTGTGCTTGTACCAAAGCATCGGCCTCGGTATTGTTAAACGAACCGCTTGCTGCATCCCAATAGATCTTGTTTCCGGTTTTGTAGGCGATGTTACCCATATGTGCAGTGATCGCTGCAATACTTCCGGTTTCTACGCCACACGCCAGTTTAGACGCATCGTTGTCACGTATGGCGGTTACAAAGCTTTTGGCGTGATTATCCAGGGCATTGCCTTCCGGTTTTCTCAGTTCTACGCGATCTAACTTCGTCACCCACTCGTTGTCTTTGCGTTCTCCTTCCGGAATCACTTCCCAGCCGCCCCGGTTGACTACCAGCGTACCGTTATTTCCGATAAAGGCGATGCCCTCAGTACGGCCGTAAGGACCGCCATCAATACCGGTAGCATGTTCCCACAACAGGTTGAAGCCGTCAAACTCATATACGGTTTGTAAGGTATCCGGCGTTTCAGAAGCATCATCAGGATACGCCAACTTTCCGCCAGAAGCCAAAATAGACTTAGGAGCTTTGGCACCCATCGCAAACAGAGCGATGTCGAGTTCGTGCACTCCCCAGTCGGTCATCAGTCCGCCTGCATAATCCCAAAACCATCTGAAGTTGAAGTGAAAGCGGTTTTCATTAAACGGGCGTTCGGGCGCGGGGCCCAACCACATGGCATAATCCACTCCGGGAGGTGGCGTCGTGTTTGGCTTTTCGGGTACCGGATTCATCCACCCCTGATAGGCCCAGCACTTTACCAGACGTATTTGTCCCAATTTACCCGATTGTACATAGTCAATCGCATCGGCATACTGCTGTCCGCTACGCTGCCACTGGCCCACCTGGATCATGCGGTCTGAAGCATTGGCGGCTTTGAGCATCACGTTACACTCTTCGATACTGTTGGCCAGGGGTTTTTCTACATACACGTGTTTGCCTGCCTGTACGGCATCTACCATATTCAAACAGTGCCAGTGATCGGGCGTACCGATGATCACGGCATCAATATCTTTGTTTTCTAAAAGTTTACGGTAATCGGTATATAATTTGGGGGCTTTACCCGTCATTTTTTGGAGTTCTCCCGCCCGGCGGTCGAGCACCCGCTGATCGATATCGGCCAGGGCGACACAATTTACGTTAGGCAGTTTTAAATGCGCCTGGATATTAGACCAGCCCATCCCGTTACAGCCAATCAGGCCAAAATTCATACGGTCATTGGCACCAAAAAAAGATACCGGATTGGCTAACAGGGACCCGGAAAGTCCCAGTCCTGCAGTGGCTAAAGTGGTTTGTTTTAAAAATTTACGCCTTGGATTGTTGCTCATAGTGGTTGTATTAATATTTCTCGATGTCGTTTGGTTCTTAAATATAGTCATTTTTACTACAACGTTTTTTAGGAACATCTCAATTCTTTTTTACTCCGTACTGATACACTGCAAACATCAGGTTTCTCTAGTTGTAGATCGATCTCCTATCGGAGATTTGAGTAAGATTTACTTCTAATCATGTTCTGTTCATTTTCTTTGCTTCTCCAAAGAAAACGAACCAAAAGAAAAGAGCCCCTCGCTTAGGAATTTTTCGCCTTAGGGCGAAAACCGGCTTGTCAGCTCCGCGTCG